>NZ_JBHTKH010000001.1:0-905271 GCF_042676085.1 Terrabacter terrigena
GGCACGAATCGTTGTCCGGGAACCAATCGAGCAGCTGCTGGTACGTCGACGGATAATCCACGCCCCGAATTGGATTCACGGTCATCGACAGATTCTACTTCACCCAAGCAGATATGCAGAACACCCGTTCGACGTTTCGGGTTATCGTGGGGGCATGGACCTCGCTCTCCAGGGTTCGCTGCTCGACCTCACCGACGCGATGACCCTCCGCGCCGTCGGCAGCGGCCTCACCCGCCACCACCTCGCACGGGGCGCCTGGGTCGACGTCAGACCGGGCTGGCTGGCCGCGGGCGACGAGCTCTTCACGGCCCTGCTGCGCGAGGTCCCCTGGCACGCCGAGCGCAGGCCGATGTACGACTCCGTCGTCGACGTGCCACGCCTGACGAAGTTCTACGCCGGTGGGGAGCGGCTCCCCCACCCGATGCTCGACGAGGCGCGCGACGCCCTCAGCGCCCACTACGCCGCCGAGCTCGGCGAACCGTTCGTTACCGCCGGCCTCTGCCTCTACCGCGACGGGCGCGACAGCGTCGCATGGCACGGCGACCGCATCGGACGGTCGCGCGACAGCGACACCATGATCGCCATCCTCTCGCTCGGCTCCGCCCGCACCCTGGCGCTGCGCCCGCGCGACGGCGGTGCCATCCCCGGGTCCACGACAAAGAGCTTGCGCTACCCCCTCGGGCATGGTGACCTCGTGGTGATGGGTGGCTCGTGCCAGCGCACGTGGGACCATGCGGTGCCCAAGACGTCCGAGCCGATGGGGCCACGCATCTCCGTCCAGTTCCGGGTAGCCGGCGTCCGCTGACACCAAGGAGGATCCCCGTATGCCGTCAAGCCGCTCAGGTGGCCCGCTCCCCTTCCTCGACCATCTCGCGGCCGACTCGGCCCGGTTCCGCGCCGCGCTCGAGAATGCTCCCGCCGACGTGCGCGTGCCCACGTGCCCCGACTGGGACGCCGACGACCTGCTGTGGCACCTCGCCGAGGTGCAGTGGTTCTGGGGTGAGATCGCCGAACGCGGCCTCACCGACCCGGACGACCTCGACGCGATGAACGCGAGCCGCGAGCAGCGGCCGGCCGACCGGGCCGCCCTGCTCGACTTCTTCGACCGGTCCAGCAAACGCCTCCACCGGGTGCTGTCCGGTCTCAGCCCCGAGACCCCGCTGTGGATGTGGGCCGACGACAAGAGCGCCGGCTACATCCGGCGTCGCCAGGCCCACGAGGCGATGATCCACCGCCTCGACGCCGAGCTGACGGTCGGCGACCGCACGCCGCTCGACTGTCGGCTCTCCGCTGACGGGGTCGACGAGGCCCTGCGGATCATGCGCGGCTACGAGCCCGAGCCCGGCCTCACGCACGAGCCGAGTGGCCCCGCCGTCACCATAGCGACGGTCGATGCCATGCACTCGTGGACGGTGACGCCGGTGCGCGTCACCGGCACCGACGACGACGGCGACGCCATAGACACCCAGCGCTTCCTCGTGGTCGACGGCCCCGATGACGCCGCGGCCGCAGAGATCTGCGGCTCTGCCGCGGACCTCGACTGCTGGCTCTGGAACCGCCCCGCCGAGGGCGAGATCACGCGCGACGGCGACGCGGTAGCCCTGGCCGCGGTCGACGCCGTGCTCGGCGGCTCGATCGACTGACCCGGGCCGACGCCGGGCCGACCCCGAGCTGACCCCGGCAGGCCGTCCGTCTAGGCGCCGACGTAGGCCGCGAGGTGCTGGCCCGTCAGCGTGGAGCGCGCGGCCACCAGGTCGGCGGGCGTGCCCTCGAACACCACGGTGCCGCCGTCGTGCCCGGCGCCGGGGCCGAGGTCGATGATCCAGTCGGCGTGCGCCATGACCGCCTGGTGGTGCTCGATGACGATGACCGACTTGCCGGAGTCGACGAGTCGGTCGAGCAGCCCGAGCAGCTGCTCGACGTCGGCGAGATGCAGGCCGGTGGTGGGCTCGTCTAGGATGTAGGTGCCGCCCTTCTCGCCGAGGTGCGTGGCGAGCTTGAGCCGCTGGCGCTCACCACCGGAGAGCGTCGTCAGCGGCTGGCCGAGGCTGAGGTAGCCGAGACCGACGTCCTCGAGGCGACCGAGGATCGTCGCGGCCGCCGGAACCCTTGCCTCGCCCTCGCTGAAGAAGGCGTGCGCCTCGGAGACCGGCATGGCGAACACCTCGGCGATGTTCTTGCCACCGAGCTCGTACTCGAGCACGGCGGCCTGGAACCGGCGCCCTTCGCAGTCCTCGCACGGCGACTCGACCGTGGCCATCACCCCGAGCTCGGTGAAGATGACGCCTGCCCCGTTGCACGTCGGACAGGCGCCCTCGGAGTTGGAGCTGAAGAGGGCAGGCTTGACACCGTTGGCCTTGGCGAAGGCCTTGCGGATCGGCTCGAGCAGGTCGGTGTAGGTGGCCGGGTTGCTGCGTCGCGACCCCTTGATCGCGGCCTGGTCGACCGTGATGACGCCGTCGCGGCCCTCGACGGAGCCGCGCACGAGCGAGCTCTTGCCCGAGCCCGCGACGCCGGTGAGCACCACAAGCACTCCGAGCGGGATGTCGACGTCGACGTCGCGCAGGTTGTTGGTGTCGGCGCCGCGCACCTCGAGGGTGCCGGTGGGCGTGCGGAAGCTCGACCTGAGGGTGGCGCGGTCGTCGAGGTGGCGACCCGTGATGGTGCCGCTGGAGCGCAGGCCATCGACGGTGCCCTCGAACACGATCTGGCCGCCCCCGGTGCCGGCCTGCGGCCCCAGGTCGACGACGTGGTCGGCGATGGCGATCGTCTCGGGCTTGTGCTCGACCACGAGCACGGTGTTGCCCTTGTCGCGCAGGCGCAGGAGGAGCCCGTTCATCTGGGCGATGTCGTGCGGGTGCAGCCCGATGGTCGGCTCGTCGAAGACGTACGTGACGTCGGTGAGCGAGCTGCCGAGGTGGCGGATCATCTTGGTGCGCTGGGCCTCTCCCCCTGACAGCGTGCCGGCGGGCCGCTCGAGGGAGAGGTAGCCGAGCCCGATCTCGACGAAGGAGTCGAGGCTGTGCCGCAGCGACGTCAGCAGCGGCGCGACCGACGGCTCGTCGAGATCGCGCAGCCACTGCGCGAGGTCGCTGATCTGCATGGAGCACAGGTCGGCGATGCTCTTGCCGGCGATCTTCGAGGAGCGCGCCTCGGGCGTGAGGCGGGTGCCCTCGCACTCGGGACACGACTGGAAGGTCACCGCTCGCTCGACGAACCGCCGCACGTGCGGCTGCATGGCCTCGGGGTCCTTGGAGAGCAACGACTTCTGGATCTTTGGGATGATGCCCTCGAAGGTGAGGTTCACGCCCTCGACCTTGATCTTGGTGGGCTCGGAGTAGAGCATCGTGTCGAGCTGCTTCTTGGTGAACTTCTCGATCGGGGTGTCCATGGGCAGGCCGACGCCCTCGAAGAGCCGGCCGTACCACCCGTCCATCGAGTAGCCCGGCACCGTCAGAGCCCCGTCACTCAGCGACTTCGTCTCGTCGTAGAGGGCCGTGCGGTCGATGTCGCTGACGTGACCCATGCCCTCGCAGCGCGGGCACATGCCGCCGAGGTAGACGGCCGCGCGCACGACGGCCTTCGAGACCCTGCCGCCCTTGTCGGTGGACATGACACCGCTCGCCTTGCGGGTGGGCACGTTGAAGGAGTACGCCGTGGGCGGGCCGACGTGCGGCTGCCCGAGCCTGCTGAAGAGGATGCGCAGCATCGCATTGGCGTCGGTGGCGGTGCCGACCGTCGAGCGCGGGTTGGCGCCCATGCGCTCCTGGTCGACGATGATCGCCGTCGTCAGCCCCTTGAGCACGTCGACGTCCGGACGCGCGAGGTTCGGCATGAAGCCCTGCACGAACGCGCTGTAGGTCTCGTTGATCATCCGCTGCGAGTCGGCGGCGATCGTGTCGAACACGAGGGAGCTCTTGCCCGAGCCGGACACGCCGGTGAACACCGTGAGCCGACGCTTCGGGATCTCGACGCTGACGTCCTTGAGGTTGTTCTCGCGCGCGCCCTGCACGCAGATCAGGTCGTGGCTGTCGGCGACGTGGCGCTCGGCCGTCTCGGTGAGGGACCTGCTGGGCTTGCTCATCGTGTCTCCATGGTCGGGTGTGTGCGTCAGGCTCTGGGTTCTCGACGGGTGGCCCGGGGCCTCATGCCAGCCAGCGGCCGTCACGCATGAGGTCGCGCCCGGCGAGCTCGTCGACCTCACGCCAGGCCTGCACCCGCCGCGGCACGATGCGGAACCAACGGTACGGCGTGGTCAGCTGCCGCGGGTCGAAGCCGGCCAGCCGGGCCTCGGTGTCCAGTCGGCGCTGCGCTCGCGAACGCGGTGCGTCGGTCACGTTGCCTCCAAGGTCTCGGGCGGGGAGCGTCAGCGTCACGCTATCGGCGACCACGGACGCCGCGCGTCACGATGGTGGGTCGCCGCTGCATCGACCCCCACACCTCAGGCGCGCGTGCGCCGACCCGGGAGCGGCAGCGACGAGTGCACCGCGGCAGCGAGTGCCACGACGACCGGCACGAAGGCGAAGAGGTAGCGCGACCGCCCCTGCAGCACGAGGGTGAAGGCGGCGATGCCGAGCACGGAGACGGCGAGGAGCAGGGTCTCGCGCCGGTACGGGGCACGCAGCAGACCGAGGCCGGCCACGAGCAGCACGGCGAGCCACAGGGCCTGGGTCAGGTCGGCCCGCAAGGGGTACACCGACCCGTGGAAACCGTTGAGGTCGTGGACGACTCCGGTGAGACCGGTGGCCGGCGCGAGCGTGCCGGGAAGCGAGTCCGGCCCCTCGCCCCAGGCCCAGAAGAGACCGTCCCCCCAGTTCCACGCGGCCTTGCTGCCGTAGAAGGCCAGCGTGCCCCCGAGGCCGCGCTCGGCCCAGCGGTCACCGAGGAAGCCGGCGGCGTACGCCCGCGTCTGCCCGGGGTCGCGGCCGGTCACGGCGTCGACCATCTCTCGCGAGTAGGCGCCGTAGTTGACGACGCCGGACGGGCTGCGCTGCTCGTCGGCGCCGAGGGCGACCCACCAGAGGATCGGCGGCGTCGCCGTTGCGTCGATGCGCGACGAGTCGACCCCGGAGGCGGTTGCCGCGGCGGCCGAGAGACCGAGCCCGACACCGACGAAGGCGACCATCGAGACGGCACAGGCCGCGATGACTCCGGCGCGCCTGGCGGGCTGGAGGTCGTGGTCGAAGATCGCCACGACGGCGGTCAGCACCCCGGCGATCGCGACGACCACCGGCGTCGTCTTGATCGTGTAGGCGACGGCGATGCTGACGACCGACAGCACCCACAGCGCGACGCGAGCCACTCGGGGCCCCGGGGCAAGCGCCTTGACCGCCATCGCCACCCCGCCCACGACGAAGGGCATAGCGTAGAAGTCGGTGTACGGCACGGCCAGCCACGGGCTCGTGCCGACCAGCACGAGGGTGGCGAGCTGCGCGGCGAGGGCGGGCCCCCGACCGGCCACGCGCACGACGACCAGGTGGACGGCATACAAGGTCACGCCGACGCAGAACGCGTTGAGCGGAACGAGGATGGCGTCGGGCGACAGTGAAAAGGCTTGTCCGACAGCAACACCCATGCGGTCGATCGCCAGCAGCGGGAGGTTGTTGGGGAACAGCGAGAGGTAGTCGTAGTCGGCTCTGCCCAGCGGGCGTCCGGCCTGCAGCGCCTTCGCCATGTCCATGACCACCCGGGCATCCCAGCCGTAGCGGTAGCCGGTCATCAGCCCCACGGCACCTGCGACCACTCCCCCGCCGATGGCCGTGGCGACGGGCAGCCAGCGGTTCTTCGCCCAGCGCGGGGCGCGCACGAGGCCGGCCAGGGCCAGCAGGCCGAGGGTGGCCGGGACGACCACCTGTGGGCGGTGGGCCACGTTGACCGCACGCGGGGCGAGCAGCCCGACGAGGCCGACGGCCACGAGCGACACCCCGGTCAGCCTGAGCAGGGCTCGGCCGACCGGGGTGTCCATGGGGCGCGAGGCTACCTCAGCCCGTGGCGCCGGCCGCAGCCGCCTCGTCGGCGATCCGGTCGCGGTGGGCGCGGTTGCACGCGGACACGACGGCCTTGAGCGAGGCCGTGACGATGGACGAGTCGACGCCCACTCCCCACAGCACGCGCGGGCCGATGGCGCACTCCACGTATGCCGCAGCGCGGGCGTCGCCACCCGCCGACAGTGCGTGCTCGGCGTAGTCGAGGACGCGCATGTCGGGTGCGCCGTCGATCGTCATGAAGGCGTCGAGGAAGGCCGCGATCGGACCGTTGCCCCGGCCGGTGATCGTGACGGGGTCGCCGTCGTCGGTGATCGTGGCCTCGATCGTCGAGTCGCCGTCGACGGTCGAGTCGGTGACGACGTTGACCAGCTCGAAACGCCCCCACGGCTTGCCCGGGTTGGGGAGGTACTCGTCCTGGAAGCGCGACCACAGCTCGGCGGGCGCCACCTCGCCGCCGTCCTGGTCGACGCCGCGCTGCACGACGCCGGAGAACTCGATCTGCAGGCGTCGCGGCAGGTCCATCTGGTGCTCGGACTTCATGATGTAGGAGACGCCGCCCTTGCCCGACTGGCTGTTGACGCGCACGACGGCCTCATAGGAGCGGCCGAGGTCGTGCGGGTCGACGGGCAGGTAGGGAACTCCCCAGACGAGGTCGTCGACGCTCGTGCCCCTCTCCTTGGCCTCGACCTCCATCGCCTCGAAGCCCTTCTTGATGGCGTCCTGGTGGGAGCCGCTGAAGGCGGTGAAGACGAGGTCGCCACCGTAGGGGTGGCGCTCGCCGACGGGCAGCTGGTTGCAGTACTCGACGGTGCGCCGGATCTCGTCGATGTCGCTGAAGTCGATCTGCGGGTCGATGCCCTGGCTGAAGAGGTTCATCCCGAGGGTGACGAGGTCGACGTTGCCGGTGCGCTCGCCGTTGCCGAAGAGGCAGCCCTCGATGCGGTCGGCTCCCGCGAGGTAGCCGAGCTCGGCGGCAGCCACGCCGGTGCCCCGATCGTTGTGCGGGTGGAGGCTGACGACGAGGGACTCGCGCCGGTCGAGGTTGCGCACCATCCACTCGATCGAGTCGGCGTAGACGTTCGGGGTGATCATCTCGACCGTGGCCGGCAGGTTGACGATCATCTTGTGGTCAGGCGTCGGGTCGATGACGTCGATGACCGCGTTGCAGATGCGCATCGCGAAGTCGAGCTCGGTGCCGGTGTAGGACTCGGGAGAGTACTCGTAGTAGATCGTCGTGTCGGGGATCGTCTCCTCGAGCTTCTTGATCAGGCGCGCACCCTGCACCGCGATGTCGACGATGCCGTCCTGGTCCAGGCCGAAGACGACGCGACGCTGCAGGATGGAGGTCGAGTTGTAGAAGTGGACGATCGCCTCCTTCGCGCCGCGAATGGCGTCGAAGGTGCGCTCGATGAGGTGGTCTCGGCACTGGGTCAGCACCTGGATCGTCACGTCGTCGGGGATGTGGCCGCCGTCGATCAGCTCACGGCAGAAGTCGAAGTCGGTCTGGCTCGCCGACGGGAAACCGATCTCGATCTCCTTGTAACCCATCTTCACGAGCAGCTGGAACATGCGCAGCTTGCGCTCGGAGTTCATCGGGTCGATGAGGGCCTGGTTGCCGTCGCGCAGGTCGACGGCGCACCAGCGCGGGGCACGTTCGATGCGCTTGGTCGGCCAGGTGCGGTCGGGCAGGTCGAACGGGATCTGCTCGTGGAAGGGGACGTACTTCTGGAACGGCATTCCCGACGTCTGCTGGGGGTGGATCATCGCGCACTCTCTCTCGTCTGTGTTTCGCTCGGTGTCCGGCCGGACACGGGAAACTCCGCGACGAGGAGGGCCGGGGTCAGGCCTCGTCGCGGCAGAGAAGGAGGAGGCTCACCGCACGCACGACCTCACCGTATGCCGCCGGGCTCGAGCCCGTCCACACGCCGGCCCGGGACGCCCGGATCCTGAGACCGGGTCCGGGCGTCGCTGCGGGTCGGCGTCCGTCGTGTGAGTGGGCGGCTCAGACCCGACCGGGGGCGGCGGCCTGGGTCGTGCTCGAGCCGTGGGCGTCGCCACCGATCAGGACCATGTCGTTGGCGGCCAGCCCGACGAGGGTCACGGCGACGACGGCAGCGACGACGAGGCCGGTGCGGTGGGGGTTGGGCGCACGCCGGGCGCCGGCATCGGTGTCGTCCGCGTTCTCGCCCGAGCGGAGCGACAGCGCGAAGCCGACGGCAGCCGCCTCGAGCACCGCGCAGGCGAGGTCGCCCATTCCCAGGGCCTCCGGAACCCCGGGTTCGGGACCGAACGGCAGGCCGACGGTCCTGGAGAGCGCCCAGAGCGCGATCGGTCCGGCCGCGACCACGACGGACGCTGCCCAGACGAGACGTCCCGGGCGAACCAGCACGCCGACCCCGACGAGGAGCTGTGTGGCGGCCAGCACGACGAAGAACAGGCCGGCGGCAGCCCACTCGTCGAGGTGCTCGGGCACGACCACGACGTGGATGGCGGCCGCACCTACGAGCGCGCCGACGAGCCCGAGGACCCGGTCGTCGAGCACGGAGGCGTGCGCCTTCCGCGGCGAGGTGACGCGCAGCCGGCCGCCTCGCATCGCCACCACCCACCCCACGACGAGCACGTTGGTGAGGAGCACGATGGCAGCGCCGTAGCCGGTGGCGCGAGCCTGCAGCCAGAAGCTGTCGGACTCGAGGCGCGCGACGCAGTCGACGCCGCACGTGGTGCTCATCGAGCCCATGTGCTCGACGAGACCCGACTGCAGCCGGAAGTCGACGGCGGCGCTGACGACGAGGTGGGCCGCGCCGACGAGGGACGCGCCGAGGGCGACGAGCCAGGCGGAGGAGATGACCGCTCGGGCTCCGCGCAGCACCGGACCGAAGCGGCGCTTGGCCACCGTGAGGGCGGAGAGCACCCCCACGACGTAGAGCGGCGTCGTCACCGACGACTCCCGCAGCCATGTCGCGAAGGGCTCTCCGGTGCGCTCGATCGCACCAACCGCGCCGCGCAGCGAGATCACCCAGAACCCGTCGGCGAAGGCGAGCACCGCAGCGAGCGAGATGACGGTGGCCCACGGGACACCGGGCAGGCTCGCGGGCGCGGGCAGCGACGCGGACGCGAGCTCGGTCGTCGGCTCCGCGACCGGAGTCGAGCGCCTCACCGCGCTCTTCGTGTGCGCCCTGAAGTGGTGGATGGGTTGGACGGAACGAGTCGCCATTGGGACCAGCCTCGTGTCTGCAGTGAAAAGGTAAGAGCGTCAAGGCGATCGGGGTGGCCACCCCAGAGGATGGCCACCCGCGGTCGGTGGTGCGGACTAGGTGATCTCCCAGCCGAACATCATGGCGTGGTCCTCGTGCGCCAGGTTGTGGCAGTGCGCCACGTAGGGTCCGTGGAAGTCGCGGAACCCGCGGTAGACGACGACCGACTCGTCCGGATCCAGCGCCACGAGGTCCTCACGCGAGACGTCGTCAGGATGCCCGTTCTCTGCGGTCAGCGACACGTCCTTCCCGTTGCGGATCAGGGTGCGGTGCTCCTCCATGTGCAGGTGGAAGGGATGGACCCAACCACCTCCGCCGTTGCGGATCTCCCACAGGTTGAAGCTGTTCTTCTTCTGCTGGGCCAACGGCGACTTTCCCGCAGGGTTCTTCAGGCTGGACGCGACGGTGGCGGGCTCGAACGGCTTGCCGTTGATGAGCCACTCGACGTCGGCGCCGGCACTGCCGCGCTCGACCTCGAAGATGAGCCGGTTGTCCATCAGCGTGCGCCAGTTGCTCGGCAGCGGTGGTAGGGCCCGCATGAGCCGGTTCGGCGGTGGCATGACGCTGTAGTCCGGCGCGGCGTCGCCGATGACGAACTTCAGCATCGGCACCTTGTAGTTCGGGTCGGGTGAGAAGCGCGAGGAGTCCGCCCACTTGCGCCCGTTCGGCATCTTCATCACGTCCGTCAGGTAGACGACGTCGCCCTTGGTCGTCGGCGTGCCGTCGGCGTACTTCGTGAAGTCGATGATGACCTCGCGCCGCTTCGCCGGCCACAGCTCGAACGAGCGGCGCGTGATCGGGAACGGAAGCAGCCCGCCGTCAGAGGCGATCTGCACGAACTTCATGCACTCCTGGCCGTCCGGGATGCGGTACTGACCGTCCAGCTCGTCACCCGAGTAACCCAGCGACACAGCGGACTTCGGCCCCTTGGTCGAGCTCATCAGCTTGAACTCGTAGATGCGCGAGACCGACGCGTCCAGGAACCGGAACCGGTACTTGCGGCGCTTGACGTAGAGCACCGGGTAGGCCGTGCCGTTGATGGTGAAGATGTCACCGACGAAGCCGTGCGACGGGAAGTGCTTGAAGAACGTCTTGCCCCACCACTCGGGGTGCGTGGCCGGGTTCTTGACGGCCGGGTACTCGCCGAGGGCGTCGTGCACGTCCTTGTGCGTCGTCACGCCGTCGTCGAGGCGGGTGTCGTAGAACGCCAGCGGGATGTCGTAGTCGACGTCGAAGGACCCGTCCGCGTGGTTGCGCCGGACACCGGGCAGGCGCAGGCCGTAGCGCTCGTCGCCCATGTCGAGCTTGCCCTTGGGGTCGTAGATCGGGTAGAGCCCGACCATGCCCTTGTAGACGTTGGCGCCGGTGTGGTCCATGCGGTGGTCGTGGAACCAGAAGAAGCTCTGCTTCTCGCGGTCGTCGTTACCGGCCGGCCAGTTGAGGTACAGGTTGTCGCACCACGTCTGCGGGAGGTAGCCGTGCGTCTTCGGCCCGTAGTTCATCGTGTAGTGCGGGTTGCCGTCGCTCTCCGGCGCGGTGTGCCCGTTGTGCAGGTGCGTCAGGAACGACCAGTCGGGAGCGCCGAAGTCCTGGCGGTCCAGACCCAGCTCGTTCTCGTCGAGCCGGTTGACGAAACGGACGAGCGCGGGCTTGCCGTACTCGGCGTTGATCATCGGGCCCGGGAACGTGCCGTTGAAGCCGTAGATCGTGCTAGGCGGCAGGTCGCGGACCGTGCCGGCGGCGTACGTCTTGCCGGTCGAGTCGAACGAGACGGTCGGCTTGCCTGCGGCGTCGATCGGCAGCACCTTGGAGCTCGTGAACGAGTGCGGGCGCACCATCAGCTCGATCTTGTAGACGATCGGGTCCGGGCAGTTGATCGTCTTCGTCCAGATCTGGTGCTGCTCGTTGCCGAGCGAGTTCTGTTGTCCCACACCGGGTCCCGGTGGCTGCGGCCACGCGCTGAACTCCGACAGCGGCGTCGGCCGCAGCGCCTGCGGCACGGTCAGCGGGTCCTTGAACGGGGACATGATGAGCGGGCTCGTCGGGTATGTCTCGATGTAGAAGAGCAGGTCGCTCAGGGCCGTCGAGGTGCCGGCGAAGGCACCGTCGGCGTTCAGCAGCCCACCCTTCTCGAGCCCTGGAACGGCGAAGACCTTGGCGCCGACCACGGCCGCGCTCAGTCCCCCGGCTGCCCCCAACCTCAGCAGCGTCCGGCGCCCCAGACCCCCTGTTTCTGCAGTTGCTTGCGTGTCCATGACACAGATCCCCTCTTACCTGGTCGTGCGGTGGAACCTCCCCGGGCACAACGATGAACCCCAGACCTAGGGGTCTTCTGGGGTTCCATGAAACTGGCCCGTCGGGACGTCACGAATGTCCGGATCCGTCACGAATGTCGTCCGAATTGCGTAGTGACACAAAGGGGTTCGAGAGGGTACACAACACCCCCGGGGGTGTCAGCGCACGGGCGACGGGCGCTTCGCTCAGGCCGAGGGGCCGGCCGGGTCACCTGTCGCGGCCGGATCGCCCGCCGGACCGTCCACGCCGGGGCCGTCCGGGCCCGCGTCGGCGATCAGCTCCTCGGGCCGCGGTGGCACCGTCTGGTCGTCCTCGAGGACCTCGAACTCGTGGTCGTGCGCCGCTGTCTCGGACATCTGGGCCTCCTCGACCCGAGTGTAGGACCGAAGGCGGCCCTCAGCGCCGCCCAGCTCCGGAGGGTGTGGACCAGGACAGTCAGAACCCGAGGCGCTGGAGCTGCTTGGGGTCGCGCTGCCAGTCCTTGGCGACCTTGACGTGCAGGTCGAGGAAGACCTTCTGCCCGAGGAGCGCCTCGATGCCCCGGCGGGCGTTCGTGCCGACCTCGCGCAGGCGCGACCCGCCGCGTCCGATGACGATCGCCTTCTGGCTCGAGCGCTCGACGAAGACGTTGACGCGCACGTCGAGCAGCGGCCGGCCCTCAGGACGACCCTCGCGGGGCACCATCTCCTCGACGACGACGGCGAGCGAGTGCGGCAGCTCGTCGCGCACGCCCTCGAGGGCGGCCTCGCGCACGAGCTCGGCGATCATGACCATCTCGGGTTCGTCGGTGAGCACCCCGTCGGGGTAGAGCTGGGGCGAGCGCGGCAGGAACGAGGCGAGGAGGTCGCGCACCTGCTCGACCTGCTCCCCCGACACGGCGGAGCACGGGATGATGGCGTCCCACGAGCCGAGCTGGTCGATCGCGATCAGGTGCTCGGCGAGCCGCTCACGGTCGACAGCGTCGGCCTTCGTGGCGATGGCCACGACGGGCCGCCGGCGCACCGACCGCAGCTCGGTGAGCTCGTTGGCGATGAACGTGTCGCCCGGGCCGATGCGCTGGTCGGACGGGAGGCAGAAGCCGATGACGTCGACCTCGAGGAGCGTCTCGCGCACGAGGTCGTTGAGCCGCTCGCCGAGCAGGGTGCGCGGCTTGTGCAGGCCCGGGGTGTCCACGAGGATCACCTGCGCCGTGGGCGTCGTCGCCACGCCGCGGATGGTGTGCCTGGTGGTCTGGGGCTTCGAGCTCGTGATCGCGACCTTCTGCCCCACGAGCGCGTTGGTCAGCGTCGACTTGCCGGCATTGGGCCGGCCCACGAGGCAGGCGAACCCGGCGCGGTAGTCGCCGCCGTCGCCGCCGGCGGCACCTGCGCCGCCGGCGGCACCTGCGCCGCCTGCAACCCCGCCGTCAGGTCGGCCCGGGTCAGCGTCCTGGGTGCCCATGGGCGTCCTCCGTCTCGGTGTGCTCGGGTGCTGGCTCTGGCTCCGCGGCGCGGCGCACGATGACTGACGCGACGCGGTGCCGGCGCCCCGCCATCCGCTCGGCCGTCAGCTCCAGGCCAGCGACGGTACCGGACGACCCGACGATGGGCACCCGTCCGATGACCTTGGTGAGGAGGCCGCCGACCGTGTCGACGTCCTCCTCCTCGATGTTCACGTCGAACAGCTCGGCGAGGTCGTCGATGTCCATCGTGGCCGGCACCCGCAACGTGCCGTCCTCGAGCCGCTCGACGCCCGGCCCCTCACGGTCGTGCTCGTCGGCGATCTCGCCGACGATCTCCTCGATGATGTCCTCGATGGTGATGAGTCCCGCCGTGCCGCCGTACTCGTCGACGACGATGGCGAAGTGGGTCTGGTCGCGCTGCATCTCGCGCAACAGGTCGTCGACGGGCTTGCTCTCGGGCACGAAGTGCATCGGTCGCATCACCTCGGTTGCGGGGTGGCGCCCGTCCTCGGGGGCGGCGTTCAGGCGGCGGGCGACGTCCTTGAAGTAGAGCAGGCCGCGTACGTCGTCGCTGTCCTCGCCCACGACGGGGATGCGGGAGAAGCCCGAGCGCAGGAAGAGCGACATCGCGCTGCGCAGCGTCTTGTCGGCATCGAGGACGACCATGTCGGTGCGCGGCACCATGACGCCGCGTGCCAGCGTGTCGCCGAGCTCGAAGACGGAGTGGATCATCTCGCGCTCGTCGGCCTCGATGACGTCGGACTCACCGGCCATGTCGACGAGGTCGCGCAGCTCGGACTCGGTCTGGAACGGGCCGTCGGTGTAGCCCTTGCCGGGGGTCACGGCGTTGCCGAGGACGACGAGCAGCTTGGCGACCGGGCCGAGCACCCGGCGCAGCCCCACGGCGAACGGGGCGCTCCAGAGCGCCACCGTGTCGTAGTTCTGGCGACCGAGGGTGCGCGGCGAGACACCGACGACGACGAACGAGACGACCGCCATGATCGCGATGCTGATCAGGGCACGGCTCCACGTCGACTCGACCTGCCCCGCGACGGCGAGGGTCACGAGCACGGCGGCGGTGGCCTCGGCCACGACGCGGAGGAACGCGATCACCGACAGGTAGGGGGGCGAGTCGGCGACCACGGTCATGAGCGACTTCGCCCCGGACCGCCCCTCGTCGAAGAGCTCCTGGGCACGCACCCTGGACATGCGGAAGATGGCGGCCTCGGCGGCCGACAGCAGGAACGCGACGACGATGCTGACGAGGGCCGGGACGGCGAACCGCGGGAACATCTCGGTCTCTCGCCCTCGCTCAGGCGCCGGGTCGGTTGCGGGTGGCGAGGAAGGTGAGGAGCAGCTGTCTCTGCAGCTCGAACATCTCGCGTTCCTCGTCGGCTTCGGCGTGGTCGTAGCCGAGCAGGTGCAGGATGCCGTGGGTCGTGAGCAGGAGCATCTCCTCGATCGGCGCGTGACCGGCCTCGAGGGCCTGCTTCGTCGCGACGGAGGGGCAGAGCACGATGTCGCCGAGCGTGCCCTCCTCGGGCTCCTGGCCCTCACGGCCGGGGCGCAGCTCGTCCATCGGGAAGCTCATGACGTCGGTGGGACCGGGAAGGTCCATCCACTGCACGTGGAGCACCTCCATGGCGTCCTCGTCGACGAGCTTGATGCACAGGTCGGCCTGGGGGTGCACCCGCATCTGTTCCATGACGTATCCCGCGCACGCGAGCAGCTCGAGCTCGTCGACGTCGTGGTCGGTCTCGTTGAGGACGTCGATGCTCATGCCGGGTCCTCCTGTGCGACGGCCGAGTCGACGACAGGGGGCGTATGCCGCGCGGCGGAGTCCCGCGGCCCGCTCGCACCGGCCGGGGCGTCCTTGCGGCGCTTGGCGCGCTTGTGCCCGCGCGCGTCGTCGCGCTCGTAGGCGTCGACGATGGCGCTGACCAGGCGGTGGCGCACGACGTCGTGCGAGGTGAGCTCGGCGAAGTGGATGTCGTCGACGTCGCCGAGGATGTCGCGCACGATCTTGAGGCCCGAGCGCGTGCCGCCCGGCAGGTCGACCTGGGTGATGTCGCCAGTGACGACCATCTTCGAGCCGAAACCGAGACGGGTGAGGAACATCTTCATCTGCTCGCTCGAGGTGTTCTGGGCCTCGTCGAGGATGATGAACGCGTCGTTGAGGGACCGGCCGCGCATGTAGGCGAGTGGCGCGACCTCGATCGTGCCCGCTGCCATGAGCTTGGGAATCGTCTCGGGCGAGACCATGTCGTGCAGCGCGTCGTAGAGCGGACGCAGGTAGGGGTCAATCTTGTCGTTGAGCGTCCCGGGCAGGAAGCCCAGGCGCTCACCCGCCTCGACGGCGGGCCGGGTGAGGATGATGCGGTTGACCTGCTTGGCCTGCAGCGCGGCGACGGCCTTGGCCATGGCGAGGTAGGTCTTGCCGGTGCCGGCAGGGCCGATGCCGAAGACGATCGTGTGCTGGTCGATGGCGTCGACGTAGCGCTTCTGGTTGAGCGTCTTGGGCCGGATGGTGCGACCGCGGTTGCTGACGATGTTCATCGTGAGCACGTCGGCGGGGCGCTCGAGGGTCTGGCTCCGCAGCATCGAGATGGAGCGCTCGACGGCGTCGCGGTTGAGCGGCTGACCGGTCTCGACGATGACGAGCAGCTCGTCGATGAGCGAGTCGATGATCTCGAGCTCGCCGGCCGGCCCGGCGAACGTCATCTCGTTGCCCCGGACGTGCGTGTCGACGAGCGGGAACTGCCGCTCCATGGTGCGCAGCAGCTCGTCGCGGGGGCCGAGGAGCGTGACCATCTCGATCGGGGGCGGGATCTGCCGGGTCAGGACCGGTGCGTCCGCGCCGGAGCGGGCTCCGCTGGAGCGCTCGGGCCGGTCGCTGCTGGCAGTGGTGGCGGTGCCGTCGGACTCGGATGGTCGAGGTTGCGCGTCATTCATCGTGCTGCCGAGTCTACGTGTCGCGACCGGAGCTCCTCACCACGAATTCGGACAGGTCCTTGCTCTGCCGCAGGCGCGACGGCTCGTGGACGTACATCATGTGCCCCGCCTCGTAGTAGGCGTGCTCGATGTTCGCGACCAGCCCGTCGGGCAGCTGGAGGTGCGCGACGACGTCCTCGGCGGCGAAGTGCGGCGTGGCACCGTCGTAGTAGCCGTACGCGATGTGCACCCGCAGGTGCGGGTTCTGCCGCATCGCGCGCTCGAGCTTCGGCGACACGTCGATCGGCCGACCCTCGAAGTCCTTGAACGACCACGGATGGACCAGGCGCGAGATCTGCTCGTAGTGCAGGTCGCTGCCGTAGCCGAGCTCGTCGCGCACGTAGTGGTTCCAGGCGGCGGCATACGGGCCGGTGATCGCGTCGTGCGACGGGTCGGCGTCCATGTTCTCCGCGAACGCAGCGGCGGCCGGTCCGGTGAACCGCGAGTCGAGGCGACCCACCGACAGGCGCTGGTCGCGCAGCAGCTCGGTGAAGTAGCGCCAGTGCTCGATGCGCAGGTCGACGCGGTCGACGTAGTCCTCGGTCAGGCCCGAGAGCCGGGCGAGGGTCGCGACCGCCTCGGCGCGCTCGGCCCTCGTCAGCCGGTTGCCGCGCGAGAGCACCCACGGGTAGTCGCGGGCGGCATACGCCTCCGCCTCGTCGAGGACGGTGCGCAGCGACCTGCGCCCGTGCTTGCCGTGGTAGTGGGCCACGGCGGCATACGTCGGCAGGTAGAGGGCGTGGGCGCGGTCGTTGCGCTGGTTCTCGAAGTCGACCGAGCTGAGGTCGAGCACGCTCGAGATGAGGATGAGCCCGTTGAGGTACATCCCGTAGCGGGACTGGAGGTGCTCGGCGAGCGCCGCGCCGCGCAACGTGCCGTAGGACTCGCCGGCGACGAACTTCGGGGACATCCACCGGCCGTTGCGGGAGGTCCAGAGGCGGATCAGCTCGCCGACGGACTCGATGTCCTTCTGGTAGCCGTGGTACTCCCCGGGCTTGCCGCCCTCGACGGCTCGGGAGTAGCCGGTCGACATGGGGTCGATGAAGACGAGGTCGCTGACGGCGAGGAGCGACTCGGGGTTGTCGACGAGGGCGTACGGCGGGGGCTCGAGGGCGCCGACGTCGCCACTGACCACTCGGCGCGGGCCGAGGAGGCCCAGGTGCAGCCAGACGCTCGAGCTGCCGGGCCCGCCGTTGAAGGCGAAGGTGACCGGCCGGGTGCGCGCGTCGGCGTCGTCGAGCACATAGCTCGTCATGGACAGCTCGGCGCGCGCCTTGTGCCCCCCGAAGGTGCCGTCCTTGTGCTCCTCCTCGCGGAGCACGACCCGGCCCGTCGTCGCCGTGTAGGCGAGCCGACGGCGCCCGACCTTGAGCACGTGGTGGGTCGTGACGAGCTCGTCGACGGGCTCGGGCTTGTCGCTCTTGGCGGGCGTCGCCGGCACGTCGGCGGGAGCGCTGGGACCCTCGTCGGTCTCGACGGGTGGGGCGGTGGCGGTGGCGTCGCCGCTCACACCATCCGCCCCTCGGTGAAGGCGACGCCCGCCAGCACGTGGACGTGGGCGTGGAAGACGGTCTGGCCCGCCGCGCTGCCCGTGTTGACGATCATGCGGTACGCGTCGGGGACGCCCTCCTGGTCGGCCACCTGCGCGGCCAGCCGGAACACGTCGGCGAGGTCCACGTCGGACGCGGCGGCCAGCGCCCCGACCGTCGGCTCGTGCCTTCGCGGCACGACGAGCACGTGCACCGGCGCGGCAGGCTTGATGTCGCGGAAGGCGATCGACCGCTCGGACTCGGCCACGCGGTCGCCGGGGATCTCGCCGGCGACGATCTTGCAGAAGAGGCAGTCACTTGAGGTCTGCGAGGTCATGTCTGCACCCTAGGCATGTCAACCTCCACGTGCACGTGCGCGTCATTTGTCCGTGAGAACGTTGGGTATGCCGACAGGCGAGGTGAGCGAGCCGAGGTCCAGGGGCTCCGCAGGGGGCTCGGGACCCGCCCGCCCCTCCGGCACGTATGCCGCCACGGACCTCCCGACCGACCCCGACGTCGCGATCACCGAGCTCTACCACGCGCACTGGCACCGGCTCGTGCGTCTGGCGTGGCTGCTGCTGCGTGACCAGCTGGCGGCCGAGGACGTCGTGCAGGACGCCTTCGTCGCCACACACCGCAGCTGGGCCTCCATCCGTGACGGCGGACGCGTGGTCGGCTATCTCCAGACGGCGGTCGTCAACGGCTGCCGCTCGGTGCAGCGGCACAACGTGGTGGTCGACCGCCAGAACGCCCGCGACGCCGCAGCCGCGGACGCGCCGGGCCGCGACGCGCTCGGCAGCGCCGAGACGCACGTGCTGCGGGAGTCCGAGCGCGACGCCGTCGTCGACGCCCTACGCACCCTGCCGACCCGTCAGCGCGAGGTACTCGTCCTGCGCTACTACGGCGGGCTCTCGGAGGCACAGATCGCCGAGTCCCTCGAGATCTCCCCCGGCGCCGTCAAGACCCACGCCCACCGGGGGCTCACCGCCTTGCGGCACACCATCGACCCCAGGGAGCTGTCATGAACACCGACCCGAGGCGACCGGGCGGCCAGACGCCCGACGACGAGCCGGTCGTGATCGGTGCGGGCCTGCGGCCGGTCGAGGACCGCCTGCGGCGCGCCCTCGACTCCGAGGCGCGGACGATCAGCCCCGGCGACCGGCTCGGCGCGATCCTCACGGAGGCGCACGCCTCCGAGTCGAGCGGCCGCCGCCGGCACCACCGGTGGTTCCTTCCCGCTGCCGCGGCGGCCGCTGTGGTGCTCGTCGCCGGCACGGTGTGGGCGGTCAACCGCCCGTCGAGCTCGACCCCGCCGGTCGCGGCGACCTCCAGCACGACCGGCAACCCGTCGTCGAGCCGCTCGAGCGCAACGCCCTCGACCGGGCCGTCGAGCTTGCCGACGCAGACGGCCAGTGGTCCGACCCAGGCCACCACCGCGCCGACCAGCGTCGTCCCGCCCGTGACGACGCCGACGTCGGTGCCTGTCTACTACCTCGGGCCCGTGCGCGGGGGCGGCGGCCCGGTGCGGCTCTTCCGCGAGTTCGTGTCGACCCCGGTCGCCGCGCCCGTCACGCCGGAGGGCAAGGCGCTGGCCGCCCTGCGCCTGGCGATGGGCTCCGCACCCAAGGGGTCGCAGTACCGGTCGGCGTGGACGGGCGTGACGCCGCAGTCCGTCACCGTCGGCGCCGACTCCATCCGCGTGCGTCTGTCGGCCGGGACCAGCGACGACGCCACCCTCGCGACCGAGCAGCTCGTCTGGACCGTGCAGGCCGCCCTCGGCAAGTCGCTCCCGGTGCGCTTCGAGCTCGCCGACGGCGGCCAGGACGTCTCGCCCGGTCACACGGCCTCGTCGACGTTCAACCGGCCGAGCGACCCCATCGCCGTGCTCGAGCAGGTCGCCCCGATCTGGGTCGACGCGCCCGCCCGGAACGGCGTCGTCAAGGCGGGCTCGACGCTGACGGCCAAGGGGGTGGCCAGCACCTTCGAGGCGAACGTCGAGTGGGAGCTGCTGCGCGACGGCGGCTCGTTCGAGAAGGGCTTCACGACGGCGTCCGAAGCAGCGCCGGCGCGAGGCAGCTACACCTTCTCGACGAAGAAGGCCCTCACAGCGGGCTCGTACGTGCTGCGGGTCTTCGAGAGCAGCGCCAAGGACGGCTCGGTCGCCTCGGAGCAGCGGATCCCCTTCGCGGCCCGCTGACACACGCATCGATCGGGAGAGCGCTGCGTCAACGGCCCCGAGACCGCCCAGCGCGTGACGGAGCGCACGTTCCGGTCGTGGTGGGCGTCAGCGCCAGCGGGTGCGGGCGCTGAGCACGGCGAGGGCCGCCGGGCCGGCGGACGACGCGCGCAGGATCGTCGACCCGAGGCGCACGGGGCGGGCCCCGGCAGTGCGCAGGGCCTCGACCTCGCGATCGGTGATGCCGCCCTCCGGGCCGACGACGAGGAGCACGTCGCCCTGCGTCGGCAGCTCGACGGAGGCGAGCGGCTCCGTGGCGTCCTCGTGGAGCACCAGGGCCAGGGCCGACTCCCCCACCCGGGCCACGAGCGGGGCGAGCCCGACCGCGGGCGACGTCACCGGCACACGGGAGCGGCGGGACTGCTTGGTCGCCCGGGTCACCACGGCCGCCCACTTCGCGAGCGACTTCGCGGCGCGCTCACCGCGCCACACGACGACAGAGCGCTCCGCCTGCCACGGGACGACCTCGTCGACACCGAGCTCGGTCGCGGCCTCGATGGCCTGCTCGTCGCGGTCGCCCTTGGCCAGGGCCTGCACGAGGACGAACCGCGTGGGCGGTGCGGGCTCGTCGGTGACTGCGAGCACCGTCCCCCGCACCCACGACCGGTCGACGTCGGTGGCCTCGAGCAGGACGCGGCGCCCGGCACCGTCGGCGACGAAGTAGCGTTCGCCCACGCGCAGGCGCACGACGGCGCCGGCGTGGCGGCCCTCGTCGCCGTCGAGCAGCAGCGACGCGCCCTCGACCGCCGCGGCGACCGAGGTCGGCTCGCCGAGGAAGAGCTGGTGGGTCACCGGGCGCTCACGGGGAGGTCACTTCTCCTTGAAGGCGTCGCGCAGCTTGCCGAAGAGCCCCTTGTTGGCCGGGGCGAGACGGCCCTCGGGCCGCTCCTCGCCGCGCAGCGCCGCGAACTGCCGCAGCAGCTCCTGCTGCTCGTCGGTCAGGCGCGTCGGCGTCATGACCGTGGCGTGGACGAGCAGGTCGCCGCGGCCGCCGTGCCGCAGGTGCGTCACCCCGAGACCGCGCAGCGTCAGGACGTCACCGCTCTGCGTGCCGGCCTTGATCTCGAGGTCCTGCATGCCGTCGAACGTCGAGAGCTTGAAGCTCGTGCCGAGCGCGGCGGCGGCCATCGGCAGCTCGACGCTGCAGTGCAGGTCGTCCCCGCGGCGAGTGTAGGTCTCGTGGTTGAGGACGCGGATCTCGACGTAGAGGTCGGCGGCCGGGCCGTTGCCGGGGCCGACCTCACCCTCACCGGTGAGCTGGATGCGGGTGCCGGTGTCGACACCGGCGGGCACCTTGAGCTTGAGCGAGCGACGGGTGCGCACGCGGCCGTCGCCGGAGCAGTCGTGGCACGGGTCGGTGAGGGTCGAGCCGTAGCCCTGGCAGTTGACGCACGGACGCGAGGTCATCACCTGGCCGAGGAAGCTGCGCTGGACCTGCTGCACCTCGCCGGCGCCCTTGCAGATGGGGCAGGTCTGCCGGCCCGTGCCGGGCTCGGCGCCGTCGCCGCCGCAGCGGTTGCAGCCCACCGCGGTATCGAGCGCGAGCTCCTCCTCCGAGCCGAAGACGGCCTTGGCGAGGTCGAGGTCGAGCCGCACGAGGGCGTCCTGCCCGCGCTGCGTGCGCGGCCGAGGGCCACGCGTGCCCGCCGTCGCCCCCGCTCCGAAGAAGGCGTCCATGACGTCGCTGAACGAGAACCCGGCACCGGCGCCGAAGCCGGCGCCGCCACCGCTGGCGAACGGGTCGGCGCCCATGTCGAACGACTGGCGCTTCTGCGGGTCGGACAGCACGTCGTACGCCTGCGACACCCGCTTGAACTCCTCCTCGGCCTCGGCGCCGGGGTTCACGTCGGGGTGCAGCTTGCGGGCGAGCCGACGGTAGGCCTTCTTGATCTCCTCCTGGCTCGCGTCGCGCGAGACACCGAGGACGGCGTAGTAGTCGTTCAAGCTGGGATTCCTTCGGTACGTGGTGCGTTCGGTTCTGCGCAGCGGTGCGCCGGTGGGTGCGTGAGGTGTCGAAGCGGGTCGGAGCCGGTCAGGTGGCCTGGTTCTCGTCGAGGATCTCGGAGACGTAGCGCGCGACTGCACGGACCGACGCCATCGTCGTGGGGTAGTCCATGCGGGTCGGGCCCAGCACCCCGAGGCTGGCCACGCGCTCGGACCCGGACCCGTAGCCGACGGACACGAGCGAGGTGGTCTGCAGGCCCGTCACGGGGTTCTCGGAGCCGATGCGCACGGAGACGAGGTCGGGGTCGTCGCCCAGCTGGCCGAGCAGGCGCAACAGTGTCACGTGCTCCTCGAGGGCCTCGAGGATGGGCCCGATGGTG
Organism: Terrabacter terrigena; assembly: GCF_042676085.1. Lineage (NCBI taxonomy): Bacteria > Bacillati > Actinomycetota > Actinomycetes > Micrococcales > Intrasporangiaceae > Terrabacter > Terrabacter terrigena. The sequence goes on from NZ_JBHTKH010000001.1 coordinate 22,058, forward strand.
CGCGGGAAGTCAGCACCGGCTCGTGCGAGGTTGGCTTGACCGGCCAGCACGACGCGCTCCTCGCGCTCCTCGACGAGCGCGTCACCGAGGGCCGAGACGACGGCCCGCATCGCAGCACGGTCGACCTCGTCGGTCTCGTCGACGAGGCGCCGCAGCCGCGTGGCGGCGACGGTGAACGGCACGCCGGCGGCGACGTCGTTGATGCGCGTGCGGATCGACGACACGAGGGCCTCGCCGTCGGCGTCGGACAGGACCCGGCCGGTGTCGACCACTCGCTGCTCGACGCGGCCGGTGTTGACGATGAGCACGATCATCAGGTGCGACGAGCCCAACGGGACGAGCTCGATGTGGCGCACGGTCGACCTGGTCAGCGAGGGGTACTGCACGACGGCGACCTGGCGGGTCAGGCTGGCGAGCAGGCGCACGGTGCGGTCGACGACGTCGTCGAGGTCGACGGCACCCTCGAGGAACTGGCTGATGGCGCGTCGCTCACCCGAGCTGAGGGGCTTGACCGCGCTGAGCCGGTCGACGAACACGCGGTAGCCGGCGTCGGTGGGCACCCGGCCGGCCGACGTGTGCGGAGCGTGGATGAGGCCCTCCTCCTCGAGCAGGGCCATGTCGTTGCGCACCGTCGCCGCGCTCACCCCGAGGTGGTGTCGTTCGACGAGGGCCTTGCTGCCGACCGGCTCGGAGGTCTGCACGTAGTCCTGGACGATGGCGCGCAGCACCATGAGCCTGCGGTCCTCGCTCATCACCTACCTCCTTCACGGTTGGGCCATCGGCGACCGACGGACGGCTCGGAGCGCCGCGGGTGCGGGCGAGGCTCCCTGCGGCGGCACCTGCTCTGGCACTCTCGGTCAGCGAGTGCCAAGTCTACGACGTGACGCGCCGATCTCCGATTTCATCCAACCGTATGCCGCCTCGCCACCTTCCGGTCGCCCGCGTGGCGCGCGCGCCGGGGCCGGCCCGGCGGCATACGCTCGCTTGTCGTGTCTCCCAACGACCGATACGGATCCGACGTGCTGAGCGGTGACTGGCGCGCCCCGAAGCGCGGCCGGTCGACGCCGACCCCGGCCGAGCCCGACCTCGTCGTCGAGGAGGTCGAGACGGGCTGGGTGGGTGCCGTCGTGCGCGTCGAGAAGGCCGGTGGCATGCACGTCGTGCACCTCGAGGACCGGCGCGGCCGCACCAAGGCCTTCCCGCTCGGCCCGGGCTTCCTCCTCGACGGCGCCCCCGTCACCCTGACGCCTCCGGTCGCCGCCTCTGGCGCGGCCCTGGCCGAGGCCCGAAAGGCCGCGTCACGCACCGCGAGCGGGTCCGTGGCCGTGGCCGGGGCGAGGGCGAAGGTCGCCAGCGGCTCGCGCATCTACGTCGAGGGCCGCCACGACGCCGAGCTCGTCGAGAAGGTGTGGGGCGACGACCTGCGCGTCGAGGGCGTCGTCGTCGAGCTCATGGACGGCGTCGACGACCTCGCGGGCATCATCGCGGAGTTCCAGCCCGGCCCCGGGCGCCGCCTCGGGGTGCTCGTCGACCACCTGGTGCCGGGCACCAAGGAGGCCCGCATCGTCGGGCAGGCGCAGGCCCTTCCGGGCCTCGCCCAGCACGTGAGGATCCTGGGCCACCCGTACGTCGACGTCTGGCAGTCGGTGCGGCCCGAACGGCTCGGCTGGCAGCAGTGGCCGGTCATCCCGCGGGGCACGTCGTGGAAGCACGGCATCTGCGCGGAGCTCGGCTGGGCGCACGCGAGCCAGGCCGACATCGCGAACGCGTGGAAGCGCATCCTCGGCACGGTGCGCACGTACGCCGACCTCGAGCCGACGCTGCTCGCCAGCGTCGAGGAGCTCATCGACTTCGTCACCGAGCCCGGTGCCTGACCCCTACTTCTTGAAGTAGCCCTGCACGTCGACGACGAGGTTCGTCTCGGCCGACGTGTGCACGGTGATCGAGCCGTCGGCCGCCACCGGGACGATGACCCAGTTGGCCCGCGTGCGCGCGGCCGGAACCGTGAGGCTCGGCGAGGCGGGCCTCGCAAGGCCCGTCGGGTAGGCGGTGACCGAGGTCGTGGCAGTCGGCGTGACGGCCGCCAACGTCACCGAGACGGCGCTGACCCCCACGTTCGGCACTCCACCACGCCCGAGCACCGGCACCGTGATCGTGGCTCCGGCGGCCACCCGACCGGCCGGCGCGCCCAGCCCGCTGCGCGTGTCGACGATCCGCGCCGGGGTGACGGCCACGTGGTCGGCTCCGGTCCGGAACCAGCCGACGACGTCGACGAGCACGTCGGTCTCGGCCGTCGAGTGGATCGTCACCTTGCCCCCGGTGCCGAGCCTCGAGACGACCATCCCGGTCATCGACGTGGTCGCCTCGTAGCCGACGTGCGCCGTTGCCGGGCGGGTCGACCCCGACGGGTATGCCGTCAACCAGCCGCCGGCGGACGGCGCGGCTGCCGAGATGTCCAGGGCGACCGCGGACGCCCCGGTGGCGGGCACGATCCCCGCCCCCGCGACCGGCAGGTCGACCGTGCCACCCGCGGGGATGCGCACCTGCGGGGCGCCGAGGCCGCTGCGGGTGTCGAGTACGCGGGTCGGCGTGACGGGCACGAGGTGCCCGGTCGTGGGGTACCAACCGACGACCTCGGCCACGAGGTTCGCCGCGGCGGACGTGTAGAGGCGCACCTTGCCGTCGGTCCCGAGGCGGGCCGGGACGAGCTCGCTGATGGTCGCACCGGACGCGTACGACACGCTGCGCGACCCCGGGCGCACGGCGCCCGACGGGTAGGAGGTGAGGTAGCCGGCCGCAGCGGGCGCGGTGACCGTGACGTTGAGGACGGCGGTCCCGACGCCGCCGGTCGGGACACCGGCGCGGCCACCCACCTGGACGGCGATCGACGCGCCGGCCGCGACCTTCGCCGCGGGGGCGCCGAGCCCGGTGCGGGTGTCGAGGACGCGGGTCGGGGTCACGGCCCGGTAGACGTCGGTGTCGACGACGGTGGCGCCCTGGTCCTTGAGGTGGATGAAGCCGTTCGGCCACTTGCCGCCCGTGCGGGTGACCTTGCGCCACCTGAAGTCGCCGCCCCAGTTGTCCTCGGAGACGAGGATCTCGTCGGCGGAGACCACGCGCTCGACGTAGGCGACGTGCCCGGTGGCCGAGAACGAGGTGTTCCACCAGGCGACCGAGCCGACCGCCGGGTCGTCGTTCGTGCGGTCGGCGAAGGCCGGACCCCAGTTGTAGGCGTTTCCCGAGAGCGTGGCCGGCTTGACGTTGGGCAGGCCGTTCTGGACGAGCCGGTAGGCGACGTAGTTGGTGCAGTTGTGCCCGGTGGACTGGCGCCACCAGCTCGTCGTGGCGTTCGTCGTGTAGCCCGAGTTCGGGTAGCCGGCGGTCTGGCAGGGGTCGTAGCCGGTGCACAGGACGATCCACTCGGCCGACCGGGCAGGACCGGCGAGGCCAACGGTCCCGACGAGCAGCGAGACGACGGCGACGAGCAGAGCCAGAGCCCTGGACCGGACGGTCCGAAGGGTCGACGGGTGCCCGTCCTGCTCGTGGGGGCGGCGCGCCAGTCGCATGTGGTCTCCCGTGATCGGCCGTGGGTGCTCACGGAAATGTAGGACATTCGGGCCACAGGATGACTGGTTTCCCAGAAATCCCTCGCGACACGCCAGACAGGATGCGCAACACGCAACATCAAGTGTGCTAATGACACCGCTGTCATTAGCACTGCGTTCTCGGCCGGTCAGCGTCGCCGGCGCCCGGGGGCCACGACCCTGTCGATGACCTGCTCCTTGAACCGGGTGAACGGCGGCCGGATCCAGGCCGTCGTGTCGGGGCGCGTCGGCATGGTCAGCACGGCCTTGGCGTGCGAGAAGAGCTCGACGGACCGCTCGCCGTGGTAGGCGCCCATCCCGCTCGCGCCCACACCACCGAACGGGAGCTCCGGCACCGCGAGGTGTGCCAGCGGGATGTTGAAGCCGATGGCTCCCGAGGACGTCTCACGCACGAAGCGCTCACGCACCACGGTCGACGGGGTGAAGACGTAGAGCGCCAGGGGCTTGTCGCGCCGGTTGACCAGGGCGATGGCCGCGTCGAGGTCGGCGACGGGGACGAGCGGCAGCACGGGTCCGAAGATCTCGTCGCGCATGACGGCCTCGTCGGGGTCGTCGGGGTCGGCGACCTCGACGAGAGTGGGCTCGATGTAGCGGGTGGCCGCGTCGGACCGGCCGCCGGACACGACCCGCTCGGCGTCGATGAGCCCGGTGAGCCGTTCGAAGTGCCGGGCGTCGACGATGCGGCCGTAGTCGGACGATGCGGCTGGGTCGTCACCGAAGGTCTCGCGGATCGCTTCCACGAGAAGCGGTTCCAGCTTTTCGAGCGTCTCGGCGCTGGCCATGACGTAGTCGGGGGCGACACACGTCTGCCCTGCGTTGGTGAACTTGCCCCAGACGAGGCGCCGTGCCGTAACGGGCAGGTCCGCGTCGTCGGCGACGTAGGCCGGGGACTTGCCGCCCAGCTCCAGCGTGACCGGCGTGAGGTGGACCGCGGCAGCCTCGAGCACGATGCGACCGACCGTGCCGTTGCCGGTGTAGAAGACGTGGTCGAAGCGCTCCGCGAGCAGCTCCGTCGTCTCGGGCACCGCACCCTCGACGACGTGCACGGCCTCCGGGTCGAGGTGCTTGGGCACGAGCCGGGCGAGCAGGGCCGACGTCGCCGGCGCGAGCTCGCTCGGCTTGAGCACCACGGCGTTGCCGGCGGCGAGCGCCCCGACGAGCGGCGCGAGGCACAGCTGCAGCGGGTAGTTCCAGGGGGCGATGACCAGCACCACGCCGAGCGGCTCGCGCACGACCCGGGCCCGACCCGGCGCGAGGGACAGCGGCACCGGGACGCGCCGGGGAGCCGTCCAGGCCCGCAGGTGGCGCAGCGTGTGGTCGATCTCACGGACGAGGAACCCGGTCTCGGTCACCCAGGCCTCGTTGGCGCTCTTGCCGAGGTCCGCGTGCAGCGCCGCGGCGATGTCGGCCTCGTGGTCCACGAGGAGCACGCGGAGGGCCTTGAGCTGCGCAACCCGCCACGCCCGCGGCTTCGTGCGCCCCGTGTCGAACGCCCGACGTGCCCTCGCGACGACCTCGCGGGGCTCGACCGAACGCCCACCGGACGCGCCCTCGACAACGCGGTCGGCGGCCCGTCTGACGCGAGGGGAGGTGGTCTCGGTCGCCTTCGTGCTCTCTGCGCCGCTCGTCGTCGTCGACATGGTCTCGCTCATCTGCCTTCCGGGTCGCTTCGCCACGCGCCCCTCAGGACGCGAGGAGCCGGTGCACCACCGTGTCGGCGAGGAGGCGTCCACGGAGCGTCAGGACGAGCCGGGAGTCCCGCAGGGCAGCCCGGCCGTCGAGCAGTCCGTCGGCGATCAGTCCGGCCACGGCGGTGCGCCCCGATCCTCGCAGATCCGCCACGGGAAGGCCGTCCACGAGACGTGTGCCGAGCAGCACACGCTCGTCGTAGCGCTGTTCGTCGGTGAGCCCCTCGCGGGCCTGCGCCGGCGACTCCCCCGCGCCCAGCCGGGCGGCGTACGCGCTCGGGTGCTTGACGTTCCACCACCGCACTCCGCCGACGTGGCTGTGCGCCCCCGGGCCGACCCCCCACCAGTTCGTGCCCGACCAGTAGGCGACGTTGTGCCGGCACCGCGCCTGCTCCGAGCGGGCCCAGTTGCTCACCTCGTACCACCCGAAGCCCGCCGCGGAGAGCAGCTCGTCGGCGAGCTCGTACTTGTCGGCCTCGTCGTCGTCCTCGGGCGCCGGCACGACTCCGCGTCGCACCTGCGCGGCGAGCTTCGTGCCCTCCTCGACGACCAGGGCGTACGCCGACACGTGGTCGGGCTCCAGGGCGACAGCCGCCTCGAGGCTGCGGCGCCAGTCGGCGAGCGACTCGCCCGGCGTGCCGTAGATGAGGTCGACGCTGACCTGCATGCCCGCGGACCTCGTCGCCGCGACGGCTCGCGCGACGTTCTCGGGGTCATGGGTGCGCTCGAGCGTGCGCAGCACGTGCGGCACCGCCGACTGCATCCCGACCGACACACGGGTGAATCCCCCGTCGGCGAGCTCGCGCAGCGAGTCTGGCGTCACGGAGTCGGGATTGGCCTCGGTCGTCACCTCGGCGTCGGGAGCCAGGCCGAACCGCTCGCGTATGCCGTCGAGCACCGTCACCAGGTCACGTGACCTCAGCATCGTCGGAGTGCCACCCCCGACGAAGACGGTCGACACCGGAGGCGCACCCGCCCCGAGCACAGCCTCCGCGAGGTCGAGCTCGCGCAGGGCCGCGTCGGCGTAGGTGTCGACGCCGATGCTCGCACCGGGGCCGCCGAGCTCGGTCAGCGTGTACGTGTTGAAGTCGCAGTAGCCGCACCGCACCGTGCAGAAGGGCACGTGCACGTAGATTCCGAGGTCGGTCGTCGCGAGGTCGGCGAGCGCCGAGGGTGGGAGCTCCCCCGTGCTGGGAGGGGGGTCGCCGTCGGGAAGGGCGGAGGGCGGCATACGCCCATTGTCCCAGCCCCCTGGGGGTGGCTCGTCCGCGTGGGTGGGTGCCAACCGGCTCGGCGCGGTCGCCTAGGGTGCAAGGGTGTACCGCCCCAACTGGATCGAGCTCGACGGCGTCGTCAACATGCGGGACCTCGGGGGGATGGTGACCAGCGGCGGGGACGAGGTGCTCCCACACCGCCTGCTGCGCTCCGACAACCTCCAGGACCTCACTCCGCAGGCGGTCGAGGCGCTCGTGCGCACCTACGAGGTCTCCGACATCGTCGACCTGCGCACCCACGTGGAGGTGGCCAAGGAGGGCGACGGCCCGCTCCTCGCCGTCGACGGCGTGACGCACCACCACCACACCCTCTACCGCGAGGACTCCACGGAGTCAGGCATTCCCGCCGCCGAGCGCGCCCTGCCCTGGGAGACCGACGAGCGGCGCGAGGCCGCAGCGGCAGCGGCGGTCGACGAGGAGCACCGGCGCAGCCACGAGCAGTTCTGGTCGGAGCACTACCTCGGCTACCTCGCCCAGCGACCTGACTCGGTCGTGGCGGCGCTGCGCGCCATCGCGGGCAGCCGTGGCGCCGCGGTCGTGCACTGCGCGGCGGGCAAGGACCGCACCGGCACGGTCGTGGGGCTCGCCCTCAAGGTCGTCGGCGTGCCCGACGAGCTCGTCATCGCCGACTTCGCCGCCTCGGCCGAGCGGGTCGCCGCGATCATGGGGCGCCTGCGGGCCAAGCCCGCCTACGCCGAGAACCTCAAGGACAAGACGGTGGCCCAGCAGTCGCCGACCACCGAGACGATGCGGATGCTGCTCGCCACCCTCGACGAGCGCTTCGACGGCCCCCTGGGGTGGCTTGCGCAGCAGGGCTGGACCGCTGCCGACACCGACCTGCTGCGCCGCAAGCTGCTCTCGGCCTGAGCGGCTCTGCGCCCGCGACCCTCAGCGTCGCGGGCTCACGTGGAGGTGGATCGTCCCCTCGACCGTGACGACGCCGTCGGCCCGCGTCGCCGTCACGGTGACCGGCACCTCGGACGGCTCGCCGTCCGCGGTGGGCGACCACGCCGCGGGGTCGGTGACGGCGGTGCAGGTGAGGGCGGTCGTCGACGTCGCCGGGTAGCGGACCTCCATCCCTCGCGGGATCCACCGGTGCGTCGGCGCGATGCTCGCCTCGGCCAGCAGGCCCATCGCAGCCTCGAGACCGTTGCAGGCGGCGATCGCGTGGACGGTGCCGATGTGGTTCTGCACCCGGCGTCGCTTCGGCACGACGACGACGGCACGGTTGGGGGCGACCTCGACGACGCGTGGGCGCACGGACCGGAAGTACGGCGCCGCCGCGCTGAACGCGAGGCCGAAGACCCGCTTGCCCAGGGGCACGCGCTCGAGACGACGGTAGAGGGCGTAGGCGTCGATCATGACGCATGGGTTACCGACTGGTAACCGAGCCCGCGCAGCCGTCCGGGCGGCGGTCGGATCGCCGCCCAGACGGCCACGCGTACGACTCATGCACTGCGGCCGCAGTACCCACGGTACGACCGCGAGCGCCCTTGTGCGCGTTACTTCTTCGTCTTGCCTGCGTCGGCGTCGCTCGAGAGGGCAGCGACGAAGGCCTCCTGCGGCACCTCGACCCGTCCGACCATCTTCATGCGCTTCTTGCCCTCCTTCTGCTTCTCGAGGAGCTTGCGCTTGCGGCTGATGTCGCCGCCGTAGCACTTCGCGAGCACGTCCTTGCGGATCGCGCGGATGTTCTCGCGGGCGATGATGCGCGAGCCGATGGCCGCCTGGATCGGGACCTCGAACTGCTGGCGCGGGATGAGGTCCTTGAGCTTGCCGGCCATCATCACGCCGTACGCGTACGCCTTGTCCTTGTGCACGATGGCGCTGAACGCGTCGACCGACTCGCCCTGCAGCAGGATCTGCACCTTGACGAGGTCGGCCACCTGCTCGCCGTCGGGCTCGTAGTCGAGGGAGGCGTAGCCGCGGGTGCGCGACTTGAGCTGGTCGAAGAAGTCGAAGACGATCTCGGCGAGCGGCAGCGTGTAGCGCATCTCGACGCGGTCCTCGGAGAGGTAGTCCATGCCGCGCAGGTTGCCGCGCTTCTGCTGGCACAGCTCCATGATGGCGCCGACGAACTCGCTCGGGGCCAGCACGGTGGCGCGCACGACGGGCTCTCTCACCTCGGCGATCTTGCCCTCGGGGAACTCGCTCGGGTTCGTGACGTGGATCCGCTTGCCGTCGTCCATCGTCACGTCGTAGACGACGTTCGGCTGGGTCGAGATGAGGTCGAGGTTGAACTCGCGCTCGAGCCGCTCGCGGACGATCTCGAGGTGGAGCAGGCCGAGGAAGCCGCACCGGAAGCCGAAGCCCAGTGCCGCCGACGTCTCGGGCTCGTAGACGAGCGCGGCGTCGTTGAGCTTGAGCTTGTCGAGGGCCTCACGCAGGTCCGGGTAGTCGGACCCGTCGATCGGGTAGAGCCCCGAGAAGACCATCGGTTTGGGGTCGCGGTAGCCGCCGAGGTCCTTCGACGCCGGCTTGCTCGCGTTGGTGACGGTGTCGCCGACACGCGACTGGCGCACGTCCTTCACGCCGGTGATGAGGTAGCCCACCTCGCCGACGCCGAGGCCCTTGCTCGGCACGGGCTCGGGGCTGATGACGCCGATCTCGAGCAGCTCGTGCGTCGCCTTGGTCGACATCATGACGATGCGCTCGCGCGGGTTCAGGTTGCCGTCGACGACCCGCACGTAGGTGACGACGCCACGGTAGGTGTCGTAGACGGAGTCGAAGATCATCGCGCGGGCGGGGGCGCTCGCGTCGCCCGTGGGGGCCGGCAGCAGGCGCACGATCGTGTCGAGCAGCGGCTCGACGCCCTCGCCGGTCTTGCCCGACACCCTGAGGCAGTCCTCGGGCTCGCCACCGATGAGCTTGGCCAGCTCCTCGGCGTACTTCTCCGGCTGGGCGGCCGGCAGGTCGATCTTGTTGAGCACCGGGATGATCGTGAGGTCGTTCTCCATCGCGAGGTAGAGGTTCGCGAGGGTCTGCGCCTCGATGCCCTGGGCGGCGTCGACGAGCAGCACCGCGCCCTCGCACGCGGCCAGCGAGCGCGACACCTCGTAGGTGAAGTCGACGTGGCCGGGGGTGTCGATCATGTTCAGGGCATAGGTCGTGGACGTGCCGGCCTCGTCCTCGACGGCCCACGGCATGCGGACCGCCTGGCTCTTGATCGTGATGCCGCGCTCACGCTCGATGTCCATGCGGTCGAGGTACTGCGCGCGCATCGCGCGCGAGTCGACGACACCGGTGAGCTGCAGCATGCGGTCGGCCAGCGTCGACTTGCCGTGGTCGATGTGCGCGATGATGCAGAAGTTGCGGATCAGGTCCGGCGGCGTTGCGTTGGGTGCCAACGCGGAGCGGGCCATGGGCGACACGTGGGACGAACCTCGCAGAGTCAGTGGTCAGGTCAGGCGGATCGGTGGTGCCGGTCGGACGGGGACCGGGCATGCGGTCGGGGTCACGACCCACCGCCGAGATCAGCACAGTCTCCCATGCTTTGCACCTGCACCGCTCACAGCCCGTCACGTGGGGGTGACGCACAATGGCGCCCATGCGTGCCCAACCCATGCAGGTCCTGCCCGTGGCCCACGGATCCCACCTTCCGCTGCGGCGTCACGTCCGGCACCCGCGCGAGATCCTCACCCTCGTCGTCGCGGTCGTGACATCGCTGCTGCTGCTCGCCGGCGCCTTCGGTGAGGTGCTCGTGGCGTTCGACGAGGACCGTACGCCCGACGTCTACGCCCTCGCCCTGATCTTCGCGCCGCTGCTCGTGTGGTTCGCCCGCGGCCAGCTCTGGGCCATGCAGCGCCTCAACGGGATCCGGCTGACCCCCGAGCAGTTCCCAGAGGCGTACGCGATGCTCCTCGACGCGGCGGGCCGTTCCGGACTCTCCTTCGTGCCCGACGCGTACGTCGTGCTCGGCAACGGCGTGCTCAACGCGGGCGCCTCGGGCCACGGCCACCGACGGTTCGTCATCATCAACAGCGACCTGCTCGAAGTCGGCGGTGCGGCGCGCGAGCCGGACGCCCTGAGGTTCGTGATCGCGCACGAGGTGGGTCACATCGCCGCCGGGCACACCAGCTACTGGCGGATCCTCGGCACCTTCGCGTCGCAGTGGATCCCGCTCGTCGGCTCGACGCTGAGCCGGGCCCAGGAGTACACCGCCGACAACTACGGCCACGCCCTCGTCCCCCACGGCGCCCGGTCGGCCATGGCGACTCTCGCCGGCGGCAAGTACCTCGGCCGCTCCGTCGACGTCGACGCGATGGCCGACCGGGCCGTCACCGAGCCGGGCTTCTTCGTGTGGGTGACGAACGCCGCCGCGAGCCACCCGGTGCTGCTCTGGCGCATGCACGCCCTGCGCGACCGTCGCCGTCCGGGCCGACTGCTCTGGCGGCCCAGGGAGCCGTGGCTCTGGGGTGAGACCGCGGCCCCCGGGACGTACGCCCTGCCATCACTCGTCGGCTTCACGCCGACGGCGCTCCCGGGGTCCCCGGAGCGGGCGGTCACGGCCGGGTACGCGTACGCCGGGACGCGTGGCCCCGCAGCCACGCCGGACGCCCCGACAGCCTCGGCACCGACCTCGCCCGCCGCGGACGGCATGTCGAGCGACGGCATGTCGAGCGACGGCATGCCCGTTCGACGTGAGGGCGGAGGGACCGAACCGCTCCCGAGCGACCCGACCAGAGAGGACGACCGGTGGAGACCCTGATCAGCCGCGCCGACGGGCGCGAGGACGGCGAGGACTGGACCGAGAACTACGAGGAGCTGCCCGGCCGTGCCGGCATCAGCATCATCCTCGAGTCCACGACGCAGCAGGGCGTGGGACCGCGCCTGCACCAGCACCCGTACGCCGAGACGTTCATCATCCGCCGTGGCGCGGCGACGTTCACGGTCGGCGCGGGCGACGACGCGCTCGAGGTCGTCGGGCACGCCGGGCAGGTGCTGGTCGTCCCCGCCGACACGCCGCACCGCTTCCGCACCGGCCCCGAGGGCTACGATGCGGTGCACATCCACGCCAACGAGCGCTTCGTCACCGAGTGGCTGGAGTGACCTCGACCGGCCGGGCCGGGGTCGAGGCAGCGCCGGCCGCGCGCTCGCGACGCTCGAGCAGCGCCGAGCCCACCGCCACACCGACTCCGAGCACGGCGAGGCCGGCTCCGACGAGGCTCGGCGCGCCGTAGCCCCAGCCCGCGGCGAGCACGAGCGAGCCGAGCCACGCGCCGAGCGCGTTGGCGGTGTTGAGCGTCGAGTGGTTGAGCGCCGCCGCGAGCGACTGCCCCTCGTGCGCCACGTCCATGAGTCGGGTCTGCAGCAGCGGCACGACGATCGAGGGCAGCAGGCCCAGCACGAGGACGAGCACCACCGCGAGCCACAGCGTGCGCGCCGCGAAGCCGAAGACGCCGAGCAGGACGGCGATGAGCCCCAGCGCCACGACGATCCCCTTGAGTACCCCGACCCGGTTCGCGACCCTGCCGCTGAGCACCATGCCCGCGACCATCCCGACGCCGTATGCCGCCAGCACCCACGGGATGTAGCGCTCCTCGAGGCCGGCGAGCTCGGTCATCGTCGGCGTGATGAAGGAGTACATCGCGAACATGCCGCCGAAGCCCACGACTCCGACCAGCAGGGCGAGCCAGACCTGCGGACGTCGCAGCGCCTGCATCTCGCTGCGCATCGACTCCTCGCCGCTGGGCGGCTGGTGCGGCAGCCAGAGCGCGATCGCGCCGACCGTGACAACGGCGACGAGACCGACGAGCAGGTAGGGCAGGTGCCACGAGAAACGCTGTCCGAGAAGGGTCGCCAGCGGCACACCGATCACGTTGGCGACGCCGAGACCGCCGAGGATCGCGGCGACGGCCGCGGTCCGGCGCTGGTGGGAGACGAGTGACGCGGCCACGACGGACCCGATGCCGAAGAAGGCGCCGTGCGGCAGACCTGCGAGGAACCGCGCTGCCATCACCGTGGGGTAGGTGTCGGCCGCGACGATCGCGAGGTGCGCCACGGCGAAGAACCCCATCAGTCCCATGAGCAGACCCTTGCGCGGTGCCTTCGCGAAGGCGACCGCGATGAGCGGCGCACCGACGACGACGCCGAGGGCGTACGCCGACACGTAGTGGCCCGAGGTCGCGATGTCGACGCCGGTCCCCTGGGCGATCTGGGGCAGCAGGCCCATCGTCACGAACTCGGTGGTGCCGATGGCGAAGCCCCCGACGGCGAGGGCGAGGATGGCGAGGGTGGTGCGACGGGCGGCGGGGCTCACAGGTGGTCTCCGGGTCGGGGCATGTCGGCGTCTCGGGTGGCGCGGTGGCGGGGACGCGGTGGCGGGGGGCGGATCGCCGTCGACCCGGTGTCGGACCCCAACGGTAACGGCCGCGCGGCTACGGTGATTCCCATGCCCACGACCTTCGAGCGTCTCCTCGGACGCCTGCGCGACCTCGTGCGCGGCACGTCGACCGCACCCACTCGGCAGCGCGGGACGCCGACGGCCCTGCCTCGCGAGCGGCAGCAGGGGCAGACGCGGCCGGCCCAGCCGTCGGCGGCGGAGTACCCCGGCGACGCGACCCGCCTGCCCGACACAACGTACGCCCCCAAGCCGGACGGCCGGCCCGATCCGGGCGAGATCGTCTGGACCTGGGTGCCCTACGAGGAGGACCACTCCCAGGGCAAGGACCGGCCCGTGCTGCTCATCGGCCGCGACGGCGACTGGCTCGTGGGCCTGCCGCTGACGAGCAAGGACCACGACCTCGACGAGCGGCAGGAGCGTCGCTCGGGGCGTGAGTGGGTCGACATCGGCTCGGGCTCGTGGGACCGACGGGGCCGCCCCAGCGAGGTGCGCGTCAACCGGCTCGTGCGGGTCGACCCCGCGGGCGTGCGCCGCGAGGGCGCAGTGCTCCTCCGTGAGCGCTACGACGAGGTCGTGGCAGCGGTCCGGCGACACCACCGCCACTGATCGCCGGGCCCGGCCAGTCCGGCACGCGGCCTCGATCGCCTCGGAGACGCAGATCGGGCCCGCCACCGCGAGGTGACGGGCCCGATCACGCTTGGGGTAACTGCGTCAGAGCGACGCGACCTTCTTCGCCAGTGCCGACTTCTTGTTGGCAGCCTGGTTCTGGTGGATGACACCCTTGGAGACAGCCTTGTCGAGCTTCTTCGAGGCGGTCTTGAGGGCCTCGGCAGCGGCGTCCTTGTCGCCGGAGGCGGTGGCCTCGCGGACCTTGCGGACCCAGGTGCGGAGCTCGCTCTTGACGGCCTTGTTGCGCTCGGTGCGCGTGCGGTTCGTCTTGATGCGCTTGAGCTGCGACTTGATGTTTGCCACGTGTGTTCTTTCGTTCGGTCGGATGGTTGCCGTTAGAGGGCGGCAAAGCTGCTCGGGACCGGGCGTGGGGACACCCTGCGTGAGCAGCTCTGGGTGCTGCAGACGTGCGCGCACGACCTGAGCGCGCACGCGACGGTCAAAGTTACCAGTGGCGGACGTGCTCGACCAAACCGGCCATGTGCCGTGCCTGCCTGACTCAGCGGGCGGCGCGGGCGCGCGCGATAGTGAGGATGGCGCGTTCGACGGCATACACGGGGTCGCGCCCGCCGCCCTTGACCTCGAAGTCGGCTGCGGCGACGGCCTGGACGGCGACCGCGAGGCCGTCGGCGCTCCAGTGGCCGACGGCACGGCGTGCCTTGTCGATCTGCCACGGGGCCATGCCGAGGCTCTTGGCGAGCTGGCCCGAGCTGCCCCGGCCCGCCGCGCCGACCTTGATGAGCTGACGCAGCTGGGAGGCGATGACCGCGACGATCGGCACGGGGTCGACGCCGGTGGCGATGGCGTGCCGCAGGAGCCGCAGCGCCTCACCGGAGTGCCCCGCGATGGTGGCATCGGCCACCCGGAAGCCGGTCGCCTCGACCTTGCCCCCGTGGTAGGTGTCGACGACGGTGTCGTCGACGGTGCCCTCGGTGTCGGAGACGAGCTGTGAGCACGCTGCCGCCAGCTCGCGGACGTCCTTGCCGACCGCCTCGATGAGCGCGCGCACGCCCTCGCTCGTGATCTTGCGTCGGGCGGCCGCGAACTCCTTCATCACGAAGTCGGTCTTGTCGCGGTCGGTCTTGACGGCCGGGCATTCGATGACGCGAGCGCCGGCCTTCTTCATCGTGTCGAGGACCTTCTTGCCCTTCATGCCGCCTCCATGGGCGACGACGAGACCGACGTCGGGGTCGGGGGCGGCGAGGAGCGAGAGCAGGTCGAGCTGGAGCTCGTCGGACGACTCGTGCAGGTCACTCACGACGATGGTCCTGGCACCACCGAAGAGCGAGGGGCTGGCATGCATCTGCAGCGCCCCGGACTCGTAGGTCGCCGGGTCGATGCGGATGACCTCGTCGTCGGCCTCGCGGGCCGCGAGGACCACTGAGGCGACGGCACGTTCGACGAGAACCCCCTCCGGGCCGGTCACGAGCACGAAGGGTGGAACGGCCGGGTCGGTCATGGCGTCCACTGTGCCATGCGGGCCCGACAGCCGGGCCGCCCGTCCCCGTGGAAGTGAAGGTCATGTTCGCCCTCGTCCTCGCCCTCGCGCTCGCCGCCGTCGGTCTCGTCCTGGTCCGCCTCAAGGACCACCCGAAGAAGCTGGGGCGCTACGCCCTCATCCCCTTCGGTCTCGCGGTGTTCCTCGTCGCGAGCGCCTGCTGCTACCGCCTCGACGCCGGTGAGGCCGCGGTGACCAAGACGTTCGGGACCGTCAGCGACGAGGCGGTCAGCGCGACCGGCATCCACCTCAAGGCGCCGTGGCAGGACCTCATAACGTTCGACATCCGCAACCAGACCATCTCGCTCGACGAGGACGGCGGTCGAGTCGCCACCGTGACGAGCGACAACGCGACCGTCGCCTACGACGTGACGATCCGCTACTCCCTCAACCCGGGCAAGCTGCCCGAGATCATCCGGCAGTACCCCGACCAGGAGACCTTCATCGCCCGCGCCGTGCTGCCGGGTGTCTCCTCGGTCACGCGCGACGCCCCGACGACGTTCGCGGCCGCCGCGGTCCGCCAGTCGCGCGGCGAGCTGGCGCAGCGCATCACCGAAGGCCTCGAGAAGCGGCTCGGCGAGGTCGGCGTGACGGTCGAGCAGGTCGACCCCCGTGCGATCACCCTCGACCAGAACGTCCAGGCCAACTACGACAAGGTGCAGAGCTCGCTCGCCAATGCCGAGGCGGCCAAGGCCGACCTGCAGACCGCGCTGGCCAAGGCCGAGATCACCAAGACCGAGGCGCAGGCGACCTCCGACGCCGACCAGATCATCCGCTGCGGTGCCACCTCGACCCAGGTCAGGGAGATCATCAACGGCAAGGAGGTCACGGCCGTCAAGGTCGTGCCGGTGAGCTCCGACAAGTGCCAGAACCGGCTCAACGAGCAGGTCCTCATGAGCAAGTACATCGACATGCTCAAGGAGCACGGCGACTCGCTGGTCGTCGTGCCGCAGGGCACGCAGAACCTGCTCCAGCTCCCGGCCGTCCCCGGCTCGGCCGCCAGGTCTCGGTAGGGACCCCGGGCCCACCGAACAGGTCACGACACCCCCGGGATGCGGTCCCGGGGTGTCGGGCGTACTCGGTGTGCTGCCGGAGGAAGCAGGCGGGCGGCGGGTCAGTCGAAGAGGGCCCCGGAGGCCAGCGAGAGCCCGAGCTGCTCGAGCCTCGCCCGGATCGTCTCCTCGGGCAGCTCGAAGTGGTCGACGAGCTCGTCGAGCTGCATGCCGGACTCGGCGGCGTCTCGCAGCTCCTCGTCCTGCTCGTCGGTCCAGGCGTGACCGGACGTGACGGCGTTGCGCGTCGACGGGGCGACCGGCGGCGGCCCGGCCACCGGTCTTGGGTGCTCCGTGCCGTCGGCGTCGGAGCGTGCGCCCGTGAGCGACCGCAGCGCCGGCTCCTCGACGGCGACCGGCGGCGGCGCCATCGCGTCGAGCCGCTCGAGCGCGGCCAGCACCATCTTCTTGTCGGTGGTCGGGTAGAACGGCGGCAGCGAGCGCTGGAGGAATCCGGCATACCTCGCCGTCATCATCCGCGAGTCGAGGAACGCCACGACCCCGCGGTCGTCGGCTCGGCGCACGAGCCGTCCCGCGCCCTGGGAGAGCCGGAGCGCGGCGTGGGTGGCCGACACGGCCATGAAGCCGTTGCCGCCCATCCGCGCGATGGCTTGCGACCGGGCGGACGCGAGAGGGTCGTCGGGTCGCGGGAAGGGGATGCGGTCGATGATGACGAGCTGGCACGAGGAGCCCGGCACGTCGACCCCCTGCCAGAGCGTGAGCGTGCCGAACAGGCAGGTGCGCGGCTCGCGGGCGAACTGCCGCACGAGCGTCGTGATCTGGTCCTCGCCCTGGCAGAGCACCGGGATGTCGTCGCCGAAGCGCGCCCGCATGACCTCGGCCGCGGTCTGCGCGGCGCGCATCGAGGAGAAGAGGCCCAGCGCGCGGCCGCCGGCGGCCCGCACGAGCTGCTCGATCTCGTCGAGCGTGTCGTCGCCCGCGCCGTCGCGGCCCGGGGGCGGCAGGTGCGCCGCGACGTAGGCGATGGCCTGCTTCGGGTAGTCGAACGGGCTGCCGACGTCGAGGCCCTGCCACTTCGGCGCGCCCTCGCCGCGCAGCCCGATGGTGCCGGCGACGGCGTCGAAGCTGCCCCCGAGCTCGAGCGTCGCGGAGGTGAGCACGACAGTGCGCTCCTCGAACACCTTGTCCCGCACCAGCATCGCGACACTCATCGGCGCCACCCGCAGCACGGGTCCGCGGCGCTGGTCGCGGCTCAGCCACACGACGTCGAGCTCACGCTCCTCGAGGATGCGCTCGGCGTTCTCGTGCACCTCGTCGACGGCCGCCCGGGCCACCTGGCGCGCGCCGTCGGCCTCCTGCCCCTGCGGCGGCTTGAGGTCGCTCTGCACCACACGGGCGGTGTCGCGCACCCGGGCGAGCGCCAGGCCCACCGAGTCGGGCACGCCGAGCATGCGGCCTTCCTCGAGCGGCTCGAGCGCCTGGGCGAGCAGCTCGCCAGCCTCGTCGAGGGCCGCCGTGTTCTCCGACATGCGGCCGGCCTTCTTCGCCGCGGTCATGACCATGGTGCCGGTGAGCTCGTCGGTGATGGTTGCGGTCACCCGGTCGACGAGCTCGTGGGCCTCGTCGACGATGAGCACGTCGTGCTCCGGGAGCATCTGGCGTCCCTCGAACGAGTCGATCGCCATGAACGAGTGGTTGGTCACGACGACGTCGACGTCCTTGGCCGCGGCGCGGGCCCGCTCGACGAAGCACTCCGCGACGAGCGGGCACTTGCCGCCCATGCACTCGTGCGCCGACACCGAGACCTGGCGCCAGGCACGCTCGGACACGCCGGGCACGAGCTCGTCGCGGTCGCCCGAGTCGGTCGTGGACGCCCACTCGCGCAGCCGCACCACCTCCTGGCCGAGGCGGCCGACGCTCGCGTCGACCTGCCCGACGGAGAGCAGGCCGTCCTCCTCGTCGGGAAAGCCGCCCTCGAGCTTGTTGAGGCACACGTAGTTGCGGCGTCCCTTGACGAGGGCGTAGGTCGGTCGCCGTCCGAGCACCGGGGCGAGCGCGTCGGCTACGCGAGGCATGTCGCGGTCGACGATCTGCCCCTGCAGGGCGAGCGTTGCGGTCGCGACCACGGCGGGCTTGCCGGCCTGGAAGGCG
This sequence comes from Terrabacter terrigena, assembly GCF_042676085.1. Classification (NCBI taxonomy): domain Bacteria; kingdom Bacillati; phylum Actinomycetota; class Actinomycetes; order Micrococcales; family Intrasporangiaceae; genus Terrabacter; species Terrabacter terrigena. Next base: position 40,299 of record NZ_JBHTKH010000001.1, read on the forward strand.
TGCGCCACGGCAGGGACGAGGTAGGCCAGCGACTTGCCGGTGCCGGTGCCTGCCTGGACCAGCAGGTGCTCGCCGCTGTCCACGGCCTTCGCGACGGCCCGGGCCATCTCGACCTGGCCGGGACGCTCCGCGCCACCGACCCCCGACACCGCGGCGTGGAGGAGTTCGTCGAGCGCAGGTCGCTGGGCCATCGGGTCAGCGTATGCCGCCTGGCCGGACCCTCGTGCGCGGCGTCCCCCGTGAGTCGTCCGTCGGCCTCCGGACCGGCCACGGACAGCCGGTCCCCCCTCCGGTACTAGTACCAAGGGACAGTGACCGCCGCCGTGGGCGCAACCCTAGTCTTGACGAGTTCAGTGCACTGCCGCTCCGCACGGCGCAGCCGCCGCGCCGCCCGCCGCAACAGGCGCTCCGCTCGACTCGAGGGAGTTCTCGCTATGGCCATGTCACGGACCACCAGCCTCCACCACGGCAGGCGCAGCCTCTCGTCGAGACGGACGGGGGTGCTCATCGCGGGGGTGGCAGTGGCCACGCTGGCCATCACCCTCCCGCAGTCCGCCCTCGCGAGCGGGCCCTCCACGCCGGTGCCCATCGGTGACCCCATCGGCCCTCGCATCCAACCGGGGCCCGTCCAGGTGGACCTCACCACCGTGACGACCGGTGTGACGGCGCCCTTGGCGGGGATCACGGCTCCCGGTCGCCCCGACGAGCTCTTCGTCGTCGACCAGGTCGGAACGCTGTGGAGCCTCGACCTGACTACGCCCGCTCCGGTCACCCCGACCTCGGTGCTGGACGTGTCGGCCCTGCTCGCGGGGCCGCAGGACCCCAAGGACGAGCGGGGCTTCCTCGGTGCGGCCTTCTCGCCCAGCTTCGCCACCGACGGCCTGGTCTACACGGACACGTCCGAGGCGACGAGTCCTGCCGACCACCCGTTGCGGCCGAGCACCGACGCGTGCCTGGCCGGCTTCCCGCAGACGCCCGACCACGTCGACGTCATCCGTGAGTGGCACCTCGTCACCGACTCCGGCGGTGCGCTGCACCTCGACCCGGCCGCCCCCGTGGGCCGCAAGCTGCTCTCGTCGGAGCACCCGCAGGCCAACCACAACGCGGGCGACATGCACTTCGGCCCGGACGGCTTCCTCTACGTCACCGACGGCGACGGCGGCGGGGCCGACGACCAGAACTGCCAGACCAACTTCGACGGCAACCCGATGTTCGGGCACCCCGGCGGCGGCAACGGCCAGAGTCTCGACACCCCGCTGGGCAAGATGCTGAGGATCAACCCCCGCACCGCCGACCCACGGGGCACCCTGTCGGCCAACGGCGCCTTCCGCATCCCCGCCGACAACCCGTTCCCCGGCGGTGCCGTGCCGGAGATCTACTCCTACGGGCTGCGCAACCCGTTCCGGTTCTCGTTCGACAAGGCGAACGGCAACCTGTGGGTGGGCGACGTCGGCCAGAACGACATCGAGGAGGTCGACCTCGTGACGGCGCCGGGCCAGAACTTCGGCTGGCGCGTCAAGGAGGGCACGTTCCTCTTCGAGCCCGGAGGCTTCCAGCTCAAGGGCTCACGGTCGGACGCGTTCGTGTTCGCCCGCTCGCCCGGCAGCCCGGCCGGCATCACCGACCCGGTGGCGCAGTACGACCACGACGACGGCACGGCCATCATCGGCGGTTACGTCTACCGCGGTTCCTCGATGCCCGGGCTGAGGGGCCACTACGTCTTCGGCGACACCTCCCGGCGCCTCAACAACGGGCACGGCCGTCTCTTCGCCTTCGACGCCGACAACCGGTCCGCCGTCACGGCGGACAACACGATCGTGGAGCTGCGCGACGGACCGATCGACTTCCAGCTGATCGGCTTCGGACAGGACAACGCCGGTGAGCTCTACGCCCTCGTCTTCGGCGTCCCGGGTCCCAACGGCACCACGGGTGCGGTGATGCGGCTGAGCCAGTCCACGCCGTAGCCCGAACGGCCCCCCATCGCCGAGCTCGGCCCCTCGGAGCTCGGACCTCCCGGCACTCACCCGAGCCCTCCCCCCACGGCTCACTCCCCCGGCAGAGTGCAGGAGAAGCGGTGCCGGTTCCCGACCACCCCCAGGGTCGGGAACCGGCACCAGACCGTGTCCGCCGGGATGCGGCCGAGGCGGGGCCGTCGCCTGCCGGTCAGTGCAGCGGGCTCGAGTCGACGCGGCGGGCCATGGCGACGTCGTCGCGGTAGTCGGTGGGACTCAGCCGCAGGCCCCTCGGGACGCGCCCCACCTCGGTCCAGCCGGCCTTCTCGTAGAAGTCGCCGAGACCCAGTCCGTCGCGGTAGTCGAGCCGCAGCAGCTCGACCCACGGCAGGTCGCGGCGTGCGATGCCGACCATGCCGCCGAGGAGGACGCGGCCGAGGTTGCGCCCCTGCGCCTTCGGGTCGACCATGAGCCGCTTCAGCCCGGCCACGTGGTCGTACGGGAAGCCACGCGAGTGCTCCCAGAACCCGAGCCCCCGCAGGCGGCCGCCGGGGTCGACGAGCACGCACAGGAGCGACCTGCCGGCACGGACGTCGGCGAGATGCCGGTCGAGGGCGACCGAGACGTCGTCAGCCGTGGCGCCGGGCAGGAAGCCCACGGACCCGCCGGCGTCGTTGACCCGGACCCACAGCCGGACGACGGCGTCGCGCAGGCCCTCGGCCGCCTCCGGCGGCACCACCCGGACCCGCGGCGCCTCGAGGTACGCCATCTGCGCTCCGTCGACGTCGTCCTTGGACGACCGGGTGCCGACCTGGACCAGCCCGGCGCTCGCGGCCGTGCGCAACGACGCCGTGTTGACGGGGTCGACCATGGCGGTCACGACCGCCTCGGGGCGGTGCTCGACGCCCCATGCCACGAGCGCCCGTGAGATCTCACGCCCCAGGCCGGCGCCCAGCCTGTCGTGCGCGAGACGGTAGTAGAGGTTGAGGAAGCAGCTGTCAGAGTCCTTGTGCCGCAAGCCCGCCCACCCGATGACCGCGCTCGTGGCACGGTCGACGACGGCTGCATACCCGAGCTGTGACGTGTCCCAGTCGGCGAGGTCGGCCGCGAGCCGGTCGCGGCAGCGTTCGGCGGTCGGCATGCTGGCCGGGGCGTGGGCGTAGGTGCGGGGATCGGTGTGGAGCCGGACATACGCGTCGAGGTCGTCGGCACGCGGACGCCGCAGCACCACGCGCTCGGTCGTGACCCAGGCTGCGGGCTCCGCGGGTGCCGCGGTCACGGCGCCTGACGTTCGGGCGCGCGCGTCTCGCAGACGGCCTGCGGGGCTCCGTCGCAGCACGGCTCGATGTAGAGGCACGCCGGGCACCGGTTGTGTGCCTGCTCGGCATACATCTGCGTGCCGCAGTAGGGGCAGGGGATCTCGAGGGCCATGGCCCCCATCCTCTCCGACGCGACCGACGCCCGGCGGGTGACCCGCCGGGCGTCGTCAGGTGGAGGGTCGTGCCGTCGGCGACCCCTCAGCGCGTGACGACGACGTATGCCGTGAGGTCGGCCTCGACGGCCGGCGTGACCTTGGCGCGCACGCGCGTGCCCTCGGCGACGTGCTCGCTCTCGAGGATCTCGGCCTCGTCGTGCAGGCGCGAGATGAGGTCGCCGCGGTCGTACGGCACGAGCACCTCGACCTCGATGTCAGGCTTCGGCAGCTCGTGGGCGATGAGTGCGCGCAGCTCGGCGAGGCCCTCGCCGGTGCGCGCCGAGACGGTCACGCAGTGCTTCTCGTGCCGGCGCAGGCGGTCGAGCACCTCCGGGTCGGCGATGTCGGCCTTGTTGACGACGATGATCTCCTTGATCTGGTCGCCACCGACCTCGGCGAGCACGCCGCGGACGGCCGAGATCTGGCCCTCGGGGTCGGGGTGCGAGCCGTCGACGACGTGCAGGAGCAGGTCGGAGTCGCCGACCTCCTCCAGCGTCGACCGGAACGCCTCGACCAGCTGGTGCGGGAGGCTGCGCACGAACCCGACGGTGTCGGCGAGCGTGTAGACGCGGCCGTCGTCGGTCTCGGTGCGTCGGACGGTGGGGTCGAGCGTTGCGAAGAGCTGGTTCTCGACGAGCACCCCCGCACCGGTCAGCCGGTTGAGCAGCGAGCTCTTGCCGGCGTTCGTGTAGCCCGCGATGGCGACGGACGGCACACCACCGACACGGCGTGACTGGCGACGGGTGTCGCGGCTCGTCTTCATGCCCTTGATGTCACGGCGGAGCTTGGCGATCTTGGTGTTGATGCGCCGCCGGTCGAGCTCGATCTTCGTCTCACCGGGGCCACGGGAGCCGATGCCCTCACCGCCGGCCACCCGGCCACCCGCCTGCCGGGACATCGACTCGCCCCAGCCACGCAGGCGTGGGAGGAGGTACTGGAGCTGGGCCAGCTCGACCTGTGCCCGGCCCTCCCGGCTCTTGGCGTGCTGGGCGAAGATGTCGAGGATCAGGGCCGTACGGTCGATGACCTTGACCTTGACGACGTCCTCGAGCGCGCGGCGCTGGCTCGGGGCGAGCTCGCCGTCGCAGATCACCGTGTCGGCGCCCTCGGCAACGACGATGTCGCGCAGCTCGACCGCCTTGCCCTTGCCGAGCCAGGTGGCCGGGTCGGGGCGCTGGCGCCGCTGGATGACGCCCTCGAGCACGGTCGAGCCGGCGGTCTCGGCGAGGGCTGCGAGCTCACGGATGGAGTTCTCGGCGTCGGCGGCGCTGCCCTCGGTCCAGACCCCGGCCAGCACGACGCGCTCGAGGCGCAGCTGGCGGTACTCGACCTCGGTGATGTCCTCGAGCTCGGTCGACAGTCCCTGGACGCGGCGCAGGGCTGCGCGCTCCTCGCGTTCGAGCTGGTCGCCGTCGTAGAGGGGGAACTCGGCCCCGTCGGTCTCGTGGCCTTCGGCAGCCAGCGCGGTGGCGCGGGTGCCGAAAAGGTCGCGCTCGCGGTCTGCGCCGCGAGCGGTTTCGCCGGTGTGATGGTGGTGGTTGCTCGTCATGTTCTCCCTATGGTCCCAAGGTGCAACGCCGGTGGCCACTCGTTTGTGCCCGTCGCGTCGACCGCCGTCCCGATACGGTGGCCCGGATGAGCGAGCCGAGCGACCACTACTTCAGCGCAGAGCCGGCCACACCGGAGGAGCGCCGCACCATCGAGGTGACCCTCGAGGGGCGCAGTCTCGCCCTCACGACCGCCCGCGGCGTCTACTCTCCCGACCGCCTCGACCCCGGCACCGCCGTCCTCCTCGCCGGTGCGCCCGACCCGAGCCCCACCGGTGAGCTGCTCGACGTCGGCTGCGGGTGGGGCCCGATCTCCATCACGATGGCGCTGCGCTCCCCTGGTGCCAGGGTCTGGGGCATCGACGTCAACCGCCGCTCCCTCGACCTCGCGCGCACCAACGCGTCGGCCGCGGGCGTCGGCTCGATCCGGTTCTGCGAGCCCGACGACGTGCCCGGCGACCTCCGGTTCTCCACGATCTGGTCGAACCCGCCGATCCACGTGGGCAAGGCGGCGCTGCACGACCTGCTCGAGCGGTGGCTCCCCCGCCTCGCCGACGACGGCGTCGCGCACCTCGTGGTGCAGAAGCACCTTGGTTCGGACTCCCTCCAGAAGTGGCTGAACGCCCAGCCGTGGGGCCTGACCTGCACCCGGTTGTCGTCGGCGAAGGCGTTCCGCATCCTCGAGGTGCGTCGAGCCTGATGCCGCCCACGGGGCCGGCTCGGTCGTGCTCCGTGGCAGGTACCCGCGGCGGGCCGCCGCCCCCGCCAACCCTGCAGAGGGTCGGCCCGCCACCGTGCTGCTGCACGGGTCGGGACACTGGTGGGGTCGGGACACTGGTGGGGTCGGGCACGTGGGTCGCCCGCGAGCTCGCCGACCTCGACCGCGGCGAGGGCCGGACGGGTCAGAGCGGGAAGTCGCCGTCGGCGACGAGCGCGGCCGGGCCGGCGAGCTCGACGCGCTGACCGGGCAGCGGGGTCACGGTCAGGCGACCGCCGGGCACGTCGACGATCCACGGGCCGAGGTCCTCGACGCCCGACCAGAAGCGGGTCGCGAGGGCGGCAGCCGCAGCACCCGTGCCGCACGACCGGGTCTCGCCGACGCCCCGCTCGTGGACCCGCATCTCGATGTGACCCGGGCCGACTGCCCGGACGAACTCGACGTTGGCGCCGTCGGCACGCTCGGGATGCAGCTGTGGCGCCTCGGACAGGTCGAGGTTCTCGAGCGTGATGCCCTCGGGCAGCATGACGACCGCGTGGGGGTTGCCGAGGTCGAGCGAGAGCGCCGGCACGGGCTTGCCGTGGCGTGGCCGGACCATGATGTCGAAGCCGTCACGGCGCGCCCCCTCCTCGTCGGCGAGGCGCCACGGGCCGAGGTCGACCGCATACCCCTGCTCGACGACGCGGACCGTCTTGACGCCGGCCCGGGTGGCGATCGAGAAGCTGGACCCGAAGGCGAGTCCCTCGCGGCGCAGGTAGGCGGCGAAGACGCGGGTGCCGTTGCCGCACATCTCGGCGAGGGAGCCGTCCGCGTTGCGGTAGTCCATGAACCACTCGGCCTCGGGGGCCTGGGCCCGCACGGCGTCGTCGGTGGCGTGCGCCGTGCGGACGACGCGGATGACGCCGTCGGCCCCGAGGCCGGCATGGCGGTCGGCGATGCGCTGCACCTGGGCAGGCGTGAGCTCGAGCGAGCCCTCGAGGTCAGGGACCAGGACGAAGTCGTTCTCGGTGCCGTGGCCCTTGGTGAAGCGCGTCATGTCAGCCATTCTCCGGTATGCCGTGTGGCGTGGCCGCACCCGCCGCGCTGATCGCGGCCAGGGCCTGGTCGAGCAGGTCGTCCGCGAGGGCGTCGAGCCACACGATGCGCGGGTCGGGGCGGAACCACGACTCCTGTCGGCGTGCGTAGCGTCGGGTCGCCTGCGCGGTGTCCAGGCGGGCCTCGGCCTCGTCGAGCCGCCCGTCGACCACGGCGATCGCCTGGCTGTAGCCAATGGCCCGGCTCGCCGTGACCCCGTCCCTGAGCCCCTGCCCGAGCAGAGTCTCGGTCTCGTGGCGCAGGCCCTGCTCCCACATCCGGTCGACGCGTCGGGCGATGCGGGTGTCGAGCACCTCGCGATCGACGCGCAGGCCGAGCAGCACCGCGGGCGACAGCAGCTCACGCTTCGGCATGGAGGCGCTGAACGGCCGACCGGTCAGCTCGACGACCTCCAGCGCACGGACGACGCGACGCACGTTGCCGGGCAGGATCGCGGCGGCAGCCTGCGGGTCAGCGGCGCGGAGCCGGGCGTGCAGGGCGTCGCCGCCGACCTCCTCCGCCTCCGACTCCAGCCGGGCGCGCACGAGCGGGTCGGTGGGCGGTATCTCGAGCCGGTCGAGGGCGGCTCGCACGTACAGGCCGGAACCGCCGACGAGCACTGCGCGGTGACCACGGCCGGCGATTCCCGCGAAGTCGCTCCGCGCGGCCTGCTGGTACGCGGCGACGCTGGCTTCCTCGCTGACGTCGAGGACGTCGAGCTCGTGGTGCGCGACGCCCCGCCGCTCGGCGGGCGCCAGCTTGGCGGTGCCGATGTCCATGCCGCGGTAGAACTGCATGGCGTCGGCGTTGACCACCTCGCCGTCCAGGCGCTCGGCGAGGTCGAGCGCGAGGTCGGACTTGCCGGTGGCCGTGGCACCCACGACAGCGACGATCGGGAGGGTCGCCCCCTCGCCGGACTCAGTGCTCAACGGGTCTCTCCCGGCGTCCTGCCCTCGGAAGATCGGCCACCGACGGCGCTCAACCGATGAGCTCGTCGGCGTGCTCGTCGCTGGGGTCCTCGTCGTGGCCGAAGGGGTCGCGGTCGACGCCGGGGTGCCACGAGCTGCCCGGCTTGCCCCAGCCGTTGCGCTTGACCGCCTTTCGGGCCTTCTTCGACTGCCGCTCGTCGAGCCGGTCGACGTAGAGCGTGCCGTTGAGGTGGTCGTACTCGTGCTGCATGCACCGCGCGAACCACCCCGTGGCGTCGAACTCCACACGGTTGCCGTCGAGGTCGAACCCGACGACGTGGGCCCGGTCCGCCCGCTTGAGCGGGAACGCCTCGCCGGGCACCGAGAGGCAGCCCTCGGTCTCCTCGTCGGGGTCGGGCCGCTCCTGCGGGATCTTCGAGGTCGTGACCGTGGGGTTGATGACGTGACCCTGCTCGGGCACGCCGTCGTCGTTGGCCATCTTCCAGATGAAGACCCGAAGCCCGACACCCACCTGGGGCGCGGCGAGGCCGACGCCGTTCGCGGCGACATTCGTCTCGTACATGTCCTCGACGAGCGTCCGCAGGTCGTCGTCGAACTCGGTCACGAGGGCAGCCGAGCGGTGCAGGACGGGCTCACCCGTGATGACGATGGGGCGCACAGACATGCGCCAAGTCAAGCATGACGGCTCGAGGGGCCCCGAATCGGCTCAGGTCGTCGCGCAGCCGGGCGCGACCTGCGCGAGCGCCGGACGTCCGACCGACGGCATACCGAGGCTGACGGCCGGCTTGCCCGTGCCCTGCGGAGCGTCCTGCAGCGCCGCCCAGGCGTCTCCGCCGGGCGTGCGCCGGACGGCATACGTGCCCCCCTCGACGCCGGAGTCGGCGACGAGGTGGTGCGGGGCGCCGTAGGTCACGGCAACGGTGACCACGTCGCCGGGGCGGGGCACCTCGGCGCCCTCGGGCACCGCGAAGTGCACGAGCCGGTTGTCGCGTGCCCGACCGGACAGGCGCTTGGTCTCGGCGTCCTTGCGGCCCTCGGAGGGCGCCACGAGCACCTCGACCTCACGCCCCTCGAGCGTGCGGTTCTCCGCCCAGCTGACCTCCTCCTGGAGCGCGATGAGCCGGTCGAAGCGCTCCTGGACGACGGCCTTGGGCACCTGGTCGTCCATCGTGGCGGCCGGGGTGCCCGGCCGGATGGAGTACTGGAAGGTGAAGGCGCTCGAGAAGCGGGACTCACGCACGACGTCGAGCGTGTGCTGGAAGTCCTCCTCGGTCTCGCCGGGGAAGCCGACGATGAGGTCGGTCGTGATCGCGGCCTCGGGGATGTGGCGCCGGACGTTCTCGATGATGCCCAGGAACTTCGTGCTGCGGTAGGACCGCCGCATGTCCTTGAGGACCTTGTCGGAGCCGGACTGCAGCGGCATGTGCAGGCTCGGCATGACGCTGGGGGTCTCGGCCATGGCGAGGATGACGTCCTCGGTGAAGGCGGCCGGGTGTGGGCTGGTGAAGCGGACCCGCTCGAGCCCCTCGATCTCGCCGCAGGCCCGCAGGAGCTTGCCGAAGGCGAGGCGGTCGCCGAACTCGACGCCGTAGGTGTTGACGTTCTGCCCGAGCAGGGTCACCTCGACGACGCCCTGGGCCACGAGCGCCTCGATCTCGGCGAGGATCTCGCCGGGCCGGCGGTCCTGCTCCTTGCCCCGCAGGCTCGGGACGATGCAGAAGGTGCAGGTGTTGTTGCAGCCGACGGAGATCGACACCCAGGCGCTGTAGGCCGAGTCGCGACGCGTGGGCAGGGTCGACGGGAAGACCTCGAGGCTCTCGAGGATCTCGACCTCCGCGCGACGGTTGTGGGCCGCCCGGTCGAGCAGGGCGGGCAGCGACCCGATGTTGTGGGTGCCGAAGACGACGTCGACCCAGGGCGCACGCTGGACGATGGCGCCGCGGTCCTTCTGGGCCATGCAGCCCCCGACGGCGATCTGCATGTCGGGGTTCCTGAGCTTCGCCGGGCGCAGCTGGCCGAGGTTGCCGTAGAGCTTGTTGTCGGCGTTCTCGCGCACCGCGCAGGTGTTGAACACGACGACGTCGGCGACCTCGGGCCGCTCCCCCACCGGCAGGCTGGCGAGGTCGACGTAACCGGCCGTCTCGAGGAGGCCGGCCAGGCGCTCGCTGTCGTGGACGTTCATCTGGCACCCGTGGGTGCGCACGTCGTAGGTCCTGCTCCCGGTGGCGGCGGGCTTCTGCGCGGAGGTCTGCATAGTCATGGCATCGACAAGGGTACGGCGTGCGCCCGCCGGGGACGGCACGCGCGGAACGAGCGTCGTCGCGTGCGCACGGGGCGGAGGCCGTGCGGGCCCGCTGACGGGACACCGGCACGCCCGGGAATAGGCCGCCGACCCGATCCGTTGACCTCACTGCTTGACAGTTCAACCATTTTCCGGCACCATAGTTGTTGAACATTTAACCACCTACTTCAAAGGACGCATCCCATGGGTTTCTTCAACCGCAGCAAGTCCGAGGCCGAGACCATCGAGGCTCCCTCCGTCGCCGTCTCCGACATCTCCGGTGACTACACCCTCGACCCGAGCCACACGCGCATCGGCTTCTCGGCCCGTCACGCGATGGTCACCAAGGTCCGCGGCAACTTCGAGCAGTTCGAGGGCTCGGCCACGGTCGACACCGCGAACCCGGCCAACTCCTCGGTCAAGGTCGTCATCGAGGCCGCTTCGGTCACGACGCACAACGAGCAGCGCGACGGCCACCTCAAGACCCCCGACTTCTTCGACGTCGCCAACTACCCGCAGATCACGTTCGTCTCGACGAACGTCGAGCGCGACGGCTCCGAGTGGGCCATCACCGGCGACCTGACGATCAACGGCGTGACCAAGTCGATCACCGTCCCCTTCGAGGAGACGGGCTCGGCCAAGGACCCGTTCGGCAACACCCGCGTCGGCTTCGAGGGTGAGACCACCATCGACCGCACCGAGTGGAACCTCTCCTTCAACGCGGCTCTCGAGACCGGCGGCGTCCTCGTGAGCGAGAAGGTCAAGCTCGAGTTCGACGTCTCGGCGATCGCCGTCGTGCCCGCGCAGGCCTGAGCCTCCCGCACCACACCCGAAGGGGGTGGGGACCGAAAGGTCCTCACCCCCTCGTGCTGTCTCGGGCACACCGCACCCCACCGCCCTGCCGCGAGCGCGACGGGTCTGGCCCGGCCGGCCGGGTCAGTCGCGCTGGTGCTCGGGCAGGCCGTCGATGGCGTCGCGGATGACCGGCCACGCCAGCTCGCCGGAGTAGCCCTTGCGTGCCAGCATCCCGGCCAGCCGCCGGGCCTGGACCCCGGAAGGCAGGCCACCCATGCTCCGGAGCTTCTTGGCGACGAGCTGCTCGGCGCGGACGCGCTCGTCGCCGGCGCCGACCTGGCCGAGCGCCTCGTCGGCGACCTCCTGGTCGATGCCCTGCTTGCGCAGCTCGTGGGCGAGCGCACGCCTGGCCAGCCCCTTGCCCGCCTGGCGCGACCGCACGAGCATCTGGGCGAAGGCCTCGTCGTCGACGAGCCCTACCTCTGTCATGCGGTCGAGGACCTTGGCGGCGATCGCGTCGTCGCACCCGCGCTGCCGCAGCTTCTTCTCGAGCTGGACCCTGCTGCGCGGTGCCATGCTCAGCTGGCGCAGCACGATGGCCCGGGCGACCGACTCGGCGTCGGCCTCGGGGACCTCAGTCTCGGGGTCGTCGGGCGGCGGCGCCCACCCCGCCCGCTTCCCGTCGTCGGCGGAGCCGGACTCGGCATGCCCCGGGGGCATCGCCCAGTCGGGCCGGTCGGCAGGGTCTGCGGCGGCCCACCCGGTGCGCGACTGACCACGACCCCCGCGCCGTGAGCCGCCGTTGTCGCGACGGCCGGGACGGCCGGGACCTCCGCGGCGGCCGCCGCCTGCAGGCGTGCCTTCGCCGGGCCCCCGGCTCGCGCGAGCCTCGCCGTCAGGTGCGGCCGCCCGCGCCTTGACGACACCCTGCGCCTCGGCGAGGGCGGCAGCAGCGCGGGCGAGCCGTTCCTGGGTGGACTCGTGTGCCGGATCAGCCACGATCAGAAGTCGACGGGCACGTCCGCGACCTCGGCGGGCTTGTCGACGCGCGGCCCGACACCGAGCTTCTCCTTGACCTTCTTCTCGATCTCGTCGGCGAGGTCGGGGTTGTCCTTGAGGAAGTTCCGGGCGTTCTCCTTGCCCTGGCCGAGCTGGTCGCCCTCGTAGGTGTACCAGGCACCGGCCTTGCGGACGAAGCCGTGCTCGACGCCCATGTCGATGAGCCCTCCCTCGCGGGAGATGCCCTGGCCGTAGAGGATGTCGAACTCGGCCTGCTTGAAGGGCGGCGACACCTTGTTCTTGACGACCTTGACGCGGGTGCGGTTGCCGACCGGGTCGGTGCCGTCCTTGAGCGTCTCGATGCGGCGGACGTCGAGTCGCACCGACGCATAGAACTTCAGCGCCTTGCCGCCGGTGGTCGTCTCGGGCGAGCCGAACATGACCCCGATCTTCTCGCGGAGCTGGTTGATGAAGATCGCCGTCGTGCCCGTGTTGTTGAGCGCACCGGTCAGCTTGCGCAGCGCCTGGCTCATGAGGCGGGCCTGCAGACCCACGTGGCTGTCGCCCATCTCGCCCTCGATCTCGGCGCGCGGCACCAGCGCGGCGACGGAGTCGATGACGATGATGTCGATGGCCCCGGAACGGATCAGCATGTCGGCGATCTCGAGCGCCTGCTCACCGGTGTCGGGCTGCGACACGAGCAGGGCGTCGGTGTCGACGCCGAGCTTCTTCGCGTAGTCGGGGTCGAGCGCGTGCTCGGCGTCGATGAACGCCGCGATGCCGCCGGCCCGCTGGGCGTTGGCGACCGCGTGGAGCGCGACCGTCGTCTTGCCCGAGGACTCGGGGCCGTAGACCTCGATGATGCGACCGCGGGGCAGTCCGCCGATACCGAGGGCCACGTCGAGGGCGATCGAGCCGGTCGGGATGACCTCGATCGGCGGCCGGACGTCGTCACCGAGACGCATCACCGCACCCTTGCCGTAGCTCTTCTCGATCTGGCCCATCACCGAGGAGAGCGCCTTGTCCTTGTCCTTCTCCTGCACCGATGCCATGTCGGGCTCCTGTTCTGCCGTCTGCGCTGCGGTCGTCTACCTGCGACCCGGGGAACGGATCGCACTGCGAGATCCGCTGTCGGGTCAGACGCTAGGTGCCGGCGCCGACATCGGGTGGACCACGAGACGGCCTGTGGACGATGCGGGTGGTGGCGCAGGACCTGTGGAGAACAGTACCGAACACGTGTTCGAAGTCGCGACGACACGCCGCGTCGGGCGAGAACCCGTCTCAGCCGTCGGCCCGGAGGTCTGCCAGCGCCGCCTCGAACGCGGCGAGCACCCCGTCCGAGAAGAGCCAGAACCGCGCTTCGCGCACGCCTTCGTGACGGTCGAGCGCGGCGGCGAGGGCGGCCAGGGACACCGTGGCCGCGGCGTCGACGGGGTAGCCGTAGACACCGCACGACACTGCCGGGAACCCCACGACCGCGCACCCCGCTGCGTCGGCGAGCTCGACGCACCGCCGGTAGCAGGAGGCGAGCAGCTCGGGACCGGCCGCCCGGTGGATCGCCCCGTCGACACCCCCGCCACCCAGCAGGGAGGGGTTGGCCGCGTTGACGATCGCGTCGGCCGAGGCGTCGGCCGTGAGGTCGCCCCGCAGCAGCGTGATCCGGTCGCGCCCGGCCGGGAGCTCCGTCACCCGCCGACCTGACCGCCCTGGGCACCGCGGGCCACCCGCACGTCGCGGCCCAACCGGCGCTCCGGTGGCACGTCCATGTCGATGCAGAGCGCCTCCCAGACCGCCCGCGGCGCCTCGCCGTCGGCCAGCGCCTGGACCACCGTTCGGTTGCCGAGCGCGCCGAGCACGTGGTCGCGCGCGAGCGAGCCGGCGTACGCCGGGCCGAACTCGTCGTCCATCAAGGTCCAGAAATGACTGATCCGCACCCCAGCAGTCTGCCACCCGCGCCGCGGGAACCGGTCGCGCCGAAGCCGTCGTCGGAGGGTTGCCCGAACCGCCAGCGCCGCCGTCGCGTGACCGGTATCGTCCTCTCGTCCCGCGCGCCGAAGCAGGGACATCGACACTTTCAGGGGAGCCACCATGTCCGAGCCCAACGGGCCGTCCGCCCAGTCCGGCGATGCCACGCGACCGATCCCGGCCGACGTGACCGCGCCCGTCGCGCACTACACCTACCCCGTGCCTTCGGGCAGCCACCCGGTCCCGGCCGCGACCGGCGAGTCCGCGGGTGTCGCCCTCGACGACGAGCCGCCCGCCCCGGTCCAGCCCGGCCGAAAGCGCACCGGCCTCATGGTCGGCGCCCTCGCCACCGTCCTCGTCCTCGGTGGCGCCGGCGTCTTCGCCGCGCAGACCCTGAGCGGCAGCGGGCCGCAGCCTTCCGACGTCCTGCCCGGCGACGCGTACGCCTACCTCCGCGTCGACATCGACCCGTCCGCCGGCCAGAAGATCGCCGCCGTCCGCTTCCTCGGCAAGCTCGACGCCGTCAAGGACACCCTCGGCAGCGACGACCCGCGCAAGAAGCTGTGGGAGATGGCCTCCAAGAACGCCGGTGACGACTGCCTCAGGAAGATCACCTACGACAAGGACATCGAGCCCTGGCTCGGTGACCGCCTCGGTGCGGCGATCCGTCCCGGCGGCACCTCCGACACGCCCAACGTCGCCGTCGCGATCCAGGTCAAGGACGAGGCCGTCGCCAAGGACACCCTGACGAAGCTCTTCGCGTGCGACTCGTCCTCCAAGACCGACGTCCGCACCAAGGACGGCTACGCCATCGTCACGCCCGCGGGCACCGGTGACGCCACCCTGGCCGCAGTCGACAAGGGCTCGCTGTCCGCGAACGCGAACTTCACCGGCGACATGGGCGCCCTCGGCGAGCAGGGCATCGTGTCGGCCTGGTTCGACATGACCACCGGTATCAAGGAGCTGCCGAAGCTGGGTGGCGGCGACGCGGGTCTCGACGCCGCTGCGATGGCGAGCGCCAAGGGCCGCTTCGCCGCCGCGCTTCGCTTCGACGCCGACTACGTCGAGCTGGCCGGCGTCGTGCGCGGCGCCGACGCGACGAAGGCCGTCAAGGGCGACGGCAGCGAGCTGGCCGACCTGCCCGCGAACACCCTGGCGGCCGTGCACGTCTCCGGCGCCGACCAGATGCTCGACTCGGCGTGGCCGCAGCTGAAGAAGCAGATCAACGACTTCGCGGCCGCCGACGGCCAGGACGACGTCATCGCCACCATCGAGGACGAGCTCGACGTCAGGCTCCCCGACGACCTCAAGGCCCTGCTCGGCCGGTCGTTCACGGTCGCGATGCCCGACCAGGACCTCAAGGGCGACACGCTGACCGTCGGCGCCAAGGTCGTGTCGAGCGACGCCAAGCGTGCCGACGAGATCATCGACCGGCTGGTCCAGATGTCCGGTGGCAGCAGCGGCGCGCTCACGCACAAGGTCGAGGGCGACAAGCTCTTCGTGGCCACGACGCCCGACTACGCCGACGACCTCAAGTCCGGCGGCAAGCTCGGTGACACCGACGCGTTCAAGCTGGCAGTGGGCGACGTCACGTCGTCGAACAGCGCCGTGTTCGTCGACCTCGACAAGCTCGAGAAGCTCTACCTCGGCGAGGTCAAGGGCAACGACAAGACGTTCCTCGAGTCGCTGCGTGCCGTCGGCCTCAACGCCACGACCACCGGCAACGGCGAGGGCACGTTCACCCTCCGCGTCCTCGGCAACTGACCGACGCACGCGTCGACGCACGACGAAGGGCCCCGCTCCCGGCGGGGCCCTTCCCATGTCGGCCGGAAGCCGCGCTCAGCCCGGCTGCGCGAACCCCGAGATGCCGAAACCGTCGGTCGAAGGGACGTGGACCTGGTTGCCGGAGTAGGAGATCCCGCCCACGACCGGGGAGGCGACCGACCACCAGGCGGCGTCGAGGTCGCTCACGGCGGTCGTGGGTTCGGCCGCGACGACCGCCGCAGCCGCTCCCACCCCGACGTGGCTCTCCATCATCGAGCCGACGATGGTGCCCAGCCCGGCCTCGTGCGCACGCCGAAGCATGTCGCGCCCGACGGTCAGCGAACCGCACTTCGCGAGCTTGACGTTGACGAGGTCGGCCGCTCCGAGCCGGATGATGCGCTCGAGGTCCCACGGCGAGTAGCACGACTCGTCGGCCATGATCGGCAGGCCGACCCGCTCGCGCACCCAGGCGAGCCCCTCGACGTCGTCGGCGACGACCGGCTGCTCGACGAGCTCGACGCCGAGGTCGGCCACCTCGAGGGCGCGGATGACCCGGACGGCCTCCTCGCGGGTCCAGCCCTGGTTGGCGTCGAGGCGGATCGCGACGTCGGGCCCGACGGCGTCGCGCACCGACGCCACGCGCTGGACGTCGGTGCCCGCGTCGGTGCCGACCTTCATCTTGAGCGTGCGGAACCCGTCGGAGACCCGCTCGCGGGCGGTGTCGGCGAGGGCGCCGGCCGTGCCGGCCGAGAGCGTCACGTCGGTCGTCAGAACGTCGCGTACGCCGTCAGCGCGCGAGCCGAGCAGAGCAGCCACGGAGGTGCCCTCCGCCTCGGCGACGAGGTCGTGGAGCGCCGCGTCGACGGCCGCCTTGGCGCCGAAGTTGCGGGCGACCGTACGCTGGACCACGGCAGCCGCGGCTTCCAGGTCGTCACGGTCGTCGAGACGCCGACCGGTCACCGCGGGCGCGAGCATCTGCTCGATGCAGGCGGTCGCGCTCGCCAGCGACTCCCCCGTGACCTGCCACACCTGGGGGGCCTCGCCCCAGCCGGTGCGACCGTCGCTGTCGGTGATCGTCACGATGACGGTGTCGGTGGTCTCGGTGCGTCGCAGGGCCGTGACGAACGGTGTGTGGAGCGGCACCGACGATGCAGTGGTGACCACCCGCTCGACCGTGGTCACCGTCCACGCATCCCGTCGTGGGCGGGGGCAGCGGGGGCGGTGGGGTCAGCGGCGCCCGACCCGGCGGCATACGCCCGCGGTGTGGCTGTGGTCGAGGGTCCGTCGTGCTCGACCTGCCAGACGTCGCGCGCGATGCCGGCCACGAACGCGGCCGCACGGGACTCGTCGAGCGCGATGGTGGTGCACACGGCGAGCACGAACGGCGGCTCGCCGGGTGGACGCACGAGCGCGACGTCGTGCGAGACGCCGGGGACCCAGCCCGACTTGCTGGCCGTGGGTGTGCCCTCGGGCAGGCCCGCGGGCACCTGGTCGACGTGCACCTGTCGCGAGAGCATCTCCTCGACCGGGCCGAGCACGGCCTCGCCACCCAGCGCCGGCTCGCGTCGCGCCACGGCGGCCATGAGCAGGCCGAGATCCGCAGCGGTGACGGTGTTGGTGATGCCGGCCGCTCGGGCCCGGGCGTCCTCGATGCCGCGGGCTACGACCGTGGCTGGCGAGCAGCCGGTCAGGCGCAGCACCTCGGCGACCTCGCCGAGCCCGACCACGTCGACGAGCAGGTTGGTCGCGATGTTGCTGGAGCGGGTGATGGCCCGGTCGGCCAGCTCACCCAGCGTGCACGTGCCACCGATGACGGCCCAGGTCTCGGGGTCCTGGTCGTCCGAGGCATCGAGCTCGAAGCGCGACCCGTCGAGCACCGACGCGAACGTGGAGGTCACGGCCACCGGCTGGTCGAGGTCCAGCTCTCCCCGAACCACCCGCCGGAAGGCTGCGACGACGAGCGGGAGCTTCATGGTCGACGCGGCGTAGTGCGGCGCGTGCGCGTCGTGCGACCACCGGTTGTGACCGTCGATGTCACCGAACCACACCGAGACCGTGGCATCGCGCGACGAGCTGACCTGGTCGAGGCGGGCGTCGATCTGCGAGAAGGGCGTCGGCACCCTCGAACGGTAGACGATCAGGCAGCAGAGGCCGACACCACGTCGCCCGAGGGGACGGGCAGCGCCACGGTGGGCGCCAGGCCCTCGCTCTCGGCCATCCGGTTGGAGACGTCGATCAGCACCCGCGACAACGGCAGGTCGAGGGCGCCGCAGATCGAGGCGAGCAGCTCGGAGCTGGCCTCCTTCTCGCCCCTCTCGACCTCGCTGAGGTAGCCGAGCGACACCGACGCGGTGGCCGAGACCTCACGAAGGGTGCGGCCCTGGGCCCGTCGGCGCTCGCGGAGGACGTCGCCGAGCTCGCGTCGCAACAGTGTCGTCATGCCGTCCTCCTTCAGGTCGCTGGTGCGGGGTCGTGCGGTGCCTGTGGGCCCTGCGGGTCACCCGACACGCCTACCGTACCCCGAGGGTCCCTCGCCGGTGCCAGAGTTCGGCGCGTGGCGCCCGTCTCCTCGGCTGCGAGGCGGAGCACCGCGGCGACGCTGGCGGCCCGGATCTGGGCCCTGGTCCCGTTCAACTCCAGCGCGCGCGTGACTGTTCCCGAGGGCCCTGCGACGGCGACGTGCACGGTGCCGGCCGGCTTGCCCTCCGATGGCCCCGGGCCCGCGACGCCGGTCGTGGACAGGCCCCACGTGGCGCCCAGCCGGCGGCGTACGCCCTCCGCCATGGCGACGGCCACGGCGGGGTCGACGGTGCCGACCCGCGCGACGAGCTCGGTGGGGACGTCGAGCAGGGCGGTCTTCACCTCAGGGGCGTACGCGACGATCCCGCCGAGCAGCACGGCTGACGCGCCGGGGGTGTCGGCGACGGTGGCCGCCACGAGTCCTGCGGTGAGCGACTCGGCGCACGCGAGGGTCTCGTGACGCGCGGTGAGCTGCGCCACGAGCAGGGGGCCAGAGCTCGTCCCGGAGGTCTCCGCGGGGCGCTCCGCGTCACGCTCTGCGGGTGCCACGTCAGTCGCGGTTCGAGGTCTTCTCGGGCGGCACCGGGCCCGCGCCGGTGCTCGTCGTCGACGTGTCGGCGGGCCCGGAGCCAGGGTGGGCGCCGGTGGGCACGTCGGTGCCGGTTGCCGCCGTCCAGTGGGAGCGCTGGACGGCGCGCGCCTCGCGCTCGGCCGCGCGGGCCGCGCGCCGCAGCCGCGTGCGCTCGCTCGTCTCGCGCAGGCGGGCGGCCTTGAAGACGTAGTCGACGCCGCTGAGCACCGTCATGACGAGGGCCGCCGCGAGCAGGACGTAGGCGACGGTCGTCAGCACCCCGCCCAACGGCCACCCCCAGAGGGGCAGCGTCAGCGAGCCGAGCGACAGGGTTTGCAGCATCGTCTTGAGCTTGCCGCCGCGACCGGCGGGCATGACTCCGTGCCGGATGACGACGAAGCGCAGCAGGGTGATGCCGATCTCGCGCACGAGGATCACGACCGTGACCCACCACCAGACGACGCCGAGCAGCGACAGGCCGATGAACGCGGTGCCGGTCAGGGCCTTGTCGGCGATGGGGTCGGCCACCTTGCCGAAGTTCGTGATCTCGCCCCGGCGGCGGGCCAGCTTGCCGTCGACGCCGTCGGTGACGGCGGCCAGGGCGAAGACCACCCAGGCCCAGAAGCGCCACCACGGCTCGTGGCCGCCGTCCTGGAAGAGCAGCACGGCGTAGACGGGGACGAGCAGGAAGCGCAGGACCGTCAGCGCGTTGGGCAGGTTCCAGTCGGTGGGACGGGGAGCGGGCCCCTCCCCCCGGTGGAAGGTCTGCGGGGTCATCGCGGCTCCGCGACGAGGTCGATCCCCTCGGTGCCGACGACGACGGCCTCGACGAGGTCGCCGACCTGGGGCGTCGGGGCACCGTGCGGCACGTGCACGATCGTGACGCCGTCGACCTCGGGGCCCTGGAACGCGGCGCGGCCGACCGCCGAGCCGTCCTCGTCGTCGATCTCCTCGACGAGGACGACGACGGGCTCGCCGATGCGCTCCTCGGCGCGCTGCGCGTTGAGCTCCTCGACCAGACGGGTGAACCGGTCGAGGCGCTCGGCGACGACCTCGGGAGCGAGGTGGCCGGTGTAGCCCTCGGCCTCGGTGCCGTCCTCGTCGGAGTAGCCGAACACGCCGACGACGTCGAGGCGCGCCTCGGTGAGGAAGGCCTCGAGCTCGTCGAGGTCGGCCTCGGTCTCGCCGGGGAAGCCGACGATGACGTTGCACCGGACACCGGCCTCGGGGGCGTCGGCGCGGACGCGGGCGAGCAGGTCGAGGAACGCCTCGCGCGACCCGAAGCGGCGCATCGAGCGCAGCAGCGGCTCCGACGCGTGCTGGAACGAGATGTCGTAGTAGGGCACGACGCCCGGGGTGTCTGCCATGGCCCGCAGCAGCCCGGGTCGGATCTCGGCGGGCTGAAGGTAGGACACGCGCACCCTCTCGATGCCCTCGATCGCGGTCAGCTCGGGCAGCAGCTTCTCGAGAAGGCCGAGGTCGCCGAGGTCCTTGCCGTAGGAGGTGGAGTTCTCGGAGACGAGGAAGAGCTCCTTGACGCCCTGCTGGGCGAGCCACCGGCCCTCGGCGACGACGTCGGCCGGACGCCGCGACACGAAGGCGCCCCGGAACATCGGGATGGCGCAGAAGGAGCAGCGCCGGTCACAGCCCGAGGCGATCTTGAGCGGGGCCCAGGGGCGGCCGTCGAGACGGGCCCGGATGACGCGCGGGCCGGAGGCCGGCACGGGCACGCCGTCGAGCGTGTCGCCGCCGGACGAACCGGTCTTGCTCGTCTCGGCGAGCTCGCCGTGGCCGGGCAGCGCGACGCCGGCCGCGCCGGCCTGCCGCTCGACCGGCGTGAGCGGGAGCAGCGTGCGGCGGTCGCCCGGCGTGTGGCTCTCGACGTGGCCGCCGGCGAGGATCGTCTGCAGGTGGCTGCTCATGTCGCGGTAGGAGTCGAAGCCGAGCACCGCGTCGGCCTCGGGCAGCTGGTCGGCCAGCTCCTTGCCGTAGCGCTCGGCGAGGCAGCCGACGGCCACGACCTTCTGCGTGCGGCCGCCGTCGCCCTTGAGGTCGGAGGCCTCGAGAAGGGCGTCGATGGAGTCCTTCTTGGCCTGCTCGACGAACCCGCACGTGTTGACGACGGCGACGTCCGCCTCGGACGCGTCGTCGACGAGACGCCACCCCTCGGCGAGCAGGCGGCCCGCCAGCTCCTCGGAGTCGACCTCGTTGCGCGTGCACCCGAGGGTGACGAGTGCGACGCTTCTGTCGGCGCTCGGGTGGGGAGGGGTCATGCGTCCACTCTAGATGGACGGGTGTTCAATGGCCGACATGCTCGGAACCGCCCAGCCCGGCTCCACCGACCCCGCCGACCCCGCCGCGCCCGCACGCGCGCTGCTCGCCCGTCACCCGCTCGTCGACGGCCACAACGACCTCCCCTGGGAGGCGCGCGAGCAGACCCGCTACGACTTCGACGCCCTGGACATCGGCGGCAGGGTCGCGACGACCCAGACCGACCTGCCGCGCCTCGCCGACGGGGGGGTCGGTGGCCAGTTCTGGTCGGTGTTCGTGCCGAGCACCCTCCAGGGCGACTCGGCCGTCACGGCCACCCTCGAGCAGGTCGACGCCGTCCACCGGATGATCGGGACGTATGCCGACCGCCTGGCCCTGGCGCGCACGGCGGACGAGGTGGACCGCGCCGTCGAGAGCGGTCGCATCGCGTCACTCCTCGGGGCCGAGGGCGGGCACTCGATCGGCTGCTCGCTCGGCACGCTCCGCCTGCTCCACGTGCTCGGCGTGCGCTACCTGACGCTGACCCACAACGACAACACGCCCTGGGCCGACTCGGCGACGGACGTGCCCGTCGTCGGCGGCCTGAGCGAGTTCGGGCGCGAGGTCGTCCGGGAGATGAACCGTCTCGGCATGATGGTCGACCTCAGCCACGTCGCCGCCACCACGATGCGAGCCGCGCTCGCGACGACCGCGGCGCCCGTCATCTTCAGCCACTCGTCGGCGCTCGCACTGTGCGACACCCCGCGCAACGTGCCCGACGACGTGCTCGCCGCCCTCGCGGCCAACGGCGGCACGTGCATGGTGACCTTCGTGCCCGAGTTCGTCTCCCCCGACACCGCCGCGTGGCGGGTCGAGGCCGCCGAGGCCGCCGCCGAGGTCGGCGTCGACGCCAAGGACTGGGAGGCCTTCGGCCGCTTCAGCGCCGGGTGGCAGCAGCAGCACCCGAAGCCCGACGCGACCATCGAGCAGGTCGTGGCCCACGTCGAGCACGTGCGAGAGGTCGCCGGCATCGACCACGTGGGCATCGGAGGCGACTACGACGGCACGGACACCTTCCCGGTGGGGCTCGAGGACGTCAGCGGCTACCCGCGCCTCGTCGCCGCGCTGCTCGAGCGCTCGTGGTCCGAGGACGACGTCGCCAAGCTCGTGCGCGGCAACACGCTGCGCGTCATGCGCGACGTCGAGGCCGTCGCCCGCGACCTCCAGACGACGCGGGGTCCCAGCCTGCGCACCTTCGACGAGCTCGACGGGCCGCCGACCGCCACGGTGTGAGCGCCGGCCCGCCGGGCGGCATACCTGGTCGGGAGCTACTGGCGGAAGCGGGCGATCGTGAGGCCGACGAGACGAGCGACCACCAGCGCGACGTAGAGCATGCCGGCGATCTGCTGGAGCAGCACGAACGCCCGTGCGTGGGGCTCGACGGCGTAGATGTCGGACAGGCCGGTCGAGGTCATCGTCGTGATGGAGAGGTAGAGCAGCTCGAACCAGGTGCGGGTGCCGGGGTCGGTCTCGCCGTAGATCGTGAACGAGTGCGGGTAGGCGATCTGGACGGCGAGGTAGAGGTACGCGAAGCCCCACGCCACCACCGTGAACGTCGCACCCGTCGCGTACAGCTCGTCGCGCGTCACCCAGTTGTCGGCGAACATGTACCGAAGCAGGCCGTAGCCGGTGTAGAGGTAGAAGAGCGCGTGCAGCACCGAGCTCCAGAAGGTCAGCGTGGTGTTGTCGCTCCAGATCGCCTCGGCGACGGTCAGGATGACGACGGGGCCGCCGAGGAGCACCGCCACCCAGGTGAGCGCCGGGGTCGCGCGGACGGCCCGGACCGCGAGGAACAGCACGACGAGGCCGATGAGGCCGAAGATCGCGCGCCCGACCTCCTGCACATCGCCCCGGCGCGTCTCGATGAAGGGGTAGGCGACCAGGGCCGCGAGCTGGACGAAGAGCAGCAGTGCGCACGGCAGCTCGGTGATCTTGCGCCGGAGGCGGTCGATGCGCGACGGCGGCCCCGTCCGACGCGGCGATGACGGCCAGAGCTCCAGCGAGGCACTCACCCCTCGGACTCTAGTGGCGCCCCCGTCAAGAACGCGTCAAGAGCCGTCAGCGCCGGGTCAAGCGCCCCGGCTCCGGGACAGGCGCCGGAGTAGGAACAAGGCATGGTCACCAACATCCTCCTGGGCCTCGTGGCGCTCGCTCTGCTCGGCTACCTCGTCCACGTCCTGCTCCATGCGGATCGCTTCTGATGAGCGACACCGTCAGCGGGCTGCTCACGATCGCCGTCCTGGTGGCAGCACTGGCGATCGTCCACGTGCCGCTCGGCAACTGGATGGCAAAGGTCTTCACCGACGAGAGGCACTGGCGCGTCGAGCGCCTCGTCTACCGTCTCTGCCGCGTCGATCCCACGTCGCAACAGCGGTGGACGACGTACGCCGTCGCCATCATGGGGTTCTCCGTCGTCGGCGTCGTGCTCCTCTTCCTGATGATCATGCTGCAGGGCGCGCTCCCCCTCGCCCGCGGCGCCGCGATGGACGTGGACACCGCGGTCAACACGGCCGTCTCGTTCGTCACGAACACCAACTGGCAGTCGTATGCCGGCGAGGCCGGGACGTCGCCGTTCGTGCAGACCGTGGGCCTGACCGTCCAGAACTTCGTCTCCCCCGCGGTCGGCCTCGCCGTCGCGGTCGCCCTCGTGCGCGGCCTCGTCCGCTCGGGCGGCTCGGAGCTCGGCAACTTCTGGGTCGACCTCGCGCGCGGTCTCTTCCGGGTGATCGTGCCGATCGCCGTGGTCGGCGCAGTCGTGCTGCTGCTCGGTGGCGTCATCCAGAACCTCACCGAACCGACGACCGTCACGACGCTCTCGGGCGGGCACCAGGTGATCCAGGGCGGCCTCGTCGCCTCGCAGGAGTCGATCAAGGAGCTCGGCACCAACGGCGGTGGCTACTTCAACGCGAACTCGGCGCACCCCTTCGAGAACCCGAACGCGTTCACCGACCTCGTCGAGATCTTCCTGCTCCTCGTCATCCCGTTCTCGCTGCCCCGCACCTACGGCGTCCTCGTCGGCGACCGTCGACAGGGCTGGACCGTCCTCGGCTTCATGGCGATCCTGTGGGCGCTCATGCTCACGGCGGTCACGTGGGCCGAGGTGCACGCCGCGGCCGGCCCGCTCGGGGGGATGGAGGGCAAGGAGCTGCGCTTCGGCGTCTGGCCCTCGGCGCTCTTCGCGACGAGCACCACGGCCACGTCGACCGGCGCCGTCAACTCGATGCACGAGAGCTTCTCGGCGCTCGGTGGCGGCGGCGCGCTCTTCAACATGATGCTCGGCGAGCTGTCACCAGGTGGCGTGGGCACCGGCCTCTACAGCGCGCTGCTCGTCGCGGTGCTCACGGTGTTCATCGCCGGGCTCATGGTGGGGCGCACTCCCGAGCTGCTCGGCAACCAGATCGGCCGGCGCGAGATCACCCTGACCGCCCTGGCCGTCCTCGTCATGCCGACGTTGGTCCTCGCCTTCACGGGCGTCGGCATGGTCGCACCCCTCGTGGCCTCCCAGATGCTCGCCGACGGGCCGCACGGGCTCACCGAGGTCATGTACGCCTACGCCTCTGCCGCGAACAACAACGGGAGCGCCTTCGCGGGGTTCTCCGCGGACACGCCGTACACCAACCTCACATTGGCGCTGTGCATGTTCCTCGGTCGCTTCGTCCCCATCGTCCTCGTGCTGGCCCTCGCCGGCTCGTTCGTGGCACAGCGCCGCCGCCCCGTCACCGCCGGCACGCTGCCCACCCACACCCCCACCTTCATCGGCCTGTTCGTCGGGGTGGCCGTCGTCGTCGGCGGTCTCACCTTCTTCCCGGCTCTGGCCCTCGGACCCCTTGCGGAGGCACTCTCATGACCCGGTCGTCCACGACCACCACGCCGCGCGTCCCGGCAGCGTCCGAGACGGCTGCCACGGCGCTCGCCCCGCACCGGCACCACCACGGCGACGAGCTGATCCGCCCCGGCCGGCCAAGCGCGTCGTACGCGCAGCTGGGACGGCAGCTGGTCACCACCTTTCCCCAGGCTGTCGTCAAGCTGGACCCGCGCCACGTCTGGCGCAGCCCGGTGATGTTCGTCGTCTGGGTCGGCTCGGTGGTCACGACCGTCCAGGCGGTCGCCGATCCGTCGTGGTTCGCCTGGGCGGTCACCGTCTGGCTCTGGGCCACGGTGCTGTTCGCCAACATGGCCGAGGCCGTCGCCGAGGGCCGCGGGAAGGCGCAGGCCGCCACCCTGCGCGCCACCCGGAAGACCACGACCGCCGTGCGTCGCCTCCCCGACGGGTCCGTCGAGACCGTCGCGGCCTCGGACCTGACGATCGGCGATGTCGTCGTCGTCCGACCCAACGAGGTCATCCCCGGAGACGGTGACGTCATCGAGGGCATGGCCACCGTCGACGAGTCGGCCATCACCGGCGAGTCGGCCCCTGTGATCCGAGAGTCCGGCGGTGACCGGAGCGCCGTGACAGGTGGCACGACCGTGCTGTCGGACGGGATCGCCGTGCGCATCACGACCCGACCCGGAGAGACCTTCATCGACCGGATGATCGCCCTCGTCGAAGGCGCCTCGCGCCAGAAGACCCCGAACGAGATCGCCCTGACGATCCTGCTCACCGTCCTGACGATCATCTTCCTGCTGGCCGTCATGGCCATGCAACCGATGGCGATCTACTCCGGGCAGGCACAGCCCCCCGTCGTCCTCGTCGCGCTGCTGGTGTGCCTGATACCGACGACGATCGGGGCCCTCCTGTCGGCGATCGGGATCGCAGGCATGGACCGGCTCGTCCAGCACAACGTGCTCGCCACGTCCGGCCGTGCCGTCGAGGCGGCGGGTGACGTCTCGACGCTCCTGCTCGACAAGACGGGCACCATCACCTACGGGAACCGTCGCGCGGCGCAGCTGCTCGCCGCTCCGGGTCTCGGCAACGAGGAGATCACCCGAGCGGCCTACGTGTCCTCGCTCGCCGACGAGACGCCCGAGGGCCGCTCGATCGTCGAGCTGGCGGCCGCGGCCCTCGACGTGCCCTCCCGTGAAACGCTGGACCGGCTCCCCCGCGCCGGGGCGACCTTCGTCCAGTTCACGGCCGCGACGCGGATGTCGGGCGCCGATCTTCCCGACGGCACGCTCTACCGCAAGGGGGCGGCGGACTCCGTCGCGCGCTGGGTGACCGGCCACGGCGGCCAGATGCCGAGCGGCGTGCTCACCGAGGTCGACGGGATCGCCACCTCGGGCGCCACCCCCCTCGCCGTCGCGGTGAAGGAGCCCGGACGAGCACCTCGCGTCCTCGGCGTCATCCACCTCAAGGACGTGGTCAAGCCAGGCATGAAGGAGCGCTTCGCCCAGCTGCGCGCCATGGGCATCCGGACCGTCATGATCACGGGCGACAACCCGCTCACGGCACGGTCGATCGCCGCCGAGGCCGGCGTCGACGACTACCTCGCCGAGGCGACGCCCGAGGACAAGATGGCCCTGATCAAGCGGGAGCAGGAGGGCGGCCGACTCGTCGCCATGACCGGCGACGGCACCAACGACGCTCCGGCCCTGGCCCAGTCCGACGTCGGCGTCGCGATGAACACCGGCACGATGGCGGCCAAGGAGGCGGCCAACATGGTCGACCTCGACTCCGACCCCACCAAGCTCATCGACGTCGTGTCGATCGGCAAGCAGCTGCTGATCACCCGCGGTGCGCTGACGACGTTCTCGATCGCCAACGACATCGCCAAGTACTTCGCGATCATCCCGGCGATGTTCGTCGTCCTGTTTCCCGGCCTCGACGCGCTGAACATCATGGGACTGGCCTCCCCGCGGTCGGCGATCACCTCGGCCGTCATCTTCAACGCCCTCATCATCATCGCGTTGATCCCCCTGTCTCTCAGGGGAGTTCGCTACCGCGCCGCCGGTAGCACCGCCCTGCTCCGACGCAACATCTGGATCTACGGCCTGGGCGGCATCGTGGCCCCGTTCATCGGGATCAAGCTGCTCGACGTCGTCGTGAGCCATCTCCCCGGAATGATGTGATACCGATGACCAGCACCATGAGCTCCTTCGTCAAGCAGTCGTGGGCGGCCCTACGCGTCATGCTCGTGCTCACCGTCGTGCTCGGGCTCGTCTACCCCGCCCTCGTGTGGGGCGTCGGGCAGGTCGTCGCGCGGCACCAGTCCGCCGGCTCCCTCGTCAGGGTCGACGGCCGAGTGGTGGGGTCCTCCCTCATCGGGCAGCAGTGGTCCGGCGACCAGTGGTTCCACGGTCGCCCGTCGGCCAGCGACTACTCCGGCGACACCAGCGGCGGCTCCAACCTCTCGGGGTCTGCGCTCGCGGACGAGGTCGCCAAGCGGGCGTCTGCCGCCGGGCTGGACCCGACGACGGCTCCTGCAGACGCCCTGACGGCGTCCGGCAGCGGACTCGACCCGCACATCTCGCCGGCCTACGCGGTGAGCCAGGTCGGGCGGCTCGCAGCGGCTCGCGGGCTCGACCCGGCCCGGGTCCTGGCGCTCGTCAGGCAGCACACGACCGGGCGCCAGCTCGGCTTCCTCGGCCAGCCGCGTGTCGATGTCCTCGCGCTCAACCTCGCGCTCGCGCGTCTGTCCGGGGGAGACCCTCGCTGACCTGCGAGGATCGGGCCATGGCAGGAGGACCCGAGCAGCCGGTCCTCGGCGGCGAGCCGGGCGGGCCGTCGACCGCCGGTCGAAGCCGGGGACGCGGCTCGCTGCGGATCTATCTCGGCGCCGCTCCGGGCGTCGGCAAGACCGTCGCCATGCTCGACGAAGCGCACCGCCGTCTCGACCGGGGCACCGACGTCGTCGTCGGCATCGTCGAGACCCATGGACGGCCACACACCGCAGCGCTGCTCGAGGGGCTCGAGGTGCTCCCCCGCCGCAGCGTGGTCTACCGCGGCAGCATCCTGCCGGAGCTCGACGTCGAGGCCGTGCTCGCCCGGCAGCCCCACGTCGTGCTCGTCGACGAGCTGGCGCACACGAACGTGGGCCCCGACCTCGGTGCCGTGGGCCCGGAAGGCCACGCGGACGTCACGGGCGCGGGGGCCCACGAGAAGCGGTGGCAGGACGTCGAGACGATCCTCGAGGCCGGCATCGACGTGCTCTCGACCCTCAACATCCAGCACCTCGAGTCGCTCAACGACACCGTCGAGTCGATCACCGGCGTGCGCCAGCGCGAGACCGTCCCCGACGAGGTCGTGCGCCGGGCGGCACAGGTCGAGCTCGTCGACATGACGCCGGAAGCCCTGCGCCGCAGGCTCGCCCACGGCAACGTCTACGCCCCCGAGAAGGTCGACGCCGCGCTCGCCAACTACTTTCGGATCGGCAACCTGTCGGCCCTGCGCGAGATTGCCCTGCTGTGGCTCGCCGACCGGGTCGACGAGGCCCTCGAGCGCTACCGGGCCGACGAGGGCATCGAGTCGCCGTGGCCCGCCCGTGAGCGGGTCGTCGTCGCGCTCACGGGCGGCCCGGAGAGCGAGACCCTGCTGCGTCGCGGCGCTCGCATCGCCACGCGCGTCGCCGGTGGCGAGCTCATCGCCTGCCACGTCCGTTCCTCCGAAGGGCTTGCGACGTCCGACCCGGCCGCGATCACCCGGCTCCGTCGGCTCGCACGCGACCTCGGGGCCGAGTTCCACGACGTCTCCGGCAACGACGTCGCCGAGGCGATCCTCGACCACGCGCGTGGGGTCAACGCGACCCAGATCGTCGTGGGCGTCAGCCGCCGCAGCCGCTGGCAGCAGCTGCTCCGGCCCGGGATCGCGGCAGCGGTCGCCGACGGCTCGGGAGACATCGACGTGCACCTCGTGTCGCACGAGGGATCGAAGGTCGGCCACCGACGTGCCCGCATGACCGGGCTCCCTGCCAGACGCGTCGTCGCCGGCCTCGTCCTCGCCGTGCTCGCACTCGCGGCGCTCACCGCAGTGCTCGTGGCGACACGCGAGGGCCACACCCTCTCTCTCGACCTGCTGCTCTACCTCGCCCTCACGGTCGTCTGCGCCCTCGTCGGCGGCATCTGGCCGGCTCTCTTCTGCGCCGTCGTCGGCTCGCTCGCGGTCAACTGGTTCTTCACCGAGCCGAGGGGCACTCTCACGATCAGCGACCCACCGAACGCCCTGGCGCTCGCCGTCTTCGTCCTCGTCGCCATGGCGGTCTCGTCCGTGGTCAACCTCGCCGCACGGCGCACCGAGCAGGCCGTGTCGGCCGAACGAGAGTCGGCCGCACTGGCCGCCCTGAGCCGCGACCTGCTCGCCGAGCCACGCCCCCTCCCCGCCCTGCTCGACCGCGCCCGCGACGACCTCGGGATGCGAGCCGCGGTGCTCACCGAGCGAGGCCGCGACGGTGGGAGGGTCGTGGTCGCCTCCACGGACCCGGCCAACGCCGTCGGGGCCCAGCTGCCGCAACGCGCGACGTGGGCCGTCGACGTCACCGTCGACGACGGGGTGCACCTGCTCCTCGACGGCCCGCCGCTGGCGGCCGAGGACCAGCGGGTCGTCGAGGCGTATGCCGCGCACGCCACGATCCTGCACGGGCGCGAGCAGCTCGTGCGTTCAGCCCGCGAGGCAGCCGGGCTCGCCCGCGACAGCGCCGCACGCACGACGCTGCTCGCGGCCGTCTCGCACGACCTCCGGACGCCGCTAGCGAGCATCAAGGCCGGAGTCTCGACGCTGCGCCAGGCGGGCCTCACCCTGTCGACCGACGACGAGGCCGAGCTGCTCGAGTCGGTCGAGGAGTCGGCCGACCGGCTCGACGCCCTCATCGGCAACCTGCTGGACCTCTCACGTCTCGAGACCGGCACGGTGCGCCCCCACAGCCACTCGGTCGACCTGCTCGATGCGGTCGTCTCGACGGTCCGCACGACGAGCGCCCCGTCGCGGGTCGACCTCGACCTCGAGTCCGACCTCCCGCCCGTCCGGGTCGACCTCGGCCTGCTCGACCGGGTGCTCGCCAACGTCGTCGAGAACGCCCTGCGGCACAGCGGCGCCGCAGACGTACGGGTGACCGCGGGCCGCATCGGCGACACGGTGCAGCTGCGGGTGGTCGATCGCGGGCCGGGCGTCGACGACGCCGACAAGGACCGCATCTTCGCCGCCTTCCAGCGCCTCGGCGACGCCCCCAGGGGCGACGGACTCGGGCTCGGCCTCGCCGTCGCGCGAGGCCTCATGAACGTCATGGGAGGTGCCCTCGTGCCCGAGGACACCCCTGGCGGCGGCCTGACGATGGTGCTCGAGCTGCCGGTCGCCACGTCGTCCGCCCCGCCGTCCGCCACGCCGTCCGCCCCGTCGCACGTCCCACCGCAGGCTCGCAGCGACGTCGACACCGCCGACGCCCACGACCATCCGCAACCGGCGACGACCACCGAGGAGGACGCGTGACCCGAGTGCTCGTCGTCGACGACGACCCACGCCTGCAGCGGACGCTGGCCATCGCGCTGCGTGCCCACGGCCACGAGGTCGTCACCGCGGGCGACGGACGCACCGCGGTGCAGTCGGTCGCCGAGGACACCCCCGACGTCGTCATCCTCGACCTCGGCCTGCCCGACCTCGACGGCACCGAGGTGCTGCGGCGCATCCGGGCCGGGTCGGTGGTCCCCGTGATCGTGCTCTCGGCCAGGCACGAGTCCGACGACAAGATCGAGGCCCTCGACCTCGGCGCCGACGACTACGTGACCAAGCCCTTCGGCGTGGAGGAGCTGCTGGCGCGGGTCCGGGCCGCCCTGCGGCGTGGTGGCGCCCAGGGCCAGCACCTCGAGCCGATGACGACCGACCACTTCCGCCTCGACTTCGTCGAGCGCCGCGCGACCGTCGCCGGGGTCGACGTGCGTCTCACCCCCACGGAGTGGCGCCTGCTCGAGGCCCTGTGCCGCGAGCCCGACCACCTCGTCTCGCAGCAGGACCTGCTGAGGGCCGTGTGGGGGCCGTCGTACGGGCGGGAGTCGAACTACCTGCGCGTCTACGCCAACCAGCTGCGGCGCAAGCTCGAGCCCGACCCGGCCAACCCCCGTCACCTGATCACCGAACCCGGCCTCGGCTACCGCTTCCACCCCTGAACCGTCGAGAGGCCACGTGCGGCCTCTCGACGGTTGAAGGGCTCCGGAACTGGCCCCTCGACGGTGGAGGGTCAGTAGCGCTCGCGGCCGCCGCGGTCGGTGAGGTTCCAGGCGTCCTCGGACTCCTCGTCGTCCTCGTCGACCGTCGGCGTCAGGTCGCCGGGCGTCCACCGTGCTGCCGGCATCGCCTGCGTGCTGTCGCCGTCGTAGTCGTCGCCCGCCTCACGTCGCTCGCCACGCTCGGCCACCAGCGCCGCCGTGCGCTGCGGCGCCGCCGACCCGTTGTCACCGTCGTCCCCGAGCGCCGTGGCAGCCGCCGTGTCGGGCTCGGCGGCGACGTCGACCGGCGATGCGGCATACGGCCCCTCGTCGCTCGGCGTCTCGTCGGCGACGGGGTGGGGCACCTCGTCGCCGCGCAGCAGCGCGAGCGTCTGCGGCAGGTCGTCGGGCCGCACGAGCACGTCGCGCGCCTTGGACCCCTCGCTCGGGCCGACGATGCCGCGCGACTCGAGCAGGTCCATGAGCCGGCCGGCCTTCGCGAAGCCGACGCGCAGCTTGCGCTGGAGCATCGACGTCGAGCCGAACTGCGTCGTGACGACCAGCTCGGTGGCCTGGAGCAGCACGTCGAGGTCGTCGCCGATGTCGTCGTCGATCTGCTTCTTCGGCGCGGCGACCGTGACGTCCTCGACGTAGTTGGGCTTGAGCTGCGTCGTGACGAACTTGACGACCTCGTGGATCTCGGACTCGTTGACCCACGCACCCTGCACGCGCATCGGCTTGCTCGCGCCCATGGGCAGGAAGAGCGCGTCGCCCTGGCCGATCAGCTTCTCGGCGCCGGGCTGGTCGAGCACGACGCGGCTGTCGGCGAGCGAGCTCGTCGCGAACGCCATGCGGGAGGGCACGTTGGCCTTGATGAGGCCGGTGACGACGTCGACGGACGGACGCTGCGTGGCCAGGACGAGGTGGATGCCGGCCGCGCGAGCCAGCTGCGTGATGCGCACGACCGACTCCTCGACGTCGCGCGGCGCGACCATCATGAGGTCGGCGAGCTCGTCGACGACGACGAGCAGGTACGGGTAGGTCGTGATCTGCCGCTCTGAGCCCGGCAGCGGCTTGACCTTGCCGGCGCGCACCGCCTTGTTGAAGTCGTCGACGTGCTTGAAGCCGAACGCCGCGAGGTCGTCGTAGCGCTGGTCCATCTCCTTGACGACCCAGGCGAGGGCCTCGGCGGCCTTCTTGGGGTTGGTGATGATCGGGGTGATGAGGTGCGGGATGCCTTCGTACGCCGTCAGCTCGACGCGCTTGGGGTCGACGAGGATGAGGCGCACCTCCTCCGGCGTCGAGCGCATGAGGATCGAGGTGATCATCGAGTTGACGAAGCTCGACTTTCCGGAGCCCGTGGCTCCCGCGACGAGCAGGTGCGGCATCTTCGCGAGGTTGGCGATGACGTACGCGCCCTCGACGTCCTTGCCGACGCCCATGACCATCGGGTGCTCGTTGCTGCGTGCGGTGTGGCTGCGCAGGACGTCGCCGAGCGCGACGTTCTCACGGTCGAGGTTGGGGATCTCGATGCCGATCGCGGACTTGCCGGGGATCGGGCTGAGGATGCGCACGTCGGCCGACGCGACGGCATACGCGATGTTCTTGGAGAGGGCGGTGACGCGCTCGACCTTGGTGCCGGAGCCGAGCTCGACCTCGTAGCGGGTGACCGTCGGGCCACGGGTGAACCCGGTGACGGCGGCGTCGATGTCGAACTGGTCGAAGACACCCGTGAGCGACTCGACGACACGGTCGTTCGTCTCGCTGCGGGTCTTGTGCGGGGGGCCCGGCGTCAGCATCGAGTGGTCGGGCAGCTGGTAGGTGATGTCGCCGCCGAGGCTCAGCTGCTCGACGCGAGCGGGCAGGTCGGACATGGGCGGCGGGATGAGCTCGGCCTTGGGGCCGACCTTGCTCGTGTCGGGGGCGCCGAGCGTCTTCGGGTCGGTGGCGTCGATCGCCTTCTCGCCGCTGGGCCGCGGCGCGAGGACACCCGGAGCGGTCGGGCGCTTCTCGCCGGGACGCACGCGCGCCGCCGGCTCGCCGTCGGCGCCCTTCTGCGCGGCCTGGCGGAACGCCTCGTCGCCGTCGCGGTCGGCGAGGTCGACCGGCTTGCGGCGTGCCCGCTTGAGTGCTGCCGTGGGGGCGTCCTCGGGCTCGGCGGCCGCATCGTCGTGGTGACTGCGCTCGATGACGAGCGCCTTGAGCTGGCGCAGCCGCGTCGGGATCATGTTGACGGGCGTCGCCGTGATGACGAGCAGGCCGAAGACCCCCAGCAGGACCAGCAGCACGATCGCGCCGTAGGGCGACACGGCGGCGGCGAGGGGGCTCGACGCGAGGAAGCCGAGGATGCCGCCGGCCGCGCGCATGCCGACGGCGCCGTCGGGCGGGTTCGGGATGCCGTCGGCGAGGTGTGCCAGCCCACAGGCGGCGAAGGTCAGCGCGATGGTGCCGACGACGATGCGGCTCGTCGTCGCCTCGTCCTGGGGAGCGCGGAGCATGCGGAGGCCGAGGGCCAGCAGGACGAGCGGGACGGCATACGCGACGCGGCCGAAGGTGCCGGCGAAGATCGCGTGCACGACCTGCCCGAAGGTGCCGGCGACGCCCCACCACTCGCGGGCCGCCACGACGACGGCGAGTGCGAGCAGGGCGAAGCCGATGCCGTCGCGACGGTGCTCCGGCTCGAGGTCGGCGGCGCTGTGACCGACGCGTCGCACCGCTCCCCCGGCCATGTGGGAGACGCCCATCCACGTGCTGCGCATGGCGCTGAGCGGGAAGGGCAGCCCACCGTCACGCGCCTTGGAGGCAGCCTTCGCCGGGGGCTTGCGCGCGGCGGGCTTGCGCTGCGCGGGCCTCGACGAGCGTGCGGCGGGGGGACGCGACGAGGTGCTGCCGGTGGCCCCCTTGGCGCGGGTGGCCGCTGCGGTGCTCGAGCGCTGGCTGCTGGACGGACGTGACCCCATGGTCGCACCGTACGTCAAGGCACCTCTGAACTCACGTGTCACACGCGCAACAGGGGAACATCGGCGCGACGACGCGCCCGAGGGTGCGGATCGGGTCTCGGGTGGGGCCGGCGGGCTCCGCCGCCACCGGGTCGTGTGCCGCCGCCACCCACCCGTCTCAGATTCCGACACCCGCGGACCGGTCGGTGGACAGCCTGCCGCCACCCGCCTATCTTCGATGCAGGTCATGAGTGCCAGTGACAAGCCCCGGCTCGCTGGCCAGCAACCCTCCTCCGCGGTGGGGTGCTCCGGGTGACGACCAGGTCGACCCCGATCAGCTCGTGTGATCGCGGCCGGCAAGCGCGGACCTGCATCCGGTGGGTCCCTCGGCCCCAGGAGCACTCCCATGTCGGTTCTTCCCAGCACCTCCGTCTGTGGTGGCAGCCCCGCCCCGGTGGTCCGCGCCCGCGCGCTGCACGTCGTCCCCGACGCCGCAGCGTTGCCGACGGTGGTCGGCGCAGGACTGCGCGTGCCGACGCTGCACGGCGACACGGCGTACGCGAACCTCGACCACGCGGCGTCCACGCCGGCTCTCGAGACCGTCAGGGCCGCCGTCGACCGTGCCCTGGAGACGTACTCGTCGGTGCACCGTGGCGCCGGCTTCGCCTCACGGCTGACGAGCGCGTGGTACGAGCAGGCACGGGCGGAGGTCGCTGCCTTCGTCGGTGCCCGTGACGACGACTCGGTCATCTTCACGCGCACGACGACGGACTCCTGGGCGCTGCTGAGCAAGGCGCTGCCGAGCCGCACGACGGTCTTCGTCTTCGGCACCGAGCACCACTCCACCCTGCTGCCCTGGGGTCGCTTCCGCACCGTGCGCCTGCCCGTGCCGCAGACGGTCGAGGACGCCCACGCGCTCCTCGAGGACGCCTTGGCCGACCACCCGTCGCGCCACCGCCTCGTCGTGCTCACCGCCGCCTCGAACGTGACCGGCGAGGTGTGGCCCGTCGAGCGCTTCGCCGCGCTGGCCCACGACCACGGCGCCCGCATCGCCGTCGACGCCGCCCAGCTCTCGGCCCACCGGAGGATCGACCTCGCGGGCTGGGACGCCGACTACGTCGCCTTCTCCGGCCACAAGACGTACGCCCCCTACGGTGCGGGTGTGCTCGCGGGCCGTTCCGACTGGCTCGACGCCGGCAACCCGTACCTGCTCGGGGGCGGCGCGACGCGCTCGGTCACCGAGGAGGGCACGACGTGGGCGACCGGCCCGGCCCGCCACGAGGGCGGCAGCCCGAACGTCATCGGCGCCATCGCCCTCGCCGCCGCGTGCGCCACGGTCAGCCGCCACCGCGAGGCCATCGAGGCGCACGAGACGCAGCTGCTCGAGCGCCTGACCGCCGGCCTCGACGGGGTGCCGGGCGTCGAGGTGCTCTCGATCTTCGGTGAGGACCACGACCGGGTCGGCGTGGTCGCCTTCACGATCGACGGCTGGGACTCCTCGCTCGTCTCGCAGGTGCTCTCGGTGGAGCACGGCATCGGGGTGCGCGACGGCAAGTTCTGCGCCCACCTGCTCGTGGACGAGCTGCTCGAGGACCCGTGGGGCGAGCGGTCGGGAACCGCGGTGCGGGCCAGCATCGGTCTCGGCTCGACGCTCGAGGGCGTCGACCGTCTCGTGTCCGCCGTGGCAGGGCTCGTCGAGCACGGTCCGACGGCGTCGTGGACGCTGACCGACTCGGGCTGGGCCCTCGACGGCGCCGACCCGCGCGACGTGGAGGTCGAGCGCCCCTGGTGACCTCGGGGGCGGCACGCCACCACGTCCGGCGGGCAGGGCACGTCGAGGACGGGCTGATGGTCCGCCTCTCGAGGGGGTGATCACCCCAGCAGACGGCGGACGACTCGACGGGCGACCGGTCGCACCGTCGTCACCGCGCTGTCGTCGCGCCCGGTGTGCCCGGTGTGCCCGGTGTGCTCGGTGTGCTCGGTGTGCTCAGCGCCCGGGCAGGGCGTAGCTCGCCCAGACCGCCGCGTGGTCGGCACGGTTGATCGCGACCTGACCCGCCGAGACGACGGTCAGGCCGCGGCTCAGCAGGTGGTCGAGCTGCACGAACGCGGGGAGGCGGTTGCCCGCGAAGGGCCACGTCCGCACCCAGCCCTCGCCGTCGGTCAGCTGTGCGTCGTCGAGGCCCTCGGCGAGGTCGCGCATGCCGGGGTGGCCGTAGGAGGCGTTGAAGTCGCCGGCCATGACGACCGGCCCGTCTCCGTGGTGGCGTTCGTTCCACGACTGGAGCGCCCTCAGGCCGGCGCGCCACTCGACGGTGTCACCGCGCAACGGAGCCGTCGGGTGCGCGACCTTGAGGCGCACCGTCCCGTTCGGCGCCGTGACGTCGAGCTCGGGCTGAGTGCTCTGCGTGCCCTCCACCGACGGGTCGGTGCCGGCGCTGCGGACCGAGAGCGGATAGCGCGAGAGCACCATCGTGCCCGTGAAGGTGCCGGGACGGGCCACCCCCTCGCGCTGGGTGAAGTAGTCGCGGGCCCCCTCCGCGTCGAGCCTTCGGAGCAGGGCGGGCGTCGCCTCCACCAGCACCAGCACGTCGACGGCGTGGAAGCGGACGGCGGCCATGAGCTGGTTCGCGTTGGCCGCGCCCACCCAGACGTTCGCCGACATGACCGTGAGATCGGCTTCGGCCTTCGGCGAGGTCGAGGCCCTGAACCCCGGTGCCGCCACGGCGACAGCGACGGCCAGCGCGACGGCGACCGGGATCGCGGTCACCCACCGTCGCAGCACGAGCGCGGTGACCGTGAGCAGCAGGAGTCCGATGAGCACGAAGGGTCCCGCGGTCTGCAGCACGACGACGAGGTATGCCGTCGAGTCGAGCCAGCGCAGCGCCCCGACAGCGACGAGGACGAGCAGGACGAGGGCGATCGCGACGTCGAGCCACCTCCGGCGGCCGCGACGTCGCCCCGGGCCTGCCGACGGGTCGTCGGTGTATTCGGTGTATTCGCTGTCGTGAGCGTCGTCGGCGTCGCCGGGCCCGCTCGGCGGGGGTGCCCCGTCGACCTCCTGCACGGTCACCTCAGGCCTGCAGCACGACCGGGATGATCATCGGCCGGCGCCGGATCTTGCCACCGACCCACGACCCGACGGCGCGCCGCACGACCTGCTGCAGCTGCTGGTCGTCGCGCACGCCGTTGGCGACGGCCTCCTCGACGGCCCGCTCGACCTTCGGGATGACCTGCTGGAAGATCTCCTCGTCCTCGACGAAGCCGCGCGCCGTGATCTCGGGTCCGCTCGCGATCTTCCCCGTCGCGGCGTCGAGCACGACGATGCAGGTGATGAAGCCCTCGTCGCGCAGGATGCGGCGGTCCTTGAGCAGGGCCTCGTCGGCGCCACCGACGCTGCTGCCGTCGACGTAGACGTATCCGCACTCGACGACGCCGGAGACGGACGCCTGGCCGTCGACGAGGTCGACGACGACGCCGTCCTCGGCCAGCACCACGTTGTCGCGGGGGACCCCCGACTGGATCGCGAGCTGCGCGTTGGCGTACATGTGACGCCACTCGCCGTGGACCGGCAGGACGTTGCGCGGCTTGACGATGTTGTAGCAGTAGAGCAGCTCGCCGGCGCTGGCGTGGCCGGAGACGTGCACCTTGGCGTTGCCCTTGTGCACGACGTTGGCGCCGAGGCGCATCAGGCCGTTGATGATGCGGTAGACGGCGTTCTCGTTGCCCGGGATGAGGCTGCTCGCGAGCAGCACGGTGTCGCCGGGGCCCACGTCGATGCGGTGTTCGCGGTTGGCCATTCGGGACAGCGCTGCCATGGGCTCACCCTGCGAGCCGGTGCAGATGAGGACGACCTCGTCGTCGCGCAGGCTGTCGATCTTCTTGATGTCGATGAGGATGCCGTCGGGCACCTTGAGGTAGCCGAGCTCCGACGCGATCCCCATGTTGCGCACCATCGAGCGGCCCACCATGGCGACCTTGCGACCGGCCTTCTCGGCGGCGTCGAGCACCTGCTGGACGCGGTGCACGTGGCTGCTGAAGCAGGCGACGATGATGCGGCGCTCGGCGTGGCGGAAGACCTTGTCGATGGCCGGGGCGATCTCGAGCTCGGGCGTGGTGAAACCGGGCACGTCGGCGTTGGTCGAGTCGGTGAGGAAGAGGTCGACGCCCTCCTCGCCGAGTCGGGCGAACGCGCGCAGGTCGGTGAGGCGGCCGTCGAGCGGCAGCTGGTCCATCTTGAAGTCGCCGGTGTGCAGCAGCGTGCCGGCCTCGGTGCGCACGAACACGGCGAGTGCGTCGGGAATCGAGTGGTTGACCGCGACGAACTCGAGGTCGAATACGCCGAGCCGCTCGCGCTGCCCCTCCTTGACCGCCATGGAGTACGGCCGGATGCGGTGCTCCTTGAGCTTGGCCTCGACGAGGGCGAGGGTCAGCGTCGAGCCGATGAGCGGGATGTCGCCCTTGAGCTTGAGCAGGTACGGGACCGCGCCAATGTGGTCCTCGTGGCCGTGCGTCAGCACGATCGCCTCGATGTCGTGGAGGCGGTCCTCGATGTAGCTGAAGTCCGGGAGGATGAGGTCGACGCCCGGGTGGTGGTCCTCGGGGAAGAGGACGCCGCAGTCGATGACGAGGAGCTTGCCCTTCGTCTCGATGACGGCCATGTTGCGACCGACCTCGCCGAGCCCACCGAGCGCGACGACCCGCAGGCCGTTGTCGGGGAGGGCGGGTGGGGTCGTCAGCTCGGGGTGGGGATGGCTCACGGGTGTCCTGTCGTTCGGTGGTGCGCCCGGGCCGACTCGGGCCCGAGCAGAGGTCAGGCGGCGGTCATCCGACCGCCGAGATGGCGTCGCGCACGAGCGCGGTCTGGGAGTCGTCGGCCTCGACGAGCGGCAGGCGCACGACCGGGGAGGCGATGACGCCCTGCACGACGAGACCGGCCTTGGCCATGATCGCGCCCTGGGTGACGTTCATGACGGCGTTGACGAGCGGTGTGAGGCGGCGGTGCACGGCGCGGGCGTCGTCCCACCTGCCGTCGACGACGGCGTCGGCCATCTCGCGGTATGCCGCCGGGGCCACCTGCGAGGTGACCCCGACGAAGCCGGCGGCCCCGTTGGCGAAGTGGCCGAGGTTCATGGCGTCGTCGCCGGAGTACCAGTCGAGCCCGGTCTCCTGCATCATCTCGCTCGCGAACCAGAGGTCGCCGCGGGCGTCCTTGACCGCAGCGATGCGCTCGTGCCCGGCGATGCGCAGGTAGGTCTCGCGGGCGATGGCGATGCCCGACCGGCCCGGGATGTCGTAGACCATGACGGGCAGGTCGCTCGCGTCGGCGATCGCGGTGAAGTGCGCGACGAGCCCGGCCTGGGGCGGCTTGTTGTAGTAGGGCGTCACGGCGAGCACGGCGTGGGCACCGGCCTTCTCGGCGAGACGCACGGACTCGATGCTCTTGGCGGTGTCGTTGCTGCCGGCTCCGGCGATGACCACGCAGCGGTCACCCACCGCCTCGATGACCGCTCGCAGCAGCTGGTCCTTCTCGCTCGCAGAGGTCGTCGGCGACTCGCCGGTCGTGCCCGAGACGACGAGGCCGTCGTGGCCGGCGTCGACGAGGTGCGTCGCGAGGCGCTGGGCCGCGTCGAGGTCGAGCGAACCGTCGGCCCGCATCGGGGTGACGATCGCCGAGAGAACACGTCCGAGGGCGGGTGCGTCAGCCATGGGCCCAAGGTTAGCGCCCCGCCCGACACGCCCACGTCGCGCGCCCACGAGTGGACGCTACTGGCACGTTCAGGACGTCCGACACTCACGTCTGACAGTCACGTCTGACGGTGCCGGCTGGCAGCGACGTCTGACAGCACGAACGAAAAGGGCGAGGCACTACTCGCTCGGGGGTCCGAGTAGTGCCTCGCCACCCACTACATCGGCGACCGCCAGTGGGCGTTACAGCCCGGACGGAACTTTCTTCAGGGAGCGTCGCGAGCGCCGTCGCGCCGCTCGTAGGTGACCCAGGAGAAACCGGTCCCGGCCTCGCGGGCGGTCTCCACCCACGTGTCCGGGTCGATGGCGGGGAACGTGACCGAGCCCGGCGGGGACTGCTCGACCTCGGTGACCAGCAGTCGGGCGGCATACGGCAGGGCGAGACGGTAGACCTCTCCCCCGCCGACGACGAAGAGCTCTCTTTCTCGGGGCACGAGGTCGAGCGCCTGCTGCAGCGAGTGCGCGACCTCGACCCCGTCATGGCTCCACCCGGTGTCGCGCGTGACGACGATGCTGCGCCGGCCGGGCAGCACCCCCATCGTGTCGAACGTGCGCCGTCCCATCACCATCGGGTGGCCCATCGTCGTGCGCTTGAAGAACTTGAGGTCCTCGGGCAGGTGCCACGGCATCGTCAGGCCGTCGCCGATGACGCCGTTGCGACCGACGGCGGCGATCATCGTCACGTTCGGTCGCACCTCGGTCATGTGGTCAAGGCTCGCAGACGCGCCGCGCTCACACGGCGATGGGTGCCTTGATGCCGGGCTCGGCGACATAGTCGAGCAGCTCGAAGTCGTCGAGGTCGAAGTCGTCGATGTTCGTCTTGCCGGGCGTGATGCGCATCGTCGGGAGCGCGTGCGGCGTGCGGCCCAGCTGCAGGCGCGCCTGCTCGAGGTGGTTGAGGTAGAGGTGCGCGTCGCCGAGGGTGTGCACGAACTCGCCCGGATCGAGGTCGGTGAGCTGCGCGATCATCTGCGTGAGCAGCGCGTAGCTGGCGATGTTGAACGGCACACCGAGGAAGATGTCGGCGCTGCGCTGGTAGAGCTGGCACGAGAGGCGGCGGCGTCCGTCGGCGCCGGGCGGGGAGACGTAGAACTGGAACATCGTGTGGCACGGCGGCAGCGCCATGTCGTCGACGTCGGCGACGTTCCAGGCCGACACGATGAGGCGCCGGCTGTCGGGGTTGGTGCGGATCTGCTCGATGACCTTGGCGATCTGGTCGACGCGCCGGCCGTCGGGGGTCGGCCAGGACCGCCACTGGTAGCCGTAGATCGGGCCGAGGTCGCCGGTCGCGGGGTCGGCCCACTCGTCCCAGATGCTGATGCCGCGCTCCTGGAGCCACCGCACGTTGGTGTCGCCGCGGAGGAACCACAGCAGCTCGCCGATGATCGAGCGCAGGTGCAGCTTCTTGGTCGTCATGGCCGGGAAGCCGTCGGCGAGGTCGAACCGCATCTGGTGGCCGAACACGCTGAGCGTGCCGGTGCCGGTCCGGTCGGACTTCTCCTGACCGTGGGTCAGGACGTGGTCGAGGAGGTCGAGGTACTGCCGCACGTCCGGAAGCGTAACCCGCCGCACCGACTCCCCATCGGTTCGATGTACCAGCGCGTCGTGGGTGACGCGCTGGTACATCGAACCCCGCGCCGGTCAGGCGGTGCGGACCTCTTCGCGACGGTGGGCGGCCAGCTGGTCCACGACGGCGCGGGCCGCGGCGCGACCGGCCCGGTTGGCGCCGATGGTCGAGGCTGACGGGCCGTAGCCGACGAAGTGGATGCGCGGGTCGGCGGTCGACGTGGTGAAGGTGTGGGTGTCGTAGGGGGCCCGAAGCCGTATGCCGCCGTGCTCGCTCCGGAGCCGCAGTGGCGCGAGGTGCCCGACGGTCGGGCGGAACCCGGTCGCCCAGATGATCGCGTCCGCCGGCTCGAACGACCCGTCCGCCCACCGCACGCCGTCCGGCTCGATGCGCTCGAACATCGGGCGACGGTCGTACGCCCCCAGCTCGGCTGCGCGGGCCTCCTGGGGTCGCAGGAGCAACCCGGTGACGCTGACGACGCTCTGCGGCGCGAGGCCGCGCGCCACCCGCTCCTCGACGAGCGCCACGGCCCGGCGGCCGGCGTCCTCGGTGAAGGGCCCGCTCCGCCAGACCGGCTGCCGCCGCGTCACCCAGGTGGTGCGAGCGACCGGCGCGAGCTCGCCGAGGATCTGCACGGCGGAGGCGCCGCCGCCGACGACGACCACCCGCGGCCCTGCGAGGTCGTCCGGCCCGGCGTAGTCGGCGGTGTGCAGCTGGCGCCCGCGGAAGGTCTCGATGCCCGGGTAGTACGGCCGGAACGGGGTCTCCCACGTGCCGGTCGCGTTGACGACCGCCCGCGTCAGCCACGCGCCGGCCGTGGTCTCCACCCGGAGCAGCCCCTCGGCGGAGCCGTCCACCGGCACCACGCCGCGCACCCGGGCCG
This sequence comes from Terrabacter terrigena, assembly GCF_042676085.1. Lineage (NCBI taxonomy): Bacteria > Bacillati > Actinomycetota > Actinomycetes > Micrococcales > Intrasporangiaceae > Terrabacter > Terrabacter terrigena. The sequence continues at coordinate 82,403 of NZ_JBHTKH010000001.1, forward strand.
GTCGCACCACCGGGAGGCCGAAGCGCCGCTCGTAGGCCTCGAAGTACGCCGGCACCACGACGTTGGCCCGCGCGCGTTGGTCCACGTCGCCCAGCGGCATACCGGGGAGGTCGGCCACGCCGTGCACGTCGTGCATGGTCAGGCTGTCCCATCGGTGCTGCCACGCACCCCCCGGCGCCCGGTTGGCGTCGAGCACGACGAACGGCCCGACGCCGAGCCGCTGGAGGTGATGGGCGGCAGACAGCCCGGCCTGGCCGGCGCCGATCACGACCGCGTCGACGACCTCTGCACGCATGCTCGTTGAACGCTCAACGAGCATCGGGTCTTCCCGGGGGCTCAGGCGTCGTAGTCGAGCGAGACCTCGTCGCTGACCGGGTGGCTCTGGCAGGCGAGCACGATGCCGGCCGCCACCTCCTCGGGCTCGAGCGCGTAGTTGCGGTCCATGCGCACCTCGCCCGAGACGAGGCGCGCGCGACACGTGCCGCAGACGCCGTTGGTGCACGAGAACGGGGCGTCGGGGCGCGCCCGGAGGGTGGCGTCGAGGACGGTCTCGTCACGGCTCGGCATCGGGATGACCGTGGTGCGGCCGTCGAGGTTGACCGTGACGGTCGCCTCGGGCGGGGCGGAGTCGTCGACGACGACCTTGCGCCGGGGCTCCCTGCCGTCGTCGACGTGGAAGATCTCGTGGTGGATGTGGCGCGCGTCGACGCCCCGGTCCTTGAGGAGCCCCTCGGCGCCGGTGACCAGGCCGAAGGGTCCGCAGAGGTACCACTCGTCGACCGACTGCACCGGCAGCAGCGACCCGAAGATGGCCGCCAGCCGCTCGGGGTCGAGGCGACCCGAGAAGAGCTCGACGTCCTGCGCCTCGCGCGACAGCACGTTGATGAGGTGGAAGCGGCCCGGGAAGCGGTTCTTGAGGTCCTCGAGCTCCTCGAGGAACATGATCGAGCTCGTGCGGCGGTTGCCGAAGAGCAGCGTCGCGCGGGAGCCGGGCTCCTCCTCGAGGGCGGTCGTCAGCAGCGAGAGCACCGGCGTGATGCCCGAGCCCGCCGCGATCGCGACGTGATGGCGTATGCCGTCGGGCCGGGTCGGGCAGGTGAACGAGCCCGCCGGCGTCATGACCTCGACGACGTCGCCGGGTGAGACGCCACTGTTGAGCCACGTGGACATGCGCCCCTCGGGCACCTGCGCGGCGGCGACCCGCAGCCGGTGGCCCGTCGGGTCGGCCCCGCGCGACTGGCAGATGGAGTACGACTGGCGCACGTCCTCGCCCGCGATCGTGGCGCGCAGCGTGAGGTGCTGGCCGGGCTCGAACGCGAACTCGTCGACGAGGTCGTCGGGCACCTCGAAGGTGACGGCGACAGACTCCTCGGTGAGGCGCTCGACCGCCGAGACGGTGAGGGGGTGGAACCGGGCACGGTGGCGGGCGGCTGCCGGGGCGGCCGGTCCACCCGAGGGGGCGGCGGACTCGGTGGTGACGTCGGTCATCAGATGGCCTTGAACTCGTCGAAGGGCTCGAGGCAGGCGTTGCAACGGCGCAGCGCCTTGCACGCGGTCGAGCCGAAGTGGGCGATCTCGGTGGTGTCGGTCGAGCCGCACCGCGGGCAGCCGACGACGTGACGGGACAGGGTCAGCGCCACCGGGCCGCGCGACTCCCCCGTCGGGGCGCGCCCGGGCGGGGCGATGCCGAAGCGGGCGAGGGCGGCCTTGCCCTCGTCGGTCATCCAGTCCGTCGTCCAGGCCGGCGACAGCTGCGTGCAGACATGGGCGGCATACCCGTGGCTGTAGGCCTCGAAGGAGATGCGCCCGGCGATGGCCTCCATCGCGGGGCACCCGCTGTAGGTGGGCGTGACGGTGACCACGACGGTGCGTGACGCCTCGTCGACCTCGACCGACCGCAGGATGCCGAGGTCGGCGATGCTGATCACCGGCACCTCAGGGTCAGGGATGCGCGAGATCGCCTCTGCGACACCGGACTCCACCGCCACGGCCGTCACCACGTCGCGCCGGGGTGCGACCGCGCGATGTGCTGCATCTCGGCGAGCAGGTAGCCCATCGGCCGCGAGTGGATGCCGTCACGACCGCCGCGCGAGCGCCAGGGCGACTCGTCGGGAAGCGTCAGCGTCGCCTCGCCGACGACGTCCGCGACGCGCGCCACGACGGCGTCGTGCAGCCCCGAGGGCAGCACCCCGGCGCCGAGCCCCGCCGCCTGCACCGAGGCAGCGTCGTCGTCGAACAGCTCCGCGAGGTAGGGCAGCACGCGCTGGAGGGCAGCCTGCATGCGCCGCTGCGACTCCTCGGTGCCGTCGCCGAGCCGCACGACCCACAGCGCGGCGTGGTCGAGGTGGTAGCGCACCTCCTTGAGCGCCTTGCCGGCCACGCCGGCCACGACGTCGTCGCTCGAGGCACCGAGTGCCGTGTGCAGCTCGACCTGGTAGGCGGAGAACCACAGCAGCCGTGCCATCTCGTCGGCGAAGTCGCCGCGCTCCTGCTCCACGAGGTGCACGTTGCGCCACTCACGCTCGTCGCGGTGCATGGCGAAGTCGTCCTCGCTGCGGCCGGTGCCGTCGATCGAGCCGACGTAGGGGTAGAGGCCGCGCGCCTGGCCGAGGAGGTCGAGGGCGATGTTGCCGAGCGCCATGTCCTCCTCGATCTGGGGGGCGTTCGTCATCCACTCCCCCAGCCGCTGGGCGTACACCATCGCGTCGTCGGCGAGCCCGAGCAGGTAGGTCGCGTAGGGCTTGGTGCCCGGCGAGTTCTCGGCCGCCCCGGGCAGCGGTCCCCTCTCGGCCGTTGGGCCGGATGGGGTGCTCGAGCGGGGTCTCCCCGAAGTGTCGGAGCGAGGAGGAGGGCTTTGTGGGGTGCTCACAGGTACTCGACATCCTCTGGAACGTCGTAGAACGTGGGGTGCCGGTAGATCTTGTCGGCGGACGGGTCGAAGAAGGAGTCCTTCTCGGTGGGGCTGCTCGCCGTGACGTCGTCGGCGCGCACGACCCAGATGGAGACGCCCTCCTGGCGACGCGTGTACACGTCGCGCGCGTTGCGCAGCGCCAGCGTCGCATCGGGTGCGTGGAGCGAGCCCACGTGGACGTGCGAGAGTCCCCGCTTGCCACGGACGAACACCTCCCAGAGCGGCCAGCTCCTCTCGGACGCCCTCTCGGGTGCTTCGGTCACGCGGCACTCTCCTTCTGCTTCTGCTTCTCACGGGTGGCCTGCTTGGCGGCGTACGCGTTGGCGGCCTCGCGCACCCACGCGCCCTCCTCGTGGGCGCGGCGGCGGTGCGCGATGCGCTCGGCGTTGCACGGGCCGTCGCCGCGCAGCACCTGCCAGAACTCGTCCCAGTCGATCTCGCCGAAGTCGTAGTGGCCGCGCTCGTCGTTCCAGCGCAGCTCGGGGTCGGGCAGCACGATGCCGAGCTTCTCGGCCTGCGGCACCATCATGTCGACGAACTTCTGGCGCAGGTCGTCGTTGGCGAAGCGCTTGATGCCCCAGGCCATCGACTGCTCGGTGTGCCCGCCACCCTTGGCGGCCTCACCCGTGTCGGGCGGCCCGAACATGGCCAGCGCCGGCCACCACCAGCGGTTCGCGGCGTCCTGGGCCATCGCCTGCTGCGCCTCGGTGCCACGCATGAGGTTCCAGAGGATCTCGAAGCCCTGACGCTGGTGGAAGCTCTCCTCCTTGCACACGCGGATCATGGCGCGCGCGTACGGCCCGTAGGAGCAGCGGCAGAGCGGCACCTGGTTCATGATCGCGGCGCCGTCGACGAGCCAGCCGATGGCGCCGCAGTCGGCCCACGTCAGGGTTGGGTAGTTGAAGATCGAGGAGTACTTCTGCCGGCCGTCGTGCAGGCGCTCGAGCAGCTCCTGCCGGTCGATGCCGAGGGTCTCGGCGGCGCTGTAGAGGTACAGCCCGTGGCCGGCTTCGTCCTGCACCTTCGCGATGAGGATCGCCTTGCGACGCAGGCTGGGCGCGCGGGTGATCCAGTTGCCCTCGGGCTGCATGCCGATGATCTCGGAGTGCGCGTGCTGTGCGATCTGCCGGATGAGCGTCTCGCGGTACTTCTCCGGCATCGCGTCGCGCGGCTCGATGCGCTGGTCTGCGGCGATCAGGGCATCGAAGTCGTCACCGACCGCGTCGGAACCGTCACGCTGGTCGTCGTGCGCCGCCGCCGCGTCGTACGCGTCGGTCTCGGCCGCGTTCAGCGGTTCGTTCGGGTCGATGACGTCGTTGCCATACATGAGTCCAGTATGCGAGATGGGCCGGGGCGCTGCCAAAGCCGGGTCCTTGAGAGGATGCCGGGGTGGCACACGATCACGGGCACGCCCATCCGCACACGCACGGCAACGACCACGACAACGGCGACGGGCACGGCCACGGCCACGTGCAGGGTCCCGTCGCGGACGCCAGCGTCCGCGTGGCCCGCCCCTCCGACGCGCCCGCCGTGGGCCTCGTGCAGGCCGTCGTGTTCCGTGAGGCGTATGCCGGCGTGCTCGCCCCCGAGGTCGTCGCCGCGTTCGAGCCGCGTCCCTTCGCCAACGCCTGGCGGGCGACGCTCGAGGGCGAGCAGTCCCGCGACGGGGTCCTGCTCGTCGCGTGCGCCGGCGAGCAGGTCGTCGGTTTCGCCGCGGTCGGCGCCTCCGACGACGCGGACGCCGGTCCCGGCACGGCCGAACTGCTCGTCCTCGGCGTGCACCCCGAGGCCCGTCGGCAGGGGCACGGCTCACGCCTGCTGCACGCCGTCGTCGACACGGCCCGGGCCCGCGGTCGCGACGAGCTGGCCGCCTGGGTGCTGGGGGCCGACGACACCACGCGCGCCTTCCTCACGGCCGCCGGGATGGCCGTCGACGGAGCCCGGCGCGAACGGGTCGTCTCGGACGACGGGCGCACGGCCGCCGAGATCCGCCTGTCGGCCGTCCTGGCCGACCCGGGGACCGCATGACCGCGTCCGCCCTCCCTCGCGCCGAGCGGCGGGTCGTCGTGCGAGAGGCCCTGTCGGTCGGTGTCGCGACCGGGGCGTACGGCATCAGCTTCGGCGCCCTCGCCGTCGCGGCCGGGCTCGACGTCTGGCAGGCGACGGCGCTGTCGCTGCTGATGTTCACCGGTGGCTCGCAGTTCGCCTTCATCGGCATCGTCGCGGGTGGCCTGCAGGCGGCCCCCGCCGCCATCGCGGCGTCGTCCCTGCTCGGGGTGCGCAACGGCCTCTACGCTCTCGAGCTCACCCAGCTGCTCGGGGTGCGAGGCCTGCGGCGTCTCGGGGCGGCCCACCTGACCATCGACGAGTCGACGGCGGTGGCGGTCTCGCAGGAGCACGTGCGCGCCTCGCGACTCGGGTTCTGGCTGACGGGCACGTCGGTGTTCGTCCTCTGGAACCTCACGACCCTGGGCGGCGCGCTCCTCGGCAACAAGCTCGGCGACCCACGCACCTACGGACTCGACGCCGCGGCGTGCGCAGCTTTCACGGCCCTGCTCTGGCCGCGGCTGCGCAGCCGCGACGCGGTGGGCGTGGCCGCGCTCGCCGCGGTCGTCTCCGTCGCCCTCTCGCCGAGCCTGCCGGCCGGCGTCCCCGTGCTGGCCGCGGCGCTCGCGGCGCTCCTCGCCTGGCGTGCCCCTCGAGGCGGTGACCGGGCGCCGGCGGACGACCCGCAGGCGGCGGAGGTGCGCGTCTCGCAGCAGGGCGGAGGCGCATGACCATGTGGGTGGCGGTCATCGTGGCCGCGGCGATCGCCTTCGGGCTCAAGCTCGCCGGCTACCTGGTGCCGGCGAGCGTCCTCGACGACCCCAGGGTCCGTCGGGTCACCGCGGCGCTGCCGATCGCGCTGCTCGCGGCGCTCATCGCCACGCAGGCGCTGACGCAGAAGGACGGGTCGCTGACGGTCGACGCGCGTCTGGCCGCCGTAGGGGTCGCGGTCGTGGCCCTGCTGCTGCGGGCGCCGTTCATCGTCGTGGTCGTGCTGGGCGCGGGCACGGCGGCTCTGCTGCGCCACCTCGGCTGGGGCTGACCGGTGGCCGACGCCGACGACGTCCGTCGACTGGCCCTGGCGCTGCCGGAGGTCCAGGAGGTCCCGAGCGACGGTTTCGACTTCCGGGTCGGCGGGCACGGCTTCGTCTGGTCCTATCCGGAGCGCCGACCCGGGCAGCGCCGGGTGATCCGCACCGACATCGCCGTGCTCTACGTCGGCGACGAGGCGGAGAAGCAGGCCCTCGTCCTCGGCGAGCCGGACCTCTTCTTCACGACACCGGCCTACGACGGCTCGCCGCTCGTCATGCTGCGGCTCGACCGGGTCGGCGTGCGCCGGCTCGAGGAGCTGGTCACCGACGCCTGGCACATGCGCGCCCCCGACGAGGTGCGCGCCCTGCTCGACGGCCGGGGCGGCTGAGTCGCCGGTCCCCGGGCTCGCGAAAAGGGGGCCGCGACGCGTGCTCAGGCGTGGGCGGCGCAGACCGGGCGGAGGGGCCGACCGGGAAGGTCCTCACGGTTGGCGACGCGGCTCGTCGGCTCGCCGCAGACGGAGCACGCGGCGATGTCGACCGCCTCCTCGGTGAACGGCACCGTCATGCGCTCGTCGAAGACGTAGAGGTGGCCCTCCCACAGCCCGCGGTCGCCGCGCTGCTCGCCGTAGCGCACGATGCCACCGTCGAGCTGGTAGACCTCGTCGAAGCCGCGCGAGCGCATCAGGCTCGTGAGCACCTCGCAGCGGATCCCGCCCGTGCAGTACGTGACGACGGGCCGTCCCTTGAGGTCGTCCCACCGCCCCGAGTCGAGCTCGCGCACGAAGTCGGCGGTGTGACGGACGTCGGGCACCACCGCGCCACGGAAGCGCCCCACCTCGGCCTCGACGGCGTTGCGGCCGTCCAGCAGCACCACCTCGTCACCGCGCTCGGCGACGAGCGCGTCGAGCTGGTCGGGGGTGAGGCGCGTGCCCCCGCCGACGACCCCGTGCTCGTCGACGACGACCTCGTCGGGCACGCCGAACGACACGATCTCGTCACGTGTCCTGACGACGAGCCGCGGGAAGTCGAGGCTCCGGCCCTCCGCGTCGAGCCCGGTCCCGTCGCTCCACCTGACGTCGACGTCGTGGAACGGTGCGTACTCCCTTGTCTTGCGGACATACGTCTTGAGCACCGTCACGTCGCCGCCGACGGTGGCGTTGATGCCGTGGCGTGACAGCAGGATCCGTCCGCGCAGGCCGAGGCCCTCGCAGAGATCGCGCTGCCACAGGCGCAGCGCGTCGGGGTCGGGGACCGGCCGGAACGCGTAGAAGAGGACGACCTTCGGGATGGCCACTCGGGCGACCGTCAGAGGCCGATGTAGTGCTCGAGCCCGACCGTGAGGCCGGGGTGGTCACCGACCGCGCGAACCGCCGCGACGACCCCGGGCATGAAGCTGCCGCGGTCGAACGAGTCGTGGCGAAGGGTGAGCATCTCGCCGGCGTTGCCGAGCAGCACCTCCTGGTGGGCGGTGAGCCCACGCAGGCGCACGGCGTGCACGGGTATGCCGTCGATCTTGGCCCCGCGGGCACCGTCGGGGTCGTGGGTGGTTGCGTCGGGCACGTCGGCGCAGCCCGCCTCGGACCGCGCCCGACCGATCATCGCTGCCGTGCGAGCCGCGGTGCCGGACGGCGCGTCCACCTTTGCCGGGTGGTGCAGCTCGATGACCTCGACCGACTCGAAGAAGGGAGCGGCCTTGGCGGCGAAGGACATCAGCAGGAGTGCGCCGATCGCGAAGTTGGGTGCGATGAGCACGCCGACCCCCGGCCCGGCGCCCGCCGGGGGTGCGTCGGCGAGCTGGCGCCGCAGGGCGTCGAGCCGCTCGTCGTCCCAGCCCGTCGTGCCGACGACGACGTGGATGCCACGCTCGACGCAGTGGGCCACGTTCGCCGGGGACGCGTCGGGGACCGTGAGCTCCACGGCGACGTCGGCGCCACCGAGGTCCCCGAGGTCGTCACCGGAACCGTAGGCGCCGACGAGGCTGAGCCCCTCGGCCGCCTCGATGGCACGCACCGCCTCCGACCCCATCCGGCCCCTCGCGCCGATGACGGCGACGCGGATCTCACGTCTCGTGCCGCTGTCGTCATCGGGCTCGGTCACCTGCTCGTTCATCGTCCGCACGGCACGAGGGTAGTGCCGACGACGGGCACGGAGCGGGTGGGTCTCGCGCCGGCGGTGCGCCCTACCGGCAACGGCCGCCCGTCAGCCGCCTTTCAGTGAAAACCCAGCGCCGGGCGCGAGCATCCGTGCGTGACCACGGATGCCGGGGGCGGCTCCAGCCCCACCGCCGACCGCGCCGACGCCCGCACCCCGGGGGACCCGCGCGTCCTTCCCGCCGCCACCACCGAAGAGACAGCCGCCGAGACAGCCGCCGCTCGCGCCACGCACGCTGAAGGCGGTGCGCGCGTCGACCGGCGCCTCTTCCTCACCGCGGTCACCGGCTCGGTCGCGCTCGGCGCGGCCGCCTGCTCCGCCCCGGGCGGTCCCTCGGCGTCACCGCAGTCCCGCAGTGCGTCGGCGTCCGTCACGGCGGACCGCACCACGACGAGTCCGGCCCCGCGCGGCCCCACCACGACGAACGCCACGACCGCGGGAGGGGCCGCCACAACCAGCGGGCGCGTCACCCCGGTCGTGCTGCGCACGGACGGCCCCGACATCGTCCACGGCCCCACGAACCGGGCCCTGGTGGCGCTGACCTTCCACGGTGCCGGCGACCCGAGCCTCACCCACCGGGCCCTCGACCTGCTCGCCCTCCACGACGCTCGTGTCACCGTCTTCGCCGTCGGCACCTGGCTCACCGCCCACCTCGACCTCGGGAAGGCCCTTGTCGACGGCGGTCACGACCTCGGCAACCACACGTGGTCCCACCGCACGATGCCGCGCCTGGACCCGGTGGATGCGCGCGCCGAGGTGACGCGTGGCGCGGAGGCCGTGGCCCGCGTGCCCGGGTCCTCGCCCCTGCTGTTCCGCCCCTCCGGCACGCCGAGCTCGACGGCCACGATCCGTGCGGCGGCACGCTCGGCCGGCTACCACCGATGCGTGTCGTACTCCGTCGACCCGCGCGACTACGCCGACCCCGGCCCCGCAGCCGTCACGGCCCGTACGCTGGCCGGAGTCGCTCCGGGGAGCATCGTGTCACTCCACCTCGGCCACGCCGGGACCGTGGCCGCCCTCCCCTCGGTCCTGAGCGGCCTCGCCTCGCGCGGCCTGCGCGCCGTCACCCTCTCCGAGCTGCTCGCATGACGCGCCGGAGCCTCACCGCCCTGCCGTGCGCCGCGACCCTGGGCGTGGTCCTGCTGGTGTCGGCCTGCTCGGGCCCGTGGTCCTCCCCCGGTCTCGACCCGGCCGGCGCAGCGGTGCCCTCCACGCCGACAGCAGCAGCGACGGAGCCGTCCCCCACCCGGGCCGCCGCTGCCGGCGCCACGTCGGAGGCCGGCAGGAAGGTCATCCCGCCGTACGCACGGACCGGTGCCGGTGACTTGTCCGCGAAGGCCCGCACCGCCCGCCCGCTCGTCTATGTGCCCGACCAGATGGCCGGGTTGCTCCAGACCATCGACCCGAGCACCTATCGGGTGGTGTCGAGCCGCCACGTGCCGGTCTCACCCGAGCACGTCGTGCCGTCGTGGGACCTCGGCCGCCTGTGGGTGAACTCCGACAAGGGCAACGCCCTGACGCCGATCGACCCCCGGACCGGCGCAGTCGGCCGACCCGTCGCGGTGCGCGACCCCTACAACCTCTACTTCACCCCCGACGGCCGCTACGCCCTCGTCATGGCCTCGCGATCTCGCGCCATCGACGTGCGCGACGCGCACACGATGGCGCTCGTCCGCTCGCTGTCCGTCCCGGCGTGTGCCGGCGTCAACCACGCCGACTTCACCGCGGACCTGCACACCTTCGTCGCGAGCTGCGAGTTCAGCGGCGGCCTGCTCGTCGTCGACGCCGCGGCGACCCGCGTCGAGAAGGTCATCGACCTCAACGGCGTGCGGACTCCTGGAGCCACGCCGGCCACGGGCCCCGGCAGCATGGCGGGCCCGCGGATGGGCCTGCAGAAGGCTGCGACTGCCATGCCGCAGGACGTACGCCTCACCCCGGACGGCCGGTGGTTCATGGTCGCCGACATGCTCCGCAACGGCGTGTGGTTCGTCGACGCGCACACCTTCCGTCTCGACCACTTCGTCCACACCGGGCTCGGCGCGCACGGCATCTATCCTGCGCGCGACGCCTCGAAGGTCTACGTCTCCAACCGCGATGCGGGCACGATCACCGTCTTCGACGCGTCGACCGACCGCCCGGCGACGACGTGGACGCTGCCCGGCCACGCCACCCCCGACATGGGCGGCGTCAGCGCCGACGGGAGCCAGCTGTGGCTGAGCGGCCGCTACAGCTCCGAGGTCTACGTCATCGACACCGGCACGGGCCGGCTCCTGCACCGGATCCGCGTCGGCGCCGGCCCGCACGGGCTGCTCGTGTGGCCGCAGCCGGGCCGGTTCTCCCTCGGGCACACGGGGAACATGAGATGACGCCGCAGGGCACGCCTGGCGGGGCGAGCGCGGTGGAGCAGCGGTGACCCCTGTCGTCCCGGGCGACCTGCTGACGGCGTGGACGGCCAACCCAGAGGGCTCGCACTCGTCGTGCTCGCAGCCCTGCCCTACGCCCTCCTCGTATGCCGGGCGGCCCGCGCCGGGCAGCGTCCGTCAGCCTGGCGCGCTGCCCTCTGCTGGTCGTGACCGGCCTGCTCTTCGGGCTGCCGCCGCTCGCCGGTCACCTTCTGCCCCGGTCGGGACCGGCTGACGCCTCGGGTCCGGCCCACGCGTCCGGGCTCTGGTGGGAGCAGGACCCGAGCTTCGCCCGACGTTGTGGCCGCACCCCCCGACGACGCGAACGGCCCGCCACCGCAAGGGTGACGGGCCGTTCGTGCGATCCGGGACGGGTCGATCAGACCTCGGCAGGCGCCTCGGCCGGAGCGGCCTCGGCGGCGTCGGCCTTGTCGCCCTCACCCTCGGGGAGGACCGCGGCGAGGCTGAGCTTGCCGCGCGGGTCGATCTCCTTGAGCTCGACCTGGATCTTCTGACCGATCTTGACGACGTCGTCGACGTTGTCGATCCGCTTGCCGCCGACGAGCTTGCGCACCTCGGAGATGTGCAGCAGGCCGTCCTTGCCGGGCAGCAGCGAGACGAACGCGCCGAACGTCGTCGTCTTGACGACGGTGCCGAGGAAGCGCTCGCCGACCTCGGGCATCTGCGGGTTCGCGATGGCGTTGATCGCCGCACGAGCCGCCTCGGCCGAGGGACCGTCGACCGCACCGATGAACACGGTGCCGTCGTCCTCGATCGAGATGTCGGCGCCGGTGTCGTCCTGGATCTGGTTGATCATCTTGCCCTTCGGGCCGATGACCTCACCGATCTTGTCGACGGGGACCTTCACCGTGATGATGCGCGGGGCGAACGGGCTCATCTCGTCGGGCACGTCGATGGCCTCGGCCATGACGTCGAGGATGTGCAGACGCGCGTCGCGGGCCTGGGTCAGCGCGCCGCCGAGGACCGACGCGGGGATGCCGTCGAGCTTGGTGTCGAGCTGGATGGCGGTGACGAACTCCTTGGTGCCTGCGACCTTGAAGTCCATGTCGCCGAAGGCGTCCTCGGCACCGAGGATGTCGGTGAGCGCGGCGTACTGCGTCTCACCGTCGACGGTGTCGGACACGAGGCCCATCGCGATACCGGCGACCGGGGCGCGCAGCGGCACGCCGGCGTTGAGCAGCGACAGGGTCGAGGCACAGACCGAGCCCATGGACGTCGAGCCGTTGGAGCTGAGCGCCTCGGACACCTGACGGATGGCGTACGGGAACTCCTCGCGCGTCGGCAGCACCGGCATGAGCGCACGCTCGGCCAGGGCGCCGTGACCGATCTCGCGGCGCTTCGGCGAACCGACGCGGCCGGTCTCACCGGTGCTGTAGGGCGGGAAGTTGTAGTTGTGCATGTAGCGCTTGCGCGTGACGGGACTCAGCGTGTCGAGCTGCTGCTCCATCTTGAGCATGTTGAGCGTCGTGACACCCATGATCTGGGTCTCGCCGCGCTCGAAGATCGCCGAGCCGTGAACGCGCGGCAGGACCTCGACCTCGGCGCCCAGGGCGCGGATGTCGGCGAGGCCACGGCCGTCGATGCGCACCTTGTCGCGCAGGATGCGCTGGCGGATGAGCTTCTTCTGCACGGAGCGGAAGGCGGCCGAGACCTCCTTCTCACGCCCCTCGAACTGCTCGGCGAGCTGGGCCTTGACGGCCTCCTTGATCTCGTCGAGGCGCTCTTCGCGCTCCTGCTTGCCGGCGATCGTCAGCGCGGCCGTGGTGTCGGCCTCGACGGCGGACTCGACGGCGGCGTACACGTCGTCCTCGTAGTCGAGGAAGACCGGGAAGTCCTGGACCGGCTTGGCGGCCTCGGCAGCGAGCTGGGCCTGGGCGTCGCAGAGTTGCTTGATGAACTTCTTGGAGGCCTCGAGGCCCTCGGCCACGACCTCCTCGGTCGGAGCCTGCTTGCCCTCGTTCTTCACGAGGTCCCACGTCGACTCGGTCGACTCGGCCTCGACCATCATGATCGCGACGTCGTCACCGTTGGGACCGGAGACGACGCGACCGGCGACGACCATGTCGAAGACGGAGCGCTCGATGTCGGAGAAGTTCGGGAAGGCGACCCACTGGCCGTCGATGAGCGAGACGCGCACGCCACCGATGGGGCCCGAGAACGGGAGGCCGGAGATCTGCGTCGAGGCGCTCGCGGCGTTGATGGCGAGCACGTCGTACTGGTGGTCGGGGTTCAGCGAGAACACCGAGATGATGACCTGGACCTCGTTGCGCAGACCCTTCTTGAAGGTCGGGCGCAGGGGCCGGTCGATGAGGCGGCAGGTGAGGATCGCCTCGGTCGAGGGACGGCCCTCGCGGCGGAAGAAGCTTCCGGGGATCTTGCCGATGGCGTACATGCGCTCTTCGACGTCGACCGTCAGCGGGAAGAAGTCGAACTGGTCCTTCGGCTGCTTGCCGGCGGATGTCGTCGACAGGAGCATCGTGTCGTCGTCGAGGTAGGCCGTGACGGCGCCGCCGGCCTGCTTGGCGAGGCGGCCGGTCTCGAACCGGACCGTGCGGGTGCCGAAGCTGCCGTTGTCGATGACGGCCTCGGCGAAGGTGATGTCTGGACCCTCCATGTGGGCCCTCGCTTTCTTTTTCTCAAGTGCCCGTGCACATCGTCGTTGTGTGCCCGGTTTGCGTGCTGTTCCTTCTTCGGGCCGGGTGGCCCAGGGGCGGGGTCGGCGGTCGCCGACCCGCACCTACGACGAAAGGCGGTCTCCGCGATAACGCGGTGACCGCCTTTCGTCACGAACTCATCGACGCAGGCCGAGTCGCTTGATCAGCGAACGGTAGCGCTCGATGTCGGTCGCCTCGAGGTAGCGCAGCATGCGCTTGCGGCGGCCGACGAGCAGGAGGAGACCACGACGGCTGTGGTGGTCGTGCTTGTGGGCCCGAGCGTGCTCGGTGAGGTCCTTGATGCGCTGCGTGAGCATCGCGATCTGCACCTCGGGAGAGCCGGTGTCGCCCTCGACCGTGGCGTACTCGGTCATGATCTTCTTCTTGACGTCAGCGTCCAAAGGCATGGATGAACCGACTCCTTCTCATCTCGTTGCGCGGTGCTCCAGGGCATGTCCACCTGGGCGCTATCGATCCGCGGCCGGACTACGGCGTCTCCAAGGGTAACAGCGCCGATCACACCCCCCTAATCGGGCCGCGTGTGCCTGCGTGACCGTTTCGTGACCGATTTCGTGACGGAGCCGGTGTGGCTCGGGAGCGCCGGGCGGGTACGTGACATTGTGCTCGGGGACCACACTTGAAGGAGTCACGCGACACCATGATCATTCTCGGACTCATCCTGCTGCTGATCGGCATCTTCGCCAAGGTCAGCATCCTCACCACGATCGGCATCGTCCTGATCGTCGTCGGTGCCGTCCTGTTCCTGCTCGGCGCGACGGGTCGCGCCATCGGTGGCCGGAAGCACTGGTACTGATCGGGCCGCACGAGCTGCAAGCAACAGGACGCCCCCGCGGGACTCGCGGGGGCGTCCTGTCGTCTCCCCCGGCGCATGCCGGCGTATGCCGCCGGGCAGGGTTTCGCGGGTCGTTCACCCCGTTCGCAGGCGCTTGACCGCCTGCTGTACGACGCGTCGCTCGGACTCCGCCGACCAGGCGGCCCCGTCGATCATCAACCACAACAGGTCGTCGCCCTCGGCGACGAGAACCCCTCGCGCCGAGCTGCCCGAGCCGAAGATGCTCTTCTGGGTGGCGACGAGGCCCTGCACGCCCCCGAGCCTGCCGGCCCGTCCGCTGCCGCAGCGCCTGGCGAGGTCCGCGAGCAGGTCGGCCGTCGCAGCGCGAGCCGGGTCCCCGGGATCGAACTGCAGCAGCACGTACTCGAGCGCGACGTTGCCCCTGGACAGGTAGGAGCCCGCTGCGAGCCGCGCCGCGGCGAGGCCGGCCACGACGGTGCGCGCACCGCTCCAGGAGTAGGTCCCGGGGTCCTGCGAGAGCACCCAGGGGAACGCGCCACGGTCGCACGTCTGCCGAGGTGTCGGGTCCGGGCGGCAGCCCTCGGCGTCACGAAAGGCGCGAGGGCGCCCCCGACCAGCGGGAGCGCCCTCGTGAGCCGACCTGACGGCATACGTGCTCGTCTGCGGTCGGTCAGAAGTTGATCATGTGGCCGGCGATGCCGTGGACGGCCTCCTTGACGGCCTCGCCGAGCGTCGGGTGCGCGAAGACGGTGCGCGAGACCTCGTCGGCCGTGAGGTCCCACGTCTGGGCGAGGTTGAGGACCGGGAGCAGCTCGGTGACGTCGGGCCCGATGAGCGCGGCGCCGAGGATCTCGTTGTGCTCGGCGTCGGCGATGACCTTGACGAAACCGACCGGCTCGCCGAGGCCCATGGCCTTGCCGTTGGCCGAGAAGGGGAACGTCGCAGTCTTGACGTCGTGGCCGGCCTCCTTGGCCTGTGCCTCGGACAGGCCCATGGAGCCGATCTGAGGCTGGCAGTAGGTCGCCCGCGGGATGAAGCGGTAGTCGATGGCCATCGTCTCGACGCCGGCGAGGGTCTCGGCGGCGACGATGCCCATCGCCTCGGCCACGTGCGCGAGCATCAGCTTCGCCGTGACGTCACCGATGGCGTACACGTTGGGCACGTTGGTGCGGCAGAACTCGTCGACGGCGATCGCGCCGCGGTCGGTGAGGGCGACGCCCGTCGCCTCGAGGCCGAAGCCCTCGGTGCGCGGGGCGAAGCCGATCGCCGACAGGAGGCGGTCGGCCTCGAGCACCTGCTGGTCGCCGCCGGCCGCAGGGCTCACGGTGACCTTGACCCCCGACCCGGTGTCCTCGACCGACTCGACCTTGGTGCCGAGCAGCACCTTCACGCCGAGCTTCTTGTAGTGCTTGAGCAGCTCCTTGGACACGTCGGCGTCCTCGGTGGGCACCATGCGGTCGAGGAACTCGACGATCGTGACGTCGACGCCGAAGTTCTTCATGACGTAGGCGAACTCGACGCCGATGGCGCCGGATCCGGCGATGATGATCGAGCCGGGCAGCTCGGGGTCGAGGATCTGCTCCTCGTAGGTGACGACGTTCCTGCTCACCTCGACACCGGGGATCATGCGGGTGACGGAGCCGGTCGCGAGGATGAGGTTGTCGAAGGTGATGGAGCGGGTCTCGCCGGAGTTGAGGGCGACGTCCATCGACGTGGGGGACGTCAGGGTGCCCCAGCCGTCGACCTCCTCGATCTTGTTCTTCTTCATGAGGAAGTGGACGCCCTTCACGATGCCCTCGGAGACCTTGCGGCTGCGGGCGTGCGTCGGGCCGAAGCTCATCGTGGCGTCGCCCTCGATGCCGTACTTCTGCTTCTCGTGGGTCAGGGTGTGCGACAGCTCGGCGTTCTTCAGCAGCGCCTTGCTCGGGATGCAGCCGACGTTGAGGCAGACGCCGCCCCAGTACTGCTTCTCGACCACGGCGACCTTCTTGCCGAGCTGCGCCGCGCGGATCGCCGCGACGTAGCCACCGGGACCGGCACCGAGCACAACGACATCGAAATCAGGCATGGCGCACAGCCTATCCATGCTCGAGACGGCTTCGAGAAGGCGTCCACCGGGTACGTCACGATCAGCAACCATCTGCGGAAATGGCTGTGTCGCAGGCCACATGACCCGTGCTTGCGAGAGTAAGTTTCCGCGACGCACGGCCGAAACATCCGGCCCAGACCAACGGAGGTCACTCGCGTGAGCACCACTCCGCATCGCCATGAGGCGCCACCGGCGAACAAGGGCCTGCTGGCTCTCGCCGGCGTGCTCCTCGCCATACCCGTCGTCGCGCTCATGCTCGTCGGCACCTACGCGAAGGACGAGCCTCGCGTTGCAGGCTTCCCGTTCTTCATCTGGTACCAGTTCGTCTGGGTCGTCATCTGCTCCGTGTTCACCTACACGGCCTACCGGATCGTGCTCAAGGCCCGCCCGCACGTCCCGATGAGCTCCCAGGGTGACTCCTACGACGACTCCTACAGCGACTCCCGCCGGAACTCCCGCCCGAACTCCCGCCGTGACGGGTCCCGAGAGGAGGGCACCCGATGAGCGCCATCGCGCCCGCGGCCACCAACACCGGCGTCAACGGCGTCGCCCTGGCCGTTCTCATCTTCTTCTTCGTCGTGGTCGCGGCGGCCGGGTTCTGGGCCGCGCGCTGGCGACGCCCGGCCAGCATGGAGAGCCTCGAGGAGTGGGGTCTGGGAGGCCGCTCCTTCGGCACGTGGATCACGTGGTTCCTGCTCGGCGGCGACCTCTACACGGCCTACACCTTCGTCGCGGTGCCGGCTGCCATGTTCGCGTTCGGCGCGGTCAACGGCTTCTTCGCCGTGCCCTACACGATCGTCCTCTACCCGATCATCTTCGTCTTCATGTCGCGCCTGTGGTCGGTCTCGCACCGGCACGGCTACGTGACCCCTGCCGACTTCGTCCAGGGCCGTTCGGGCTCGCGTGGCCTGTCGCTCGCCGTGGCGGTCACCGGATTCCTCGCGACGATGCCCTACATCGCCCTGCAGCTCGTCGGCATCCAGGCGGTGCTCGAGGTCGCGGGCGTGGGCGGCGGCGGCAACATCATCGCCAAGGACGCGCCGATCTTCATCGCGTTCCTCGTCCTCGCCCTCTACACCTACACCTCTGGCCTGCGCGCTCCGGCGATCATCGCGTTCGTCAAGGACATCCTCATCTACCTCGTCATCATCGTCGCCGTGATCTACCTGCCGACGAAGGTCGGCGGGTGGGACCACATCTTCGACGCCGCCAAGCAGAAGATGACGACGACCACGAACGCCGCCACGGGCAACAAGAACGTCTTCATCCCCGGCGAGAAGGCGTACTGGGCCTACGGCACCCTGGCGCTCGGGTCGGCGCTGGCGCTGTTCATGTACCCGCACTCGATCACGGCGAGCCTCTCGGCCAAGAACCGCAACACGATCCGGAAGAACGCCTCGATCCTGCCGGCGTACTCCTTCCTGCTCGGCCTCCTCGCGCTGCTCGGCTGGGTCGCCATCGCCGCCGGCACCAAGCCGATCGGCCTCGACGGCAAGCCGAACGCGCAGCTCGTCGTGCCGCAGCTGTTCGAGGACATGTTCCCGTCGTGGTTCGCCGGTGTCGCCTTCGCAGCCATCGCGATCGGTGCCCTGGTGCCCGCCGCGATCATGTCGATCGCCGCGGCCAACACCTTCACGCGCAACATCTACAAGGCGTGGCTCAAGCCGGACGCGACCGTCCAGCAGGAGGCCAAGGTCTCCAAGGTCACCTCGCTCGTCGTCAAGGCGTTCGCGCTGCTGTTCGTGCTGCTGCTCGACAAGAGCAACGCGATCAACTTCCAGCTCCTAGGCGGCATCTGGATCCTCCAGACGTTCCCGTCGCTCGTCTTCTACCTGTACACGCGCTGGTTCCACCGGTGGGCCCTGCTCGCCGGCTGGGCCGTCGGCATGGTGTACGGCACGCTGGCCGCGTACAACGTGACCAACAAGGCGACGGGTGCGCCGTTCGCGGGGTCGGTCGCCTCGATCCCGGTCATCGGCCAGCTCGGCTACATCGCGCTGACCGCGTTCGCGCTCAACGTCATCGTGGCGGCGGTCCTCACGCTCGTCCTCAGGGCCGTGAAGGCGCCCGAGGGCGTCGACGAGACGGTCCCAGCCGACTACTTCGCCGACGCGGGCGACCCGCGCGTCGAGAAGCTGCCGGCCACTCCCGAGGAGGCTGCGCGGGCGCACTGACGCCTCTGCAGACAGTCCCAGCAGGTATGCCGCAGGGCCGGGTCCGTTCGGGCCCGGCCCTGCGTCGTGTCCCCTCCCCCCCGCCTCGTGACGGTGCGCCCTCTTGAGCGGGAGGTGCGGGCGGGCTCAGGCCTCGCGGGGGCGTTCGGGCGGCAACGCTGCGATCGCCTGGTCGACGTCGAGCCCGGTGACCTGGAGCAGGTCGACGACCGTCGAGCGGAGCTGCGCGAGGACCGTCTCGGTCGCGAGGCTCGACGTACGCGGCAGTGCGGCCGTCGCACGCGCCACCTCGAGCATGGCCGGCCGCCCGACCTCGGGGGACGCGTTCTCGGACAGAGCGCGACCGACGACGTCGGTGGCCGCCGCGAGCTCGAGGAGCAGCTCCCCGTAGCCGGGCGGCAGCGGCTCGCCGCGCCCGACCGCGATCGTCACGCGGCGCACGAGCACGCGGGTGCTGCGCATCGCCCGGTCGAGCGGCTCGACGAGGTCGACCATCTTGCGGACGCCCTCGGCGTGCTGGCGCTTGAACGGCGACGACGTGAGCACCGAGAGTCCCTCGTCGGCAGCCGACCCGAGCTCGCGCAGCAGCGACTCGGTGCCCCTCGCGGAGGCGAGCACCTCGGCGGCGGCCGGCACGTCGCCGTCGCGCGCGCTGGCGGCGGCGCGACGCAGCAGCTCACCGATCTTGCGCACCGCCTCGGCGGCCGCCACCCGGGGCCGCCGCAGCGGCGCCTGGGGCACGACCGTCGCGGCGACGAGGGCGATGCCGCCGCCGATGAGGGCGTCGGTCCAGCGGTTGAAGGCCTGTCCGGGGGTGGCGACGAGTGCCGCGATGACGATCCCCTGGACGGCGGACTGGGTGACGATCACGGCGCTGCCGTGGAGCAGGGTGGCGAGGGCCATCGAGACGAGCACCACGGCCGAGATCTGCCACGGCCCGCTGCCGGCGACGTGCACGAAGACGTCGGCCGTGAAGACACCGACGGCGACGCCGATCGCGACCTCGAAGACCCGCCGGAGCCGCTGGCCGTAGGACATGCCGAGGCAGATGACGGCCACGATCGGCGCGAAGAACGGTGACGGGTGACCGACCACGTCGGTCGCGAACCACCACGCGACGCCCGCCGCGACGGCGCACTGCACGAGCAGGAACGCGCGCGTGCGGAGCCGCTCGAACCGGGTGCGCACGCTGAGCCGGCTGCGGTCCCAGGCCCGGTCGAGCACCTGGATGACCGGGGCGTCGCTCCTCAGGTAGTCGTCCACGCTCGAAGCCTCTCGTCAGTCGCGGTCGTGCCGTACGCGCGCCGGCGCCTACAGCCCCAGGGCAAGGATGGCATCGAAGATCTGGCGCACGGCAGGGGCGGCCACCTTGGAGCCCGACCCGCCCTGCCCGACGACGACCACGACGGCATACCTGGGCTTCGTCGTCGGGCCGTAGCCGGCGAACCAGCCTGTCGCCTGCTTGCCGAACACCTCGCCGGTGCCCGTCTTGCCGGCGACCGGGTAGCGGGCCTGCGGGAAGCCGGCGAAGGCCGTGCCCGCCGAACCGCCCGGTCTGGTCACGTCGCCGAGCGCCGCCCGGACGTACGCCAGGACATCGGATCGCAGCGGCACCCTGGCGACCCGTTTCGGCACGATCGGGGTGGTCGTGCCGTCCGGGGCGCGGTAGGCGGCCGCGACCTGCGGCTGCCACAGCGTGCCGCCGTTGGCGATGGCGGCGTAGACCCCGGCCATCTGCAGCAGGGTCACCGCCGTGTCGCCCTGACCGATGGAGAAGTTGACGGCGTCGCCCGCGCGGTACTGGTAGCCCGTGGCGCAGTTCTCCGTGGCGAGCCGCTTGAGGTAGTCGGCGCGCACGCGGTCGGTGCGCGCGACCTCCGGGTAGCCAGTGCCGGCGCGTCGGCACGTGGCGTCCTTGGTCGCGAGCCAGTACTCCTCCTTCCAGGCGCGGTCGGGAACGCGGCCGGCAGCCTCTCCGGGCACGTCGATGCCGGTGCGGCGGCCGAGGCCGAACGCCTTGGCCATCGCCACGAAGGGGTCGGGGGCGCCCGTGGGCGCGGCCAGGCCGCCCTGGGCCAGCCAGGCGGCGTACGCGAGCCGGTAGAAGACCGTGTCGCACGAGACGACGAGGGCCCGGTGGAGGTCGATCGGGCCGTAGCCGCGCGACTCGAAGTTGTTGAAGAGGCGGCCGCCGATCGACACGTTGGGCGAGCAGTCGTAGCTGCCGGTCAGCTTCGCCCCGGAGCTGACCGCGGCCGGCACCGAGATGACCTTGAAGGTCGAGGCGGGCGGGAACGTCTCGGCCGTCAGTCGCGACGTCAGCGGGCTGCCGTTCGCACGGCTCGTCAGCCGGGCCAGCTCGGCGCTGCTGATGCCGCCCGCGAACGCCGACGGGTCGTACGACGGGTAGCTGGCGGCGGCGACGACCGCACCGTTGGTCACGTCGAGCACGACCGCCGCGCCGGTGTCGGCCCGGAGCTTCGACGAGTGGGCACGAGCCACCGCCCCGGCGAGCGCTGCCTCGGTGCGCGCCTGCAGGCGCGAGTCGAGGTGCGTCACGACGTCGAGACCGGCGACCGGCGGCGTCACGCTGACCGTGTCGGTGACGATGCCCCGCGGGTCGACGGCCACGACGGTGCGGCCGTTCGTGCCGCGCAGCGCGAAGTCGTACTGCGACTCGAGGCCCGACCGACCGACGAGGTCGTCGGCGTCGACCCGGCCGCCGCTGCCCGAGACCTCGTCGGCGTCGGCACGGGCCACCCAGCCGAGCAGGTGCGGTGCGAGTGCACCGTCGGGCCGGGCGTAGTCGCGGCCGGGCTGGGTGGTGACGCCGACGCCGGGATACTTCTCCGGCTGCTCGACCAGGGTCAGGGCACGCCGGGCGTCGACCCCGGTGGCGACCGGGATGGGGACGTAGGGCGAGCCGTTGAAGCAGGCTGGCGCCGCAGGCGCACCCGCGGTGCCGCAGAGCATCGTCTTGCCCCACAGGCGGTCGAAGGGCAGGCCGAGCACGGCAGCGACGCGCGTCACGAGGTCGCGACCACCGTCCTTCGCGTCGACGAGCACCGAGCGCTGCACCGTCACGACGGTGTCGAAGCTGTTTCCGACGAAGGGGGTGCCGCGGCTGTCGAGGATGCGGCCGCGCAGGGCGTGCTCCGTGATGGCGCGCGTGTTGACCGTCGTCGCAGTGCGCGCGAGCTCGGGGCCCTGGACCAGCTGGAGCTGCCCGAGCCTGCCCAGGAGCAGGCCGAACATCGTGACGAGGAGCACGAGCACGACGCCGGCCACTCCGACGCGCCGCACCGGCGGCCTGCGGCCCAGCCGGAGACGCGGTGACCAGCGACTCCTCACCCGAGCCTCCGGCGCACGAGCGCCCGGTCGACGACGAGCAGGGCAGGCAGCAGCATCGCGCCGAGCACCAGGGTCGCGACGAGTCGCGTGGCATCGACGGCGAGCTCGACGCCGCCCTCGGCCAGCACGGCCGACGCGACCCGACCCGCCAGCACGACGGCGGCTGCGCAGAGCAGTGCGGCCGGCGCACGCACCCATGAGCGGGACGACGACCGCCGGAACAGGCCTGCCACGAAGCCGGCCAGCATGGTGACGAGGGGCATCAGGCCGAGCGGGGTGCCGACCGGCGGCACGAGCTCGACGACCCATCCCGCGAGCAGGCCCGCGAGTGCCCCGTGCACCGGCCCTCTCAGCACCGCCGTCGCCACGACCCCGACGAGGACGAGGTCGGGCACCCACGCCGGGGGGACGCCGAGCCGTGGCAGCAGGGTCGCCGTGAGCAGCGCCGCCAGGACGAGGTATGCCGTACGCAGCACTCCCAGCAGCGTCGGCCTCATCGTCCGCCTCCGGTCGGGTGGGACGCCGTGGCCGGTACCGGGCCGCCCGCGCGAGCGACAGCCGAGGACAGCGCGCTCGGCGAGGCCGTCGTCGGCCGCGGCACCTCCCGCGGCTTGGGCACGATGACGGCGACGACGTCGATCGCGTCGGGGTCGGTCGCGGGACGCACCGTGGCGCCCCTGGTGAGCTGCCCGCGGTCGGAGTCGACGGCGGTCACGGTTCCGACCACGATCCCGGCGGCATACGGTGTCTCGTCGACGCTGCCGAGGGTGCGCACGACGTCACCTACGACGGCAGTGCCGGGCGCGATGGTGGACAGCCACAGCGACCCCCGGGGGCGCGACTCGGTGTCGCCGGCCAGCGGCGACCTGACCGTGCCCAGGGTGCCGGCCGGCCCGACCCGGACGGCGACGACGGAACCGGCGCTGCCGAGAACCTGCACGTCGCTCGTCCACGGCGCCACCTCGACGACCCGGCCGACCAGGCCCTCGGTGGAGACGACGGTCGAGTCGGCCCGGACGCCGTCGCGGGAGCCCACGTCGAGCGTGACGGTGCGGCCCCCGAGTGGGCTCAGGTCGCTGGCGACCACGCGGGCGGGCAGCACGGTGCGGCCCGCCGTGGTGGCGGAGCCGAGGAGCTCGTCGAGCCGGTCCAGGTCGGCGGCGCGCCGCTGCTGGTCGGCGAGGATCGTGCGCAGCCGCACGTTCTCGCTCCTGGCGGCGGCGAGCTCGTCGGGCCGGGCACCGGACAGTGCCCGCTGCACCGGGCCCAGGACGATGCCGCCGGCACGACGCACGCCGTCGGCGACGCCCCAGCCGGCGAGGTCGGCGAGCAGGAGGGCGACGGTCAGCGACGCCAGGACGACGAGGAGGCGGCGGCGCACGGTCGACGGCATACGGCTAGAGGCGGTGGTCGCCGACGAGCACCCGCTCGAGGCTTGCGAACTCGTCGACGCAGCGTCCGGCCCCTCGCGCGACCGCGCGAAGGGGGTCCTCGGCGACGCGAACGGGCACCCCGAGCTCGTGGCGCATGCGCTCGTCGAGGCCCCGGAGCAGCGCGCCGCCGCCGGTGAGGGTGATGCCGCGGTCGAGGATGTCGCCCGCGAGCTCGGGCGGGCACACGTCGAGCGTCGCCCGCACCAGCTCGATGATCTGCAGGACCGGCCCCTCGATGGCGCGCCGCACCTCGACGGAACCGACCTGGACGGTCTTGGGCAGCCCGGTGACGAGGTCGCGTCCGCGCAGACGGGTGGTCAGCTCCTCGCGGAGCGGGAAGACCGAGCCGACCGCCACCTTGATGTCCTCGGCGCTGCGCTCACCGAGCAGGAGGGAGTACTCGCTCTTGACGTGGCTGACCAATGCCTCGTCGATCTCGTCGCCCGCGATGCGCAGCGAGCTCGACGTCACGATGCCGCCGAGGCTGATGACGGCGACGTCGGTGGTGCCACCCCCGATGTCGACGACCATGCTCGCCGCCGTCTCGTAGACGGGCAGGCCGGCGCCGATGGCCGCGGCCATGGGTTCCTCGATCATGTAGACGCGCCGCGCGCCGCAACGGGTGGCGGCGTCCTCGAGGGCTCGGCGCTCGACGCCTGTGACCTCGCTCGGCACGCACAGCACCATGCGGGGCCGCACGAGTCGCGACGTGCGCACCTGGTCGATGAACCAGCGCAGCATCCGCTCGGTCTCGTCGGCGTCGGAGACGACGCCGTCACGAAGGGGGCGTACGGCCCGGATGGTGCCCGGCGCCCTGCCGAGCATCTCCTTGGCCCGGCTGCCGGCAGCGACGAGCCGGCCGCTCCCCACCTCGACGGCGACGACCGACGGCTCTTCGACCACGACGCCGCGACCGCGCACGTGGATGAGCGTGTTGGCCGTGCCCAGGTCGATCGCGAGGTCGCGACCGATGGCGGGCCAGGTGCTCATGGCCGGGATTGTGTCGCGCCGTCGCGCCGTCCCCGAGGGCATCGGGGGTGTGTCGCCGGATGCGTGGCGCGAGTGGCCCCTGTGACGGGTGTGCTCTCAGAGCCCGGGGAACCAGATGTCGATCTCGCGAGCGGCCGACTCGGGCGAGTCGGAGCCGTGCACGATGTTCTGCTGGACCTTCAGGCCCCAGTCACGGCCGAGGTCGCCGCGGATCGTGCCCGGCAGGGCCTCGGTGGGGTTGGTGGCACCGGCGAGGCTGCGGAAGCCCTTGATGGAGTCGTGGCCCTCGATGACGACGGCGGCGACGGGACCCGAGCTCATGAACTCGACGAGGGGCTCGTAGAACGGCTTGCCCTCGTGCTCGGCGTAGTGGGCGGCGAGCTGCTCGCGCTTCGGGGTGAGGATCGAGAGACCGACCAGGGTGTAGCCCTTCGCCTCGATGCGACGGAGCACCTCCCCGGTGAGGCCGCGCTGGAAACCGTCGGGCTTGACGAGGACGAGGGAGCGTTCGATGGTCACCCGTCCACCCTATCGGCCGGGCCGTCGCCCCCTGACGGCGCTTCACCGGCGCCCGCAGCCGCCTCGCGGCGGGCCATCTCGGCGTCGACCTGGGCGCCCTTGACCAGACAGGTGACCCACAGGGCGAGGAAGAACAGCCCGACGACGAACATCATCGGCACCACGAGCGCACTGAGCAGCGTGAGCGCCTGCACGACCCAGCCCAGCGTGAGCCCCCACGGACGCCGCATCAGCCCGGCAGCCACCACGCAGAGCGCGCCGAGCCCGAACCCGACGAGCAGGTATGCCGTGCTGCGCCCCCCGCCGTCGTTGGCGGCGCTGACGCCCCGGGCGACGAGGGCGCCGAGCAGGATGCAGATGGACTGCCCGCCCAGCACGGTCGCGAGCATTCGGAACGTGAACTTGCCGGTCTGGCCGTGGAACGGGAGGGATCGCATGCGGTGGGGTGCCTCTGGCTGTCGGTGCTGGTCGGGAAGAGGGACTGGAACGTGGGCGGCCCGGTCAGTAGTTCTGGCTGGTGTCCCAGCTGCGGATGATCGCCTGCGCCTCGGAGGCGCTCGCGCCCGTCGCCTCGGTGTAGAGGGTCATGGCGTCCTCACGGCGTCCGGCCAGGATGAGCTCGCTGATGCGAGCACGGCCCTCGTCGGTGAGCCGACCCTCGGTGAAGGACGCCGCTGCGTCGCGCACACCCGGCCCCTGCCCCGGCACGAACCAGCTGTCGACGGCCCGCTTGGCGTCGGCCAGTGGGGCGCCGGTCGCCTCGCGGTAGATCTTGATCGCGTTGATCTTGTGCCCCGCGCTGATCTCGCGGCTGACCTTGGCGCGTACGCCGTCGGTGAGGCCGACGAGCGGGCGGTCGGGGTCCTTGCGGCCCATGACACGCCCCCACAGCACCACGAGGACGACCACGACGGCGAGAACCAGGATGATCTTGGCGGGGTTCACGTGTCCAGCCTAGGAGATCACACGTCGGTGAGGCCGAGGAGCATGCGCACCTCGCCCGCGGTGATGACCGAGCCGGTGGCGATGACGCCGCCGCCCATCCCGTCGGCCTCGGCGAGCGTGACCGCCTGCTCGAGGGCGTCGGGCAGGTCGCGGACCACGGTCACCCGGGACTCGCCGAAGAGCTCGACGGCGAGCTCACCCAGCTTCGCGGGCGAGAGCGCGCGCGGCGACGAGCTCCGCGTCACCACGACGTGGTCGAGGACGGGCTCGAGGACCTCGAGCATCCCGGTGGCGTCCTTGTCGGCGACGATCCCGACGAGCCCGACGAGCTTGGTGAAGGTGAACGACTCGTCGAGCGCCGCCACGAGGGACCGGGCGCCGTGCGGGTTGTGTGCGGCGTCGACCAGGACCGTGGGTGAGCGCCGCACGATCTCGAGCCGGCCAGGCGACGTCATAGCGGCGCAGGCGGCCAGCAGCACCTCGTGCTCGATGCGCTGCTCACCTCCACCGATGAACGACTCGACGGCCGCGACCGCCGTGGCGAGGTTGCTCGCCTGGTGCGCCCCGTAGAGCGGCAGGAACAGGTCGGGGTACTCCCCCGCCAGACCGCGCAGCGAGACCTGCTGGCCGCCGATGGCGACGTCGCGGGCCAGCACGCCGAAGTCGTTGCCCTCGAAGACGATGCGGGCGCCCCCGACCTCCTCGACCCGGTCGAGGAGCACGCGGGCGACGTCCTCGTCCTGCACGCCGGAGACGGTCACGGAGTCCGCCTTGATGATGCCGCTCTTCTCCTCGGCGATGGCGACGACGTCGTCGCCGAGCAGGTGGGTGTGGTCGAGGTCGACCGGGGTGACCACTGCGACCTGGGCGTCGATGACGTTGGTCGCGTCCCAGGATCCGCCGAGCCCGACCTCGATGATCGCGACGTCCACGGGGGCGTCGGCGAACGCCACGTAGGCGAGGGCCACGAGCACCTCGAAGAAGTTCATCCGACGGCCGCCGGACTCGAGCGACCGCGCATCGACGATCTCGATGAGCGGGGCGACCTCGTCGTAGGCGGCGATGAACTTCTCGCGCGGGATCGGCTTGCCCGACAGGGTGATCCGCTCGCGGATGTCGTGCAGGTGCGGTGACGTGAACCGACCCGTCGACAGGCCGCTCTCGCGCAGGACGGAGTCGATCATGCGGCTCGTCGAGGTCTTGCCGTTGGTGCCCGTGAGGTGGATCGACGGGTAGGTGCGCTGGGGGTCGCCCGCGAGCTCCATGACCGCGTTGATGCGCTCGAGAGAGGGGCCGATGTCGTTCTCCGGGGCGCGGCCGAGGATCTCCTCCTCGACCTCGCGCATCCGCTTCATCTCCTCCAGGTTCCGGGCCGCCTCGAGGGCCGATGCGTCGGGGCGCCCGTTCATGCCGACGCTCCGTCCGGGTCGGAGTGACCGGGGTCGAGGTCACGGGCCATCCAGACGCTCGCCGGCAGGCCGGAGCCGCCCTCCTCGCGGTGCGTCACGACGAAGCCGTGCCGCGCGTAGAAGCGTGCGGCCTGCTCGTTGCCCTCGAGGTGCGAGAGCGTGATGCGGCGGTGGCCGTCCTCCCGGGCCCTGGCGACGACGGCGGCCATGAGACGCGAGCCGGTGCCCTGGCCGTGGTGGCCGGGCAGCACGTAGAGCTTCCAGAGGACGAGGTCGTCGTCCTGGGCGCCGAACGTCGCCACGCCGATGACCTCCCCGTCCTTCTCGGCCACGAGCGTGTGCCCCTTGCGGATGGAGCGGGACACGACGTCGCTCGTCCACCACTTGGCCAGGCCCATCGCGACGTACTCGGGACCGGCGATCGGCTCGTACGTGGCGCGCCAGGTGCGGTGACCCACCGAGACCACTCCGGCCAGGTCGTCGCCGACGGCTCCGCGCACGACGACGCCGTCGCTGTCGGCCTGGGCCTCCCGGCCGTGCTGCTCGGGGGTCGCGCCCATGTCGGTGCCCTCCAGCTCGTCCTCGCGGTTCGCGATCATCGCTTCACCACCAGGATGGTCGCAGCATGGTTGTCGCCGACGACCACCTCGGTGGGGGTGCCCGGGAGCCCGTCGGGCAGGGCGTGCTCGGGGCCTGCCGCGGCGAACTGTGCGGCGAGCGTCTCACCCACGATGAGGTCGCGGTGGGTCACGGTCGCCTCGAAGACCTCGGCACCGCCCTGGATCGTGAGGCTGATGCGGTCGCTCACGTGCAGTCCGGTGTCGCGGCGGGCCTGCTGGACGGCCCGCACCAGGTCGCGGGCGAGGCCCTCGGTCGCGAGCTGGGGCGAGACGCGCGTGTCGAGCACGACGAACCCGCCGGACGGCAGCATGGCGGTGGCCCCCCTCTCGGCGGCGTCACCGGCAACGACGGTCTCGAGGGTGTACTCCCCCTCGACCAGCGCGAGGCCGCCGGAGGTCACGGACCCGTCGGCGTCGACGGACCAGTCACCGGTCTTGCTGCCCTTGATGGCGAGCTGGACGTCCTTGCCCAGGCGCGGACCGGCAACCCGGGCGTTGACGCCGAGGCGCTGGCTCACCCCGAAGTCGGCGTCGCTCGCCGTGGCCACGTCGACGAGGGTCACCGCCTTGACGTTGAGCTCGTCCTGGATGATCGCGCGGAACGGCTCGAGCGCCGCGGGGTCAGCAGTGACGACGGTGAGCTCGGCGAGGGGCAGCCGGGCACGCAGCCCCCGGGCCTTGCGCAGGCTGGATGCCGTCGAGCAGACCTCGCGGGCACGGTCCATGCCGACGACGAGGTCGTGGTCGTGCGGCAGGTCGGCCGCCTTCGGGTAGTCGGCGAGGTGGACCGAACGGCCCCCGGTGAGGCCACGCCAGATCTCCTCGGTGACGAGCGGCAGCAGCGGCGCCGTCGCACGCGTGACGGTCTCCAGGGCGGTCCACAGCGTGTCGAAGGCCGCCAGCGACTCGTCGGTCTCGCCGCCCCAGAAACGGTCGCGGGAGCGACGGATGTACCAGTTCGTCAGCACGTCGAGGAAGCCGCGCATCGTGTCGCACGCGGCCGCGATCTCGTACGCGTCGAGCTGCTCGGTCATGTCGCCCACGAACTCGCCCAGCTTGGCCAGCAGGTAGCGGTCGAGCACGTCGGACGATGCCGTCGAGTAGGTCGCCTCGTAGCCCTCGCCGCCGCGGGCCGTGTTGGCGTACAGGGCGAAGAACGACCAGGCGTTCCACAGCGGGATCATCACCTGGCGCACGCCGTCGCGGATGCCCTGCTCGGTGACGACGAGGTTGCCCCCGCGCAGGATCGGGCTGCTCATGAGGAACCAGCGCATGGCGTCGGCGCCGTCGCGGTCGAACACCTCGCGCACGTCGGGGTAGTTGCGCAGCGACTTGCTCATCTTCTGGCCGTCGGAGCCGAGCACGATGCCGTGGCTGACGCAGGTCTCGAACGCAGGCCGGTCGAACAGGGCCGTCGCGAGGATGTGCAGGGTGTAGAACCAGCCTCGCGTCTGGCCGATGTACTCGACGATGAAGTCACCCGGGAAGTGGTGCTCGAACCAGTCGGCGTTCTCGAACGGGTAGTGCACCTGGGCGAAGCTCATCGAGCCGGAGTCGAACCACACGTCGAGCACGTCCTCGACCCGCCGCATGGTGGACCTGCCCGACGGGTCGTCGGGGTTCGGGCGCGTCAGGGAGTCGATGAACGGCCGGTGCAGGTCGGTGACCTCCACGCCGAAGTCTCGCTCGAGCTCGGCGAACGAGCCGTAGACGTCGATGCGCGGGAACTCCGGGTTGTCGGACTTCCAGACCGGGATCGGGCTGCCCCAGAAGCGGTTTCGCGAGATCGACCAGTCGCGCGCGTTGGCCAGCCACTTGCCGAACTGGCCGTCCCTGATGTGCGCGGGGGTCCACTCGATCTGCTGGTTGAGCTCGAGCATGCGGTCCTTGATCTTCGTGACCTCGACGAACCACGACGAGACGGCCATGTAGATGAGGGGCTCGCGGCAGCGCCAGCAGTGCGGGTAGCTGTGGTCGTAGGTCTCGCGTCGCAGCAGCACCGTGCCGGCGGTCACCGAGCCGGTCTCGCCCTCGCCGCGGGTGGCCGCCTTGAGGTGGTCGATGATGTGCGGGTTGGCGTCGAAGACGTGCATCGACTCGTAGTCCGTGACGGGCCACGTGAACCGGCCGTCCGGTCCGACGGGGACGACCGGCTCGATGCCGGCGGCGTCGGTGACGATCTTGTCCTCCTCACCGAAGGCGCCGGCGGTGTGGACCAGCCCGGTGCCGTCCTCCGTGGTGACGAAGTCGGCAGGGAAGACATGGTGCGCACGCTCGTGGCCCAGGTAGTACGAGAACGGCGGCGTGAAGGACCGCCCGACCAGGTCAGAACCCTTGAGCCGCTGGACGATCCGATCATCCAGCGACGCAGGGTCGACGTCGGCGCCGAAGAGGTCCTTGGCGTATGCGGCGAGGCGCGCCGCACCGATGACGTAGCGCTCCGTCGTGCCGGTGGCGTCGGACTCGACGACGACGTAGTCGATGTCTGGGCCGACCATGATGCCGAGGTTGGCGGGCAGGGTCCACGGCGTCGTCGTCCAGACGAGGGCCAGCTCACCGGTCTCGAGCCGCAGGCCGATCGTGACCGCGGGGTCCTGCCGCATCTTGTAGACGTCGTCGTCCATGCGCAGCTCGTGGTTCGACAGCGGCGTCTGGTCGTTCCAGCAGTAGGGCAGCACCCGGAAGCCCTCGTAGACCAGGCCCTTCTCGTGCAGCTGCTTGAAGGCCCAGATGACCGACTCCATGTAGTCGGGCTCCAGGGTCTTGTAGTCGTTGTCGAAGTCGACCCACCGCGCCTGGCGGGTCACGTAGTCGCGCCACTCACCCGTGTACTTGAGCACCGAGCTGCGGCACGCGTCGTTGAACGTGTCGATGCCGAGCTCGACGATGTCCTGCTTCGTCTTGAGCCCCAGCTGGCGCTGCGCCTCGAGCTCGGCCGGCAGGCCGTGGGTGTCCCACCCGAAGCGTCGCTCGACACGCTTGCCGCGCATCGTCTGGTAGCGGGGCACGATGTCCTTGACGTAGCCCGTGAGCAGGTGGCCGTAGTGGGGCAGCCCGTTGGCGAAGGGCGGTCCGTCGTAGAAGACGAACTCGTTGTCGCCGTCGGTGCCCGCGTCGCGGTTCTCGACCGACGCGATGAACGTGCCGTCCTCGTCCCAGTACCTGAGGACGCGCTCCTCGATCTCGGGGAAGCGCGGGTTGGACGGGACGCCGGCCCGGGCCGTGGGCTCGCCTGCGTCGTCGTTCGTGGTGACCCTGGGGTAGGTCATGCTCGTGGTCTCCTGCGGTCGCGTCGGTCACTCGTCACCTGCACGAGGACGACTGCCGGAGGCCGCCGCGGTACCACCCCGCTTGCCGCACGTCACCCGCCGGGGCTCGGCGAGCGGCATACGACCGCTCTTGTCGAAGGCTGTGACGGGCCCATCCGTCCGGGTCTAGTGGGAGCTCGCGCTCTGTTCTTCCGGAGGCTCGCCGCTGATGACGGCTCGAACGCCTGTGCGCGCCAGTCTAGCCTGTCGGCGACACACGGCCTCCCGGGTTAGCGTGGGCGATGGTCATCCGCAGAGCGCTGACGGTCGTCCTCGCGTCGCTCTCGTTCTCTGCCGCGGCCTGCACCGGCGGGTCTCCGACGCTCGGCGCCAGCGCCCCTGGGGTGTCTTCGCCGACGCAGACGTCCGCCGGCACGACGAGCCAGTCCGCGTCAGGCGTGCCGCCGCCGAGTCGCACAGCGGTCCCCGTTCCCCCGACCACTCCCCCTCACGCGTCGCCGTTCGACGTCGAGAGGGTGCTCGGCGGCGTACGCGACCTCGCCGCCATGGGCCCTCGTGACGCCGCGAGCGCCGCCGGCGACCGCGCCGCCGCCTACGTCGCGGCACGGCTGCGCGCTGCCGGCTACCGGGTGACGGTGCAGCCGTTCACCGTGCCGGCAGGCGTCTCCTGGGGCGTGCCGGTCCCGGCCGGCAGCACCGCCAACGTCGTCGCGGACCCGCCCGGCTTCGACCCGCGCAGGCCGCACGTCGTCATCGGGGCGCACCTCGACACCGTCCCCCGGTCCCCGGGCGCCGAGGACAACGCGTCGGGCCTCATGGTGCTCGCCGAGGTCGCCCGGATCGTCCGCGAGCAGCCCGGGGCGCTGCCCGTGCGCTTCGTGGCGTTCGGCGCCGAGGAGGCACGCGGCGGGAACGGCACGAGGTACGCGTTCGGGTCCCGGCACTTCGTCACCGCTCTCGGCGGGGCCGAGCGCACAGCCGTGGGAGGGATGCTGGCGCTCGACCGCGTCGGCGTCCGTGCCGCGGCCGTGCCCGTCTGCTCGGGCGGACGGGGCACGCCGGCGCTGGCCGAGGCCATCCGGGCCGCGGCGACGAGCGCATCGGTCCCGACGAGAGCCTGCACCAACCGCGCGAGCGACCACGTGTCGTTCGAGCGGGTCGGCATCCCCGCAGCCCGGCTCGGCAGCGTGCCGTACGCCGCCTACCACTCGGCAGGAGACGTGCCATCCGTCGTGGACCGGCGGCAGCTGGCCCGGTCGGGCGCCGTCGTGCTGGCCTGGCTCCGGTCGCTGGGGTGAGCACCACCCCCGGGCGAGCCGCAAGCTGGTTCGCGACACATCGGCCGCCGCGCGGTGGACGTGTCGGAGCCGCGAGGACCTGTTTGGCAGGATGAGGCCATGACCGAAGTCGAGACGACGGGGGCGTGGCTCAGCCGCGAGGACCTCGACAACGCCCGTGACCGCCTGCCGATCCTCTACGTCCACGCCATCCCGGTGCGCGTCGACGACCGCGGCGTGGTCACCCACGTGGGCCTGCTGCTCAGGGCCGACGACGACGGCGGCATCGGCCACGAGGTCGTGGGCGGTCGCGTGCTCTACCACGAGCGCGTGCGCGACGCCCTGATCCGTCACATCGAGAACGACCTGGGTCCGGTCGCCCTCCCCCGCGTCCCCATGTCGCCGCAGCCGTTCACGGTCGCCGAGTTCTTCCCGACCCCTGGAGTGACGCCGTTCCACGACCCGCGCCAGCACGCCGTGTCGCTCGCGTTCGTCGTCGCCGTCACGGGCGACTGCCGCCCGCAGCAGGACGCCCTCGACCTGTCCTGGGTCACGCCCGAGGAGGCGGCCTCGCTCGCCGCGCTGGGCGAGATGCCGGGGTCGCACGGTGTTCTCGTGCGCCAGGCCCTGGCGCACGTCGGCTTCCCCGTCTAGGTCTCCCGGGCCACTCCCGGGCCGCGGAGGCCGTCGCGCCTGCGACCCTCCACGCAAAAGGGACGGCTTTCGGTGATCCGCTGTGCGCGGTGCGTGACCTCCGTACCGTCAGAGATGGGTTTCGCCGGGGCCCGGATCGCCGTATGCCGCGTTGGTCATCCTCCCCTGTCACGCGGCATACGGCCCGGCGTCGCGAAGCGCCGGAGCGCTCAGTGCTGGTGCTCGAGGAGCTCCTGACGGCCTGAACCCAGGACGGTGAGCGGCAGCAGCGTCTTGCCCGTCGGGCCGATCTCGATCTCGGTGCCCATCTGGGGGCACACGCCGCAGTCGAAGCACGGCGTCCAGCGGCAGTCGTCGACCTCCGTCTCGTCGAGGGCCTCCTGCCAGTCCTCCCAGAGCCAGTCCTTGTCGAGACCCGAGTCGAGGTGGTCCCACGGGAGGACCTCTGACTCGCCTCGCTCACGGGTCGTGTACCAGGCGAGGTCGACGGGCGTGTCGGCGAGCGCCTCCGCGGCACAACGCATCCAGCGGTCGTAGGAGAAGTGCTCGCTCCAGCCGTCGAACCGGCCGCCGTCCCGCCAGACCGCCTCGATGACCTTGCCGACGCGACGGTCGCCGCGCGAGAGCAGCCCCTCGACGATGCCGGGCTGGCCGTCGTGGTAGCGGAACCCGATCGAGGAGCCGTAGCGCTTGTCGGAGCGGATCGCCTCGCGCAGCTTGAGCAGGCGTGCGTCGGTCTCCTCGACGCCGAGCTGCGAGGCCCACTGGAAGGGGGTGTGCGGCTTGGGCACGAAGCCGCCGATCGAGACGGTGCAGCGGATGTCGCGGCGGCCGGACACCTGGCGGCCCGTCTCGATGACGCGCTTGGCGAGCTCGGCGATCTGGAGGACGTCCTCGTCGGTCTCGGTGGGCAGACCGCACATGAAGTAGAGCTTGACCTGCCGCCAGCCGGCGCCGTAGGCCGCGGCGACCGTGTTGATGAGGTCCTCCTCGGACACCATCTTGTTGATGACCTTGCGGATGCGCTCGGAGCCGCCCTCGGGCGCGAAGGTCAGGCCCGAGCGGCGGCCGTTGCGGGTCAGCTCGTTGGCGAGGTCGATGTTGAAGGCGTCGACGCGGGTCGACGGCAGCGACAGGCCCGTCTGGGTGCCCTCGTAACGGTCGGCGAGGCCCTTGGTGATGTCGGCGATCTCGGAGTGGTCGGCGGAGCTGAGCGAGAGCAGGCCCACCTCCTCGAACCCCGTCGCGGCGAGACCGCGCTCGACCATCTCGCCGATGCCGGTGATGGACCGCTCGCGCACGGGCCGCGTGATCATGCCGGCCTGGCAGAAGCGGCAGCCGCGGGTGCAGCCTCGGAAGATCTCGACCGACATGCGCTCGTGCACCGACTCGGCGAGCGGCACGAGCGGCTGCTTCGGGTAGGGCCAGGCGTCGAGGTCCATGACGGTGTGCTTCGCGACGCGCCAGGGCACGCCGTGCGCGTCGGACGAGGGTGCGACGCGCTTGATGCGGCCGTCGGGCAGGTAGGAGACGTCGTAGAAGGCAGGCACGTAGACCCCGCCGGTGCGGGCGAGCCGCAGCAGCACCTCGCGGCGGCCGCCGGGACGGCCCTGTGCCTTCCACTCGCCCACGATGTCGGTCACCGTGAGAACGGCCTGCTCGCCGTCGCCGACGATGGCGGCGTCGATGAACGAGGCGATCGGCTCGGGGTTGAAGGCCGCGTGCCCGCCCGCGACGACGATGGGGTCGTCGTCGGTGCGGTCGGCGCTGTGCAGCGCGATGCCGGCGAGGTCGAGCGCCGTGAGCATGTTCGTGTAGCCGAGCTCGGTCGAGAAGCTGAGACCGAAGAGGTCGAAGTCGCGCACCGAGCGGTGCCCGTCGACGGTGAACTGCGGCAGGCCCGCCTCGCGCAGCTGCGCCTCCATGTCGGGCCACACGGCATACGTGCGCTCGGCGAGGGCGTCGTCACGCTCGTTGAGGACCTCGTAGAGGATCATGACGCCCTGGTTGGGGACGCCGACCTCGTACGCGTCGGGGTACATCAGCGCCCAGCGCGTGGTCAGCTCCTCGCCGGTCTGGCCGTGGCCGCCGACGTGCCAGTCCTTGACCGTGGAGTTGAGCTCGCCTCCGACGTACTGGATGGGCTTGTTGACCCGCTCCAGCAGGGGCTCGAGGGCGTTGAACAGGGACTCTCCGGGCATTGGACCATGGTAGGCGCGCCCCGCCCCCACGCGAAAACGCCGAGGAGGGTTCGGCGCGCGTCACGCCAGGACCGACGAGCGAGGCGAGCGCAGCGAGCGAGCCGAGGAGGGAAGGCGTGACGTCAGGCGCGCCGAACACGGCGAGCGGAGCGAGCCAGATGGCTCAGTACATGGCATCGAGATCTGCCTGGTGCTTCTCGGTCACTGCCTTGCGGCGCAGCTTCATGCTGGGCGTGAGGTCGCCATCCTCGATGGTGAGGTCCTTGTCGAGGATGGTGAACTTCTTGATCGTCTCCCAGCGGTTGAGTCCGTCGTTGAGCCGGTCGACGTAGCCCTGCACGAGCTTCCGTGCCTGCGGCGAGAGGACGACCTCGGCGTACGGCCGGCCCTCCAGCCCCACGGTCGGAGCCCACGCGGCCACGGCGTCGGGGTCGAGCGTGACGAGCGCGGTCGCGTAGTTGTGCCCGGCGCCGTGCACGAGGAACTGGCTGACGAAGGGGCAGAGGCCCTTGAAGCGTGCCTCGATCTCGGCAGGCGCGATGTACTTGCCGCCCGAGGTCTTGAAGACGTCCTTCTTGCGGTCGGTGACGTAGAGGAAGCCACGGTCGTCGATGCGGCCGATGTCGCCGGTGTGGAACCACCCGTCCTCGGTCAGCACCTCGGCCGTGGCCTCGGGGTTGTTGTGGTAGCCGCGCATCACGCCGGGGCCCTTGACGAGGATCTCGCCGTCCTCGTCGGCGATGCGCACCTCGGTTCCGGGCAGCGGCCAGCCGACCGAGCCGTACTGGTAGGAGCCGTGCGCGGGCGGGTTGACCGTCGTGCCCGACGACGTCTCGGTGAGGCCGTAGCCCTCCTGGACGAGCAGGCCGACCGAGCCGAACCAGCGGGCCACGTCGGCGTTGAGGGGCGCCGAGCCGCTGATCATGAAACGCACCCGGCCACCGAAGCGCTCCTGGACCTTGTGCAGCACGAGCTTCGTCGCGAGGTCGTGCCGGCGCTTGAGGCCCGGTGAGGGCTGCTCCCCGCGGGCCTGCACGTCGCGCATCTCGCCGCCGACCTTGAGGGCCCAGTCGATGAGCTTCTTCTTGATGCCCTTCTCGCCGGCGAACATCAGCGCGATGCGGCCGCGGGCCTTCTCGAAGATGCGCGGCGGGCCGGCCATGAAGGTCGGCTTGATGACGGCCATGTTGTCGACGATCTTGTCGACCCGGCCGTCGACGGCCGTCGGGAAGCCGATCTGCAGACCGGTGGCGACGAGCATCTTGCCGAAGACGTGCGACAGGGGCAGCCAGAGGAACTGCAGGTCGTCCTTGGTGAGGGTGCCGATCGCGTCGATGACCGCGCCCTCGTAGACGACGCTGTCCTGCACGAGGCGCACGCCCTTGGGCCGGCCCGTGGTGCCGGAGGTGTAGATGACGACCGCGAGGTTGTCGGGGCCGAGCTGGTCGATGCGTGAGTCGACGAGGTCGGGCGTCGCGGCGAGCCACTCCCGGCCCCGCTCGGCGAGCTCGTCGGTGGTGATGACCCAGCCGTCGTCGCTCGCGCTGCCGGTCAGGGCGATGACCTGGCGCACGCGGGGGATCTCGGAACGAACGTGCTGGAGCTTCGCGACCTGCTCGTCGTTCTCGGCGAAGACGATGCCGCTGCCGGAGTCGGCGAGGATGTACGCGACGTCCTCGGCGATCGTCGTCGGGTAGACCGTCGTGGTGGCACCGCCTGCGCAGATGACCGCCAGGTCGGCGAGGATCCACTCGAGCCGCGTCGTGGACGCGATGGCGACGCGGTCCTCGATCTCGACCCCCAGGCTGATCAGGCCCGCCGCCCACTGCTCGACGACCTCGTGCGTCTGGGCCCACGTCAGGGTGGTCAGCTCGCTCGACCCCTCGGCGAAGTGGAGGTAGGCGGGCGCGTCGGGCGTGGAACGCACCCGGTTGCGGAAGAGCGCGCCCACGCTGGGTGCGCGCCCGTCGAGCACGTCCTGGTCGACGTCGCGGTCGGCGAGTGCCTGGAGGGGCATGTGGACTCCTTCGTCACTGGCGGCGGCCCGTCATCGGCGTCTGCGGGCACCCGCCATGCCGGGATGATGTCAACAATCCACCCGGCAGTCACGCATCCGTGGCGCTTCGACACCGCACCGTGACCGCCGGGTAACTTAGCGGCGCCCCGGCGGCGACGCCGACGCGACGTTGCCCACGAGTCCTAGCGCGATCCACGACGCGATGAGCGACGAGCCGCCGCTCGAGACGAAGGGCAGCGGCAGACCCGTGACGGGCATGACGCCGAGGTTCATCCCGATGTTCTCGAAGGCCTGCACGCCGAACCACACACCCACACCGATGGCGACGAGTCGTCCGAAGGCGTCGGCCCGGCGCGCCACGACGACGCAGCGCACGACGATGAACCCGATGAGCAGCACCAGGCCGGCGGCGCCCAGGAAGCCGAGCTCCTCGCCCGCCACGGAGAAGACGAAGTCGGTCTCCTGGAAGGGGATGAAGCCGCCCTGCGTCTGCCGGCCCTCGAAGAGGCCCTGACCGCCCAGCCCACCCGAGCCGATCGCGATCCGCACCTGCCGGGTCTGGTAGCCGATGCCCTCGGGGTCGAGCGACGGGTCCAGGAAGGCCCGCAGGCGGTTGCGCTGGTAGCCCGAGAGCACCGGCGTGAGGAAGGCCGCGGCGACCGCTGCACCCCCGGCGACGAGCACGCCGACGGTCCACAGGGCGGGAGCACCGGCCGCCGCGATGATGACCACCGACAGCGCGACGAGCACGAGCGCCGAGCCGAGGTCGGGCTGGGCCAGCACCAGCACGACGGGGACGCCGGCCACCAGCCAGGCCAGGGCGACGTCACGGTGGCGCTGCGGCATACGGCGGTCGGCCCGCTCGGCCAGCAGCATGGCCATCCCGATCGCGAGGGCGACCTTCATCAGCTCCGACGGCTGCAGGGTCATCCCGCCCGGCAGCCTGATCCACGAGCGTGACCCGTTGACGGTGGACCCGAGCGGCGAGACGACGGCCACGAGGCCGAGGACGGCCAGCCCGTAGACGATCGGCGCGAGGGCTCGCACGGCACGCACGTCGAGCCTGGTGACGACGACGGCGCACACCACGCCCACGGCGAGCGAGACGAGCTGCTTGAGGGCCGCTGTGCCGTCGGCGTCGGCGCGCGTGGCGGACCAGACGAGCACGACGCCGACGAGGGACAGCCCTGCCGCGCCGATGAACAGGCCGAGGTCGACCCGCAGCCACGACGGTCGAGTGCGCGACGGCACCCGCCTGCCTGCGCTCCCGCGGACGGTCAGGACGGCACGATCGCCGAGAGGATCTCGCGACACCGTTCCACGTCCTGCGCCATCTGCTCGACGAGCGCGTCGATGGACTCGAATCTCAGCGTCGGACGCAGGTGGTCGACGAACTCGACGGCGACCCGCTCGCCGTAGAGGTCGAGGTCGGTGCGGTCGAGGACGTACGCCTCGACCCGGCGCTGGTGGCCGTCGAACGTGGGGTTGGTGCCGACCGACACCGCGGCGGGCAGCGACCGGTCGGGGTCGGAGGGGTCGAGCCCGAGGCGCAGCAGCCAGCCGGCGTAGACACCGTCGGCGGGCACGAGGCCCTCGTGGTCCTGCGACAGGTTGGCCGTCGGGTAGCCGAGCTCGCGGCCACGGTGGTCGCCGTGCACGACGGTGCCGGTGACCCGGTGCGGGCGCCCGAGGATCTGTGCCGCATGGGCGACGTTGCCGGCCAGGATCTCCGAGCGCAGCTGTGTCGAGCTCCACCGGGCACCGACGGCCACGCCCTCGCCGATGTCGTCGAGCGCGATGACCTCGAAGCCGTCGGCGGCCCCGAGCTCGCGCAGGGTCTCGACGTCGCCGGAGTTGCGCACACCGAAGCGGGTGTCCTTGCCCACGACGACGGCCGCGGCACCGAGCGCCTCGACGAAGGTCGAGCGCACGAACTCCTCGGGGGTCTGCTGGGCGAAGTCGGCGGTGAACTCGATGACGAGCACCGCGCCGATGCCCACGGACTCGAGCGCGTCGAGCCGCTGCTCGAGCGACATGACGGCCGCAGGGGCACGATCGGGGTAGAGCACCGCGATGGGGTGCGGCTCGAAGGTGACGGCGACGGGCAGGGCGTCACGCTCGGCCGCCTCGCGCACGACCCGGGTCAGCACCTCACGGTGCCCGCGGTGCACCCCGTCGAAGTTGCCGAGGGTGACGACGGTGGGCCCGAGGTCGCTCGGGATGTCGTCGGGTCCGTACCAGCGCTGCACGGCGACCACTGTAGTGGCCGGGTTCTCGGGCTCGCGCACGCTGGTCAGACGGGGGCGCCCGACGAGACGAAGACCACCTTGGCCCGTGCCGTCGTGCGGGTCTCGTCGAGCACGGCGACGAGGCGGCCCTCGGGGTCGATCGCTGCCACGGCCTCGCACCAGCCCGGCCCGCTGGGGATGCGCTGGCCGTGGCTCAGCCGCAGGGCGTCCGCGGCCGACACCTCGTGGACGGGGAGCTGGGCGCGGGCCGCCTCGGCGATCGGGAGCAGCCGTATGCCGGACGGCCCCTGCGCCTCGGCCGTGGCCGTGAGCGCGTCGAGCGAGAGGGCCTGGTCGAGGCCGAACCGGCCGACCCGGGTGCGACGCAGCGCCGTGAGGTGCCCGCCGACGCCCAGCGCCGCCCCCAGGTCACGGGCCAGCGCGCGCACGTAGGTGCCGGAGGAGACGTCGACCTCGACGTCGACGTCGACGACGTCGATCGGTGGACCGACCTCGACGGTCTCGGTGCCGGGTCGCACCCCGAGCACCTCGAACCGGCTCACGGTGACCGGTCGGGGTGGCAGCTCGACGGTGTCGCCCTGCCGCACCCGCGTGTAGCTGCGCACGCCCTTGACCTTGATGGCGCTGACCGCGCTCGGCACCTGCTCGATGTCACCCGTCAGGGCCGCGACGGCTGCCGGGAGCGCCGCCTCCAGCGCCGGCACGTCGTCGACGCCCAGCGCCTCGGTGGCCTCCCCCTCGGCGTCGTCGGTGAGGGTCGACATGCCCAGACGGATCGTGGCGGCATACGACTTGTCACAGCCCACGAGGAACGTGAGCAGCTTGGTGCCACGGTCGACACCGAGGACGAGCACGCCGGTCGCCATCGGGTCGAGCGTGCCGGCGTGGCCGACCCGACGGGTGCCGCAGAGACGGCGTGCGCGTGCCACGACGTCGTGGCTGGTCCACCCGGCCGGCTTGTCGACGACGAGCAGGCCACCCGACCCGTCGGTCATCGTGCGTCGACGTCGGCGTCCACCCCACCGGCCGTGAGGTCGCGGACGCCGTCGCTCGTGTTGTCGAGGTCACTACCGAGGTCGCTGCCGAGGTCGCCGTCGAGGTCGTCGTCGAGGCGCTCGGCGGGCTTGCGGTAGGGGTCGGCGTCGCCCGCGGGCTTGGCGTTCGCCGCCGCCCGGGCGAGCTCGGCGTCGCGGGCGCGTGTCTGCGCGACGAGGTCCTCGAGGTGCGCGGCGCCCTCTGGCAGCGCGTCGGCGATGAACTCGACGGACGGCGTGAGGCGGATGCCGATGCCCCGGCCCACGGCGGAGCGGATGCGTCCCTTGTTGGCCTCGAGCACGTCGGCCGTGGCCTTGCGCTCCTCGTCGGTGCCGAAGACCGTGTAGAAGACCGACGCGTGCTGGAGGTCTCCGGTGACGCGGGCGTCGGTGATGGTGACGAAGCCGAGGCGTTCGTCCTTGAGCCGGAACTCGAGGTACTCGGCGACGATGACCTTGATCCGGTCGGCGATCTTGCGGGCGCGGGCGGGGTCAGCCATGACTACCTCTGCTTTCGTGTGTCGTGCGGTCGGACCGGTCCGAGCCGGCCGACGTGTGATCACCCTAGTAGCGGGCTGCCGCCGCCGCGCATTCCCACCCTGCGTGAGCGACCGACCGGTGTGCCGCTCGGCGTCTCCTTGCGGAGGACTCCTACCCGGTTCGCGTGCGCACGAGGACTCCCCCGCTCCAACGGGTACGAGGTGCTCGTGGGCGGTGCCGACTCCGACCCCGACGACCGCTCGGCCGACGGACCGGCCCAGGCGATCGCGGACCTGATTCCGATCGTGCGCCGCGTCGTCGGCGGACGGGTCGGCGCTCACCCTGCCGCCGAGGACCTCGTGCAGGAGACCCTGGCGCGCGTCCTCGCCGCGACCGCCAGGATCGAGCCGGGCATGCTCGAGCCGTACGCGATCGTGACGGCCCGCAACGTCGTGGCCTCGATGTGGCGCGACGAGGACCGCAGGCGGCGCAACCAGCACCGGGTCGTCGACCTCAGCGAGCCGGACTCGCCCGAGGCGCGCCTCGTCCTCGACGAGGAGCAGGGCGCCATGGCGCAGGCCCTGGAGCGCCTCACCGAACGCGAGCGCCGCACCCTGCTCGCCCACGAGGTCGGTGGGACCGACACCCGGACGCTGGCGCAGCAGGCAGGAAGCACGGCGGGCGCCGTTGCGGCACAGCTGAACCGGACCCGGGCACGGCTGCGGGTCGAGTACCTGCTGGCGTCCCGCCAGGTCGAGCCGCCCACCGATCAGTGCCGTCCGGTGCTCATCGCCCTGAGCAGGGCGGACCAGCGGCGCCAGCGCGAGGTCGGGGCCGCCCAGCACCTGCTCGAGTGCGAGGTCTGCGCCGAGCTCAGCGAACCGCTGCTGGAGCGCGGACAGCCGCGTGACGACACCCTGCGCATCCCCATCACCTCCGACCCCGACATCGTCGCGGCGCGCACGGCCGCCCGCAGCCTCGCCTCGACCCTCGCGTTCGGTCCGACGGACCTCACGGTCATCGCCACAGCCGTCTCCGAGGTGTGCCGCAACATCGTGCGCTTCGCCGGGTCGGGTGAGCTCGTCGTCGAGCTGCTCGAGGCGCCACGGCGTGGCCTGCAGGTCGTCGCCCGTGACGCTGGGCCCGGGATCGACGACGTCGACGCCGCGATGACCGATGGCCACAGCACGTACGGCGGGCTGGGCCTCGGGCTGCCCGGGGTGCGCCGGCTGATGGACGAGTTCGCGGTCGTGAGCGAGCCCGGCCACGGGACGACAGTGACCATGACCAAATGGGAGAGGAACGACCATGGCTGAGCAGTCGGACGGGCGGACGCAGCAGAGCGCGCCCACCGAGGAGGCGAACACCGTCACTCCGGACAGAACGCCGGACGACGGGGACAGTTCGAGGGGCAACGGTGAGCACCTGCTCCCGCAGCTCGTCGCTCACCTGCGGGAGCACCGGACCCGCTTGCGCGAGGAGTGGTCCGAGCGCATCCAGGAGGCGCACCTGCTGACGGCGATGACTCCCAAGGAGATGGCTGCCGAGACCACCTCGGTCTACGACAACTACGTCGAGGTGCTGGAGACCGGCAGCGTGGGCGCACTGCAGCAGTACGCCCGCGACCTGTCGGAGCGGATCATCCCCCGTGGGGTCGAGACCCACGAGGTCGTCGGCATCGTGCTGCTGTTGCGCGACGTGCTCGCGCGCTCGCTCTTCGAGAAGTACCAGCGGGACTTCGCGCTGCTCAACGAGGTGCTCGACGCGTACGAGCCCGCGGCCAACCGGATCGCCAACACGGTCGCCGTCAGCTTCGTGGAGGAGCGCGAGCGCGTCATCCGGCAGCAGCAGGACGCCATCCGCGAGCTGTCGACGCCCGTGCTCCCGGTGCGTGAACGCCTGCTCATCCTGCCGATCATCGGGGTGCTCGACAGCGAACGGGCGCGGCAGCTCACCGAACAGCTGCTCTCGGGCATCCGCAAGCACCGCGCCAAGGTCGTGGTCATCGACATCACCGGCTCGCCGGACGTCGACGAGACCGTGGCCAACCACCTCGTCCAGACCGTCGACGCGTCACGCCTCATGGGTGCGAGCGTCATCATCACAGGGCTGTCCCCGAAGATCGCCCAGACCCTGGTCACCATCGGCGTGGACCTGAGCAAGATGAACACGATCGGCGACCTGCAGGGCGGCCTGGAGGAGGCGGAGCGTCTGCTCGGCTACACCGTGACCCGGAAGGAGGGCAGCAGCGGATCGTGAACGGAGGACCGGCGCTGGTGTCGATCATGCGGCAGGGAGCCACCCTGATCGCATCGATCCACACTGCCCTGGACGACTCCGAGCTGGTCCGTTTCGAGCACGACCTCGTCGCGCAGATCGGTGAGCACCGCTCCAGCGGCGTCATCATCGACGTAGCCGCCCTGGACGTCATCGATTCCTTCGCGGCCCACACGCTGCGCCGGATCGCCGAGATGGCCCGCCTCCGCGGCGCACGCACCGTCGTGGTGGGCATCCGGCCCGAGGTCGCGTTCGCGATGGTGCGCCTCGGGATGCAGCCCGCCGCAGGTGGCGGTCAGGTGACCACCGCGCTCGACCTCGAGGAGGGCCTGGCTCTTCTCGGGGCGCCGCAGCCCGGCGGCTCCTCCGGGGGCTACCCCGGCGGCAGGTGGCCGTGACCGCCTCACCCGACCGCACCGTGCTGGGCGACCTCACCCAGGACTACCGCACGACGCTGCTCCGGTTCCTCCCGCACCACGACGAAGGGGCCCGGGCCACCGCGTACGAGCTCGGCCGGCGCGCTGTCGCGGCCGAGATCAGCCTCCTGGAGGTCTGCCGGCTGCACCACCAGGCGACCCTCGAGGTGCTGCGCGACACTGCACCCGACGAGGTCGTCGACATCCTCGAAGGGGCCACGGAGCTGCTCCTCGAGGTCCTCGCCGCCTACGACATGACGCAGCGCGGCGTGCTCGGCCCGTGAGGCCGTGCGCCCGAGCGAGGCGGCGGACGCCTTGGTGCCCGGCGCATGACGCGGCAGGCAGGCCGAGTCCCGCGAGGCCGGACGTGCTTTCCTGCTCGGCGACCCCCGTCCGACGAAGGCACGTCACCAGCCGCCCGGCGTGACCCACGTCATGGCCGCCTCCCCAAGGGCTCTTCAGGTGTGACAGACGGCCCACGAGGCCGCCCCTCGCACCGATGAAGGAGTTCTGTTCCATGAACCTCAAGACGAAGCTGTGTGCCACCGGTGTCACCCTCGCCACGACCGCCGCCCTCGGCCTGGTGCCGGCGGCCGCCGCATCGGCCGCCCCCTCCGCCGTGCCCGCCGCCGCCCCGGCCGCAGCAACCCCACGAGCGACCGCTGCGCCCATCCCACTGACCTTCCCGACTGCACTGGGCACCTTCAATGGGGTGTTCACACCCTCAGGCTTCACGAACCAGAACGGCTCCTTGGCGCTCACGGGCGTCGTGACCGGGACAGTCACGTCGGCCACGGGCGCCGTGACCCAGGTCCCGGCGCAGAGCATCACGACATCCGTGATCAGTGCCGCTACCACCGGTAGCTGCCAGATCCTCGACCTCGTGCTCGGGCCGCTGGACCTCAACGTGCTGGGGCTCGTCGTCCACCTCGACCGGGTGCACCTCAACATCACGGCGCAGCGTGGCCCCGGAAACCTGCTCGGCAACCTCCTGTGCGCGGTCGCCGGCCTGCTCGACGGCAACGGCATCAACGGCCTTGCGACGCTCCTGAACCGCCTGCTGGGCCTCTGAGGCACACCCACA
Source organism: Terrabacter terrigena (assembly GCF_042676085.1). Taxonomy (NCBI): domain Bacteria; kingdom Bacillati; phylum Actinomycetota; class Actinomycetes; order Micrococcales; family Intrasporangiaceae; genus Terrabacter; species Terrabacter terrigena. The sequence continues at coordinate 126,924 of NZ_JBHTKH010000001.1, forward strand.
GGCCCTCGGCCGGCGGGCAGTCCCCCTCGCCCCGCTGCCGGGACGGCCTCTCCGGGCGTCGCTCTCACCCGGACAGGCGAACGGCGCCGACTCCCTCAGGGAGCCGGCGCCGTGCCTTGTGCCGGCAGCGTCTGCCGGCCCACACGATCAGGCGCGAGGCTTCTCGCGCATCTCGTAGGTGGCGATGAGGTCGCCGAGCTGCAGGTCGTTGTACGACCCGAGGTTGATACCGCACTCGAAGCCCTCGCGGACCTCAGTGACGTCGTCCTTGAAGCGGCGCAGACCGGCCACCTCGACGTTCTCGGACACCACGACACCGTTGCGGGTGATGCGTGCCTTGGAGCCACGCTTGATCTCGCCGCTGCGCACGATCGATCCGGCGATGTTGCCGAACTTGCTCGAACGGAAGATCTCGCGGATCTCCGCCGTGCCGAGCTCGACCTCCTCGTACTCCGGCTTGAGCATGCCCTTGAGCGCCGCCTCGACCTCGTCGATGGCCTGGTAGATCACCGAGTAGTAGCGGATCTCGACGCCCTCGCGCTCGGCGTAGTCGGCGTTCTGGCCCTCGGCCCGGACGTTGTAGCCGATGATGACCGCGTTGGAGGCCATCGCGAGGTTGATGTTGTTCATCGTGATGGCACCGACGCCGCGGTCGATGATGCGCAGGTCGACGTCGTCGCCGACGTCGATCTTGAGCAGCGCGTCCTCGAGCGCCTCGACCGAACCCGACACGTCACCCTTGAGGATGAGGTTGAGGGTCTCGACCTTGCCCGCCGCGAGGGCCTCGTTGAGGTCCTCGAGCGAGATGCGCTTGCGGGCCTTGGCCAGCACGGCCTGACGGTCGGCAGCCTCGCGCCGCTCGGCGATCTGGCGAGCCGTGCGGTCGTCCGGCGCCACGACGAACGTGTCACCGGCGCGCGGCACCGACGAGAGACCGAGCACCTGCACCGGACGGGACGGACCCGCCTCGACGACGTTCTGGCCGTGCTCGTCGAGCATGGCACGCACGCGACCGTAGGCCGATCCGGTGACGATCGAGTCACCGACGCGCAGCGTTCCGGTCTGGACGAGGACGGTTGCCGTGGCACCACGGCCACGGTCGAGGTTGGCCTCGATCGCGACGCCGCGAGCCTCCTTCTCCGGGTTGGCCCGCAGGTCGAGGGCCGCGTCGGCCGTCAGGAGGACCGCCTCGAGCAGGCCGTCGATGTTCTGACCCTGGCGGGCCGAGACGTCGACGAACATCGTGTCGCCGCCGTACTCCTCGGCGATGAGGTTGTACTCGGTCAGCTGCTGACGCACCTTGGCCGGGTTGGCACCCTCGACATCGATCTTGTTGACGGCGACGACGATCGGCACGTCGGCGGCCTGCATGTGGTTGAGCGCCTCGATGGTCTGCGGCATCACGCCGTCGTCGGCTGCGACGACGAGGATCGCGATGTCGGTCACCTTGGCACCACGGGCACGCATGGCGGTGAACGCCTCGTGACCCGGGGTGTCGATGAAGGTGATCGCGCGGTCGACGCCCTCGTGCTCACGGTGCACCTGGTAGGCACCGATGTGCTGGGTGATGCCACCGGCCTCGCCGGCCACGACGTCCTCGTTGCGGATCGCGTCGAGGAGGCGGGTCTTGCCGTGGTCGACGTGGCCGACCACGGTGACGACCGGCGGACGGGCCTCGAGGTCCTCGTCGTCCTCGCCCTCGATACCGGTCTCGAGGTCGATGTTGAAGGAGTCGAAGAGCTCCTTCTCCTCCTCCTCCGGGGAGACGACCTGGATGTCGTAGCCGAGCTCGGCGCCGAGCACCTTGAAGGTGTCCTCGTCGAGCGACTGCGTGGCCGTGGCCATCTCACCGAGGTGGAACAGCACGGTCACGAGCGATGCCGGGTTGGCGTTGATCTTGTCGGCGAAGTCGGTGAGCGACGAGCCGCGACGCACGCGGATGGTCGTGCTGCCGTCGCCACGTGGGACGGTGACGCCACCCAGGCTCGGGGCCTGCATCTGCTCGAACTCCTGGCGCTTCGCGCGCTTGGACTTGCGTCCGCGGACCGGACGGCCACCGCCTCGGCCGAAGGCACCAGCCGTCGAGCCACGACCGCCACCGCCACCACGCGGACCGCCGCCGAAGCCACGACCGGGAGCGCCACCGGGGCCGCCACCGGGACCGCCGCCGAAGCCACCACGACCGCCGGCGCCGCCGCCGGGGCCACCACGGCCCGGGCCACCGGCCGGGCGCTGACCCGGACGGCCGACGGTGCTGCGCTCCGGCATCATGCCGGGGCTGGGGCGCGGACCACCGGGACGCGGCGCGCCACCGGGAGCACCCGGACGACCACCGGCAGCGGGAGCTCCCGGACGCGGGGCACCGCCGGGGGCGCCACCGGGACGGGGTGCACCCTGGCGCTGCTGCGGACGCGGCATGCCCTGGCTGGAGCTGAACGGGTTGTTGCCCGGGCGCGGACCGGCGTCGCCACCGGGTCGCGGGGCGCGGGACTGGCCCATGCCCTGGCTCGGGGCGAACGGGTTGTTGCCCGGACGCGGCTGCCCCGGACGGGGAGCCGGACGCGGGGAGGCCGGGACACCGGAGGTCTGCTGACCGCCGTCACGGCTCGACTGCACCCGGGCCGGCGCGGAGGCCGCGGGAGCGGCCGGAGCGGCGGGTGCAGGGGCAGGCGCCTTGGGTGCCGGGGCTGCGGGAGCAGCAGGGGCCGGGGCGGCCGGGGTGGGGGCAGCCGGGGCAGGCGTCGGTGCGGCCACACGGGCCGCCGGAGCTGCCGGTGCGGGGGCCGAAGCCGCCGGGGCCGACGGTGCTGCAGGGGCGGGCGCGGCCGGGGCCGACGGTGCCGGAGCAGCCTTCTGGGGCGCGGACGGGGTCGCGCTGGGGGTGGCAGCCTTTGCTGCCGGCTTCTTGTCGCCGCCGGAAGCGCCTTCGCGGGGGAAGGTCTCCATGATCTTGCGGACGACGGGGGGCTCGATGGTCGACGACGCCGACCGGACGAACTCTCCTTGGCTCTTCAAGTGTGCGAGCAGTGTCTTGCTCTCGACTCCGAGCTCCTTGGCGAGCTCGTAGACTCGGACCTTAGCCACATCTCTCCTGTTCCTGGTCCGGCCTGAACAGGATGTGGCCGAACCGTGGGTTATTGCTGGGGCTTGCTCATCGCTGAGTACTCATCGGGTGCTCATAGCGTTTTCAACCCGCCTTGGTTCGCTGACTGATTACTGACTCATACCGATCCGGCGCGCCCCTCGAAGGGCGGCCGGGTACTACGTCTGCTGGATGCCGAGGTGTCGTGCCACCGCGCTCACGTCGACCCCGGCCTGCACGCGCAGGCCACGACCGAACGCCTTGCGGCGCACTGCCAGCTCGAAGCACTCGGGCGTCGGGTGCACCCACGCACCACGTCCGGGCATCCGGTGCCTCGGGTCGGGACGAAGCATGACCGGCCCGTTGCCGGTGTCTTCGTCCGTCGCCGCGACCACTCGCAGCAGGGCCGACCAGCTATCCGATCCTCGACATCCCACACAGGTGCGGGACGGCTCAGCACGGAGTCCAGTCCGGTCGGCCACAGACAAGTCTACCGCGTCCACGCGCTCGCCCGCTCCACGGGGTGCCTGCCGTCCCGACGACACGCCGCCGGGACGGGTCTGGTCACCCGGCCTGTCGTATGCCGTCCCTGCCTGCAGGTGCCCGCGGGTTCCGATGCGGCCCCTCGGGGCCGACCCCAACGCGTGCTCAGAGGTCTTCGGGCGCGACCTCGACGCCGCCGCCGGGTGCTGCACCGGCCTCGGTGTCGGGCCGGATGTCGATGCGCCAGCCGGTGAGCTTCGCGGCGAGGCGGGCGTTCTGCCCCTCCTTGCCGATGGCGAGACTCAGCTGGTAGTCGGGCACGACGACCCGGGCCGTGCGCGCCGACGCGTCGACGATCTCCACCGACTGCACGCGGGCGGGCGACAGGGCGGCGGCCACGAACGCGGCAGGGTCCTCGGCGTAGTCGACGATGTCGATCTTCTCGCCGCGCAGCTCGGTCATGACCGCCCGGACGCGAGCGCCCATCGGCCCGATGCAGGCGCCCTTGGCGTTGACCCCGGACACCTTGCTGTGGACCGCGATCTTCGTGCGGTGCCCGGCCTCGCGAGCCAGCGCGGCGATCTCGACAGTGCCGTCGGCGATCTCGGGCACCTCGAACTTGAAGAGGGTGCGCACGAGGTTCGGGTGGGTGCGTGAGAGTCCCACCTGGGGTCCCTTGGGGCCGCGCTTGACGCTGACCACGAAGCAGCGCAGCCGCTCGCCGTGGACGTAGCGCTCGCCGGGAACCTGCTCGGCCAGGGGGAGGATGCCCTCGACCGTGCCGAAGTCGACGAGGACGTTCCGGGGGTCCTGGCTCTGCTGGATGATGCCGGAGATGACGTCGCCCTCGCGGCCCTTGAAGTCACCGAGGATTGCCTCGTCCTCCAGGTCGCGCAGGCGCTGCACGATCACCTGGCGGGCCGTCGAGGCCGCGATGCGACCAAAGCCCACCGGGGTGTCGTCGAACTCGGGCCCGGGCTCACCGCGCTGGGGACGCTCGCCGTCCTCGGTCGGGGGCAGCAGCTCGCCCTCCTCGCGGGCCCAGACGATCACGTGCCCGGACTTGCGGTCGAGCTCGACCCGCGCGATGCGCTGGCTGCCGTCGGTACGGTGGTACGCGACGAGCAGCGCCTGCTCGATGGCGGGGATGAGCACGTCCAGACTGATGTCGCGCTCCCTCTCCAGGGCGCGCAGTGCTGCGAGGTCGATGTCCATCAGTGGTCCCCTTCCGGAGCGGCGGCCTCGCCGAAGGCGTCGGCGCCGTCTCGTGTGCCGTCTCGTGTGCCGTCTCGTGTGTCGTCGTCTGTGTCGGCGGCGTCGGCCCGCTTGAACTCCACCTGCACGGTGCCGCGCTGGACGCCGTCGAGGTCGAGCGTCAGGTGACGCGCGGGTGTCTTCTTCGTCGCGGGGACGTGCAGGTCGAGCGTGTCGGAGCCCACCTCGGTCAGCCGGCCCGTGTCGGTGCCGCCCTGGTGGACGATCTCGACGAGCCGCCCCACCTGGCGGCGCAGCTGGTCGCGGGAGGCGAGCGGCCGCCCGACGCCGGGCGAGGACACCTCGAGGACGTACGGGGACTGGCCCATGACATCGCTCGCGTCGAGCTCGTCGCTGACGGCACGCGTCGCGTCGGCGACGGCGTCGAGCGAGAGTGGCGGGACCTGGCTGGTCGTGTCGGCGACGTCGAGGCCGCTGATGTCGGAGTCGACCAGGACCCGCACGAGCCGCCGCTTGCCGGCCGGGGACACGGAGACGTCCTCGACGACGAGCCCGAGGGGCGCGAGAACCGGCTCGAGCGTCGCTCTGATCTCCTGGGCCGTGCTCATCGGTCGACGCCTCCTGCTCTTCTCGAATGTCCGGTGTGGACGCCCCCTGGGGGCGGTCACGGCACCGCGTGGAACCCACTCTAGTGGCGCCGGGGGGTCGTCGCCGACCGCCCGGCGCGTGCGAAGATCTCGGCATGGACGGCGACACCCGGGGGCGCGGGGCACGGGTGATGGACGGTCTCGGCCGCCCGCCGCGCCGGCTCCTGGTGCTCGGGGGCGGGGCAGCCGCGCTCGCGCTCCTCGCCGACCACGGCCTGCGCCTGGACCTTCCCCGACCTCCGGCGCCTGCCCCGACGCGCCGGCCCGCCCCGGACGAGAAGCTGCTGCTCGGGGCCGTGGCCGAGCTCGACCGCGTCGTCAGGGCCGAGGGCGAGGTGCTCGCTGCGTCGGCCGACGACGCGCTGGTGCGCCGGGTCCGCACGGTCAGCCGTGACCAGCTGCGGGTGCTCCGGGGCCGGCTCACGAACTCCGGCGTGCCGACGTCGGTCATCGAGGGCGCCGTCGCCGCGACCAGGGCGTCATCGCCGGTGCGCACCCGGTCGGCGCTGGCGTCCCTCCTCGCCGAGCCTGCCGCCGGTCAGTGGTCCGCGCTGACGACGGCGACGGAGGGTGCCCGCGCACTGCTGGCGGCGGCATACTCCGAACGGCTGGCCGCGGCCGTGCTGCTCGGGCACCCGGTCGACACGGTCACGGCACCCAGCCCGGCGCGCCCGGCCGTCGTCGCGCGCACCCAGCCGCTCGTGTACGCCTTCGAGGTCGTCGCGGCGCAGAGCTCGGGCTCGCAGCGTCGCCGGGCCGAGGAGACCCTTGCCGAGCTGAGCCGCCTCGACCTCGCGGTGTCCGGCACCGGCTCGACCACGCCGCCGGGCTGGGCGCTGCCGTTCCCCGTCACCACCGCGGCCGACGCCAGACGTCTCGCGACCGAGGTGCTGCGCTCGGCCGTCGACGGTGCCGTCGCGGCTGCCGGCGCGGTTCCGACGGCGAGATCGCTCGAGGACGTCGCCAGGTGGAGCGCCAACGTCCAGGCGCTCGCCGTCGACTGGGACATCCCCCTGACCGCCTTTCCGGGAGCCTCGGCGTGACCTACGACCCGATGTACGACCTCATCCCGGCCTACTTCGCCCACGAGGTCAGCGGCTACGAGTCCACCGGCTACGTGTCCGGCGAGGACTGGATCGACGCCCTCCCCGGCCTCATCACCGCCCTGCTGTCGGAGTGGGAGCTCGAACCCGTGGGGCGACCGAGCAACGGAGTCTGCGCCGTCGCGATCCCCGTTCGGCTGCTCGGGGCCGGCCGCGACGTCGTCGGGGTGAGCGGCGAGGGCATCCTCAAGATCACCTGGCCCCATCCCGAGGCGGCCACCGAGCACCTGGCCCTGCAGACCTGGAACGGCCACGGGGCGGTCCGTCTCGTCCGCGCCGACCCGGCTCGCTTCGCAATGCTGCTCGAGCGCCTCCACCCCCGCGACCTCACCCGGGTCGACATCGACGAGGCCTGCGGTGTCATCGGCGGCCTCCTCGCGGTGCTGCGCCGCCCGCCCCACCCGCGCGTCCCCAGCCTGACGGCATACGCCCTGAGGAAGGCCGACGAGCTGCGCGAGGCACCGGCGGTGCTCCCTCGCCGCTACCTCGACCAGGCAGCAGCGCTGGCGAAGGAGCTCGCCGAGCGCCCTGCCGCCGAGGACCGCCTGCTGCACACCGACATGCACTACACGAACGTGCTTGCGGCCTACCGCTCCCCGTGGCTCGCGATCGACCCCAAGCCGATGGCCGGCGACCCCGCGTTCGAGGTGGCACCGGCCCTCTGGAACCGCGCCGACGAGCTCGGCAGCGGCTCGCAGATCCGCTGGTCGCTGCGGCGACGGCTCGAGATCGTCTGCGAGCGCGCCGGTCTCGACGAGGGGCGGGCGCGGGCGTGGACGATCGTGCGCGAGGCCGACAACGCCGTCGACGCGGCACGGAGCGTGGCGTCGGGCGGTCAGGCCGCCGACGCCCGGGCCCACGACCGCGTCAGTCTCGCCGTCACGGTCATCAAGGCGATGAACGACTGAGGGAGGACCTGCGTCCGAGGCTCGAGACGCGCCGGTCAAAACGTTTCGATTTCGATGTCGAAACTCTGTAATCTGGTCCGGCTCCCCTTACGACGTCGAAAGGCACTCGCATGCCTCGCCTTGCCATGCCCACCTTCCGCGACCCGCGCTCGGCCACGCCGACGCCGGCTCGCGAGATCGCGCGCATCGCCGTGCCGGTGAGCATGGAGTTCGTCCTGATGCTGGTGCTCAACTTCGTCAACCAGATCGTCGTCGGCAGTCTGGGCGCGACCGCCATCGCGGCGGTCGGCTTCTCCAACAGCCTCACCTTCATCCTCGGCGTCACCCTCGGCGCGCTCGGCACGTCCGTCGCGATCCTCGTGGCGCGCGCGGTCGGCGCCCGCCGCGCGGAGAGGCTCGACCACACCGTGACGGCGGCCGTCGTCGTCGCGCTCGGGCTGGGCGCCGCCGTCTCCCTGGTGCCGTGGTTCTTCGCCGACCACCTCCTGGGGCTCGTCGGCGCGTCACCGTCGGTCGCGGCGGCCGGCACCGACTACTTCCGGCTCACCGTCCTCGCGACGTTGCCCGTGATGCTGAGCGCGGTCCTCTCCGGGGTGCTCCGGTCGGCCGGACGGCCCACGAGCCCGATGATCGCGACGTTGATCACCGTCGTCGCGAACTCGGCCATCGCGTACTCCCTCGTGACCGGCCTCGGGCCGTTCCCGGCACTCGGCGTCGCCGGCGCCGGCTGGGCCACGCTCGTCACGGCCGTCGCGAAGAGCCTGATCCTGGCGTGGATGGTCTTCGGACCCCGCCACACGGTGCGCTGGAGCCTGCCCGACACCCGGGCGCAGTGGAAGGCGGTCATCGTGCCGCTCTTCGTGCTCGCCCTGCCCCTCGGCATCACCGAGCTCTTCTGGACCGTGGGCACCTTCCTCTACAACGTCGTCTTCCAGCAGCTCGGCGACGAGGCCCTCGCGGCCGCCCAGATCGTCACGACCCTCGAGGGGATCTTCGTCGTCGGCAGCATCGGGCTCATGGCTGCCACGACGACGCTCGTGGGGCGCTCGGTCGGCAGCGGCGACATCGCCGCGGCGGTCGCCTGGGTGCGACGCGTCAAGCGGGCCGGCATCGGCACCGCCGTGGCGTTCGGGCTGCTCTTCGGGGTGTCGGTGCTGCTCCTCGACCCGCTCTTCGGCGAGGCCGGTCCCGACGTCCGGCTGATGGCCGGCGTCGGCATCCTCCTCAACGCGGCGTTCCAGGTCGTCAAGGTGCGCAACATGATCGTCGGCGCGGGCGTGCTCCCGAGCGGCAACGACGTACGCGGCGTCATCCTCGGCGACGTCGTCGGTGCGTTCGTCGTGGGCCTGCCCCTGGCGGTGCTGCTCGGCCTGCACACCCCGCTCGGCTACGTCGGCATCTTCGTCGCCCGCATCGTCGAGGAGCTCGCGAAGCTCGCCGTGTTCAGCTACCGGGCCAAGCGCATCCGCTGGGAGTCGCTCGTGGCGCAGGCAGCCTGACCAACCGCAGGCGGCGTCGCCTAGCGTGAAGGGATGACGAACCGCCTCGCCGACGCGACGAGCCCCTACCTGCTGCAGCACCGCGACAACCCGGTGCACTGGCAGGAGTGGGGCGAGGCGGCCTTCGCGGAGGCGCGTGAGCGCAACGTGCCGGTGCTGCTCTCGGTCGGCTACGCGGCGTGCCACTGGTGCCACGTCATGGCACACGAGTCCTTCGAGGACGAGACCGTGGCCGCGGCGCTCAACGCGCGCTTCGTCTCCGTCAAGGTCGACCGCGAGGAGCGTCCTGACATCGACGCCGCCTACATGTCGGCCGTCACGGCGACCACGGGCCACGGCGGCTGGCCCATGACCGTCTTCCTGACACCCGACGGCGAGCCCTTCTTCTGTGGCACGTACTTCCCCCGCGACCACTTCCTCCGGGTGCTCTCCGCCCTCGACGAGGCGTGGCGCACCCGCGAGGCCGAGGTGCGGGCGTCCGGCACGCACATCGCCACGACGCTCGCCGCTGCCCTCGAGCCACCCACCCCGTATGCCGTCGAGCCGGCCGCGTTGTCCTCTGCGGTCGCGCTGCTGGCCCGCCAGTTCGACCATGCCGCAGGAGGCTTCGGCGGAGCACCGAAGTTCCCGCCGTCAATGGTGCTGGAGTTCCTCGTCCGTCACCACGTCCGCACCGGCGACGCGGACGCTCTTGCGATGGCCTCGAGGACGTTCAGCGCCATGGCACGCAGCGGTATGTACGACCAGCTCGCAGGCGGCTTCGCGCGCTACTCGGTCGACGCGGGGTGGGTCGTCCCCCACTTCGAGAAGATGCTGTACGACAACGCGCTGCTGCTCCGGGCATACACCTCGTGGTGGAAGGTCACGCGGGATCCTCTGGCGGAGAAGGTGGTCCGTGAAACCGCGCAGTTCATCGTCCGCGACCTCGGCACCGACTCGGGGGGCTTCGCCTCGTCGCTGGACGCCGATGCCGACGGGGTCGAGGGCCTGACCTACGCCTGGACCCCCGGGCAGCTGCGCGAGGCACTCGGCGACGATGCCGATGCCGCCGCGGACCTGTTCGTCGTCACCTCGACAGGAACGTTCGAGCACGGGTCCTCGACGCTGCAGCTGCCTGCCGACCCGGCCGACGGGGCCTGGTTCGACGTCGTCCGGTCCCGGCTGCTCGCCGCCCGCTCGGCACGCCCGCAGCCGGCCCGCGACGACAAGGTCGTGACATCGTGGAACGGCCTCGCGGTGGCAGCCCTCGCCGACGCCGGCGCGACGTTCGGCGTGGACGCGTGGGTCGAGGCGGCTCGCACCTGCGCCGGGCACGTGCTGGACGTCCATCTCGTCGATGGCGGCCTGCGCCGTGCCTCCCGTCTCGGCGCCGTCGGGGCAGCCGGCGCGGTGGCCGACGACCACGGGAACCTCGCGGAGGGCCTCCTGGCGCTGCACCAGGTCACCGGAGAGGCGCGCTGGCTGGACGCGGCTCGGACAGTGCTGGACGCCGCCTCGGGGTTCGCCGCCGACGACGGCGGGTTCCACGACACCGCCGAGGGAGCGGAGCACCTCTACCTGCGTCCACGCAGCGCCGCCGACAACGCCGAGCCCGCAGGGCAGTCGGCCCTCGCCGGGGCGCTCGTCACGCTCGGCGCCGTGACCGGCGATCCGGGCGCACTCGACGCGGGGGCGCGGGCCACGGCTGCCGGGCTCGGGCTCGCCGTCCGTGAACCGCGCTTCGGCGGGTGGAGCCTCGCGGTCGCCGAGGCGCTCGTGGCGGGGCCGCTACAGGTGGCCGTCGTCGGGTCGGGGGCGGGCGCCGACGCCCTCGAGCAGGCCGCGCGACGGTCGCCGGGCGCAGGGCTCGTCGTGGTCCGCGGCGAGCCCGACCAACCGGGCGCGCCCCTCCTCGCCGACCGGCCGCTGGTGGACGGCGGCGCCGCGGCGTACGTCTGCCGGGGAATGGTGTGCGACCTGCCCGTCACCGACCCGGCCGCCCTCGAGGCGCGGCTTCGGTCCACGTCCGCGAAAGGCTCCGACGGACGTTCCGACGCAACAGGTCCGGCGGGCAAACCGCCGGGGGGCGAGATCTGACGGGCTGAAGGCGCGCATTCTGCAACAATCACGGCATGACGGGCTCTGAACGCACCGCGGTTGTCGTCGAGGACGACGACGACATCCGCGAGCTCATCACGCACAGCTTGACGATGCAGGGCTTCGAGGTCGCTGCCGCCTCCTCCGGTCAGGCGGGCATCGACCTCGTGATGGCCAACGACCCCGACCTCGTCACCCTCGACCTCGGGCTCCCCGACCTCGACGGCATCGAGGTCTGTCGGCGCGTGCGCGACGTCAGCCAGGCGTACGTCGTCATGATCAGCGCCCGCACCGACGAGATCGACCGGCTCATGGGGCTCGAGATCGGCGCCGACGACTACCTCACCAAGCCGTTCAGCCCGCGCGAGCTCCAGGCGCGCGTCAACGCGATGTTCCGTCGTCCCCGCGCTGTCCGCACCACCGCCGAGGCGCAGCCGGCCGCCCCCAACGGCAGCACCCCACCCTCCCACGCAGCAGCCCCGGGCAGCGCCCCGGCGGGCAACGACGCCGGAATCGTCCTGCTCAGGCACGGCCGCATCTCCGTCGACGCCGAAGGGCGCGTGGTCATGGTCGACGGCAAGGAGGCCGACCTGACCCGCACCGAGTTCGACCTGCTCACCACGCTGCTGAGCGCGCCCCGTCGGGTGTGGTCGCGAGCCGTGCTCCTCGACGGCCTGTGGGGACCGGGCTGGTCGGAGGAGCACCTCGTCGAGGTCCACGTCGGCAACCTGCGTCGCAAGCTGACCCGGCTCGGGCCGGCCGGCGGCCGCGCACCGATCCGCACGGTCCGCGGCGTGGGATACCGCATGGAGGAGCCCGACGCGTTCTGACGGACGTCAGGCCAGCCTGTCACCGGCTGCCGGGGTCGGGTCGGGCCCCGTCGCGTCCAGGTGCGTCCTGAGGGCCGAGCCCGCCCCGGGCGCGATGCCGATCATCGTCGCCCCTCGCTCGCGAGCGAGGGCGGAGTCCCCACGCCGCACGGCGTCGATGACGCAGAGCACGGCGGACTCGAGGCGTACCAGGCCGACGGTGGCCGACGACACGCGAAGGCTGAGGAGCACGTCCATGGCTGCGATGTCGTCGCGGCAGGCCAGCGCGTCCGACGCCCTCGACAGGCGCCCCTCGAGCATCCGGAGGTAGGTGCGGGCGATGGAACGCGCGAGCTCGGCGCTCTCGAGCTCGGCCGCGAGGCGGACGAGGGCGGTGGGGTCGAGCTCCTGGGTGGCGAGCGCCGGGCAGGGCCGGCCCACGACGACGTCAGCAGCCACGGCAGGCCTCGGGGCATGCGCCAAGGCCACGGTGAAGGCCGCGGTCAGGGCCTCGGTCAGGGACACGGTCAGGGACACGGTCAGGGACACGGTCTCGGTCACGGAGCAGGGCGGGCCGGCCCCCCACCAGCCTGCCCGCCCCGCTCCGATCGACTCCCCCCACGGAAGTCCTCGAGGTGGCCCGCCGACCGGAGCCGGTGCCACGGCCTCGCGCCGTCGTCGCAGGGTCGACGTCGGCGGTCCTGGTCATGGCACTCCCTCCCCGGATCGGCGGGCCCTCGCCCGAAGGTCTCTGCACCAGGGGCCCGCCACCCGTCGGACCGGCTGATGCAAACGACTGTGACGAGCCAACTGCAAGCCCTCGACGACGCGCCGCGCAGGGTTTCCGCAAGATCGTCGCAAGGCCGCCCCGGTTGGGACGGCCTTGCGACTTTTGTCCTTGCGACAACCGCCGAGCGTGGTGGCGCTGCTGGCCCGACGTCGCGGCCCGGGCCGGACGCTGACGGCTCAGAGCGCCGTGGAGAGGTAGTCCGTCGCACTCGTCGCGAAGGCCTCCCGGGTCGCCTCCGAGCCGACGAAGAGGGCCGTGGCCCAGATGTCGGCCCACAGCAGGGTCGGGCCCGTCACCGTCACCGACCCGGGACGTCCCACCAGGCGGCCCTCGACGGGGTCGTAGAGGTGCGCGCCCCGGGCCGCCGTGCCGGAGGTCGCGACCGCACCGCGCGCGAGGGTCAGCGTGCTCGCGATGCGCTGGCGGTCGCGCGGGTCCTCGATGCCGACCCGCCACAGGATCGCGTCGGGTCCGGCGACCGGTAGGTCGTCGTGGGCACCGACCAGCAGGTCGCCGCCGGCGTTGATGCAGAACGAGAGTCCCCGAAGCCGTCGCAGGGGCCTGGAGGCACGGTCGACGGCCCAGCCCTTGACCAGCCCGGTGGGGTCGAACGCGAGGTCGCCCTCGCCCGTCGGCAGGAGCGTGGTGAAGGCACCCCTGGTCAGCTCCTCGGCCTCCTGCCCGAGACGGAGCGCTTCCTCCACGAGCGGGCTGCACTGCGCCAGCTGCACCTGCTCGCGTCGCAGCCGCATGAGGTCGGAGTCGTCGCGGTAGGTCGAGAAGACGGAGTCCATCTGGCGAAGGACGCCGAAGGCCTGCTCGACGGCGTCTGCCGGGCCCGGCCCGTCGACGCCGTCACCGCGCAGGTGGATGCTCACCGGCATCCCCATCACCTGCTCGACCCAGGCGCGCCGCGGCGGGGCGGGCGTGGCGTCGACCTGGGCGCTCCCGGCGGTTCCGCTCATCCTGCGCTCCCTCTTCAGTGTCGTCACGGCGGTCAGATGTTGGCTCGGTCGATGGCCGACTGCAGCGACTGGGTGTAGCCCTCCCAGGTGACCGTCGCGCCCGAGACGACGTCGATGTCGGCCGACTGCGCCTGGACCGCCTCCTCGTTGTAGACGGGGACGGCGCGGGAGTTGATCATCTGGTCGTGACGGTCCTCCCCCGGGACCTGGAGCACCTCGGAGGCCGTGATCTTGCCGCCGACGACCGTGATCTTGACCTGCACGTTGCCGAACCGCGTCATGACGGCGTCGCCGTCGACCGTGCTCGAGCCCGAGCTGGACCCTGAGGACGAGCCGGATGCCGTCCCGGACGTGGCCGACGAGGAGCCGCTGCTCTCGGACGTCCTGGTCGTGGTGCTGACCTGTCGGCTCTCAGCCACCACGACGGCCGTCGATGATCGGGACGTGCTATAGTTGAAGAGGAGCACGAGCACCGTGACGGTGCTCATGGCCCAGAGGACGATGCGGCGCATGGGAGGTCTCGTTTCGGGGTCTCGGGGGTCAGTAGCTGAAGCGCTCGTGGTGGACGGCCTCGCGCGGCACGCCTGCCTCGTGGGCCGCGGCGATGACGGCGTCCATCCAGGTCGGGTTGCCGCAGACGTACACGTCGCGTTCGGCGATGTCGGGAACGATGCGGAGCAGGGCCTCGGCGTCGCCGAGGCGGCCGGCATCGACCGGGAGCCAGCTGGCGCGGTCGCGCCTGCGGTGGCCCACGACGGCCACGACGCGCCCGCCCTTGGCGCGCGCCAGGTCGAACAGCTCGTCGCCGAGGACGATGTCGGACTGGCGGCCCACCCGGTAGAGGACGACGACGCCGTCGGGCGAGGCGGGCAGGTCCTCGAGGATGGCGCGCAGCGGCGTGATGCCGATGCCGGCGCCGACGAGCACCGTCTTGCTGCTCGTTCGGACGCCTGTGTGCAGCCGCCCGTACGGGCCCTCGACGAGGACCTGCGTGCCGGGTCGGAGGGTCGCGAGGCGTTCGGTGGACGCGCCGACCCGCTCCGCGGTGATGCGCAGGGATCGACCGTCCGGGGCCGCGGACAGGGAGAACGGGTTGGCGCGGGACCACCCCGGCCCGTCAAGGAAGCGCCACTGGAAGAACTGGCCGGCGCGCACGGGCAGGCGGTCGAGGTGGCGTCCGGTCATGACCACCGAGGTGACGGTCGGGGACTCGGCGACCACCTCGGACACGACGAGTCGGTGACGGCGCGAACGGACGACGGGGAGCACCACCCGGAAGGCGAGCACCGAGACGAGCGCGACGGCATACAGCCCCCACCAGAAGACGGTGGCCACCGGTGAGGACGTGAAGTCCTCACCGGTCCAGAGCTGGTGGGGCAGCGCCAGGCCCGCGCCGAGGTAGGCGTAGAGGTGGAGCAGGTGCCACGACTCGTAGCGCAGGCGGGCGCGCGCCCTCTTGACCGAGGTGACGACGACCATGACGAGGGCGATCGTGCCGGCGAGTGCCAGCACCATGCCGGGTGAGTGGAGCACCTCGTCGACGAACGTCCCCACCACGCCGAGGTCTGTGCCGGCGCTGTAACCCACGGTCGTCAGCACGATGTGGGCGACCATGAGGTTGAAGGACGTGAAGCCCACGAGGCGGTGCACTCGGGCGAGCTCGTCCTGGCCCCAGGCCTGCTCGACGAGCGGGATGCGGGCCATGAGCAGCACCTGCAGGAGCATGAGCACCGAGGCCAGCAGGCCGCTGAGCCGGCCGACGTCGGAGAGGGCCTCGCCCACGGACCCGAACGCGGTCAGTCCTCCCCCGGCGACCCAGAGGGCCACCACGAAGAGCGTTGCGGCCCACGCGAACACAGCCGAGGCGTCTCGCCACCAGCGCGGCGTGGGCCTGAGTGCCCGACGCTGGCTGCGGGCCGCGGCGTGCTCACGGGCCTCGGGGAGGGCGAAGGAGGTCATGGCACTCAGGTTCGAGTCGCACCCTGTGTGCGTACTGTGCCGGGCGGATGTCAGGCGTGTGAGTCGCGGGCGGGTGCCGGGGTGACACGCCGGTGGGAGTCGATGCGCCCGGGACGAGCCGGGTCAGGCCCACAGGCCGACCAGGCTCCCTCCGATCTTGACGACGAACGCGCTGACGATGACCACGAAGACACCGCGCACGAACCCGCTGCCTCGCGCGACCGCGGTGCGGGCACCGACGTACCCGCCGACGAGGTTGGTGGCCGCGATGACGACGCCGACCTTGAGCACCACGAGTCCCATGGGAGCGAAGACCGTCAGGGCGCCGAGGTTCGTCGCGAGGTTGGCGATCTTCGCCTTCGCGCTGGCCTCGAGGAAGTTGTAGCCCAGCAGGCCGACGAGCGCGAAGACGAGGAAGCTGCCGGTGCCCGGGCCGAGCGCCCCGTCGTACGCGCCGATGACGAATCCGGTGACCATCGCCAGGACCGTGTGCCGCGCTCCGTGGAACCGGCGGATCGACTCCTTGCCGAGATCGGGCTTGAAGAGCGTGTAGGCGCCGACCACGACGAGCAGCACCAGGATGATCGGGTTGAAGGCGGACTTCGGGATGTGCAGGCCGATGAGGGCGCCGCCGATGGAGCCTGCGTACGCGACGGCTGCCATCGGCAGCGCCGTGCGCAGGTCGGGCCGCACCCGACGGTAGAAGGTCACCGAGCTGGTCGTCGTGCCGAAGACCGAGCCGAACTTGTTCGTGGCCAGCAGCTGTGCCGGGGTCGCTCCGGGCAGCCCGAGGAGCAGGGCCGGGAGCTGGACCAGACCACCGCCGCCGACGACGGCGTCGATCCACCCCGCGACGAACGAGGCGACGCCGAGGAAGCCCAGCGTCGTGAGAGTCGGGTCGCTCACGCCTCGCCGCCCACGCCCTGGTGGTTCCAGAGCGCGACGATGCCGGCCACGTCGAGCAGCTCGTCGGCCACCGCGTCGGGCCTCGCGTCGACGGGCATCCGCTGACCGGCCGGGATGTCCGAGTGCGGGACGAGGATGGCGCGCATGCCGACCTGGTGGGGTCCGTGCACGTCCTCGAAGAGCCGGTCACCGACGTAGACCGCGCGCTCGGGCTCGACGTCGAGCGCGCGGCACACGGCGCGGAACGCGTCGGGGTGCGGCTTGACGACGTGGAGCTCCGACGAGTACACGTCGGCGTCGAGAAGGTCGAGCACGCCGTCGCGCGCGAAGACCTCGCGGTGGTAGTCGCGGGTCCAGATCGTGTTGGAGAGCACGCCAACGCGGATCCCCTTGCGACGCAGGGACTCCCACAGCGGACGTACCTGGGCGTCGGTGTGCGTGTGGGGTTCCCAGAACCGTCGGTAGGCCGCCAGGGCGAGGTGGTGACGGTCGTGCTCGGGGTCGACGCCCGCGTCGTCGAGGATGGCCGCGATCGTGGCGCTCTCGTGGGTCTCGCGGCCTCGGCGCCAGGCTCGCTCCTCGGCCTCGAGGATGCGCATGGCCAGGGAGTCCGCCTCCGCGATGTCGTCGACCGGCATCTCGGGGTCCTCGACGGGGAGCCCGTGGACCGTCCGCGCGAAGACGCGCCACTGCTGTGGCAGGTCGACCTCGTGCCAGGGCGTCAGGGTGCCGCCCCAGTCGAAGACCACCGCCTCGACGGGACGTCGGGAGGTCGTCACGAGCGCTCGACCTCGGCGGTCACCTCGGCGGTCAGCGCCGCCACGACGTCGTCGACGGCGACCTCACGCCGCTCACCCGAGCGGCGGTCCTTGATCTCGACCTTGCCCTCGGCGAGGCCCCGACCGATGACGAGGATCGTCGGCACCCCGATGAGCTCGGAGTCCTTGAACTTGACGCCGGGGCTGACGCCCTTGCGGTCGTCGACGAGCACGGACAGGCCCTGCACCTCGAGCTCGCGGGCGATCTCCTCCGCCTTGACGAAGAGCGCCTCGTCCTTGCCGGCGGCGACGATGTGGACGTCGGCGGGCGAGAGCTCGCGCGGCCAGATGATGCCGGACTCGTCGTAGTTGCCCTCGACGACGCAGGCGACCGCGCGGGAGACCCCGACGCCGTAGGAGCCCATGACGACGGTGACGAGCTTGCCGTTCTGGTCGAGCACCTTGAGGTCGAGCGCCTCCGCGTACTTCGTGCCGAGCTGGAAGACGTGTCCCATCTCGATGCCGCGCGCGCCCTCGAGCACGTGGTCGCAGTTGGGGCACGGGTCACCGAAGCGCACCTCGGCGGCCTCGATGGTGCCGTCGGCCGTGAAGTCGCGTCCGGCGACGAGGTCGATGACGTGCTGGCCCGGCGCGTCGGCGCCGGTGACCCAGCGGGTGCCCTCCGCGACGCGGGGGTCGAGCAGGTAGCGGATGCCCGTGCTGCCCTCGCTGCCGAGCGCGCCGGGGCCGATGTAGCCCTTGACGAGGGCGGGGTTGGCGGCGAAGTCGGCCTCGGTGAACGCCTCCACCTCGGCCGGCTCGACCTGAGCGCCGAGGCGCTTCTCGTCGACCTCACGGTCACCCGGCAGACCGATGGCCAGGGGCTCGCGGGTGCCGTCGGGGTGCACGAGGGTGACGAGGACGTTCTTGAGGGTGTCGCCGGCCTCCCAGGCGCGGTCGTCGCGCGGGAACCGCTCGTTGAGGTGCGCCACGAGCGTCTCGATGGTCGGCGTGTCGGGGGTGTCCTCGGCGTGCGCGGCGGGCACACCGTCCCACCCGACCGGGTCGGGGGCGGGCACGCGTACGGCCTCGACGTTCGCGGCGAACCCGCAGCTCGTGCAGTGGACGTAGGTGTCCTCGCCGACCTCGGCCGTGGCGAGGAACTCCTCGCTCTTGCTGCCGCCCATGGCGCCGGCCATCGCCTGGACGATGACGTAGTGGAAGCCGAGGCGGTCGAAGATGCGGACGTACGCGTCACGGTGCAGCTGGTAGCTCTTGTCGAGCCCGGCCTCGTCGACGTCGAAGGAGTAGGAGTCCTTCATGACGAACTCGCGGCCCCGCAGCACGCCGGCCCGCGGGCGGGCCTCGTCTCGGTACTTCGTCTGGATCTGGTAGATCGACAGCGGCAGGTCCTTGTAGGAGCTGTAGAGGTCCTTGACCGTCTGGGTGAACATCTCCTCGTGCGTCGGCCCGAGCAGGTGGTCGGCGCCCTTGCGGTCCTGGAGGCGGAAGATGTTGTCGCCGTACTCGGTCCAGCGTCCGGTCGCCTCGAAGGGCTCCTTGGGCAGCAGCGCCGGGAAGAGCAGCTCCTGGGCGCCGATCGCGTTCATCTCCTCACGCACGATCCGCTCGACGTTGCGCAGCACGCGCAGGCCCAGGGGCAGCCACGTGTAGACGCCGGGGCTGACCCGGCGGATGTAGCCGGCGCGGACGAGGAGCCGGTGGCTCGGGACCTCTGCGTCCGCCGGGTCCTCGCGAAGGGTGCGCAGGAACAGGGACGACATGTGCAGGGCCACCGGGACTCCTCGGGTGCAGCGCGCACGGGCGCGCGTGGGTGCGGAACCTGCGCAGGATATCGGCCGCCCGACGGTCCCCTCCTGGCACGTGTCCTGTCCTGTTCCTGTCCGGTCAGGACAAGAACAGGTCACGGACTTGACCGGTGACTCGGCCGCGTGTTCAGTGAGCCTGCCGGAGACAACGATGTCAGCATCGTCCGGCGATCGTGACGTCCTTGTGACAACACACCGCGGTGTTCGGCGACGTGAGCACGAACCGTGAGCAACAATCGGGATTGGGTGCATGCGCCCGTGGACACCACAAAGGAGTGTTGACGACCAGATGAGCGACCCCTCCACGCCGGCTCCCGGAAACGCGCGCAGCGATGTCACGGGCGCCGCCGCACAGCCGGGCGGCACGATCCTCGAGATGCGCGAGATCACCAAGGAGTTCCCGGGGGTCAAGGCCCTCTCGAACGTGTCGATGTCGGTCCGGCGCGGCGAGGTCCACGCCATCTGCGGCGAGAACGGCGCCGGCAAGTCGACGCTGATGAAGGTGCTCTCCGGAGTGCACCCGGCCGGCACCTACGACGGCGAGATCCACTTCGAGGGCAAGCTCGTCGAGTTCCACAACATCCGCGACAGCGAGCACGCCGGCATCGTCATCATCCACCAGGAGCTCGCGCTCATCCCCGAGATGTCGATCGCCGAGAACATCTTCCTCGGCAACGAGACCGCGAGCGGCGGCGTCATCGACTGGCTGGCCACCCGCGTCAAGGCGCGCGAGCTGCTCGCCCGCGTCGGCCTCCAGGAGGAGCCCGAGACCAAGATCCGCGACATCGGTGTCGGCAAGCAGCAGCTCGTCGAGATCGCCAAGGCGCTCTCGAAGGACGTCAAGCTGCTCATCCTCGACGAGCCCACGGCGGCGCTCAACGAGGGCGACTCCCAGCACCTGCTCGACCTGATCGCGGGCCTGCGCTCCAAGGGCGTGACCTGCATCATGATCAGCCACAAGCTCAACGAGATCGAGCAGATCGCCGACTCCATCACGATCATCCGCGACGGCAAGTCGATCGAGACGCTGCGTGTCAAGGAGGACGGCGTCGACGAGAACCGGATCATCCGCGGCATGGTCGGCCGCGACCTCGAGTCGCGCTTCCCCGACCACACGCCGAAGCTCGGCGAGGTCTTCTTCGAGGTGTCCAACTGGACCGTGCGCCACCCCAGCGTCCCCGACCGGCTCGTGGCCAAGCACAGCGACTTCTTCGTGCGCCGCGGCGAGATCGTCGGCTTCGCAGGCCTGATGGGCGCTGGTCGCACCGAGCTGATGCGCAGCCTCTTCGGCCGCTCCTACGGCACCTACGTCGAGGGCACCATCGTCAAGGACGGCAAGCAGCTGCGGCTGCGCACCGTCGCGGACGCCATCGACGCGGGCCTGGCCTACGTCACCGAGGACCGCAAGTCGCTCGGCCTCAACCTGCTCGACGACATCAAGCGCACCACCGTCTCGGCGCGCCTCTCGCGCATCACGAAGGGCTTCGTCGTCGACGACCGCCAGGAGTACAACTACGCCGAGTCCTACCGGAAGTCCTTGCGCACCAAGGCTCCCAACGTCGACGAGGGCGTAGCCAAGCTCTCCGGCGGCAACCAGCAGAAGGTCGTGCTGGCCAAGTGGCTCTTCACCGAGCCCGACCTGCTCATCCTCGACGAGCCCACCCGCGGCATCGACGTCGGTGCCAAGTTCGAGATCTACGGCATCATCCAGCGCATGGCGTCCGAGGGGAAGGGCGTCATCCTCGTCTCCTCCGAGCTGCCCGAGCTGATCGGGCTGTCCGACCGCATCTACACGATCAGCGAGGGTGCCGTCACCGGTGTGCTCGACCGCGAGCAGGCCGACCAGGAGTCGCTGATGCGCCTCATGACCCGCGGGACGCGCGGTGGCGGCGACCCGTCGCGCGAGAGCGCCTGACCGGCGGCCCCGCAGCCCTCCCGGCGCCCACTCCCCTCCCATCCACACCCGACAGAGCCAGGAAGCACCAATGGACAAGGTCAAGAAGATCTTCGGTGGCGACACCCGTCAGCTCGGCATGATCTTCGCCCTCGTGGCGCTGATCATCTTCTTCCAGATCTGGACCGGCGGGCTGACGCTCACGCCGGACAACGTCATCAACATCTTCCAGCAGAACTCCTACATCCTCGTCCTCGCGATCGGCATGGTGCTCGTCATCATCGCCGGCCACATCGACCTCTCCGTGGGGTCGGTCGCGGCGTTCGTCGGCATCTCCGTCGCGATCGCGATGCGGGACTGGGGCCTCAGCTGGTGGGTCGGCATCCTCTTCGGGCTCGCGCTCGGCGCGCTCGTCGGCGCGTGGCAGGGGCTCTGGACGGCCTACGTCGGCATCCCGGCGTTCATCGTCACGCTGTCGGGCATGCTGCTCTTCCGCGGCGCGAACCAGTACGTCGGCAAGTCGAACTCGGTGCCCGTCTCCGACGACTTCCAGGTCATCGGTGGCGGCTACCTCCCCGAGGTCGGCCCCGACACCGGCTACAACAACCTCACCGTCCTGCTCGGTCTGCTGCTCGCGGTCGGCATCGTCTACGGCGCCATCCGCAGCCGCCGCGCCCTGGTCAAGCTCGGCGCCGACGTCGAGGAGGCCTGGGTCATGTGGGTGCGCCTGGCCCTCATCTGCGCGGCGATCATCGCGGCGACCCTGCTCTTCGGCTCCGGCCGTCCCGGCACCTCGTTCCCGATCGCGGGGATGATCCTCGCCGTGCTCGTGCTCCTCTACGGCTTCATCTCGAACCGCACGGTGATCGGCCGCCACATCTACGCCGTGGGCGGCAACCGCCACGCGGCCGAGCTCTCCGGCGTCAAGAGCAAGAAGGTCAACTTCCTCGTCATGATGAACATGTCGATCCTCGCGGCCCTCGCCGGCATGATCTTCGTGGCCCGCTCGACCGCCTCCGGCCCGTCCGACGGTGTCGGGTGGGAGCTCGACGCGATCGCGGCCGTGTTCATCGGTGGCGCGGCGGTCACCGGTGGCGTCGGCACCGTCGTCGGCTCGATCGTCGGAGGCCTCGTCATGGCGGTGCTCAACAACGGCCTGCAGCTCAAGGGAATCGGCGCCGACGCGACCCAGATGATCAAGGGGCTCGTCCTTCTCGTCGCCGTCGCGTTCGACGTCTACAACAAGTCGCAGGGCCGTGCCTCGCTCATCGGCCTGCTGATGCGCAACGCCCGCGGGCGGGGCGGCGGCGACGACAGCACGCCGCCCCCGCCGTCGGCCGCGGTGGAGACGGCCCCGATCACCGAGAGCATCCGTCAGTCCAGCTGAGCCACCCGGTTCGCTGGCCCCACAGACACGGTCAGGGCGCCCGCCCGAGGCCGAGAAGGATCCGCGTTCGCCCGGACGCGATGAGAGGAAAGAGAGCACATGCGTACCTTCACCAAGGTGCTGGGCGTCACGGCTGTGGCCGCCCTTGTTCTGACCGGTTGCGGTCGGAGCAGCGACACCGGCACGACGCCGGGCGCTTCGAACGGCGGCTCCGCGGCGGCGGGCTTCCCCGCCAACGCGGTCATCGGTATCGCCCTGCCGCAGAAGACGTCGGAGAACTGGGTGCTCGCCGAGCAGCTGTTCAAGGACGGCCTGTCGCAGGCCGGCTTCCAGGGTGACGTCCAGTTCGCCAACGGCGGCGTGTCCGAGCAGCAGAACCAGATCTCGGCCATGGTCACGAAGGGCGCGAAGGTCATCGTCGTCGGCGCCATCGACGGCTCGCAGCTGGGCACCCAGCTCAAGGCCGCCAAGGACGCCGGCGCGGTCGTCATCGCCTACGACCGCCTCGTGAAGAACACCAACGCCGTTGACTACTACGTCGCCTACGACAACTTCAAGGTCGGCGAGCTCCAGGGCCAGGCCCTCCTCGACGGCATGGCGAAGAAGAAGCCGAACGGCCCGTACAACATCGAGCTCTTCGCCGGTTCCCCCGACGACGCCAACGCCCAGGTGTTCTTCGACGGCGCCATGAAGGTGCTCAAGCCGAAGATCACCGACGGCACCCTCAAGGTCGTGTCGGGCCAGACGGACTTCAACCAGGCCGTCACCCAGGGCTGGAAGGCCGAGAACGCGCAGAAGCGCATGGACACGCTCCTCGCGGCCAACTACACGAGCACCAACATCGACGGCGTCCTGTCGCCCAACGACACGCTGGCCCGCGCGATCCTGACGTCGGTCAAGGCGGCCGGCAAGCCGAACCCGATCGTGACCGGTCAGGACTCCGAGGTCGAGTCGGTCAAGTCGATCATGGCGGGCGTGCAGTACTCCACGATCAACAAGGACACCCGCAACCTGGTCAAGGAGACCATCGCCATGGTGACGGCCCTCCAGAAGGGCCAGACGCCGACGGTCAACGACACCAAGTCCTACAACAACGGTGTCAAGGTCGTCCCGGCCAACCTGCTCCCGCCGGTCATCGTGACCAAGGAGAACGCAGCCGAGGCGTACGCCAACGACCCGACGCTCGCGCCGCTCACCAAGTGAGCTGACGCCTCCGGGCGCCACGTGCACGAAGGCCCGTCCCTCCGGGGGCGGGCCTTCGTCGCGCCCGACCCCGTCTCGCGTATGCCGTCCCGTGCGCATCGGTGGACGCGTCGGCGCTGCGCCGCGGACCGCGCGTAGCGTCGCGTCATGGGTGACGTCTACCTGCACGGGCACCATGCGAGCGTGCTCGCCTCGCACGGGGCACGCACCGCATCGGACTCCGCGGCCTACCTGCTCCCCCACCTGCGCGAGGGCTTCCGCGTGCTCGACGTCGGGTGCGGACCGGGCACCATCACCCTCGACCTCGCCGACGCCGTCGGTCCCGCCGGGCAGGTGGTCGGCGTCGAGAACGTGGCCGGCCCGCTTGCGCAGGCCCGGCGCAATGCCGCCGCCCGTGGCGACCACCGGACCGTCTTCGCGCACGCCGACGTCATGGCCCTGCCGTATGCCGCCGGGTCCTTCGACGTGGTGCACGCGCACCAGGTGCTCCAGCACCTCACCGACCCGGTCGGGGCACTGCGCGAGATGGCTCGCGTCGCGGGCCCGGGCGGGATCGTGGCCGTGCGCGACGTCGACTACGCCTCGATGGTGTGGCACCCCGCGTCGGAGGGCATGACGCTCTGGCTCGACGTGTACCGCCGACTGGCCCGCCTCAACCACGCCGAGCCGGACGCCGGACGCCACCTCGTCGCCTGGGCCCACGCGGCCGGGCTCAGGGACCTCGCGCCGTCGGCGTCGCTGTGGACCTACGCGACGCCGGAGCAGTGCGCCCGGTGGGGTGGTGCCTGGGCGAGGCGCACCCTCGAGTCGACCTTCGCCTCGCAGGCGGTCGAGCGCGGACTGCTGACCGAGGCCGGGCTCGCCGAGGTGAGCGGGGCCTGGCGCGAGTGGTCGCAGCACCCGGACGCGTGGTTCGCGATGACCCATGCCGAGGTCGTCGCACGGGTCTGAGCGCGGCGGCTGTGACCGGGTCGCTGGTCACCGATCGGTGCTGCCCTCACGTGCGGGAGGCCGCACCGTCCCAGGACGACTGCGCTCCAGTCGACGCATCACGGTCCACCCGGCCGCCAGCGTCAGCACGCCGAGCGCGCCGCCCACTCCACCGGAGGTGACGGCTCGAACGAGGGCGCGGTGCAGGCCGTCGGCCGACCCCGCCGTCGCGATCGAGACGGCGACGCCGAGCCCCGCGCCGACGACCGGCAGGGCGCGCAGGGCCGACCTCCCCGCCAGGACCTGCGGCTCCCCCGGCACCGCCGGGCGTGAGCGCAGCTGCCGCCAGCTCCACGCGAGCAGGCCGGCAAGTCCCAGCACACCCGACGCGTACTGCAGCCACTTCGTCAGGCTCAACGGGCCGACCTGCGTGCGCAGCACGGGCAGGTGCTCGGGTCCCCAGGCTCCCGGGTGGGTGAAGGCGTCCCATCCGACGTGGGTCGCGGCCCCGAGCAGCGCACCGGCGACGACGAGAGCCCACCAGCGGAGGCTCCCCCGAGGCTGCTGCCCCCGGACGTCCACCCGGTGCCGCAGCGCCGCGGGCGCCACGTCGACGACGGGGCCGCGCAACCACACCCACCAGACGAGGACCAGGACCACCGCGAGGGCGGCGTCGACGGTGAGGACCCCACGAAGGGAGTGCGTCGTGCCGTAGTCCACGACGCCGGGGAGGAAGACCGCCACGTCGGGCGTCATCGCCCCGGCCGCCACCGCAGCGAAGGGCAGCCCCAGACGCTGCAGCGGGACCGCGACGATGGCATGGCTCGGCGTGAACGGCACGGGCGAATCGTGCCACGGCCGGCCGCGTGCGACCGGCGGATCGGCGATAGTGGCGACATGTCGTCAGCGTCGCTCTCCTACCGCCTGATCACCGAGCCCGCCCTCGCGCGAACGGCGTTCGCCGCGCTCGTCGAGCGTGAGGCGGAGGCACTGAGCGTGGTCGCCAGTGTCACCGAAGGGCTGGTCGCCGACCCGGCCCGCCACGTCGCGCCGCGCTGGTGGGCCGGGACCGACGAGGCCGGTGAGGTCGTGGCGGCGTTCATGCACACGCCGCCCCATCACCTGCACATCGCCCACGCGACCCCCGTGCAGGCCCGCGGGCTGGCCGTGCACCTCGCCGGGAGCCACGAGACGCTCCCCGGCGTCGGCGGCCTTCGAGCCCCGACGGAGGCGTTCGCCGACGAGTGGGCCATGAGGACCGGCGTGTCCGCGGCCGTGTCGATGGAGGTCGGACGGTTCGACCTGCCGGTGCGGCCCCGCGTGCCCTTCGAGGTGCCTGGTGGGTTCCGCACGGCGACGGCCGACGACAGCGCCCTGGTCGACGAGTGGCACCAGCATTTCTACGAGGCGATCGACGGCGCCGGGGCACGGGCATCGTCACTCGACCGGCACATCGCGGCTGGTCGCGTGGGGCTGTGGATCGACCGCGGTCGTCCCGTCTCGATGGCGTACGCCTCCCCCGCCAACGGCGGAGTCACCCGGGTCTCGGGCGTCTGGACCCCACCGGAGCTGCGCGGCCACGGCTACGCGAGCGGTGTCGTGGCCGCCCTCAGCTCGGCGCGGCAGGACGCCGGTGAGTCGTGCATGCTCTTCACCGACCTGGCCAACCCCACGTCGAACGCCATCTACCAGGCGATGGGCTACCGCCGGGTCGGCGACAACGTCAGCATCACCTTCAGGGCATGACTCCACCGACGCGCAGGGCTGCCCGGACCATCGGCCACTGGAGGGGCAGCCGCGCGACGGTGGCCGCGAGGTAGCCCTGCTTCGCAGTGTCATGCGGGTCGCGGTCGAACCGCCGCTTCGCCTGACCCGTCATCGTCACGTTGGCCGGGAAGACGGCGAGGAGCAGCGCCGCGGACGCCAGCCCCGCCACGCGGCGTGTGCGAGGGACGAAAAGCCCTACGGCACAGATGATCTCGGCTGCACCTGACGCATACACCAGGGCTCGCCGGGACGGCAGTCGCTTGGGGACGATCGACTCGAACGGCTCCGGCCGCAGGAGGTGCATGGTGCCCGAAGTGAGGAAGAGACCCGCCAGGGCGAGGGCATCCTTGCTGAGCGGCGCGTTCGTCGAGGTCTTCATGCCCTCACCCTAGGCGCGGGCCGGAGCGCTCAGAGGAGCACGGTCGTGAAGGCGCCCACCTCGCGGAAACCACACCGGGCGTATGCCGCCCGCGCCGCCACGTTGAAGTCGTTGACGTAGAGCGACACCTCTTCGGCCATTCCCGAGAGCACCTGCTCGACGACACTGGCCATGGCCGGGACCGACAACCCTTGCCCACGCAGCCGTGGGTGCAGCCACACGCCCTGCACCTGGGCGCAGCCGAGCGCGAGGGACCCGACGTCGGCCTTGAAGACGACCTCGCCGTCCTCGACCTTGACGTACGTGTGCCCGGCCCGGACGAGGGCGGCGACGCTCGCCCGGTAGCCGCGGTCCGAACCGAAGTAGGGCGGGTAGCCGATCTCCTCGGTGAACATGTGCGCCGCGGCCGGAAGGACGATGTCGACCTCGTCGATGCGCGCGGGTCGCACGTC
Source organism: Terrabacter terrigena (assembly GCF_042676085.1). Classification (NCBI taxonomy): domain Bacteria; kingdom Bacillati; phylum Actinomycetota; class Actinomycetes; order Micrococcales; family Intrasporangiaceae; genus Terrabacter; species Terrabacter terrigena. Next base: position 153,965 of record NZ_JBHTKH010000001.1, read on the forward strand.
GGGGTCGAGCGTCAGACCGAGGGCCGAGGGACGCTCGCGGGTGGTCAGGAGCGGCTGGTGGGTGCGCACCGCGCGCACGGGACCCCAGGTCGGGCCCAGCCGGTCCCAGAGCGCGACGACCTGCGCCCTCGGACCGAAGATCGACGCGCACTGGCGACGCATCCTCATGATGCGTGCGGCGATCGCCGCGACCCCGTCGTCGTCGAGCTCGACGGGCACGACGTTGGCGCTGACCCAGACCAGGCCACGGAGCTCACCGTCGTCCCAGTGCCCCAGGAGCGAGCCCGGCGAGGACCTCAGCGAGCCCTCGGTGATGCGTGCCGCGACGAAGACGTTGGCCACCCGGTCGCGGGCGCAGACGGCGAGCGCGGCATCCTGGTCGGCCGCCGACAGCGGTCGCACGGGTAGGCGTTGGCGCAACACCACCCAAGAGTGCCCTCCCGCGGCCCGGGTGTCACCCCGGCGCGCCTCACGAAGGCGTCACACCCGCGTCACGAACCGTCAGCTGACGGTGACGCTGGGGGCGCCCGCGGACTCCTCGTCGACCGGCTCGCCCATCTCCTCGGCGAGGCGCATGGCCTCCTCGATGAGGGTCTCGACGATCTGGGCCTCGGGGACGGTCTTGATGACCTCGCCCTTGACGAAGATCTGGCCCTTGCCGTTGCCGGAGGCGACACCGAGGTCGGCCTCGCGGGCCTCGCCGGGGCCGTTGACCACACAGCCCATGACGGCGACCCGCAGCGGCACGGTCATGCCCTCGAGGCCGGCGGTGACCTGGTCGGCGAGGGTGTAGACGTCGACCTGCGCGCGACCGCACGACGGGCAGGAGACGATCTCGAGCTTGCGGGGGCGCAGGTTCAGGCTCTGGAGGATCTGGATGCCGACCTTGACCTCCTCGACCGGGGGGGCGCTCAGGGAGACCCGGATCGTGTCGCCGATGCCGCGTGAGAGCAGTGCGCCGAACGCGGTCGCCGACTTGATCGTGCCCTGGAAGGCAGGACCGGCCTCGGTGACGCCCAGGTGGAGCGGCCAGTCGCCACGCTCGGCGAGCAGCTCGTACGCGCGCACCATGACGACGGGGTCGTTGTGCTTGACCGAGATCTTGAAGTCGTGGAAGTCGTGCTCCTCGAAGAGGCTCGCCTCCCAGACGGCCGACTCGACGAGCGCCTCGGGCGTCGCCTTGCCGTACTTCTCCAGGATCCGCTTGTCGAGCGAGCCGGCGTTGACGCCGATGCGGATCGAGACGCCGGCGTCCTTCGCCGCCCGCGAGATCTCCTTGACCTGGTCGTCGAACTGGCGGATGTTGCCGGGGTTGACGCGCACCGCGGCGCAGCCGGCGTCGATCGCGGCGAAGACGTACTTCGGCTGGAAGTGGATGTCGGCGATGACGGGGATCTGGCTCTTCCTCGCGATGGCCGGGAGCGCGTCGGCGTCGTCCTGGCTCGGGCAGGCGACCCGCACGATGTCGCAGCCCGACGCCGTGAGCTCGGCGATCTGCTGGAGCGTCGCGTTGATGTCGGTGGTCGGCGTCGTCGTCATCGACTGCACCGAGACCGGGAAGTCGCTGCCGACCCCGACCTTGCCGACCTGGATCTGGCGGGTCCGGCGCCGGGGGGCGAGGACCGGCGGGGGCGCGGACGGCATACCGAGGGAGACGCTCATGCCGCCATTATGTCCCGCCCGAGGAAACCGTCCGGTCGCGGGCGGGGCTCAGCCGAACAGCTTGATCGGCTTGACGATGTCGGCGTAGATGAGCAGCACCGACATCGTGATCAGCACGAGGCTCATGGCGTACGCGACCGGCAGGCCCTTGGCCACGTCGACGAACCCGGGGTCGGGCCGGTTGCGCACTCGCGCCCAGCCCTTCTTGATCGCCTCCCACAGCGCCCCCGCCACGTGGCCGCCGTCGAGCGGGAGCAGTGGGATGAGGTTGAAGACGAAGAGGGCGAGGTTGAGCGAGGCGATGAGCAGGATCAGCTGGGCGATCTTGAGCCAGTTGCCGCCCTCGTCGGCCGGGATGTCCAGGGCCGCCACCTCGCCGCCGATGCGACCGACGCCGACGACGGAGATCGGGCCGTTGGGGTCGCGCTCGTCGGAGCCGAACGCCGCCTGGACGACCCCTGCCATCTTCTCCGGGATGCGGACGATGATCGAGGCGGTGTCGACGGTGCGGTCCCAGACGAACTTCGGTGCCTGGGTGAGCGGCGTCTTCACGAGCTCCTGGCCGGGCGTGATGCCCGCGAAGCCCATCGAGGCGAGCACGGGCTTGCCGTCCTTGGCGATGGCGTTGCCCTGGTCGTCGTAGGTGGCGCGCTCGAGCACCGCCGGCGTGATGCTGACGTCGACCTTCTGGTTGCCGCGCTGGACGGCCCAGGTCATCGTGCGCCCCTTGCTGTCGCGGATGGCGGCCGACACGGCGTCCCAGGTCGTGACGGGCCTGCCGTCGACCGAGACGATGCGGTCGCCCGCCTGCAGCCCGGCCGCCTTGGCCGGTGCGACCGGGTCGCCCGGCCGGCACTTCGGCTGGGGCACCTGGAGCGTCGGGGCGGCCGTGGGCACGCACTGCGACAGCAGCCCGACCTTCGGGGCGACCTGCGGCAGTCCGTAGAGCGTGATGACCGCGGTCAGCAGTACCGCGGCGATGAGGAGGTTCATGACGGGGCCGCCGAGCATGATGACGATCTTCTTGGCCGGGTGGAGCCTGTAGAAGACGCGGTGCTCGTCGCCGGGCCTGACCTCCTCCATCGAGTCGGCTCGGGCCTGGTCGACCATCTGGCTGAACCGGCCGGTCGAGAGGGTGCGCAGCTCGCCGGGCTTGTCGCCGGGGCGCGGCGGCAGCATGCCGATCATGCGAACGTAGCCGCCGAGCGGGACCGCCTTGATGCCGTACTCGGTCTCGCCACGCCGCCGGGACCAGACGGTCGGGCCGAAGCCGACCATGTACTGGGTGACCTTGACCCCGAACTTCTTGGCAGGCACGAGGTGGCCGATCTCGTGCAGCGCGATGCTCAGCGCCACGCCGACGACCACGACCAGGACCCCTACGAGAAACAGCACACGACCATTGTCACATCGTCTCCACGACTTCCCGATTCGATGTATCCCCGCACGCCATGGGCCTCGCAGATACATCGACCCGGGCATGATCCACAGCCCCCTTCGCGAGAAGCTGCCTTTTCCACCGGCCACCGGTTGGCTGGCCCGGCGTCGAGGACAGGTCGACACGCTGGTTGGGTGGAGAGAAGCAAGCGTCGTCGACTGGCTGCCGAGCTGGCCGAGGCCGCGGACGGAGTCGCGTCCAGGGCATGGCTCGCCGCGGCAGGCATCACCCGCCACGACATCCGCTATGAGGTGGATGCAGGACGGTGGCGCCTGCACGGACGTCAGACGGTCGCCGTACACAACGGCACGCTGGGGACCGTTGCCCGACGCTGGTCCGTGGTTTTCGAGACGGGCAGCGCCGTGGCCGCGATAGACGGCGTGACGGCACTGCAGCACGCCGGGCTCAAGGGCTACCTCGACGAGGTGGTCCACGTCTCGGCCGTGCACAACCACAACACCGACCCGTTGCCCGGAGCAGCGATCCACAAGGTGATCCGCCGCGTCACGGGTGAGCTGGTGCTCGCCGGCCTGCCTCGCACCACGCCCGCCGTGGCGGCGATCCGGGCGGCCCACTGGGCGAGGACCGACCGTCAAGCAGCGCTGATCCTGCTGATGACCGTCCAGCAGCGTCTGACCACTCCCCATCGGCTCGCTGCCGCTCAGAGGCTCGTCCGAGGTCGCACCCGCCGTGCCTTCATCCGAGCGGTCGTTCGCGACATCGCCTTCGGGGTGCAGAGCCTCGGTGAGCTCGACTTCGCACGAATGTGCCGATCGCGCGGGCTCCCCGAGCCGTCGCGCCAGGTCGTGCGTCAGACGCCTGGCGGACGCATCTACCTCGATGTCGCCTGGGACGACCACGACCTGGTCGTCGAGATCGACGGCGCACAGCACCGTTGGGGAGTCGCGGTCACCGACGACAACCTGCGCCAGAACGACATCACCCTCTCGGGCGACAGAGTCCTGCGTGTCGACGTCATCGGCCTTCGGCTCGAGACCGACCGCTTCCTCGAGCAGGTCCAACGCGGGCTCAGCCGGCGTCGTGCCGCCTGAGCTCGCCGCGCCGCCCCCCGGTTCGATGTATCCCCGCACGGCCAGAGCCGCGCGGATACATCGAACGGGGAAGGGGCTGGCGTCAGCCGCTGATGGCGCGCTCGGCGGCGCTCCTCGCCCATGCGTCGGCGGCGAGGACGTCCCCGAGCGTCAGGTCACGCACCTGCGAAGCGGGCTCGGCGGCATACGCGTCGACGACGTGTGCGACGGTGTCGACGATGTCGACGAAGCCGATGCGGCCGTCGTGGAAGGCGTCGACGGCGACCTCGTTGGCGGCGTTGTAGACGGCCGGCCACGTGCCGCCGGCCTCTCCTACCCGCCGGGCGAGAGCGACTGCCGGGAAGGCGTCGTCGTCGAGCGGCTCGAACTCCCAGCTCTGTGCCTTCGTCCAGTCGCACGGCACGTCGGCGTCGGCGAGGCGCTCGGGCCAGCTCAGGCCGAGGGCGATCGGCACGAGCATGCGCGGCGGCCCGGCCTGGGCGATCGTCGAGCCGTCCACGAACTCGACCATCGAGTGGATCATCTGCTGGGGGTGCACGACGACGTCGATGCGCTCGAACGGGATGTCGAAGAGCAGGTGCGCCTCGATGACCTCCAGCCCCTTGTTGACGAGCGTCGCCGAGTTCGTCGTGATGACGCGGCCCATGGCGAAGTTCGGGTGGGCCAGGGCCTGTTCGGGCGTCACCCCGGCGAGCTCAGAGCGGGTGCGTCCACGGAACGGGCCACCGCTCGCCGTGACGACGAGGCGCCGTACCTCCTCCGCGCGACCGCCGCGCAGGCACTGCGCGATCGCCGAGTGCTCCGAGTCGACGGGCACGATCTGGCCGGGCGCCGCGACCGCCTTGACCAGCGGACCGCCGATGATGAGCGACTCCTTGTTCGCGAGCGCCAGCGTCGTCCCCGCCCGCAGCGCCGCCAGCGTCGGCTCGAGACCGATGGCGCCCGTGATGCCGTTGACCACGACGTCGGCGTCGCGAGCCGCGAGGGTCGTGCTGGCGTCCGGTCCGACGAGCACCTCCGGGGCGTATGCCGTCACGCCCGCTGCGTCGGCCGCGCTCGCGATCGCTCGCGCCACGTCCTGCTCGGTGCCGCTCGCCAGGGCGACCACGGGCACCCGCAAGGCCACCGCCTGCCGGGCGACGAGCTCGAGGTTGCTGCCGGCGGAGAGGCCCACGACCTCGAACCGGTCGGGGTTGCGCTCGACGAGGTCGATGGCCTGCGTGCCGATCGATCCGGTCGAGCCGAGCAGGACGATGCGGCGGCGGGTCGGGGCCGAGGTGTCTGTCACCCGGGCATTGTTCCGCAGGCGCGGGTCAAGCGGTCACTCCCCTCGCCCGCAGCAGCTCGTCGCGCTCGAAGGCGTAGGCGACGGCCCACGTCATGTGCAGGCGGTACATGCGGATGTCGTCGCCCCAGGACCACGGGCTGCTGCCGTAGTGCGCCGTCCAGTGCGCCTCGACCTCGTCGCGCTCGGGCCCGGGTGCCATGAGGTCGGCGTAGCCATGGGTGAAGAGCGCGAGGTCCTCGCCGTCGACGTGGGCCACGCTGACCGCCGGCCGTGCCGCCAGGTGCTTCGCCTTGGCCGAGGTGCCGGAAGTGCTGAAGGTCCACGTGCCGTGCAGGAAGTGGCCGTCGAGGGCACTGATGCGCGGCTCGCCGGCGGCGGTGACCGTGGCGACCGACAGCACCTTCATCCCCGTGAGCAGTCCGGTGAGCTGCTCGGCCGTCAGCGTGCGGTCGTCGGTGATGATGGCCCGCAGGTGCCCCGTGGACCGTGCGAGCGAGGCATCGAGCAGGGACTGGAGCGAAGCCGTCTCTTCACTGGTCTCGAGCATGTTCCGACGCTAGACCCGGGCGCCGACGGTCAGGGCCGGCCGACCTCTCGGTGACGTAGATGACGACGTCGCCGTGGGAGGACGACGGGGGTGGTCGTGGGCCTCACCGGGGTCGGGGACGTGCGGCGGTGGCCTGGCCTCGACCACGAGAGCGACGGCGCGACCCCGCGGGCCCGCTAAAGCCGCCCGACGGCATACCTGCTCGGGTGCGGTGCACCGTCAGTTGACGAAGACCCGCTCGTCGATGAGGCGCTCCTTGACCTGCTGGCCGTCGGTGTGGAACCGGCCGTGGGTGAAGTCCTTGTGGAACTCGAGCTCGACGCCGGCGCGGCCGTGGCGGTTCTTCTCGACGGTGACCACGCACCAGTCGCTGAAGCGCTGCGCGTTGCCGAGGTCGTAGATGAGGTGGTCGCGCGCGACGATGTCGACCTTCTCGCTGAGGATGAGCACGATGTCGGACTCGTAGGCGAGCGCGGACGAGCCGCGTAGGTCGTGGATGCGCATGCGGCGGCCCGCCCCGAGGCTGGCCTTGTCCGCCGCGGCCACCGCCACGACGGGAACGCCCGCCTGGAGGGCGAGCTCCTTGAGGCCCTCGGCGGCCACGGTCATGGCGTCGCCGTCGCGGGCGTCGTGGGCGTCGCGGACCGGCACCTTCTGGAGGTAGTCGACGAGCACGAGAGGCGCGTCGCCGGTCTGCTGCGCCACCTCGTCGACGATGCGGCGGATCTCCGCGAGGGTCGTCGACGCGTTCGACTCGTGGATGTGCAGGCGGTCGCCGAAGTCCGCGAGCGCGAAGAGCGCCGGAAGGGCTCCGGGAAGCGGCGTGAGGACGTCCTCGAGCGTGAGGCCGCCCGACTCGGACTCGAGCGCACGGCGCACCTCGTGCACGGTCGCGACCTCGCCCGGGATGCGCTCGGAGGCCTCCATCGAGACGAGGCGCTCGAAGAGCGTGTGCGCCTCGTGCTCGTAGGAGAAGAAGAGCGCCGTGCGCCCGGAGGCGACGGCGTTGCGCACGAACTGCAGGCCGATGGTCGTCTTGCCGTTGCCCTGGGATCCGCCGAGGAGCACCAGCTCACCCGCGCGGAAGCCGCCGGTCAGGGTGTCGTCGAGGACCGGGAAGCCGGAGGACCACACGGACACACCGGCCGAGCCGCCGCGCCGCAGCGCGGAGTCGGTGTCGTCGAGCAGGGAGGCGAGCGAGCGAAGCGCCCCGCCTCCCAAGCGCCCCGCTTGAGTCGTCATGGAAGGGATTGCATCACAGCGGCCGCGTCGGCCGGGCCGGTTTCGCACAGTTTGCCCCGCACTGCAGGGGTGACCGCGGACCTACAGGGCGATGCCGACGTACTTGGTCTCGAGGTACTCGTCGATGCCCTCGAAGCCTCCCTCGCGCCCGACACCGGACGCCTTCACACCGCCGAAAGGCGCCGCAGGGTTGGACACGATGCCCTGGTTGACGCCGACCATGCCGTACTCGAGCGCCTCGCTCATCGTGATGGCGCGCGAGAGGTCCTTGGTGAAGAGGTAGGCGACGAGGCCGTACTCCGTGTCGTTGGCGAGGCGGATGGCCTCCGCGTCGGTGCGGAACGTCGTCACCGGCGCGACGGGGCCGAAGATCTCCTCGCGCGCCATGTCGGCGTCGGTGGGCACGTCGGCGAGCACGGTCGGCTCGTAGAACCACCCGTCGCCCGAGGGCACCGAGCCGCCCACGAGCACCTTGGCGCCCTTCGCGACGGCGTCCGCGACGAGCGCGCTCACCTTGTCGCGCGCCTTCTCGTCGACGAGGGGCCCGACGTCGACGCCGTCCTTGGTGCCCTTGCCGAGGGTGAGGGCGCCCATCCGGCGGGCGAGCGCGGCGCTGAACTCGTCGGCGAGGGACTCGTGGACGTAGAACCGGTTGGCCGCCGTGCACGCCTCACCCATGTTGCGCATCTTGGCGAGCATCGCGCCGTCGACGGCCTGGTCGACGTCGGCGTCCTCGAAGACGAGGAACGGCGCGTTGCCGCCGAGCTCCATCGACACGCGGAGGATGCCCTGCGACGCCTGTTCCATCAGCGACCGGCCGACCGGGGTCGAGCCGGTGAAGGTGAGCTTGCGCAGGCGCGGGTCGCGGATCAGCGGCTCCATGACGGCGCCGGTGGTCTCGTGGGTGGTCATGACGACGTTGAGCACCCCGTCGGGCAGTCCGCACTCGCGGAGCAGGTCGGCGAGCGCGAGCATCGTCAGCGGCGTCTGGCTCGCCGGCTTGACGACCATCGTGCAGCCGGCGGCGATGGCGGGGCCGATCTTGCGCGTGCCCATCGCCAGCGGGAAGTTCCACGGCGTGATCATCAGCGTCGGACCCACCGGCTGCTTCATCGTCATGAGCCGGGTCGCGCCGTTGGGCGCCGTCGACCACCGGCCCGAGATGCGCACCGCCTCCTCGGAGAACCAGCGGAAGAACTCGGCGCCGTAGGCGACCTCGCCGCGGCTCTCGGCGAGCGTCTTGCCCATCTCGAGAGTCATGAGCATCGCGAACTCCTCGGCGCGCTCGGTGATCCTCTCGTATGCCGCTCGCAGCAGCTCGCCGCGGTCGCGCGGGGGGGTCCTGGCCCAGTCGGCCTGCGCCGCCACGGCGGCGTCGAGCGCGGCGCGCCCGTCGGCGACCGTGGCCGCCGCCACGTGGGTCAGCGCCTTGCCGGTCGCGGGGTCGTCGACCGCGATGGTCTGGCCGTCGCCGCCGTCGCGCCACTGCCCGCCGATGTAGAGGCCCTTGGGCACCGAGTCGATCACTGACTTCTGCGTCACCGCTGCCATGCCTGAACCCTATTCCTCGTCGATGTTCGGTCATCGGTTGCTCCCCCACCGCCCGGTCGATGTATCTGCGCGGCCTGGGGCGTGCGGAGATACATCGAACCGCGTGCCGTGCCGTCCGCTCAGCGCTCGTCCACACCCCAGGGCGAGCCGTAGCCCTCGGGTGTGGGGGCCGCGAGCAGGTCGAGGAACGAGACCGCGTCGAAGGCCTCCGGCCCCAGGACGCCCTTGCCCTTCCACGTGCCACGCGCGAGCAGCTCGAGCGCGACAACCGGGTTGACGGCGGTCTGCCACACCACGCACTGGGCGCCGTAGTCGCGCATCGTCTGCTCGTTGTCGGCGACGTGATAGAGGTAAGTGCGCCGCGGCCGCCCGTCGGTGCCCGTTCCTGTCACGAAGAGCCCGGCACACGTCTTGCCCGTCATCCGCGGACCGATGGTCGCCGGGTCGGGCAGCACCGCAGCGACGACGTCGCGGGGTGACACCTCGACGCCCTTGACGCGCACGGGGTCGGTGCTGTCGAGCCCGAGCGTGTTCAGCACCTTGAGGATCGTGATGAACGCGTCGCCGAGGCCGTACTTGAAGGTGACCCGCCGGGCGTCGACCCAGCGTGGCATGAGGAGAACCTCCTCGTGCTCGACGTTGACGCACTCGACCGGACCGATGCCCTCCGGGAAGTCGAAGACCTCGGGCTCGCTGAACGGCTCGGTGGTGAACCACCCGCGGCCCTTCTCCCAGATGACAGGCGGGTTGAGGCACTCCTCGATCGTCGTCCACATCGAGAAGCTCGGCGCGAAGACCTCGTTGCCGTCGTCGTCGCGCACCTCGAGGTTCGCGCCGTCGCGGGTGCCGAGCTCGTCGATCTCGGAGAAGAGGTGGTCGGCGGCGTAGCGGGCGAAGACGTCCGAGAGGCCCGGCTCGACGCCCATGCCGACGAGGGCGAGACGGCCGTCGGCCTCCCACTCCCCCGAGACCGCGAACTGCTCGTCGCCCAGCTTGACCCCGGTGACGGCATACGGCTGCTCGGGGTGACGCTGCGACAGGCTCATCGCCATGTCGAGGTAGTCGGCGCCGGCAGCCTTGGCACCATTGAAGATCGCCATGTTGAACTTCGGGTCGACGGCGTTGAACACGTGGGTGACGTCGTGCTCGCGGGCCAGCGCCGTCACGGCCTCGGCCGAGGACGCGTCGACCTGCGCCGTGACGAAACGGCTCTCGTCCGGGTTCCGCTCGACCACTGCGGCGACAGTGCGCTCGGCGCGCGACGCGTCGTAGTCGGCGACGACCCACAGCTCGAAGAAGTCGCGTTCGGCCGCGATGCGCGCGGCAGCGTCACCGACGCCGCCGGAGCCGACCATGAGCACTCTCACGCCTTGCTCGCCCTCCGCGCGTTGCCGATGACCTGTCCGCCCACGACGAGCAGCACTGCGATGAGGAACATCGAGAAGCCGATCACGTTGGCCTGCGCGGGGATTCCGCGGAGGTACGAGGTGTAGACGAACTTCGGGAAGGTCGACTCGTCACCCGACACGAAGTTCGTGATGATGAAGTCGTCGAAGCTCAGCGAGAACGACAGCAGCGCCGCCGAGACGATGCCAGGGAGGACGAGCGGGAACGTCACCCGCCAGAAGGTGCCGCCCGGGCCGGCATACAGGTCCTGGGCGGCCTCCTCGAGCCTCGGGTCGAGGCTCTGGAGCCGGGCCTTCACCGTGACGACGACGAAGCTGATGCAGAACATGATGTGGGCGATCACGATGGTCCAGAAGCCCAGCCGAAGCCCGATGCCCGAGAAGCCCTGGACGAAGATCGTCAGCAGGCTCGCGCCGAGCACGATCTCGGGTGTCGCCATCGGGATGAAGACGAGCAGGTTGCTCGTGCCGTGGCCGCGGAAGCGGTGCCGCACGAGGGCGAACGCGATCATCGTGCCGAGGATGGTCGCGATCACCGTGGCGATGGTGCCGACCTGCAGCGACACGACCAACGACTCGCAGGCACCTTGTGCCCCACAGGGATTCGCCCAGTGCTTCGTCGTGAAGCCCACCCAGGTGATGTTCGACTTCTTGTAGTCGTTGAAGGAGAACGCGAACGTGTAGGCCACCGGGACGAAGAGGTAGACCAGCACGAGCAGCGCGACGATCATCGCGATGTGGTCGGCGACCCAGCGCCTGGCGGCGTTCACAGCAGCTCCTCGGTGCCGAAGCGGCGGATGTAGAGGAAGACGAGGACGAGGATGATCGCCATCAGGGTGAAGGACAGCGCCGCTGCGGTGGGATAGCCGCCGAGCACGCGGAAGAACTGGCTCTCGATGACGTTGCCCACCATCTTCGTGCTGCGGTCGGAGCCGAGCAGCTCGGCATTGACGTAGTCGCCCGCGGCCGGGATGAAGGTGAGCAGCGTGCCGGCGATGACGCCGGGCATGCTCATCGGCAGCGTGACGGTGCGGAACGTGGTGAACCCGTTGGCGTAGAGGTCACCCCCCGCCTCGATGACCTTCGGGTCGGCCCTCTCGAGCGACGCGTAGATCGGCAGCACCATGAACGGCAGGAAGTTGTAGGTGAGGCCGGCGACGACCGCGACCCACGTCTCGGTGATGTGCCCGCCGGGCAGGAGGTGAAGGGTCTTCAGCACCGAGGCGAGCGGGCCCTCGTCGGCGAGGATCTGCCGCCACGCGATGGTGCGCAGGATGAACGAGGTGAAGAACGGCGCGATGACGCAGATCATCATGACGTTGCGCCAGCGGCCCGCCTTGAAGGCCATGGCGTACGCGAGCGGGTAGGCGAGCAGGAACCCGAACAGCGTCGCGAGCGCGGCGAAGAGCAGGGACCGCCCGAAGTGGCCGGCGAACTCGGTGATCGCGCCCGTGTAGTTGCCGACGTTCACGTCGCGGTAGTAGTAGCCCGGGTAGCCGGGGAACTGGGACTGGAGCGAGACGCTGGCGAGCTGCACGAGCGGCCACACGAAGAAGACGCCGAGCCACAGCATCCCGGGTAGCAGGAGCAGGTAGGGCACCCAGCGCCGGCCGCGGTGTGTCCTGGCCGGGTCGATGTCGGGAGGCCCGGCCGGCACGCCTGCCGGCCCGGTGGCGGCACCGGGCGGCGCCGCGAGGCCCTGGGCGACGCTCACGACGTCACGACCTGCGCGGTGTCGGAGCTGCCCACGCTCCCGTCGCCGCTCTTGTTCGAGGCTGTCGAAGCGCCGGCGCCTGCACCGGCCTCCGCGCTCGCCCCGGCGCCGGGGTCGGCGCCGCTGCCGGCCACCGCGAACGCATGGCCGGTCTCCCACCCGAGCCACACCTCGTCGCCGGGCCGCACGGAGTTCGGCTCGACGTCGAGGTTCTGCTCGTAGACGGCCCAGGTGGCCCCGCTCGGCACGGTGACGAGGTACTGCGTCGCGACGCCCGTGAAGCTGACGTCGGTGACGGTGCCTCGCACGTCGTTGCCGGCGCCCTCGGGACGGGTCTCGTGCAGGCGCACCTTCTCGGGGCGCACGCCGAAGAGGATCTCGTCGCCCTCGACCGAGGACCGGTTGAGCGGGACCCGCACCCGGCTGCCCGCCACCTCGGCGACGAGGTGCTCGCCGTCGCGGTCGACCACACGGCCGGCGCCGAGGTTGGACTGGCCGAGGAAGTTGGCGACGAAGGCGGTGCGCGGCAGGTCGTACAGCGCCTCGGGAGCACCCATCTGCTCGATGTGGCCGGCGTTCATGACGGCGACGGTGTCGGCCATGGTCATGGCCTCCTCCTGGTCGTGCGTCACGTGGATGAAGGTGAGTCCGACCTCCGTCTGGATGCGCTTGAGCTCAACCTGCATCTCACGACGCAGCTTGAGGTCCAGGGCACCGAGCGGCTCGTCGAGGAGCAGCACCTCCGGTCGGTTGACCAGGGCACGCGCGAGAGCGACGCGCTGTTGCTGACCACCTGACAGCTGGACGGGCTTGCGCCCGGCGAGGTGCGTCATCTGGACCAGCTCGAGCGCCTCCTGGGCCTTGCCGGCGGCATCCTGCTCGCCGCGGCGCCTGGGCCCGAAGGCGACGTTGTCGCGGATCGTCAGGTGCGGGAAGAGCGCGTAGCTCTGGAACACCGTGTTGACGGGGCGCTCGTAGGGCCGCGACCCGGTGAGGTCGGTCTCGCCGATGAGCACCCGCCCACTGGTCGGCTGCTCGAGCCCGGCGATCATGCGCAGGGTCGTCGTCTTGCCGCAGCCCGACGGGCCGAGCAGGGCGAAGAACGACCCGCGCGGCACCTCGAGGACGAGGTCGTCGACCGCGGTGAAGGACGCGAACTCCTTGGTGACGTGGTCGATCCGGAGGTCGCCGGCCGCCTGCCGGAAGCCGCTGGTGCGCCGTGCCATCAGTTACCCACCACCTTTGCCCAGGCGGCGCCGTAGTCGGCGTCCTCCTGCGGTGAGAGAGCCCGGAAGCTCTGGATCCTGTGCTGCTTGATGTAGTCCTCGGTGGGGAAGATGAACGGGCTCTTGGCGAGGTCGGGGTCCTCCTTCGCCAGGATCTCCTGTGCACCCTTCACCGGGCAGACGTAGTTGACGTACGCCGCGACCTGGGCCGCCACCTCGGGCTCGTAGTAGTAGTCCATCAGCGCCGTGGCGTTCTTCCGGTGCGTCGAGGTGATCGGGATCAGCATGTTGTCCGACCAGAGCGTGCCGCCCGACTCCGGGATCGTGAACTGCCAGTTCTCGTTCCCGGTCTCGGCCCGGAGGATGAACAGGTCGCCGCTCCAGACGATCCCGGCGATGGCGTTGCCGCTCTTGAGGTCCTCGAGGTAGCTGTTGCCCTTGATCCGTCGGATGTGGCCGTCGTTGACGCGCTTGTCGATCTCGGCCATGCCGGCCTCGATCTGCGCCTTGCTGAAGTTCGAGGAGATGTCGACGCCCTGGCGCTGCATCATCAGCGCCGCGGTGTCACGCATCTCGCTCAGCACGACGACGCGCCCCTTGAGGTCGTCGGCCCACAGGTCGTCGATCGACTTGAGGTCGCGGCCCACCTTCTCGCGGTCGTAGCCGATGCCGGCGAAGCCCGACTGCCACGTCAGGGAGTACTGCCGGCCGGGGTCGAACGAGACGTCCTTGAGCGTGTCGATCAGGTTGGCCGCGTGCGGCATCCGGATGAGCTCGAGCGGCTGCACGAGCTCGTCGCGGATGATCCGGTTGGCCATCCAGTCCGTGAAGACGAAGACGTCACGAGCGATGTCCTGCTTGGCCCGCAGCTGCGGCGCGATCTTGTTGAAGTACGAGTCGTTGTCCTCGATGTCGACGGAGTACGTCGCCGCGATGCCGGTGCGCTTCGTGAACGCCTCGAGGGTGGGGTACTTCGTGGCCTTCTCGTCCTGGTCGAGGTATGCCGTCCAGTTGGCCCACCGGACCGTGCGGTCCGTGTCGGACACGTCGACGGGCAGCTTGACGGCGGCCTTGCCACCTGCCGGCGGCAGCGGCGGTGCGCAGCCCGCGATGCCTGCGGCGGCGAGCCCGAGGGCCGAACCGCGCAGCAGCGAGCGACGGGAGACGGTGGAGCGTGCGGCCATGGAGGCCAGCGCTCGGATCGCGGGATCCGCTGGGGGGCGACGCCTGTTCACGCCTGCTCCTTCGGTTTCGTGGTGAACGGACCCGGTCTGGCGACCGGGTGGTCGGACGATCGGACGATCGAGCCCGTGGTGCTGCTTCCCTGTTGCGTTCCCTGTTGCGCAGAGCTCAGGACTCGATGTTGGCCATCACGTGCTTCACGCGGGTGTAGTCCTCCAGTCCGTACATCGACAGGTCCTTGCCGTAGCCGCTGTGCTTGAAGCCGCCGTGGGGCATCTCGGCGACGATCGGGATGTGCGTGTTGATCCACACGCAGCCGAAGTCGAGCTTGCGGCTCATCCGCATCGCCCGGCCGAAGTCCTTGGTCCACACGCTGGAGGCGAGACCGTACTGCACGCCGTTGGCCCAGGCGAGGGCCTCGGCCTCGTCGGTGAACCGCTGCACCGTGATGACCGGGCCGAAGATCTCGTTCTGGATCTGCTCGTCGTCCTGGCGCAGGCCCGCGAGCACGGTCGGCTCGAAGAAGTAGCCGTCGCCCAGGCCGTCGGCGCGGCGTCCGCCGGCGGCCACCCGGGCGTGGTCGGGCAGGCGGTCGATCATGCCCCCCACGTGCGTGACCTGGTTCGGGTTGTTGACCGGGCCGAAGAGCGCGTCGGCGTCGTCGGGCATCCCGACCTTCGCCTCGTTCTTGGCGTACTCGGCCAGGGCGTCGACGAAGTCGTCGTGGATGCGCGGCCCGGCGAGCACGCGCGTCGCGGCGGTGCAGTCCTGGCCGGCGTTGAAGTAGCCGCCGACCGCGATGCCCTCGACCGCGGCCTCGAGGTCGGCGTCGTCGAAGACCACGACGGGCGCCTTGCCGCCGAGCTCGAGGTGCACGCGCTTGAGGTCGCGCGAGGCACTCTCGGCGACCTGCATGCCGGCGCGCACCGAGCCGGTGATGGCGACGAGCGCGGGGGTCCGGTGCTCGACGAGCACGCGGCCGGTCTCGCGGTCACCGGTGATGACGTTGAAGGTGCCGTCGGGGAGGAACTCGGAGGCGAGCTCGGCGAGCAGCAGCGTGGTCTCCGGCGTCGTGTCCGACGGCTTGAGCACGATGGTGTTGCCCGCGGCCAGGGCCGGGGCGATCTTCCACATCGCCATCATCATCGGGTAGTTCCAGGGGGTGACCTGTCCGACGACGCCGATGGGCTCGCGGCGCACGAAGGACGTGTGGCCCTTCATGTACTCCCCCGCGGACTTGCCCTCGAGCACGCGCGCCGCCCCCGCGAAGAAGCGCAGCTGGTCGAGCATCGGAGGGACCTCCTCGCTCGCGGTCATGGCGTGCGGCTTGCCGGTGTTCTCGCCCTCCAGCCGCACGAAGTCGTCGGCCCTGGCCTCGATCGCGTCGGCGAACTTCAGCAGCGCCGCCTGCCGCTCGCTCGGGGTCGTGTCGCCCCAGGTCTCGAACGCCTTGGAGGCTGCGGCGTACGCCCGGTCGACGTCGGACTGGCTGCTCACGGGTGCCTTGGCCACGACCTGCGCGGACGACGGGTCGACGATGTCGGTCGTGGTGTCGCCGTCGGGGTCGACGTACTGGCCACCGATGAAGTTGCGGAGCTGGCGGGGCTTCGAAGTCATGCCGGAATGCTAGACGCAGACCTTCGCAATCGTGAAGGGTTGACGCGTACATTCTTCGGAATCAGTTGACTGAGGACTTGCCAACAGCGTGTTCCACAGGTCAGTATCGGGACATGACGACCATCCGAGGCGTGGCCAACGCGGCCGGTTCCGGAGGCGGTCGGGCGCGCAGACCCGCGGTCAACCTCGACGACGTGAGCAAGACGATCATCGAGCTGCTCCAGCACGACGGCCGCAAGTCGTACGCCTCGATCGCCCAGCAGGTGGGGCTCTCGGAGGCCGCGGTGCGCCAGCGCGTCCAGCGGCTCCTCGACGCCGACGTCATGCAGATCGTCGCGGTCACCGACCCGCTGCAGGTCGGCTTCCAGCGCCAGGCCATGGTCGGTCTGCGCGTGTCCGGTGACATGACGTCGGTGGCCGACGCCCTGACCGAGATGGACGAGGTCTCCTACGTCGTGACGACGGCCGGCAGCTTCGACGTGCTCGCGGAAGTGGTCTGCGAGAACGACACCCACCTGCTCGAGCTGCTCACGACCCGCATCCGGCCGATCCCGGGCGTCACGGCGACCGAGACGTTCGTCTACCTGAAACTCAACAAGCAGCTCTACAACTGGGGTACACGATGAGCATCAACCCGAACCAGGTCTGGGAACCCTCCTCGGACACCCGGACTCCGACCGGCGCCCTCCACTCCGAAGCGGCGCGCGACCACCTGTGGATGCACTTCACGCGCCACTCCGTGTTCGAGGAGAAGGAGGCCGGAGGCCTCGGCCACTCCGTGCCCATCATCACCAGGGGCAAGGGCTGGAAGATCTGGGACGACCGCGGCAACGAGTACATCGACGGGCTCGCCGGCCTCTTCGTCGTCCAGGCGGGGCACGGCCGCGAGGAGCTCGCCGAGGCGGCCGCCAAGCAGGCCAAGGAGCTCGCGTTCTTCCCGCTGTGGAGCTACGCCCACCCCAAGGCCATCGAGCTCGCCGAGCGCCTCGCGGCCTACGCCCCCGGTGACCTCAACCGGGTCTTCTTCACCACCGGTGGCGGCGAGGCCGTCGAGACCGCGTGGAAGCTCGCGAAGCAGTACTACAAGCTGACCGGCAAGCCGACCAAGCACAAGGTCATCTCGCGCGCCGTCGCCTACCACGGCACCCCCCAGGGCGCACTGTCGATCACCGGCATCCCGGCGGCCAAGGAGATGTTCGAGCCGCTCGTGCCCGGTGCGCACAAGGTGCCCAACACCAACATGTACCGCGCGCCCGAGCACCTGCGCGACGACGAGAAGGCCTTCGGGCGCTGGGCCGCCGACCGCATCGCCGAGGCCATCGAGTTCGAGGGGCCCGACACGGTCGCCGCCGTCTTCCTCGAGCCCGTGCAGAACTCCGGCGGCTGCTTCCCGCCACCGGCCGGCTACTTCGAGCGGGTCCGCGAGATCTGCGACGAGTACGACGTGCTGCTCGTCTCCGACGAGGTCATCTGCAGCTTCGGCCGCATCGGCTCGATGTTCGCGTGCGACGACTTCGGCTACGTGCCCGACATCATCACCTGCGCCAAGGGCATGACGAGCGGCTACTCCCCCATCGGCGCGATGATCGCGAGCGACCGCCTCTTCGAGCCGTTCAAGCAGGGCACGACCTACTTCCCGCACGGCTACACGTTCGGCGGGCACCCCGTCTCGGCGGCCGTCGCCATGGCCAACCTCGACATCTTCGAGCGCGAGGGCCTCAACGACCGGGTCAAGCAGAACGCCCCGATCTTCAAGGCGACGCTCGACAAGCTGCTCGACCTGCCGCTCGTCGGCGACGTGCGCGGGGCCGGCTACTTCTACGGCATCGAGCTCGTTAAGGACAAGGCCACGCGCGAGACGTTCAACGACGCCGAGTCGGAGCGGCTGCTCCGCGGGTTCCTCTCCAAGGCGCTCTTCGATGCCGGGCTCTACTGCCGCGCCGACGACCGCGGCGACCCCGTCATCCAGCTCGCGCCGCCGCTGATCATGGGGCCCGACGAGTTCGACGACATCGAGTCGCGGCTGCGCTCGGTGCTCATCGAGGCCGAGAACCACCTCTGACCGCCCCCCTCCTCGCGTGTGCCGTGGAGGTTGCGCAGGCCAGGATGCCACCCGTTCCGGCGGGTGGCATCGTGCGTTCCCTCGTGGCCGGCTCCGCCGCGTGACGTCGGAACGCTGTGTGGCCCCGTTCGTTGGGTAGGTATCCGACAGACGCGACGCCGACGCTAGGAGAACGACATGGGATTCCTCGACAAGCTGCTCGGGCGCGAGCCGCTGCAGCAACAGCGCACCGCTCCCGCCCCGACCGGGCAGCCCTACCAGGTGCCACCACCGCGTGGCGGGGCCTCGAGCGAGGACGAGCGAGCCATCGCCCGCTACAAGTACCTCCTGCGCACGGCCGACCCCGAGCACATCGAGCGCGTGCACGCCGAGGCGTTCGGCAAGCTGTCGCCGGAGCAGCGCCAGATGGTGCTCCAGCGCCTGACCGAGGACCTCCCCGAGAACGAGCGTCCCCGCACCGACCAGCCGGCCGACCTGGCCCGCAGCGCCACGCGCGCCGAGATGAGCCGTCCGGGCTACCTCCAGGGCGCGTTCGGTGGCGGGCGTGGCATGGGTGGTGGCCTGGGCGGGGGCATGGGTGGTGGCATGGGCATGGGCGGCATGATCGCCGGCTCGATGCTCGGCACCATCGCCGGAGTCGTCGTGGGGTCGGCGCTCGCCGACATGATGCTCGACGGCTACGACTCCTCCCCCGAGGCCCAGGAGGCCGGCGACGCGAGCGCCGACTCGGGCGACTCGGGCGACTCGGGTGACGCTGGTGGTGACTCCGGCGACTCGGGCGGTGACGCCGGGGGCGACGCCGGGGGCTCGGACTTCGGCGACACCGGAGGTGGGGACTTCGGCGGTGGCGACTTCGGCGGTGGCGACTTCGGCGGTGGCGACTTCGGCGGCGGGGACTTCGGCGGCTTCTGACCGGTGACCCGGGCGTGGTTCCGCAGAGTCCCGGCCGCGGAACCACGCCCCGCCGGGGCTCGGGTCAGACTCCGGCGAGCCAGTGGAAGAGCGCTGCGATGCCGAGGATCACCGGCACCGAGGCGAACGTGCTGACGAAGACCGTGTCGCGAGCCAGGTTGACCTCGCGACGGTAGCGGACGGCATACGTGAAGATGTTCTGAGCGGTGGGCAGTGCCGCCGTCACGACGACGGCGAAGAGTGCCTCGCCGCGCAGCCCGAGCGCGAGGCCGACGCCGAGCGCGATGGCGGGCATGACGAGGATCTTGAGCCCGACGATGGTCCAGACGTGCTCGGCGCCGCGGCCGGTCGCGGGTCGCGGGCCACGGCGGAGCGAGATGCCGAAGGCCACGAGCATCGAGGGCACCGCCATCGCCCCGAGCAGGTCGATGGGTGCGGCGACGACGCGCGGCAGGTCGATGTCGAAGATCGCGATGAGCAGGCCGGCGACGGCGCCGAGCGTGATGGGGTTGCTGAACATCCGGCGCAGGCTGCGCAGCAGCGTCGGCCGCTCGCCGCGGGCGTCGCTGTCGAAGAGTGCCATGTAGACCGGCGTGATGATGAGCAGCTGCATGAGGAGCGTCGGCGCCACCCAGGCGACGTCACCGAGGACGTAGAGCGCGATCGGGATGCCGAGGTTGCCGGCGTTGACGTATGCCGCCGAGAGGCTTCCGATGAGACGTGACCCGAGCCCCTCTCCCGCCCAACGGAACCGGGCGACGAGCAGGTAGACGGCGACCACGGCCGTGAAGCTGATGAGCGACGTCACGAGGTTGGCCGAGAGCACGGCGTCGAGCGAGGTGCGCTGCATGACGGTGAGCAGCAGGGCCGGTGAGGCGACGTGGAAGGCAAGGCGCGAGAGGTTGACCTGGGCGGACTCGTCGAGGATGCGGCGGTGCGCGAGGAACCAGCCGACGGCGACGATGACCGCGATCGTCGCGAAACCCTCGAGGACCCCGACCATGCGACCGATCCTGTCAGCGAGCCGCGACGCATGACGGCCGGGTCCGCTCCTCGATCCTCGGCGGGGTCGGGCCGTGCAGGATGGGCCCATGGAGATCGAGACGCTCGAGGAGTTCGACGACCACCTCGCCTCGGACGGCCCGCTGCGCGGCCTCCGGCTGCAGGATCTCGACCTCACGGGCTACGCCGACCGCCTGGCAGCCCGCGGCGACCTCACGGGTCTCGTCGTGCTGGGCGGGAAGGTCCCGCTACCGGTCGCCGAGGTGCTGCTCCGCGGAGGCGCGATCCAGTTCCCCGGCGTGGCGGACGCGCCGGTGGACCCGTGGCGCGGCCTCTACCTCCCCTCCGACCTGTACGCCGGGCTCCAGGACGGTTACGCCGCGACCCCCGACGCCGAGGCGTACGCGTGGTTCATCGACGCGAGGCTGCGCACCGACGCGTACTGCACCCTGGTACGGGCGATCCACGACGACTCCGTGACCGACGACCTCGACGAGTTCGTCCAGGGCCGCTCGGTCGTCGGCATCATGGGCGGCCATGCGCTGCAACGGAACTCACGTTCGTACGCCGGTGCAGCGGGACTCGGACACAGCCTTGCCGAGGAGGGCTACCTCGTCGCGACGGGGGGCGGTCCCGGCGCGATGGAGGCCGCGAACCTCGGTGCCCTGTGCCGCAGCGCGGCCGCGGTCGAGGAGGCTGTCGCCCGCATCGCGCCGGTCCCGAGCTTCCGGCCCGACGTGACTGCCTGGGCGGCCGGCGCGCTGGCGGCGCGGACGGCGGTCGTCGGTGACGAGCCGGACGCGCCCATCGACACGCTCGGCCCGACCGCCCGCTCCCTGGGCATCCCGACGTGGTTCTACGGGCACGAGCCGCCGAACGTCTTCTGCGACGTCATCGCGAAGTACTTCTCCAACGCGATCCGCGAGGAGGGACTGCTCGCCCGGTCCAACGCCGGGATCGTCGTGCTCGACGGGGCCGCGGGCACGGTGCAGGAGATCTTCCAGGCAGTGACGCCGCTCTTCTACGCCGTCGACGACGCACCCCTGCCGCCGCTCATCCTCGTCGGCCGCGAGCACTGGACCGAACGCGTGCCGGTCTGGGCGGCGGTCACGGCGATGGCGGCCGGCCGCCCGATGGAGGAGGCGATCCACCTCGTCGACACGATCGACGACGTCCTCCCCCTCCTGCCCGCCCTGACCGCGTGACCCCTGACCGCGTGACCCCTGACCCGATGTCCCGATGTCCTGACCGCAGACCTCCGCCCCTGCGCGCCGAACCCGTGAGCTCGGCCCGGGACGGTCAGGCGGGCCCGGGGGCACGGAGCACGGGGGCGAGGGCGTCGAGCACCGACGCGTCCTCGATCGTCGCCGGTACCGCGGTCTCCTTGCCGTCGGCCATCTCGCGCATCGTCTTGCGGAGGATCTTGCCCGAGCGCGTCTTGGGCAGTGCCGCCACGATGTCGACGCGGTGCAGCGCGGCGACGGCCCCGACCTCCGACCGGACCCGCACCACGAGCTCGCGCCGGATGCGTTCGCCGTCGGCCTCGGCGTCGACGCCGGACTTGAGCACCACGAGGGCGCGAGGCACCTGCCCCTTGAGGTCGTCGTGGACGCCGATCACGGCGCACTCGGCCACGGCCTTGTGCCCGGCGAGGGCCGCCTCGAGCGAGCCCGTCGACAGGCGGTGCCCGGCGACGTTGAGCACGTCGTCGGTGCGGCCCATGACGTACAGGTAGCCGTCCTCGTCGAGATAGCCGCCGTCACCGGTGAGGTAGTACCCCGGGTGGGCCGACAGGTAGGAGCTCACGTAGCGGTCGTCGTCCCCCCACAGCGTGGGAAGGGTGCCCGGCGGCATGGGCAGCTTGATGCAGATCGCCCCCTCGACACCTGGCCCAACGGGCTGGCCGGAGCCGTCGAGCACCTGCACGTCGTAGCCGGGCACAGCCACCGTCGGTGACCCCGGCTTGATGGGCATGAGGCCGATCCCCTTGGGGTTGCACGCGATCGGCCACCCGGTCTCGGTCTGCCACCAGTTGTCGATGACGGGCTTTCCGAGGGCGGCGGAGGCCCACTCGTAGGTGTCGGGGTCGAGCCGCTCACCCGCGAGGTAGAGCGCGCGGAAGCGCGAGAGGTCGTGCTCGGCGAGCTTCGAGGCCGTCGAGTCCTCCTTCTTGATCGCCCGGAACGCGGTCGGGGCGGTGAAGAGACAGACCGCGCCGTACTCGGCGATGACCCGCCAGAACGCCCCGGCGTCGGGGGTGCCCACCGGCTTGCCCTCGTAGAGCACGGTCGTCGCCCCGGTGAGCAGCGGG
Organism: Terrabacter terrigena; assembly: GCF_042676085.1. Classification (NCBI taxonomy): domain Bacteria; kingdom Bacillati; phylum Actinomycetota; class Actinomycetes; order Micrococcales; family Intrasporangiaceae; genus Terrabacter; species Terrabacter terrigena. The sequence goes on from NZ_JBHTKH010000001.1 coordinate 176,177, forward strand.
GCGTAGACGATGTACGAGTGGCCGACGACCCACCCGACGTCGCTCGCGGTGAACATCGTCTCGCCCGGCGCCACGTCGTAGAGGTTCGCCATCGACCAGCGCAGCGCGACGGCATACCCGCCGCTGTCGCGGTAGATCCCCTTCGGCTTCCCGGTCGTGCCAGAGGTGTAGAGGATGTACAGCGGGTCGGTGGCGGCGACTGGCACGCAGTCGGCCGGCTCGGCGTCGGCGTACACCTCGTCCCACGTCATCTCCTCCCAGTCCGTGTCGCGCTCGCCCACCGCGGCACGGGACTGCTCGCGCTGCAGCACGATCACCGACTCGGGCTTGTGGCTGCTTCGGTCGAGGGCCGCGTCGAGCATCGGCTTGTACTCGACGACGCGGTTCGGCTCGACACCGCAGCTCGCCGAGACGACGACCTTGGGCTCGGCGTCCTCGATGCGCGCGGCGAGCTCCTGAGGGGCGAACCCGCCGAAGACCACGGAGTGGATCGCGCCCAGCCGGGCGCAGGCGAGCATGGCGACGACTGCCTCGGGGACCATCGGCATGTAGATGACCACCCGGTCACCCTTCTCCACACCGAGACCCGACAGCGCACCCGCGAAGCGCGACACGCGACCCAGCAGGTCTGCATACGTCAGCGTGGCCTTCGTTCCCGTGACGGGCGAGTCGTACCGGACGGCGGGCTGGTCACCGCGCCCGGCGGCGACGTGCCGGTCGAGCGCGTTGAAGCAGACGTTGAGCTCGGCGTCGGGATACCAGCGGTAGAACGGAGGTCGGGTGTCGTCGAGGATGCGCGTCGGCGGTGTGACCCAGTCGATGGCACCGGCGGCCTCGCGCCAGAAGCCCTCAGGGTCGGCCAGGCTCGCGTCGTGGACCTTCTGGTATGCCGTCGTGGCGCCGTCGCTCATGCCCTCACTCTGCCGCCGCGCCCTCCACGACACCAGAGTCGGTGCGCTGAGGTGACGCCTCAGCGGGACGAGCGGTCCGGATCGCGACGCACATCGCAGCGGCCATGAGGCAGAGCACCGCGGCGACGTACCACGCGAGGTCGTACGTGCCGAGCTGGTCGCGGACGAGCCCCGCCCCGAGCGCTGCGACCGCGGCGCCGAGCTGGTGCGAGGCGAAGACCCAGCCGAAGACGATCGGGGCGCGCTCGCCGAAGGCGCTGCGGCACAGAGCGATCGTCGGCGGCACGGTCGCGACCCAGTCGAGCCCGTAGAACAGGATGAAGGCCAGCATGTTGACGTGCATGTGGTCGCTGAAGAGCGATGGCAGCAGGAACAGCGAGGCACCGCGCAGCGTGTAGTACGCCGCGAGCAGGATGCGCGCGTCGACCCGGTCGGTGAGCCAGCCCGAGAACACGGTGCCGGCGACGTCGAAGACGCCGACGAGGGCGAGCAGGCCCGCCGCCGTGGTCGTCGGCATGCCGTGGTCGTGGGCGGCCGGGATGAAGTGTGTGCCCACCAGCCCGTTGGTCGACATGCCGCAGACCGCGAAGCTGCCCACCAGGAGCCAGAACACCTTCGTGCGGGCCGCGTCGCGCAACGTGCCGACTGCGAGCTGCACCGGGCGGCCCGTCGGGCGGGGTGGGCGGGCCGCCGGTGTGCCCGCGGGCGAGCCGTACGCCGTGAGGCCGAGCACGCTCGGGCGGTCGTGCAGCTTCCAGAGGACGAGCGGGACCACCGTCAGTGCTGCGGCGGCGGTGGCGATGGCTGCCGAGCGCCATCCGTGGTGCTCCGCCAGCCAGGCGAGCACGGGCAGGAAGATCAGCTGTCCGGTGGCGCCGGCCGCGGTGAGGATGCCGGTCACGAGGCCGCGGCGGGCGACGAACCACCGGCCGGTCACGGTCGCGACGAGGCCCATCGACATGGCCCCGGTGCCCATCCCGACGACGATGCCCCAGCAGAGCACGAGCTGCCACGACTGGGTCATCCAGATCGGCAGCAGCGAGCCGAGGCTGACGAGCCCGAGTGCGACGGCGATGACGCGCTGGATGCCGAGGCGCTCCATGAGGGCGGCCGAGAACGGCGCGGCGAGCCCGAAGAGCACGAGGTTGACCGAGACCGCGCCACCGATGACACCCATCGGCCAGCCGAACTCGTCGTGGAGCGGCGTCATGAGCACGCCGGGCGTCGAACGGAAGCCGGCGGCACCGATGATCGTCAGGAAGGTGACGACGGCGACCCACCAGGCGGGGTGGAGGCGTGGGGTCTGCGAAGGCGCGTCGACGGCGCGGTCGGTGAGGGTCACGGGGCAACTCTGCGGCATACGGGGTGGGCGACGCGAGTGGCCGGAGGGACATCATGTGAAAGAATCCGGCCATGACCCGCACGCCGTCCCACCGGCCCCACCTCGTCGTGGTGCTCGCCCTCGACACCGTGATCGCCTTCGAGCTCGGGCTCGCCCACCGCTTCCTCGCCTCGTCGGCGCTGGACCCCGGCTGGCCCGGCGAGCCGACGGGCTCGGCGCCGCCCTACGACGTGCGCATGGTCACCGTCGACGACGGACCCGTTCGCACCTCCGCCGGTTACCGAGCGCTGCCCACCGACCCGAGCACCCTTGTGGCACAAGCCGACACGATCGTCATCCCGGGCATCAACGGCACGATCATCCGCGACGGCGTGCTCCCCGACGCCCTGGTCCGGCTGGCCGGCACGGCGCGACCCGAGGCCCGGTGGGTGTCCATCTGCACAGGTGCGTTCGTCCTCGCAGCCCTCGGAAAGCTCGACGGCCGCGAGGCCACCACGCACTGGTGCCACGTCGACGCGTTCCGGCGGCTGTTCCCCGAGGTGCACCTCACCCCCGACGTGCTCTACGTCGACCACGGCGACGTGCTCACCTCGGCCGGCAACGCCGCCGGCATCGACCTGCTGCTCCACGTGCTGCGCTCCGACCACGGCACCGAAGCCGCCAACCGGGTCGCCCGCGGTGCCGTCGTCGCACCATGGCGGGCCGGCGGCCAGGCCCAGTTCATCGACCGGCCCGTGCCCGACGAGTCCGACGCGGGCACCGGGCCGACCCGGGCGTGGGCGCTCGAGCGCCTGGACGAGCCGATCTCGCTCGCAGACCTGGCCCGGCACGCCGGCATGAGCGTGCGCACCTTCACCCGCCGGTTCCGTGAGGAGACCGGCGAGACGGCCGTGACGTGGCTGACGCGCGCCCGCGTCGACCGGGCGCGGCACCTGCTCGAGACGACCGACCTGCCCGTCGACCGTGTGGCGGCCGACGCCGGCTTCGGCACGACCGCCTCACTGCGCCAGCAGCTGTCGGCCGCCGTCGGCGTCTCACCCCTGGCCTACCGCCGCACCTACCGCGACCCCCACCCCGCCGCCTGACCCGACGAGAGGCCGACGCGTGCCGCCTCCCCCACGTCGAGAGGCCACTCACGGCCCGGCGTCCGTTGCCCTCTCGACTGCCGTTGGGCGGCCACGAGTGGCCTCTCGACGGTTGCGTCCGGGGTGAAGGTGACGGCTGGAGGTGTCAGGCGGTGGCGGCGGCCAGCTGGCCGCAGGCCCCGTCGATGTCCTGACCGCGCGTGTCGCGGATCGTGGTCGGGATGCCGTGTGCTCGAAGCCGCTCGACGAAGTTCTGCTCGACGCCCTGCCGCGAGGCGGTCCACTTCGAGCCCGGCGTCGGGTTGAGCGGGATCGGGTTGACGTGCACCCAGCCCTTGCCGCGCGCGGCGAGCTTCTCGCCGAGCAGGTCGGCACGCCAGCCGTGGTCGTTGATGTCGCGGATCAGGGCGTACTCGATGGAGACGCGCCGACCGGTCGCCTCGTAGTAGCGGTGCGCGGCGTCGAGCGCCTCGTCGACCGACCACCGGGTGTTGATCGGCACCAGCTCGTTGCGCAGCTCGTCGTCGGGCGCGTGCAGGGACAGGGCGAGCGTGACCGGGATGCCCTCGGCCGTCAGCTTGTCGATGCCCGGCACCAGCCCGACGGTCGACATCGTGATGCCGCGGGCCGACATGCCGAGGCCGTCGGGTGCGGGGTCGGTGAGGCGCCGGATGGCCCCGATCGCCGCCTTGTAGTTGGCGAGGGCCTCGCCCATGCCCATGAAGACGACGTTGCTGACGCGCAGCGGGTGCTCGCGGTCCTCGTCGCCGCCGCCCGCGAGCTCGCCCCGGCGCAGTGCGCGGGCGGCCCAGACGACCTGCTCGACGATCTCGGCGGCCGACATGTTGCGGGTCAGGCCCGCCTGGCCGGTCGCGCAGAACGGGCAGTTCATACCGCAGCCCGCCTGGCTCGAGATGCAGATGGTGACGCGCTTCGGGTAGCGCATGAGCACCGACTCGACGATCGCGCCGTCGTGCAGGCGCCACGCGTACTTCATCGTCTGGCCGTCGTCGGCGACGCGCTGGACGACAGGGGTCAGCAGCGTGGGCAGCAGGTCGGCCGCGAGGTCCGAGCGGACGCCCTTGGGCAGGTCGGTCATCTGCTCGGGGTCGTCGACGAGCCGCTCGAAGTAGTGGGTGGACAGCTGCTTGGCCCGGAAGCCCTTGTGCCCGAGCGCCTCTACGGCCTCCTTGCGCTCAGTCGGGCTGAGGTCGGCGAGGTGGCGGGGCGGCTTGCCCCGGCGGGGCGCCTTGAAGGTCAGCTGCCCCGGCTCGGGGCGGGTGGTCGTCGGCTCGGGCAGCGCGACAGGCGCGGGTGCGGGGGTCTCAGTCATGGCTCCCCCATTGTCTCAGGTGGAGTCAAAACGAGCCGTATGCCGTCGCGCGGGGCGGCGCCGGGTCCCGCCGCCCGCGCCTGGCCAGGTGCAGGGGTTGCGCCGACGGGGACCCAGGTGGACACAGCGACGTCAGGTGGGCTTGGCCGCGAGCAGGGTGAGCACGGCCCAGACGATCGGCGCGACGACCACGAGCGAGTCGAGCCGGTCCATGACGCCGCCGTGCCCGGGGAGGATGTTGGACATGTCCTTGATTCCGAGGTCGCGCTTGATGAGCGACTCCATCAGGTCGCCGACGGTCGCCGCGATCGCGACCCCGATGCCGAGGGCGATGCCGATCCACCACGCGTGGCCGAGGAAGAAGTGGACGGTGAGCGAGCCGCCCACGATGCAGAGCAGAACCGAGCCCGCGAAACCCTCCCACGACTTCTTCGGGCTGATCGACGGGGCCATCGGGTGCCTGCCGAAGAGGACGCCGGCGGCATAGCCGCCGACGTCGCTGCAGACCGTCGTGATGAGGAAGACGAACACGCGGCCGACGCCGTCCTCGGGCGCGAGCAGCAGCACCGCGAAGCCGACGAGCAGGGTCGGGTAGGTCGCGACGAAGATGCCGCCCATGACGTCGCGGCCGGCGCCGTCGAGGTGACCCGTGCCGCGCCAGAGCACCACCGCCAGACACGTGAGCACCCACGCCACGACGAGGCCGGCCGGCCCGTGCTCGTAGGCCGCCCACAGCGTGGCGAACATCCCGAGGACCGGGGGCACGAGGGGCGCCCGCACGGCGGCCTGGCGCAGGGCCGCCCGCAGCTCCCAGATCGCGACGGCCACGGCGAGCGCGACGAGGACGACGAACGACTCCTTGCGGATGAGCAGGGTCGACACGATGAGCACGCCCAGCCCCAACCCGACGCCGATGGCCGCGGGCAGGTTGCGCCCGGCGCGGCTCTGCTTCTTCTCGAGAACGGCCTGGGCGGGCAGGCCGGCGAGCTCGTCGAGCCTGGGGTCGTACGGCACCGGGTCGAGGGGCCCGTGGGGCTCGTCGACGACGGGCTCCCCACTGCCGAGGTCCCCGCGATCCGACGGGGACTCAGACGGGGACTCAGATGGGGACTCGGACGGGGATTCGGACGTCATCATCGGGTCGAACGTCGAGGTCACACCTCGAGCAGCTCGGTCTCCTTGGCCTTGACGAGCGAGTCGACGAGGTCGGTGTGCTTCTTCGTGAGCCCGTCGAGCTCCTTCTCCGCACGCGAGCCGTCGTCCTCGCCGACCTCGCCGTCCTTGACGAGCTTGTCGAGGTCGGTCTTGGCCTTGCGGCGGATGTTGCGCACCGAGACGCGGGCCTCCTCGGCCTTGTGGCTCGCGAGCTTGATGTACTCGCGGCGGCGCTCCTCGGTCAGCTCCGGCATGACGCAGCGGATCTGGGTGCCGTCGCTGCTCGGGTTGACGCCGAGGTCGGAGTCGCGGATGGCCTTCTCGATCTCGTGCATGGCCGACTTGTCGAACGGGATGACGAGGATGGTGCGCGGCTCGGGGTTCTGGAACGACGCGAGCTGCTGCAGGGGCGTCGGGGCGCCGTAGTACTCGACCGTGAGCTTGTTGAACAGGCCCGGGTTGGCCCGCCCGGTGCGGATGCCCGCGAAGTCCTCCTTGAGGACCTCGACGGCCTTGTCCATCTTCTCCTCGGCCTCGAACATCGTCTCTTCGATCATGGCTCTCTGGCTTCCTCGTCGCTCGTTGGCGGGTGAACGGGGTGGTGCGCGGTGGTCGGCGGTCGTGCCGGTGGTGCGTGTCTGCGGCTGGTGCGTGTTTGCGGCTGGTGCGGTCAGGCGTTGGTGACCAGCGTGCCGATCCTCTCACCGAGGAGCGCACGCGTGATGTTTCCCGCCCCCTCCATGCCGAAGACGACCATGGGCAGCTTGTTCTCCATGCAGAGGCTGAACGCCGCCGCGTCGACGACCTTGAGCCCCTCGACGATCGCGTCGTTGAAGGTGACCGTGTCGAGCTTCTTGGCGTCGGGGTTGCTGCGGGGGTCGGAGTCGTAGACGCCGTCGACGCCGTTCTTGGCGATGAGCACGGCGTCGCACTTGATCTCGAGGGCACGCTGCGCGCTCACGGTGTCGGTCGAGAAGAACGGCATGCCGGCGCCGGCGCCGAAGATGACGACGCGGCCCTTCTCGAGGTGGCGGATCGCGCGGCGCGGGATGTACGGCTCGGCGACCTGCTGCATCGCGATCGCGGACTGCACACGGGTCTCGATGCCCTCCTTCTCGAGGAAGTCCTGCAGGGCGAGGCAGTTCATGACGGTGCCGAGCATGCCCATGTAGTCGGCGCGCGTGCGGTCCATGCCACGCTGCTGGAGCTCGGCGCCGCGGAAGAAGTTGCCGCCGCCGATGACGACGGACACCTGCACGCCACCTCGGACGGCCTCGGCGATCTGCTTGGCGATGCCGGAGACGACGGCCGGGTCGAGGCCGATGCTGCCGCCCCCGAACACCTCACCGGAGAGCTTGAGCAGAACCCGGTGGAAGGGGGTCGTCTGGGCGTCGGTCATGGCTCAGGGCCTCCTCGTGGGCAGCATTCAGGCGGTCGGTCGATCTTTCCACATCCCGTCGCCATCGTCCGCATCGAGGTGCCGACCGGACCTCAGGCGGGAGCCGCCCCGGCCAGGATCTGGGGCAGGGCCGCCGCGAGCCGCGCGTAGTCGTCCTCGTCGTTGTAGGGCGCGGCCGCGAGCCGCAGGTAGCCGCGCCCGTCGAACGCGACCGGCGGCACGACGAAGCCGGCCGCGTGCAGACGCTGCCAGAGCGCCTCGGCCGACTCCGTCGTGTCGGCCACACCCTCCGGCAGCGCGACGAGCCTGAGGCAGGGGGCAGAAGGTATGCCGCCGTGCGGGCTCTCGGTGCCCAGCGCGGACCGCACGTGCTCGGCACCGTGCAGCAGCAGGTCGGCGTTGCGGGCGACCTGCTCCCAGCCGCCGAGCTCGGCCCAGACCTCGAGGCCGTCGGCGACGGCAGCCCAGGCGGAGTGGTCGACGGTGCCCTGCAGGTCGAAGCGCTCGGGGAAGGACAGCCCGTGGCTCCACGACGTGACGAGCGGCCGCATGTCCTCGCGGTGCCCGGGCGCCACCCACAACGCTGCGGCTGCCCGGGGCGTGTAGGCCCACTTGTGCAGGTTGCCCGCCCAGAACGCGACACCGAGCGCCTCCACGTCGAGGCCCGGGAGCGCCCCGGGCGCGTGCGCCGCATCGACGAGGACGGGCACCGGCGCGACGGCCGCCGCCACCTCGGCGACGGGGAGCACCAGGGCGGTCGGCGAGGTGATCTGGTCGACGACGACGAGCCGGGTGCGGTCGGTGACCGCCGCCGCGAAGGCGGCCGCCACCTTGGCCGGGTCCGCGTCGACCGGGAACTCGGCCGTGCGCAGGGTCGCGCCGCGCGCCTCGGCCGACCAGCCGGCGGTGAGGTAGCCGTGGTTGCTCACGACGACGTCGTCGCCCGGCCCGATGCCGAGACCCTGGAGCACGACCCCGACCGCCTCGGTGACGTTTCGCACCAAGGCCGTCGACCCGGCTGGCAGTCCCAGGAACGCCGCTGCGCGCGCACGCGCGTCTGCGAGCACCGCCGGCAGCTCGTCGCGGAAGGCGCGCATCGGCGATCGCTCGATGCGGGCGCGGGCCCGGTCCTGGGCCTCGCGCACCGACCGGGGCACCGCACCGAAGGCGCCGTGGTTGAGGTGGGTCAGGGCCGGGTCGAGCTCGAACAGCTCGGCGATGTCACGACGCACCAGGACATCCTGCCTCAGCGTGCGAGCGCCCCCGCCATGAGGTCGGGGCACGCTGCCGCCTCGGTCGGTGTCAGCGGCGCCGGCGCGGCCGCTACCTCGCGCGAACGGCCGAGGTTCCAGGAGAGCAGGTCCTCGCGTGACGCCCGGACCTCGATGGTCGACGGCTGCACGATGCAGGCGGACAGGGCCCGCGGCAGGCCCGCGACGATCGTCGGCGTCGCGTCGGGTCCGAGGGTGCGCAGGTACCCGGTGTCGAGCTTGCCGGTGGTGGCGTAGCGGTCGATGTTGTGCTGCGCCACCCAGGCCTCCGGGTTGAGCAGCCCGCCGACGAGGACGAAGGCCGCCGCCGACATCAGGGCCGCGCGCGGCAGCCACCAGCCCCGGAGCCGGATGCCGGCGACGGTGACCAGCACGACGACGAGGCCGAGCCACAGCTCGAACGCGTCGACGAGCACGCGCAGGACGGTGAAGCCGTACGCCTGCTGGTAGAGGTCCATGCGGTGCAGCGCCGAGGCGACGACGACGAGGGTGAGGGCACACAGCGCACCGAGCACGCCACGGAGGACGAGGCGTTCGGTGGCGGTCTCCCGGGGCGCCTTGCGCGCGGCGATGGCGATGGTCAGCAGGGTGAGCAACGTGGCGGACGTGAGCTGACCGAAGCCCTGGTGCACGTAGTCGGCGTACGTGAGGCCGGTGGTGCGCTGGATGTACTCGTGTCCGCCGAACAGGGCTGCCGCCTGCGCCACGACGAACGCGACGAACAGCGTGACGACGAGCCCGACCGGCACGACCCACTCGAAGGTGCGCGCGACCGGACGACCGGCGGGCAGTGCGACGCGCTGGACCCTCGGCGGGTTGAGCGCGACGTAGGAGGCGGCGAGCAGTGCCCCACCCATGACGAACCCGACGAAGAAGCGGAAGGTCAGGCTGTCCCAGGCGAACTGGGGCACGATCGCGCTCGCCCACGAACCGAAGATCGCGTCGCCCGAGGCGAAGAGACCACCGAACACGACCAGCGCGACGAGCGAGATGGCGGCGGTCCGCACGATCGGCCACACGATGCTCACCCGGCTCGTGGCGCCGACGCTCCGGCCGAGCAACGGCAGCCCACGCAGGGCGGCGAGTGGCCACGAGGCGGCGCCGGCGACCATCGACACCAGCGCCCTGGCGTCGGTGAGGGCCGTGGTCGTCAGGACGAGCCCGAGCAGCACGGCGAGCACCATGAGCCACTCGGTCGACCGCAGGACCGACAAGGAGGCGAGTCCGGTGCACACCGCGGCCGTCGCGATGGTCCAGGGCTGCAGCCGTCGCTGCGACGTGCGCCAGAGGACGACGCCACCGACCATGAGCACGAGGAAGAGCGCGACGCCCATGTCGCGGTACGGCAGCAGCACCGCGGCCAGGACGCCTACTCCGACGCAGGTGAGGAGCAGCCGCACCTGGGGGCCCACGCCCGTCTCGGGCCACAGGTCGCCGAAGAGTGAGTCGAGCAGCGGTTTGGGCGCGCCGACCGGCACGGTTCCCGGCGTCGCGGCCGGGGCGGGGCCCCCGCTCGGGTTCGTCGGGTCGGGCGTCGAGCCTGCTGCGGCGGGGATCGGGACGGGCACGGCGGTCTCCTCGGTCGTCGGTCTGGTGCCGGCGGGGCTGCCGGTCGTGCCGGTAGCGGCATACGTGGTGGGGACGGGCGGGTGCTGCACCGGGGGCCGTGGAGCTCGCGGCAGCACGGCGCGGATGCGCGCCCCTTGCTCCCCCGGCGGGGTCGGCAAGGCCACGAGCGAGCCGCCGTGGAGCTCGCACACCCAGCTCGCGATGGCGAGCCCGATGCCGGTGCCGCCGCCCGCGTCGTCCCCCGAACCGAACCGGTCGAAGACCCGCTCGACGTGCTCCGGCGCGATGCCGGCGCCCTCGTCGGCCACGAGCAGCCACCACCGGTCCTCGCCCTCGGGTCCGGCGCTCACGGTGACCGTGCCGCCCCTGGGGCTGTGCCGGTCGGCGTTGTCGAGCAGGTTGGCGAGCACCTGGTGCAGACGAGCGGCATCGGCGGTGACGGTGAGGCCTGCGGGCACGTCGACGACGTGCACCGTGCCGCGACGCGAGACGCCGGCCTCCGCCACGGCCGTCTCGACGAGCTCACGGACGTGCACCCTCCCCAGGGCGAGCGGGACCCGCCCGCCGTCGACGCGGCTGAGGTCGAGGAGGTCACCGACGAGCGCGCCGAGTCGCTCGGCCTGCGACAGGGCGGTGCGCAGCACCGCGTCGTCGGGGCGCACCACGCCGTCGACGAGGTTCTCGAGCAGCGCCTGCTGCGCGGTGAGGGGCGTGCGCAGCTCGTGCGAGACGGTGGCGACGAGCTGGCGACGCTGGCGGTCCGCGTCGGCGAGGTCGGCGGCCATGGTGTTGAAGGCCGCCGAGAGTGTGCCCACCTCGTCGGTGGCCGTGGCCGTGACCCGTTGTGAGTAGTCTCCGGTCGCCATCCGTGACGCGGCAGCCGTCATCTCGCGCAGCGGCGAGGTCATGCCGCGGGCGAGCCACTGCGTGACCCCGAGCGCGGCGACCACCGTCACCGGGACCGTGAGCCAGACAGGCACCTCGGCCCGGTCGCCGATCTCGGAGACGAGGATCGCCGCGACGATGCTGCAAGCGACGAGCAGGCCCAGCTTCACCTTGATCGAGCGGATGGCGTCGAGGGGCCGGTCGGTGTTCACGGGGCCTCGTCCGCGCTCTGGGCGGCCCGCGAGCGATGCGGGCCGCCAGGGTCGACCGCGTCGGAGGGACCGGCGTCGTCGGCCTCGAGGGCGTAGCCGATGCCGTGCACCGTGCGCACGCGGCCGGCGCCGATCTTGGCGCGCAGGGACTTCACGTGGCTGTCGAGGGTGCGCGTGCCGCTCGCGTCGGCCCAGCCCCAGACCTCACGCATGAGCTCGTCGCGGCCGCGGACGGCGCCGGGCTCGGCCGCCATGGCGAGCAGCAGGTCGAACTCGAGCGGGGTCAGGTGCACCTCGCTCCCCCGCACCGAGACGCGCCGCGAGCCGCGGTCGACACCGACGTCGCCGACGGTCAGCACGGGCGGCTGCTCGGCTGCGAGCTCGCGGGCGCGCTCGACACGGCGCAGCAGGGCCCGGATGCGGGCGACGACCTCGCGCATGCGGAACGGCTTGGTGACGTAGTCGTCGGCGCCGACGCCGAGACCGACGAGCAGGTCGGTCTCGTCTGCGCGAGCTGTGAGCATGAGGACCGGCACCGGCCGCTCGGCCTGGATGCGGCGGCACACCTCGAGCCCGTCGAAACCGGGCAGCATGAGGTCGAGCACGACGAGGTCTGGCGAGTGCTGGCCGTGGGCCTCGACGGCGCCAGGGCCGTCGAACGCCTGGACGACTCGGAACCCTTCTGCGACAAGGCGATCCGTGACTGCCTGGTTAATGGTCGGGTCGTCCTCGACCACGAGCAGCGTCGTCGGTGTGGCCGCGCTCTGCGGGCGCGACGGGGTCCCCTGGCTCATGCCACCGACTCTAGGAGCGTGCAGCCGGAGGGCGCGGGTGCGACGTGTGGAGATCGTGTGAAGGTCGCCGGGCGTATGCCGTCGCGCGAGGTCAACCCGACAGCCAGCGCCGGAACAGGCGCGTGACGAACGGCAGCAGCACGTACGTCATCCAGGGGGTGGCCACGAGCGTGGTGACGAGCACCCGCAGCACCGGTGGCCAGCCTCCGCTGAACGGCATGAGCAGGTAGGTCAGGGCGAGGCTCGTCGGGAAGAAGGCGAGCCAGATGACGCTCGCCTGCTTCCACCTCGGCGGCGCGGTCGGGACCGCAGCGCCGGGCTCCTGCACCGAGCGTGAGGTCGGCTCGTCGAACCAGCCCTCGATGCCGGTGCGGTACTCCGTGCGGCGGTGTTCGACCAGGTCGGCTGCGGCGCGCAGCCAGCGGATCCGCTCGGGCGAACGCTCCCAGGTGTCGAGGTGCGCACGCGAGGCGAACCGGTAGAGCATGTGCCAGTCCTCGGCGCCGGAGCGCACCCAGCCCGCACCGAGGAAGCCGTCGAAACGCTCGGCCATCGACGTGCCGGCGTGCACCCACGCCTGCATGAGCAGCTCGTCCTCCGGCGCTGCCCGTCGGGTGATGGCGACGGTCAGGGGGCCGTCCGCCGCGATGGTGTCATCGACGGTGTTGCCCATGGGTCCTCCTCTGGCTCAACGATGTTCGTATGCCTGCCCCGAGGGCTCGTCCGGACGCGACGATGCCGGCCGCCCCGACGGGGCGACCGGCATACGTCGTCGTGCTGCGCGGCCCGGGCTGCGCCGAACCGGCGGAGTCGGTGAGTCAGTGCCTCACTGGCCGACGCGGAAGCGCGCGAAGGACTTCGCCGAGGCGCCGCCCTCCTCGAGCACCTTCGCGACCGTCTTCTTCGGCTCCTTGGCGAACGGCTGCTCGAGCAGGACGTTCTCCTTGAAGAAGCCGTTGACGCGACCCTCGATGATCTTCGGCAGGGCTGCCTCGGGCTTGCCCTCCTCCTTGGCCGTGGCCTCGGCGACGCGACGCTCGTTCTCGACCGTCTCGGCCGGGACCTCGTCACGCGTGAGGACGGTCGGGCTGAACGCCGCGATGTGCATCGCGACGTCGCGGCCGACGGCCTCGTCGCCACCCTCGATCGCGACGAGGACACCGATCTGCGCAGGCAGGTCGGGGCTCGTCTTGTGGAGGTAGGAGACGACCTTGTCTCCCTCGAGCCGCGCCACGCGGCGGATCTCGATCTTCTCGCCGATGGTCGCGTTGGCCTCGTCGATGAGCTCCTGGACGGTCTTGCCGTCCTCGAGCGTGCTCTTGAGGAGCGAGTCGGCGTCGGTGGCGCCGGCCGAGACGGCCTGCGCGAGGACCTGGTCGGCGAGGGCGATGAACTTCTCGCCCTTCGCGACGAAGTCGGTCTCGCAGTTGACCTCGACCAGGGTGCCGACGCCATCGGTGGCCGAAGCCGCCACGAGACCGTTGGAGGCCGAACGGCCCTCACGCTTCGTGACGCCCTTGAGGCCCTTGACGCGCAGGATCTCGACAGCCTTGGCGCGGTCGCCGTCGGCCTCGTCGAGCGCCTTCTTGACGTCCATCATGCCGGCGCCGGTCTGCTCGCGCAGCGCCTTGATGTCAGCGGCGGTGTAGTTCGCCATGCTCTGTATCGCTCTTTCCGTCAGATGTGGATGACTCGAACTGGCTGGGAGAGAAGGACTCAGGCCTTCTCGGCAGCAGCCTCGGCCGGAGCCTCGGTGGTCTCGGCGGCGGGGGCCTCGGCAGCAGGCGCCTCGGCAGCGGGAGCCTCGGCAGCAGGCGCCTCAGCAGCAGGCGCCTCAGCGGCGGGAGCCTCGGTCGCGGCGGCGGCGTCGGCGTAGAGCTCGCGCTCCCACTCGGCCAGCGGCTCCTCGGCCTGCGTGTCGGAGCCGGACTTGCCGGACGAGCGCTGGACGAGACCGTCGGCGACGGCGTCGGCGATGACCCGCGTCAGCAGCGTGACGGAGCGGATCGCGTCGTCGTTGCCGGGGATCTTGTAGTCGACCTCGTCAGGGTCGCAGTTGGTGTCGAGGATCGCGATGACCGGCAGGCCGAGCTTGCGCGCCTCGTCGACCGCGAGGTGCTCCTTCTTCGTGTCGACGATCCAGACGGCCGAGGGGACCTTGGCCATCGTGCGGATGCCGCCGAGGGTCTTCTCCAGCTTGTCCTTCTCGCGCTTGAGGATGAGCAGCTCCTTCTTCGTGTAGCCCGAGCCGGCCACGTCGTCGAAGTTCAGCTCCTCGAGCTCCTTGAGGCGCGTGAGGCGCTTGGAGATCGTCTGGAAGTTGGTGAGCATGCCACCGAGCCAGCGGTGGTTGACGTACGGCATGCCGACGCGCGTCGCCTGCTCGGCGATGGGCTCCTGGGCCTGCTTCTTCGTGCCGACGAAGAGGATCGTGCCGCCGTGGGCGACGGTCTCCTTGACGAAGTCGTACGCGTTGTTGATGTACGTCAGCGACTGCTGCAGGTCGATGATGTAGATGCCGTTGCGCTCGGTCATGATGAAGCGCTTCATCTTGGGGTTCCAGCGACGGGTCTGGTGCCCGAAGTGGACGCCGCTCTCGAGGAGCTGGCGCATGGTGACGACGGCCATGCCGTGTTCTCCCTTGTTCCGTGGTTGTCAGTTGTCCGCGAGGCGCGTCACCGCTGGTCGGTCACGTGCGTGCACGTGCCGCCCTTCGGCATACCGCCCCACTCCTGGCGCCTGACGCACCCCGCCCCACCCGGAGGTGGGGACTGCCGTGGTGCGACCCGGTCCGGAAACCGGCAGAAGACGCGCGAATTACGGTCGCGCGTGACGAGCACACGTGACCGCCGTCCATCGTACGGCCTGACCCGGGTGGTGGAGAAATCGGAGCGACCAGACACAATGGCCGGCATGGTGCAGTGGCTGGCGACGATCCCGGCCTTCGTCGTCCTCTCGACCGTGCTCCTGCTCCCGGGCTGGCTCGTCGTGCGTGCCCTGGGCGCGCGAGGAATCGAGGCCCTGGCCGTGTCCCCCGCCGTGTCGACCGGCCTCATCGCCGCCTTCGCGACCGTTGCCCAACGCGCAGGGCTGCGCTGGGGGCTGCTGCCGCTGCTCGT
Organism: Terrabacter terrigena; assembly: GCF_042676085.1. Classification (NCBI taxonomy): domain Bacteria; kingdom Bacillati; phylum Actinomycetota; class Actinomycetes; order Micrococcales; family Intrasporangiaceae; genus Terrabacter; species Terrabacter terrigena. The sequence goes on from NZ_JBHTKH010000001.1 coordinate 191,252, forward strand.
CGTGACCCTCGTGTCGGTCGGCGTCGCGATGCTCGGCATGCGGCTCTTCAGCCGGCACGACCCGGAGCTCGGTGCCGCGAGGCGGTTCCTGGGACGCCCGCGCCCTGACGCGGTCGTCGCGATGGCCATCGGCGTCGTGCTGGCACTGGCGACGATCCTGCCGGCCATCGGTCGGCCCGACGAGCTCGTCGACAGCCCGGACGCCGTCTACCACCTCGACCGCATCCGCACCTTCCTCGAGACCGGCAACTACTCGATCGTCAACCCGACCTTCTACCCCAACGGGTTCCACGCGTGGATCGCCACGAGCCTGCTGCCGGGGGTCGCCGACGTCCTGCCGGGCACGAACGTCGCCACCGTCGTGCTGGCCGCCGTCGTCTGGCCCGTGGGCTGCGTCGCCCTCGTGCGCCACGCGCTGGGCACCTCCCGCCTCGTCACGTATGCCGCCGCGTTCGCCTCCGCCGCCTTCATCGCGTTCCCCACGACCCTCCTCGGGTGGGGGGTGCTGTGGCCCAACCTCATGGCGACCGCGCTCACCCCCGGCGCGCTGGCGCTCATGCTGCAGGCCGCGCGGTCGAAGCGCATCGGGCAGTGGCTCGGCTTCGCCGCCGCCCTTCCCGGTCTGGCACTCGTCCAGCCGAACGCCCTCGTGGCCCTCGTCCTGTTCGCGCTCGTCTGGTTCGTCGCCGCCCGCCTGCGGGCCGGGCTGCTGCACCACCTGCCATGGGTCGCGGTGTCCCGCGACCTCGCGGTCGTGGCCGTCGTCGCCGTCGGCGGCCTCGTGGCAGCGCCCGTCGTCTCCGAGCGCCTCGCCTCGACCCAGTCCTACGCATGGAACGACCGCGTCTCCATCTGGACGGCGCTCGTCGAGGTCGTCGGCGGCAGGCTCCAGATCGCGAGCGTGCTGTGGGGCCTCGTGGTGCTGCTCGCCCTCGGTGTCGCGTGGATCGCCGTGCGGGCGCGGGCTGCGATCCCGGTCGTCGCGATGTGGTTGGCGTGCGTCGTCCTCTACGTGATGGCGGCGTCCTCGACCGCCTCGTGGACGGCACTCGTCACCGGCTACTGGTACAACGACAAGGTCCGCCTGGCCGCCCTGGCCGCGGTCCCGGGCGTCGTGCTCGTCGCGGCGGCGGCGCCTGCGCTGCGCGAGCTGCTCCGCCGCGCGCCGCGCGTGGGGGCCCGGCTCGAGGCCCGACCCGTCGCCACCGCGATCGTGGCCGTGGTCGTCCTGCCGCTGGTCACCCTCGGGCTCAACGGGACCACCCGTCACCGGATGCTCACGGGCTTCTTCCAGCCCGGCTCCCCCGACCGGGTCATCCTCGGCTTCGAAGGGCAGGAGTCGCTGCGCCGCCTCAATGCCGTGATCCCCGCCGGCCAGGGCGTCGTCGGCCGGCCCGAGAACGGCACACCCCTCATGTGGGCTCTCTTCGGCACCAACACCCTCTACCGGTCGATCCCCATCCCCACGACCGGAGACGAGATCCTCATCGGCACCGGCTTCGACAACCTGGCCGGCCGACCCGACGTGTGCGACGCTCTGGCCCGCCACGACATCCGCTGGGCGATCGACTCGAGCCACGTCTACTGGCTCGACCGGCCCGAACGCAGCTCCGGCCTGAAGGACCTCGCGTCCAACGACGGCGTCGAGGCGGTCAGGACGGACGGCGCCTACACCCTCTACCGCATCACCGGGTGCGGTCTCGCGGACCGCTCGCCCGCCTGAGCTCGCCCGCCTGAGCGCACCCGCCCGACCGCACGCGACGGCAGCCACGAGCGGACTGCCTACCCAGGTGCGTCGATGCGTAACACTTCGTCGCCGCGACCGATGGTGCAGGTGCAGCCCCCACCGAGACCCCTGACCTGGTGGGTGCTGCCGGTTCGCGGCACGCCCCCCTCCACAGCTCCCCGCGAACCCACGAGAGCCCCCGCCCCCTACCGGGCGGGGGCTCTGGTGACTCCGCGGCCTGCCCGGGCAGCGCGCCTGTGGCCGTGGATACGCTCGGGCCATGGCCACGCCGCTCATCGCACGCATGCAGCCCTTCGGCACGACGATCTTCGCCGAGATGTCGGCGCTCGCGACGAGCACCGGCAGCATCAACCTCGGGCAGGGTTTCCCCGACACCGACGGCCCGGCCGAGATGCTGGCGGCGGCGACGGCCGCCATCGAGGGTGGTCGCAACCAGTACCCGCCGGGTCCCGGTGTGCCGGAGCTGCTCGACGCGGTCGCCGCCCACCAGCAGCGCTTCTACGGCATCGCGGTCGACCCCCGCTCGCAGGTGCTCGTGACGGCCGGCGCGACCGAGGCCATCGCGGCGGTCGTCCTGGCGCTCTGCGAGCCGGGCGACGAGGTGGTCACGTTCGAGCCCTACTACGACTCGTATGCCGCCACCATCGCCCTCGCCGGCGCCACCCGCCGCACCTCCGTGCTCCGCTTCCCCGACTTCTCCGTCGACGAGGCGTCGATCCGGGCCGCCTTCTCGTCGCGCACCAGGCTCGTGCTGCTCAACACCCCGCACAACCCGACCGGGAAGGTGTTCACCCGCGAGGAGCTGGAGCTGGTCGCGGCACTGGCTCGCGAGCACGACGCCTGGGTCGTCACCGACGAGGTCTACGAACACCTGGTGTTCGACGACGCCGAGCACGTCCCGATGGCGACCCTGCCCGGGATGTTCGACCGCACCATCACCATCTCCTCGGCAGGCAAGACCTTCTCGGCGACCGGCTGGAAGGTCGGCTGGCTCTCGGGACCGGTCGAGGCCGTGGCGGCCGCGCGCACTGTCAAGCAGTTCCTCACCTACGTGGCGTCGGGACCGTTCCAGCCCGCGGTGGCGCTGGCGCTCGGGCTCGGCGACCCCGTGTATGCCGGCCTGCGCGACTCGCTCCAGGCGAAGCGCGACCTGCTGTGCTCGGCCCTCGAGGCGTCCGGGCTCGAGGTGTCGCGGCCATCGGGCACCTACTTCGTCATCGCCGACGCCGCCCCGCTGGGTGCCGTCGACGGGCTGGAGTTCGCCCGGCGGCTGCCCGGGATCACCGGCGTCGTCGGCGTGCCGGTGTCCGTCTTCCACGACGACGAGGACGCCGCTCGCACCCTGGTCCGGTTCGCCTTCTGCAAGAAGGACGACGTGCTGCGCGAGGCGAGTCGCCGGCTGGCGGCGGCCGGCCGGTCCTGACGGGCTGCCCACGCGCGCTGTGCTGTCCACACCCGTCGTACGGAAGAGCCGTTCGTCCACAGGCGTGGCCGGCGTCGACCGTGACGCTGCGGGTGCGCCGCAGCATGGGTGTCATGTCGATCGGTTCAGCACTGCTCGCGGCGGTGGTCGCGACGGCTTCGGTGACCACCGCAGTCGCGGCGCCGCCGGGGGCCATGCCGTCGGGGGCCGCGCCCGCGGTCGCCCGGACCGGCTCGGGATCCCACGGACGCTGGGCCTGGCCGCTCGACCCCGAGCCTTCCGTCGAGCGGCGGTTCGACCCACCTGAGCAGCCGTGGCTTCCCGGCCACCGCGGGGTCGACCTTGCCGCGGCCTCCGGGCAGTCGGTCCAGTCGCCGGCCGCGGGCACGGTGACCTACTCGGGCCGGCTCGCCGGACGCGGCGTCGTCGTCGTCGCGCACGATCGCGGGCTGCGGAGCACGTTCGAGCCCGTGGACGGGTCCGTCGAGGTGGGCGCGACCGTCGCCCGGGGTGAGCGGGTCGGGGTCGTCACCTCGACCGCGGGTCACTGCGCACCGGCCGTCTGCCTCCACTGGGGTGTGCTGCGCGGGCAGACCTACCTCGACCCGCTCAGCTTCGTCGGGCGGGCCCGCATCGTCCTCCTCCCTCTCTGAGGCAGCTGCAGTCAACCGCGTGCGCGCGGGATCGCGTGGCTGATCGCGCTCGAGACATGGCAGCCCGGGACGCGGGACGACACCGGACGTGCGATCACGCGCGATCGCGTGCGCGATGTCGTGGTCGGCGCGGTCCGGGCACGCCGAGGCTGACGGCCGAGGCAGGTTCAGGCACGCGGATGCGCCTGCTCGTAGCTGCGGCGCAGCCGGTCGACCGAGACGTGCGTGTAGATCTGGGTCGTGGCGAGGCTCGCGTGACCGAGGATCTCCTGGACCATGCGCAGGTCGGCGCCACCCTCCAGCAGGTGGGTCGCGGCGCTGTGGCGCAGGCCGTGGGGCCCGAGGTCCGGTGCGTCGGGAAGGTGCGAGAGCAGCTCGTGCACGGCTGAGCGCACCTGGCGGGCGTCGACGCGGCGTCCCCGACGACCGAGGAAGAGGGCAGCGCCGGAGTGCTGCCCGACCAGCCTCGAGCGGACCGCCAGCCAGGCCTCGACCGCGCGACCGGCCGGCGCGCCGAAGGGGACGATGCGCTCCTTGGCGCCCTTGCCCATCACCCGTACGACGCCCTGGGCCAGGTCGAGGTCGTCGATGTCGAGGGCGGCCAGCTCGCCGACGCGAATGCCGCTGGCGTACAGCAGCTCGAGGACGGCCCGGTCGCGCACGTGGATCGGGTCCTCGTCGTCGGCGCGGGTCGCAGCCAGGTCGAGCAGCTCGATGGCCTCTGCCTGCCTGAGGACTCCGGGAAGGGTGGCACGGCGCTTCGGCGCGACGAGGCGTAGCGAGGGGTCGGTCGGGATGCGACCCGTGTGCTCCGCCCACTTGAGGAAGGTGCGCGCCGAGGCCGCTCGGCGGGCGATCGTGGCCCGTGCGGCCCCCGCGTCGGCCTGCACCCCCAGCCAGGACCGCAGGTCGCCGATGCGCAGGTCGGCAACCTCGTGGATGCCTCGCTCGGCCGCGAACGTGAGCAGATGGCGCACGTCGCCGAGGTAGGCACGACGCGTGTGCACGGAGCGACCCCGCTCCGCGCCCAGGTGGCGCGAGTAGGCGTGCAAGAGCTCTGCGTGGCGCTCGAGCACGTCAGGCCCGGCGCCGGCCTCGCCGTTCGCCACATCCGTCACTCCCGCACCATGGCAAACTGCAGACCGTTCGGCAAGTACCTGCTGCGCAGGCGCCTGCAGCGTCCGCCGAACCGAGGCAGCGACGTTCCCGGTCGAGAGCGGCCCGAGCTCGCCTCTCGACGAGCCTGGAGCGGCCACCCCTGACCACTCGACGACGCTCCAGCGGCCACACGTGGCCACTCGACGAGTCAGCCGGCTCGCGGCTTGCGCTGGGCACGCTTGCGCCAGGTGCCGGCCGACTCGGTGACGAGCCCGAGCCGTTCGAGCCGGCCCAGAGCGGCGCGGACGGTCAGCGACGCGTGGGCAGCCGACCTCACGATGTCGTCGAGCGGGACGGCGGAGCGGAACGGCACCGCGTCGAGCACAGCCGCGTCGACCGGCGACAGGTTGTCGTCGGGACGGACCGGTCCGCGGGCCGGCTCGGCGGCGTCGTCACCGAGGTCGCCGACGAGGTCGATGACCTCGTCGACCGACGTGACGAGGACCGCGCGGCCGTTGCGCAGCTCCTCGTGACAGCCGGCCGACATCATCGAGGTGACCGGGCCGGGCACCGCCCCGACCGGGCGGCAGGCCGCGACCGCGTGGGTGACCGTGTTGCGCGACCCGGACCTGAGGTCGGCCTCGACGACGATGGTGCCGCGGGTCAGGCCGGCGATGAGCCGGTTGCGTGCCAGGAACCTCGACTTCATGGGCGCCGAACCAGGGGCCACCTCCGCGATGACGAGGCCATCGGCGGCGATGCGGGAGATGAGCGCTGCATGGCCGGAGGGATAGGGCCGTTCGACGCCACCGGCGAGCACCGCGATGGTCGCCCCGTCGACGGCCAGAGCCCCTCGGTGCGCGGCACCGTCGATGCCGAAGGCCGCACCGCTCACGACGGTCCACCCTCGGCGCGCGAGCCCGCCGGCGAGCTCTGTGGCGAGCTGCTCGCCGTAGGTCGTGGCCGTGCGCGATCCCACCACGGCGACCGATCGCTCGACCGTCTCGGCCAGGTCGAGGCGGCCTCGCACCCAGAGGCACCACGGTGGCACCGGGATGGTGTCGAGCCGTTCTGGCCACTCCGGGTCGCCCGGGACGACGAGGCGGGCGCCCACCTTCGCTGCGATGTCGAGGTCGCGTTCGGTGTCGAGCACCGCGACCCTCGGGCGAAACCGCGCGAGCGTTCCCGCGCCGGCCCGGACCCGTTCGAAGGCCTCGACTGCGCCGACCGTCGCGACCAGGCCGTGCACCTCACCGTCTGCGGGCTCGACGACCCGTGACAACGCGGCCCGCGCGAAGCGGTCAGGCTCCATGACGTCCCTCCCTCACCGAACGGTCGTTCATGCCGCGACCCCCGACCGGTGACGAAGTGACAGCGCGACGTCGACCTCTTCGCGACCGGGACGTTGGAGGCCGAGGAGGTCGGCGACGGTCCACGCGCAGCGGAGCGTGCGGTCGTAGCCCCGCAGGCTGAGCGCCCCGACCTCGAGCAGGCGGTCGAGGGTGCCCGTGGACGCCGCCGGGAGCTTCCACGGCCCGGCCCTGAGCTCGGACCCGGGCACGTCGGCGTTGACCCCGCGGCTGCGCTCGAGCACGTCGCGCCAGCGGTCACCCTGGGCGGTCCGCGCCGCGGCCACGCGTGCCGCGACGACAGCGGTCGACTCACCCGGCGCGGCGCCGGCCATCGTCAGGCGCGGCGGCTGGACGTGCACCTGCAGGTCGACGCGGTCGAGGAGGGGCCCGCTGAGCTTGCCGAAGTAGGCGCGTCGCATCAGCGGGGTGCACGTGCAGTCGAGGCCCTTGCCCCACGCCTTGCCGCACGGGCAGGGGTTGGCCGCCAGCACGAGCTGGAACCGGGCCGGGAAGGTCACCGACTCCTGGGCGCGCGCGATCGACACGGCACCGCGCTCGAGTGGAGTGCGCAGCGCCTGGAGAACGCCCTTGTCGAACTCCGGCGTCTCGTCGAGGAAGAGGACCCCGCGATGGGCCTGCGTGATCGCGCCCGGACGGATGCGGCCGCTGCCGCCACCGATGACGGCCGCCTGGGAGGCCCCGTGGTGCGGCGCCACGAAGGGCGGGTGGGTGATGAGGCGCGCGTCGCCGCCCGAGCCGAGCGCCCCGAGCACGGAGTGGATGGCCGTGACCTCCATCGACTCCCCCTCGTCGAGCGACGGCAGCAGCCCCGGCAGTCGCTCGGCCAGCATCGTCTTGCCTGCCCCCGGCGGACCCGCGAGGAGCAGATGGTGGCCGCCGGCGGCCGCGATCTCGAGCGCCAGCTTGGCCTCGGCCTGGCCCACGACCTCACTGAGGTCGCGCACCGGCTCGGGCTCGAGCGCGGCGACGAACGGCACCGGGACCTCCTGCACCGGACGGCCCTTGCCGAGGTTGCCGTAGCGGCGAACCAGCTCGGTGACCTCCGCCACGGGATGCACCTGGACTCCGGACACGAGTCGCGCCTCGCCCGCGTTGGCCACCGGCACCACGGCGTGCCGCACGCCTGCCAGGGCCGCCGCGTGGACGAGCGGCAGGACACCGGGGACCGGACGCACGGTCCCGTCGAGACCCACCTCGCCGATGTGCACGACGTCGCGCACCACGCGGGCCGGCAGCAGGTCCATCGCCGCCGCGACCGCGACGAAGATGCCGAGGTCGAACCCGGTGCCGACCTTGCGCTCGCCCGCCGGAGACAGGTTGACGGTGACGCGGCGCTGGCTCACGGCCATCTTCTCGATGAGCGCCGCTGCAGCCTTGATGCGGTCGGAGGACTGCTTGACGGCGGAGTCACCGAGGCCGCTGATCGCGAAGCCGGGCAGCCCGGTCGTGACGTGCGCCTCGACGTCCACGACGAACCCGGCCACGCCACGCAGCCCGACCGAGAGTGTGCGTCCGAGCCCGGCGCCCATCAGCACACCCCGCGGAGGTGCTCGAGCCGAGCGGGGCCGGTTGGAGGTCGGAGGATCGAGATGACGTCGATGCGCAGGTCGAGCCCGCGCGCGGTGTCGGCGTGCTCGTCGCGCCACAGCCCGGCGAGACGACGCAGCCGCCGCTGCTTGCGCCACGTCACCGCCTCGAACGGCGCACCGAACGCCTCGGTGGTGCGCGTCTTGACCTCGCACACGACGAGGTCGTGGGCCTCGCGGGCGACGACGTCGATCTCACCCCGGACGCACCGCCAGTTGCGGTCGAGGATCGTCAGCCCGTGGGCGAGCAGGTAGCGGCAGGCGAGGCGTTCGCCGTAGTCGCCGAGAGCGCGGGTCGAGAGGTCCATGCGACCACCCTGTCGGCGCCCCGCCGGGCAGGACAGGCGTCAGCGTGAGGCTGTGGACGGCATACGTGACCGGCGAGGGGGTGTGGACAGCGGCCCCCGACAGCTCAGGTGAAGTCGCCGTTCTCCGGGAGCTTGATGTCGGGCTTCGGGAGCTCTTCGACGTTGACGTCCTTGAACGTCACGACGCGCACGTTCTTGACGAAGCGCGCCGGCCGGTAGATGTCCCACACCCACGCATCGGCCATCGTGACGTCGAAGAAGACCTCACCGCCGTCGCTGCGCACCTTCACGTCGACGGAGTTGGCCAGGTAGAACCGGCGCTCCGTCTCGACCACATGGGTGAAGAGGCCGACGACGTCGCGGTACTCCTTGTAGAGCTGGAGCTCCATCTCGGTCTCGTACTTCTCGAGATCTTCCGAACTCACCTGATCGCCGTCCCTGTCTGCTCTGACGTGGTGCCCACCGGAGCGAACGTCTCCGTGACCTCATTCAACACCTCGACCGGCGTCTCGGCGTAGACGCCGGGCAGGCGCCACGACCGCCGGTGCAGGTCGCACGGCCCGAGGCGCGCGAGGGCGTCGAGGTGCTCGGGGGCGGAGTAGCCCTTGTTGAGCCCCCAGCCGTAGGCCGTGTGCTGCTCTCCCAGCGCCACCATCAGCGTGTCGCGCTCCACCTTCGCGAGCACGCTCGCGGCGGCCACGGACGAGCACTTCATGTCGGCCTTGATCATCGTCGTCACCGGCGGGGTGGCCGGACCGGCGTCGTCGGCGAAGGCGAGCAGACCCACCTCGGTGGGGGCCGTGAGCCAGTCGTGGTTGCCGTCGAGGATGACGAGGTCTGGCACGACCCCGAGCCCGCCGAGCGCCCTCAGGCCGGCGAGCCGGAGCGCGGCCATGATGCCGATCTCGTCGATCTCGTCGTTGCTCGCGTGCCCGACGGCATGCGCGACCGCCCACCGCTCGATGCGGGGCACGAGACCGTGCCGCGCCCTCTCGGTGAGCAGCTTCGAGTCCTTGACCCCGACCGGGGCCGACCGCACCGTCTCGTCGATGACGACGACGCCGACGCTGACCGGCCCGGCGAGCGCGCCGCGGCCCACCTCGTCCATGCCGGCGAGCAGCCGGTGACCGGACCGCTGCAGGGCCCGCTCGACCCGCAGGGACGGCTTCTTGGAGGGTGCAGGAGGTGCCATGGTGGTGCTCGCGTCCGTCAGCCGGCCGCGACCTTCGTCGCCGACACGGTCGGCTTGGCACCCGGCTTGGGATTGACCGTCGCCTTGGTCGTGGGCTTGTTCAGGGGGGCCTTGCTGGTCGTCCTGGCGGCCGGGACCTGGCCGAAGGTGCGCTCGGGCACCCCGAGCCAGGTGACGTGGTCGATCGGCCACACGACGAACAGCGCGCGGCCGACGATCTTGTCCATCGGCACCGAGCCCGCGGCCCCGGTGCCGTCGTCGTGCCAGCGGCTGTCGGAGGAGTCGGACCGGTGGTCGCCCATGACCCAGATGCGCCCGGCCGGCACGGTGATGTCGAACTTCTTGCCCTCGCTGGGGAGGTCGCCCGGCTTGATGTACGGCTCGGTGATCTCGACGCCGTTGACCTTGAGCTTGCCGGTGTCGCCGTCAGCCTGCACGTGGTCACCCGGGAGGCCGATGACGCGCTTGATGAGGTGGTTCTCGGCGTCCTCGGGCAGCAGGCCGACGAAGACGAGCGCGTCGTGGAAGGGACCGCCGACGTCGCTGCGCTGCTCGCCGAGACTGCCGAGCCAGGGGGTCGGCGTGCCGGGGTCCTCGAACACGACGACGTCGCCACGCTTGAGGTCGAAGGGACCGGGCGTGAGCTTGCTGACGATGACACGGTCGTCCTTGACGAGGGTGTTCTCCATCGAGCCCGAGGGGATGTAGAACGCCTGGAACAGCCAGGTCTTGACGACGAAGGAGAGCGCCATCGCCAGAACGACGACGATGAGCAGCTCCTTGAGGCCGGCCAGGACCGTGGCCACGAAGCCACGTGGCTCGTCGTCGTAGTCGTCATCGACGTCGTCGATGTCGTCCCTCTCGTCGATGCCGTCGACGGGGCGCCCGCGCGTCGGGTCCTCGGGGCGTCCGGTGTACTGCGACATCACTCACCATTTCGTGGGACGGAGGCAATTTGTCCTTGGTCGACCGACCCGAGCCGATCGAGCGGCCAGTATCGCACCCAAACCTTGCCGATGATGTCGGCGCCGGGCACCATGCCGCCGCCCGGCTCGCCGAGGTGCGCCCGGGAGTCGGAGGAGGCCCCGCGGTTGTCGCCCATCATCCAGAAACGGTCGGGCGGGACGGTCACGTCGAAGGGGATGACACTCGGTCGCGCACCGGGCGCGAGGTAGGGCTCGGTGACCGCGACGCCGTTGATCTCGAGGCGGCCGTCGGCGGCGCAGCAGCGCACGTGGTCGCCGGGCAGGCCGATGACCCGCTTCACGTAGTCGGTCGGCTGGCCCTTGCCGGCCAGGCTCTCCACCGCCTCGACCAGACGCTGGAACACGCCCCGCTGGGGCACCTCGAGGTTGAAGGCCTCCGAGGCGTCGAAGACGACGATGTCGCCCCGCTGGACGTCGTCGGGCGGGGTCGTGCGGGACACCAGCAGCCGGTCGCCGACGAGCAGGGTGTCCTGCATCGACTCGCTGGGGATGCCGAAGGGGGTCACGAAGAACGCCCGGACGACGACGACGGCGAGCAGCAGGACCGCGGGGCCGAGCATCCACCGGTGCCGGCGGGCAGCGGCAAGCGCCCCGGCCACCTGCGAGCCGGGACGTGACGAAGGCGCGGCGGACCCCGTGTCGGGGAGCGTCCCGGAACTGCTCTCCGGGACGGCCCGCTCGGGGTCCACCGCGCCTCGCGTGGTCAGACGGACGACTGCGTCAGCAGGTCGTCAGCTCTTCGCGCCGGCCTTGGCCGGGATGCTGTCGCGCTTCTCGCGGATCTTGGCGGCCTTGCCGCGCAGACCGCGGAGGTAGTAGAGCTTCGCGCGGCGCACGTCACCACGGGTGACGACCTCGATCTTGTCGATGACGGGCGTGTGCAGCGGGAAGGTGCGCTCGACGCCGACGCCGAAGGAGATCTTGCGGACCGTGAAGGTCTCGCCGATGCCGCCGCCGTGACGACGGATCACGATGCCCTGGAACACCTGGACACGCGAGCGCGTGCCCTCGATGACCTTGACGTGGACCTTGAGGGTGTCGCCGGCGCGGAACTCGGGAACGTCCGAGCGCAGCGATGCGGCGTTGATCTCGTCAAACGTGTGCATGATTGCTTCGCTTTCTCAGGTGCCACAGGCCACCTCGTCACAATGTGGGTGTCGCGCCCGTCGGGCCACGTGGCCGACCGTGTGGTGCTGGTGGGCCAACTCCCCCTGTGGCAGGGGCCGTCGTGTGCCGGACGCAAGGAGCAAGTCTGCCAGAGCGGGCGGCATACCCGAAATCCGGGAGCCGAGCACCTAGCGTGGGGGCGTGGACGTCTCCCCCGGCTGGCCCGTCGTCGTCTGTCTGGTCGTCCTCCTGGCGGTGACCGTCGCCGCCGACCGCGCGGGACGCATCGACCTGGACCGCCAGGCCGTGCTGGCCGGTGGCCGGGCGGTCGTCCAGCTCACGCTGGTCGCGCTCGTCATCACCGCCGTCGTCGGGTCGCTGTGGCTCTCGTTCCTCGCGGTGGCGGTCATGTTCACCATGGCGGTCGTCACGACGACGCGCCGGGTCGGGGCGCCGGGCGGCTGGCCGTGGGCGGCCGCCGCCATGGCGTGCGGGGTCGTGCCCGTGGTCGGCATCGTCCTCGCGACGGGCGCCGTCCCGCTCGCCGGGATCGCCCTGATCCCTGTCGCCGGCATCGTCATCGGCAACACCATGACCGTGCACACGCTCGTCGGCCGGCGCACCTTCGCGGCGCTGCGCGAGGAGCGGGGGCAGTACGAGGCGGCCCTCTCGCTCGGGCTGACCTCGAGCCAGGCCATCGACGAGGTCATCGCGCGGCGGGTCCCCGAGGGCATCCTCCCGAGCCTCGACCAGGTGCGCACCTCGGGTGTGGTCACACTCCCCGGTGCGTTCATCGGAGTCATGCTCGGCGGTGGCAGCGCCGTCCAGGCAGCCACCGCGCAGGTGCTCGTGCTCTTCGCGATCATGGCGACGCAGGCGGTCACGGCCGGGGTGCAGGCGGCCCTCATCCGGCGCCGGCTGCTCCTGCCCGACGACCTGCGCGACGGGCTGCCCGTGTGAACGAGGGGGCGGCCGACGTCAACGACGCCGCTTGACGAGGGTGACGGCGCCCGGGACGGGAGGCACCGCATCGGTGAAGCGGTAGCCGGCCTTCTTGTAGAGGCGGAGGTTGTCGGCGCTCTTCGCCCCGGTGTGCAGGGAGAACGTGCGTATGCCGTCGGGCGCGGTCGACTCGGCGTGCTCGAGGAGGCGCCGGCCGAGTCCGCGGCCCTGCAGGTCGGGCGCGACGCACAGGCGGCCGATGTGCCAGTCGTCGCCGTGCCGCGACGTGCGCACCGCGCCGACGAGGCGGCCGGCGCGGCGCGCCACCCACGTCCGGGTCGTGTCGAGGCTGGCGCGGACGTCGTCGAGACTCTCGCGCAACGCGGGGATCTCGAGGGTGTCGTTGGCCAGCGCCTCCTGCACCCAGCACGCCCGCATGAGCAGCGCCAGCTCGGGCACGTCGCCGGCGGTGGCGGCAGTGATCTCGATGTCACCGTCGCCGTGCGAGGCGTGCAGCAGGTCGGGGCGGCGGGCCGCCGTGCGGGCCAGCCGCTGCTCGTGCCGCCAGGCGGCGATGGCGCCGTGGTTGCCCGAGAGCAGCACCTCGGGCACGTCCCGGCCGTTCCAGGTGCGCGGCTTCGTGTAGATGGGGTACTCGAGGAGGCCGTCCTCGTGGGACTCCTCGACGAGCGACTCGGCGTTGCCGATGACGCCGGGAACGAGCCGTCCGACTGCCTCGACGATGGCCAGGACCGCCACCTCACCGCCGTTGAGCACGTAGTCGCCGAGGCTCACGACCGACACCTCGAGGCCGAGGTCCTCGCGGGCGTGCTCGTAGACGCGCTCGTCGATGCCCTCGTAGCGCCCGCAGGCGAAGGCGAGCCACGGCTCGCGCGCGAGCTCGCGCGCGAGGGCCTGGGTGAACGGCTGCCCGCCCGGCCCGGGAACGACGAGGCGCGGCTTGGTCGACGGATCACCTTGTGCGACGACGTGGCCGAGAGCCTCGGCCCATGGCTGCGGCTTCATGACCATGCCTGCTCCCCCGCCGTACGGGGTGTCGTCGACGGTGCGGTGCCTGTCGTGCGTGTGGTCGCGCAGGTCGTGCACGCGGACGTCGAGCAGCCCGTCCTGGCGGGCCTTGCCGATGAGCGACAGGTCGAGCGCAGCAAGGTAGTCGGGAAAGATCGAGACGACGTCGATACGCATCGCGGGACCCGGGACCCCTTCGAGCGCAGGCGAGTCGGACGACGAGCGGGTCACTCGCTGCCCTCGCGGTAGAGGTCGTAGAGGCCCGGAGGCGCGTCGACGACGACGTGGTCGTCGGCCACCGTCGGCACGATGCGCTTGACGAAGGGGACGTATGCCGTGACGCCGTCGGTGAGCGTGACGACGAGGCGGTCCTGGGCAGCGCCGATCTCGAGCCCGCTGACCGTGCCGACCGGCTCGCCTGCAGGGTCGCGCACCTCGAGCCCGACGAGGTCCTCCTCGTAGTAGGCGTCGTCGTCGTCGTCCACCTTCGGCCCCGAACCGGGCAGCACCAGCCTCGTGCCGCGCAGTCCCTCGGCGCCGGTGCGGTCGGGGATCTCCTCGAACGTGAGGAGCCAGATGCCCCGGTGCACGCGCGTCGAGGCGATGGTCAGTGCCGTCGGCACACCGGAGCCCGGCTCGGCCTCGGTGGCCACGACCGTGCCGGGCGCGAAACGCGACTCTGGGTCGTCGGTGTGCAGCTGCACGGTGACCTCGCCACGTAGTCCGTGGGGCTTGCCGATGCGGGCGAGGACGACGTTCATGGCCCGAATCCTCTCAGGTTTGGCGGTGGCCGGGGCACGCGCCCGGCGCCCGGGGACTGCACCGACGGCATACGCGATCGGTGGCTCAGACGGCAGTGGGGCACCCCGGTCACCCGGGATGCCCCACTGCGCTGGCGTTCTCTCGGCGGTCGCTCAGCGGACGCGGTCGGTGTCGACGATGTCGACCCGGACGTTGCTGTTTCCCGCGAGGGCCCCGACGACGGTGCGCAGCGCGCTCGCCGTGCGGCCGGAGCGGCCGATGACGCGGCCGAGGTCGTCGGGGTGCACCCGGACCTCGAGCAGCTCACCGCGGCGCAGCTCCTTGCGGCGCACGACGACGTCCTCGTCGTGGTCGACGATGCCCTTGACGAGGTGCTCGAGCGCCTCCTCGAGCATGCTCAGGACTCGCTCTTCTCGGCGTCCGTCGCCTCGGCCGCAGGCGCGTCGGCCTTCTCGTCGGCCTTCTCGTCGGCCTTGGGCTCGGCCTTCTCGTCGGCCTTCTCGTCGGCCTTGGGCTCGGCCTTCTTGGCGGCCTTCTTCCGGGGCGTGGTCGCACCCTCGGAACCGGCGTCGGTCTTGCCACCGGCGGCGGCGACGGCGGCCTCGTAGAGGTCCTTCTTCGAGGTCTTGGCCTCCTTGGTCTCGACCTTGCCCGCGTCGACGAGCTTGATGAGGGCGGCGACGGCCTCGGTGGGCTGGGCGCCCTGGCTCAGCCAGTAGTGCGCGCGCTCGATGTCGATGTCGATGAGCGACGGCTGCTCGGTGGGGTGGTACTTGCCGATCTCCTCGATGGCCCGGCCATCGCGCTTGGTGCGCGAGTCCATGACGACGACGCGGTAGAACGGTGCACGGATCTTGCCCATGCGCTTCAGACGGATCTTGACGGCCACTGTGGCGGTCTCCTCAACCAGTAGTGAGCGCGGCGAGACCGGCTGGGTTCAGCCGGGGTGCCGACGCTCGGTGTGTAGGCGTCCGGTCCAGCCGAGAGGGGGCCGGACGGGTACAGCCCTCCATTCTGCCAGACGTGAGGGGATGCTCCGGACACGACCGTCGCCGCCCGGCTCAGGCGAACGCGGCCCGCACCGCGAGGGCGTGCCGCACGACCGTGCTCCTCGGCAGGTCGAACGCCGGGTCGAGGTGCGGCACGGCGGACGGGTCGAACCCCGCTCGGGCAAGGCCCATTCGCAGCTCCGGGGCGCTTGCTCTGACCTCGACCACCCCGCCGATGGGCGACGCCCGGAGGAGCTCGAACAAGGCGGACGGGTTCTCGACCGTGCTGGAGGAGTACAGCGGGATCCCGAGCTCGGCCGCCACAGCCGCCCCGATGCTCGTGCCGCGCGAGGCGGCGTCGAAGCCGGGTGCGCCGGTGACGACGCAGGCGATGCGCCGGTGGCTCTGGGACCGGTAGGGCACGGCCGGCCAGTCCGACGAGAGGATCGTGAAGCGCTCGTGGTCGCGCCAGTCGCGCCGGCCGTCGGGCCCCGGCAGGTGCAGGAAGTCCCGCGAGAAGCCCTCGTGGACGAACCCCAGCGACCGGACGAGGCCGGCGGAGCGGTGGTTCGCCGGCTGGATGTTGGCCTCGAGGCGGTGCAGTCCCATGCCGTGCGGCTCGTCGTCGAAGGCGATGCCGACCGTCAGCCGCAGCCCCTCGGAGAAGAGGCCGCGACCGGCATACGGGTCGTAGGAGTCGTAGCCGATGGTGGCGCTGCGGAAGGCACCACCGACGACGTTGGCGACGTTGATGCGCCCGACGAGGCCGTGCGAACCCTCGGGGTCGAGGGCGTGGACCATGAAGGTGCGGTAGGTGGGCGACTGGTTCTCGAGCACCACGGGCAGGTTGTGCGGGTTGGGGATCGCGAAGTCGGAGAGCCGGCGCTCCGACCGTGTCACGGCATCGGCGTACGCCGCCGCGTCGGCCTGGGTGGGCGGGCGCACCTCGACGCGCTCCCCCACTGCCGTGAGGGGCGCGACGGCATCGGGGTCAGCGGACAACGCGACCCCGCAGGACCACTCCGAGCGGGTCGGCGACGGTGGTGACGTCGGCGCGCGGATCGGACGCATACACCACGAGGTCGGCGTCCTCGCCCTCGACGAGGCCGGGCCGACCGAGCCACTCGCGCGCCCCCCACGTCGCGGCGGACACGACCTCGACGTTGCTGAGTCCGGCCTTCGTCAGCTCGACCATCTCCTGGGCGACGAGGCCGTGCGGCAGGCTGCCGCCGGCGTCGGTGCCGACGTAGATGGGCACGCCGGCCTCGTGGGCCGCCCCGATGGTCGCGTAGCGCCGCTCGTGGAGATCGAGCATGTGGCGGTGGTAGTCGGGGAACTTCGCCTGAGCAGGCGCGGCGAGGTCGGGGAACTGGGCGATGTTGACGAGGGTCGGCACGATGGCGATGCCCTGGGCGGCGAAGGTGTCGATGGAGTCCTCGCGCAGCCCGGTGGCGTGCTCGATGCAGTCGATGCCCGCGGCGGCGAGGTCGCGCAGGGACTCCTCGCCGAAGCAGTGGGCGGTGACTCGGACGCCCTCCTCGTGGGCGGCCGCGACGGCGTCGGCGACGACCTGCCGCGACCAGCTCGGCGCGAGGTCGCCCACTTCGCGGTCGATCCAGTCACCGACGAGCTTGACCCAGCCATCGCCCCGGTGCGCCTCGAGGCGGACGTGGCGGACGAGCTCGTCCTCCTCGACCTCGTGCGCGTAGTTGCGGATGTAGCGACGGGTGCGAGCGATGTGCCGCCCGGCGCGGATGATCTTCGGCAGGTCCTCGCGCTCGTCGACCCACCGGGTGTCGCCGGGCTGGCCGGCATCGCGGATGAGCAGCGTGCCCCGGTCGCGGTCGGTCAGGGCCTGCTGCTCCGCCTCGTCGCGCGGCACCTCGCCGTGGGGTCCGAGCCCGACGTGGCAGTGCGCGTCGACGAGCCCCGGGAGCACCCAGCCCTCGAGCGTCTGCTCGTCGGACCTGTCGGTCGGCGAGGTGAACGACACCCGGCCACCCACGACCCACAGCTCGTCGACGATCTCGTCGGGTCCGACGAGCACGTGACCGCGGACGTGGAGCACCGGTGCACTCATGGCCCCGACCCTAGCCGGAGCCGCCCGCGAGGTCGGTGAGGACGTCGGCCCAGTGCGCCATGAGCGTCGCGTGGTGGCCGGCGCCCTCGTGGACGACGATCCGAGACGTCGGCAGGTGGGCGTGCAGCCATCTGCCGTGCTCGAGGCCGACGACATGGTCGCGGTCGCCGCACCAGAGCGTCACCGGAGCCGACACGTCGGACAACGCGATGTCCCAGCCTGCGCTGAACGCGAGCGCGTCGCGTGAGGCGCCACGGTAGGACGGGACACCGGGCCGCCCGGTCGCCGTCCAGGGCTCGAGCACCTCGGATGACACGAGGCTGCCGACCGGCAGCGTCGGTCGCCGGCGCGACCACGCCTCAGGCGGAGCTGCCGGAAGGGTCGCGGCCGCGTCCTGCAGCGCCACCGCCAGGTCCACGTCACCGGCGAGCGCCGCAACCACGGCGGGCGCTTCGGCGGCTCGGGGGTCGAGCTCGAGCGCGGGACCGATGCCCGCGACGACCGCGACCGCGCGGACCCGGTCGACGTGTCTCGCTGCCGTCGCGAGGGCGTACGGTCCTCCCCCCGACACCCCGAGCACGGCGAAGCCGCCGATCGCGAGGTCACCCATGACGTGGGCGGCGTCGTCGGCGACCGTCCTGAGGGTCGTCGGCGCGTCGGTGGAGCCGCCGTAGCCCGGTCGGGAGAAGGCGACGAGCCGCACCCCGGACCGACGGGCCGCCCCGTCACCGAGCGCGGCCTGGAGGCGCCCGCCCGGCGTGCCGTGGAAGAAGAGGACCGGCGTCCCGGTCGGGTCGCCGCCCTGCCACACGTCGAGCCGGCGGCCGTCGGGCAGCCGCACCCGGGAGCGCCCGTCGGTGGTGAGCACGCACCTGAGCGTATGCCGCCGGGCTCGTCCCGCACAGGTGCCCGAGGTCGGTCAGCCGCGCAGCAGACGGGGCACGGCGACGACGTCCACGAGGGCCGTGCCACGCAGCACCGTGATCTCCATCGACCGGTCGATCGCCTCGTCGAGCAGGATGCGCTGCAGCGACTGCGCGTCGAAGAGAGCCCGCCCGTCCGCGGCGACGACGACGTCGCCGCGCATCAGCCCGGCCCGGTCGGCCGGGCTGCCGGGGACGACCTGCGCGATCCGCAGTGCCGTGCGCCGCCCCAGTCTGGCCGCGACCTCGTCGGACACGGGGACGGGCGCGGTGACGAGGCCGAGGTAGGCGCGGCGCACGTGGCCGTCCTCGACGAGGGCCTCGATGATGCGCCTGGTCGTGGCGTTGATCGGCACCGCGAGGCCGAGCCCCACGCCGGCCACGGCCGTGTTCACCCCGACGACCCGGGCACCCGAGTCGGCGAGGGCGCCCCCCGAGTTGCCGGGGTTGAGCGCGGCGTCGGTCTGGATGACGTCCTCGACGAGGCGTGAAGCGGCGCCGGACCGCGTCGGCAGCGAGCGGCCGAGCGCGCTGACGACACCTGCAGTGACACTGCCCTCGAGGCCGAGCGGGTTGCCGATGGCGACGACGACGTGCCCGACCTCCAGCCGGTCGGCGTCGCCGTACGACGGTGGGGGCGGCAGCGAGCTCTCCGCGCGCACGACCGCGAGGTCGGACAGCGGGTCGGCCCCGACCAGGTGCACCCGCAGCGACATCCCGTCGGCGAAGTGGGCGGTGCCGCGGTCGACACCGTCGACGACGTGGGCGTTGGTCAGGAGCAGTCCGTCCTCGGTGAGCACGACGGCGGAGCCGCCACCCTCGACCGTGCCGCCGCGCGCCGGCCTGCTGACGCGCAGACTGGCGACGACCGGGGCCAGTCGCCGCGCCACGGTGCTCACCGCGCGCGAGTAGGCGTCGAGCACCTCGTCGTCGCTCGGCTCAGGAGCGGGCGGCATCTCGAACGGAGGCATGGTCCCTCCCGGAGTCCTCGGCCGCGCGGCGTGCGCGGCCATGTGACGGACAGCGACGACGCGGCCCGTGGAATTCCGTGGGGCGGCCCGGGTTCGCCGAGGGCGAACGCGGAGCCGGGCCGGCGCTCGCGAGGGTTCTGCTCAGCCCTTGCCGAGGAACTTCTCGAACCCCTTGGGCAGGTTGGCCGGGTCGAAGCCGGCCATCGGGTCGGCGTCGGCGCCCTGTCCGTTGGACCCGGGGGCCCCGAACGCGCTCGCCGCGGACGAGGCACGACCGGCGGCCGCCTTCTCGGCGGCGGCGCGCTCCTCGGCCGCCCGCTTGGCCGGGTTGCCGCTCTTGCTCTTCTTGCGCTGGGGCTGCTGCTTGCCGCGCTTGCCGGTGCCCGGGATGCCCGGCATGCCCGGGAGGCCGCCACCACCGCCGCGGGCCATCGACTTCATCATCTTCTGGGCCTGCCCGAAGCGCTCGAGCAGCTGGTTGACCTCGGTGACGGTGACACCCGAGCCCTTGGCGATGCGCGACCGGCGCGAGCCGTTGATCTGCTTCGGGTGGGTGCGCTCGAACGGCGTCATGGAGCGGACCATCGCCTCGACGCGGTCGAACTCGCGGTCGTCGAAGGCGTCGAGCTGGTCACGCATGCCCTGCATGCCCGGCATCATCTTGAGCATCGACTTGAGCGAGCCCATCTTCTTGATGGCGTTCATCTGCGAGAGGAAGTCCTCGAAGGTGAAGTCCTCCTCCGCGAGGAACTTGCGGGCCATCTCGTCGGCCTCGCGTTTGTCGAACGCCTTCTCGGCCTGCTCGATGAGGGTGAGCACGTCGCCCATGTCGAGGATGCGGCTGGCCATGCGGTCGGGGTGGAACACCTCGAAGTCGCTGACCTTCTCACCGACGGACGCGAACATGATCGGCTCGCCCGTGATCTCGGCGACCGACAGGGCCGCGCCGCCGCGGGCGTCGCCGTCGAGCTTGGACAGCACGACACCGGTGAAGGCGACGCCCTCGTGGAACGCCTGGGCCGTCTCGACGGCAGCCTGGCCGATCATCGCGTCGATGACGAAGAGGACCTCGTCGGGCTGGATCGCCGTGCGGATGTCCGA
Organism: Terrabacter terrigena; assembly: GCF_042676085.1. NCBI lineage: Bacteria > Bacillati > Actinomycetota > Actinomycetes > Micrococcales > Intrasporangiaceae > Terrabacter > Terrabacter terrigena. Next base: position 211,522 of record NZ_JBHTKH010000001.1, read on the forward strand.
AGCCTGCTGCATGAGGTTGGCGTCGACGGCGAGGCGACCGGCAGTGTCGACGATGACGACGTCGTACTGCTTGGCACGCGCCTGCTCGATGCCCATCCGCGAGACCGACACCGGGTCCCCGAAGGACCGCGTGCCCTCGCCCGACTCGAGGACGGCGTCGTGACCGCCCATGTTGCCGCGCTCGGGCGCGAACACCGGGATGCCGGCGCGCTCGCCGACGACCTCGAGCTGGGTGACGGCGTTGGGGCGCTGGAGGTCGGCCGCGACGAGGAGCGGCGTGTGGCCCTGGTCCTTGAGCCACTTGCCGAGCTTGCCGGCGAAGGTCGTCTTTCCGGAACCCTGCAGACCGGCCAGCATGATGACGGTCGGGGGCTGCTTCGCGAAGCGGATCGTGCGGGTCTGCCCGCCGAGGATCGCGACGAGCTCCTCCTGCACGATCTTCACGACCTGCTGGGCGGGGTTGAGCGCCTGGCTGACCTCGGCGCCGAGCGCGCGCTCGCGCACGCTGGCGGTGAACCGCTTGACGACGGGCAGGGCCACGTCGGCGTCGAGCAGGGCGAGGCGGATGTCGCGGATCGTCGAGTTGACGTCGGACTCCGAGAGCCGGCCCTTGCCGCGGAGGTTCTTGAAGGTCGCGGTCAGGCGGTCAGACAGGGATGCAAACACCCGGCAAGGCTATCCGTTCCCGCGCACAGCTCCGACCCGACGCCCACGCGGCAGCGTCGCACCCGTCCGTCGGCGCCCGAGGAGGTATGCCGTTCGCGTCGTCGTGGCGTGGCCTACCGTGGGCGGGTGCCTGACCTCATCGACAAGATCGCGTGGATCCACCTCGAGCAGCGCCGCCTGCTCGTGGCGCGCAACGCCGGACGTGAGAGGTTCTACCTGCCCGGGGGCAAGCGTGAGCCGGGCGAGAGCGACCTCGAGACGCTGGTGCGCGAGCTCGAGGAGGAGCTCACCGTCGTCGTCGACCCGGGCACGGCGGCATACGTCGGCACGTTCGAGGCCCTGGCCGACGCCCGCAGCGACGGCCTCGTGGTGCGCCTGACGTGCTACACGGCCTCCCACAGCGGGCCCTTCGCGCCGTCGCGCGAGATCGACGAGATCACCTGGATCACCTCGGTCGACGGCGACCGGGTGTCGGCGGTCGACCGGCTCGTCCTCGGTCACCTGCGCGACGCCGACCTCATCGACTGACCCCACCCGCCGCCGCAGCCGCAGTCCCGGTTCGATGTATCTCCGCGGCCCTGGGGCCGCGGAGATACATCGAACGGCGGTGGAGGCGGGGGGCAAGTGTGGGCGGGTCAGGCCCCGTCGCAGGTGTCGATGATCATCGCCACGGCCTGCGCGGCACGTGCCGGTGCGAGCTGCCCGCCGCCGAACTCGGTCACGTAGAAGGTGTCGAGCGTCTGGCCGGCATACGTCGCGATGTGCGCGGACCGCACCGACAGCGAGGCCCGGGCCAGCGTGATGCCGATGTCCTGGAGCAGACCGGTGCGGTCGGTGGCCCGCACCTCGATGACCGTCGCGGTGTCGGACGCGCTGCTGATCACCATCGCCCGCGTCGAGTCGACCGACCCCGACCCGGGGCTGCGGACCCCGACCGGCCTGCGGCGCTGCAGCTTGCCGAGAGGCGACCGGTCACCGCTCGCGACGCGGGTCAGGTCACGCGAGATGACGGCGGGCAGGGGCGTCTCCCCGCCCGGCGACTCGACCCACCACTCGTTGACGGCGAGGCCGTCGACGGTGCGCACGATGGCCGAGCGCACCACGAACCCGTGGGCGGCGAGCAGGCCGGCGGTGTCGGCGAAGAGGCCGGCCCGGTCGCGGTCGATGATGTCGATGCGGTGCGCCCCGCCGAGCGAGGCCACCGTCACGTAGGACTCTCCGGACGCGACGCGGTCGAGCGCGTCGTCGGGGAGCGTCAGGGTCTCCATCGGTTCCACGGCGAGTGGTCCCTCCGTCGCTGCCTGGGCGGTGAGAGCCGTCCGGCAGGCGGTGTAGAGCCGCTGGACGAGCCCGGCCCGCCAGTCGCTCCAAGCCTTCGGTCCGGCTGCTGACGCGTCCGCCTCGGTGAGGGCGCGGAGGAGGTCGAGGGTCGTGAGGGACCCGTCGACGGCGTCGGAGAGCGCGGCGATGGTCGCCGGGTCCTCGGGGTCGCGGCGCGTGGCCAGGTCGACGAGCGTCAGGTGCTCGCGCACGAGCCGCACGACGGTGACGCGGTCGGCATCGCCGATCCCGATCCGCTGCAGCACCGTGTCGGCCAGCTCGGCCCCGGTCGCGGAGTGGTCCCGCGAGCCGGGCACCTTGCCGATGTCGTGGAGCACGGCGGCGAGCATGAGCAGGTCGGGACGGGAGACGTCGCGCACCATGCCGCTGGCCGCCACGACCGTCTCGATGAGGTGACGATCGACCGTGTGCCGGTGCACGGCGTTGCGCTGGGGCCGGCTGCGCACGGCCTGCCACTCGGGGATCCACCGCTCGACGACGCCGGCGAGGTCGAGCCCCTCCCAGACCGTGACGAGCCCGGGACCCGCGGCGAGGAGGTCGGCGAAGAGGTTGCGCGCCACCTCGGGCCACGGCTCGGGCATCGGGGGCGCCTGCGCCGCAAGGTTCTTCAGCGTCGTCGGTGAGAGCGGTATGCCGCCCCGAGCCGCGACCACGGCGGCGCGCAGCGGGATGATCGGGTCCGAGGCCAGGTCGGCCGACGGTCCGAGCACCGCCTCACCGTCGTGGCGGTAGAGGCCGTAGCCGAGCGGAGCCAGCTGCGGGCGGCGCGGGCCGACGCGCAGCGTCCTGGCGCGCTGGGACTGCATGGCCCGGCGCAGGGTGCCGTCGACGGCATACGCGATGGTGCGCGCCGACGTCGACAGGTCGGTGAGCAGGTCGTCGGCGTCGGTGTAGCCGAGCAGGGCGGCGCACGCGTCCTGGTCGTCGCGGGTGAGGCGGTCGCGGCCTCTGCCGGTGACGACATGGATCGCGTCGCGCACGTCGAGGATGCGCTCGTACGCGTCGTCGACCTCGCCGTGCGGCCGGTCCGTCAGCCACGCGGCGGTCAGGGCGCGCAGCACCGACATGTCCCGCAGGCCGCCGTGGGCCTCCTTCAGGTCGGGCTCGATGAGGTGGGCGAGGTCGCCCTGCCGGGCGTGCCGCTGGACGACCGACTCCTGCATCTCGCCGAGCCGGGTGCGGGCGTTGGCCCGCCAGTCGTGCGCGACCGTCGAGCGGGCCGCGTTGACCACGTCGGCGTCACCGGCGACGTGGGTCAGGTCGAGCAGCCCGACCGCCGCCGAGAGGTCGTCGGCGGCGACCGCGCGGCAGTCGGCCACCGTGCGGACGCTGTGGTCGAGGCGGACCCCGGCGTCCCAGATCGGGTACCAGAGCTTGTCGGCGAAGGCGCCGACCTCCTTGCCCGAGAGCCCCCGGGGGTGGTGCACGAGGACGAGGTCGTAGTCGCTGAGGGGCCCGCCGTCGCCGCGGGCGAGCGAGCCGACGGCCGCGAGGGCCACGCCCTCGTGCCGCCGGCCCGCGCACGCCTCGCGCCACAGCTCCTGGAGCCAGCCGAGGCCGAAGTCGGCGAGCGCCCGGCGCCGGGTCTGGCCGGCGCCGGGCGTCGCGAAGGTTCGGGTGCCGGCGAGGTCCAGACGTCGGGTGGTCACATCCGTCATGTCAGGTTCTCGCCGTCCCCTTGAGCTGCATGTGTACGTGTCTGTGCTGTGGTGCGTGTCGTGCTGCGGCCGTGTCGCGGCGCCTCAGAGGGCGTCGACACCACGCTCGCCGGTACGGACGCGGACGACCTCGTCGACCGGGACGGACCAGATCTTGCCGTCGCCGATGCGACCGGTCTGGGCCGCCTTGAGGATGACCTCCAGCACGTCGGCCGAGTCGACGTCGTCGACCAGGACCTCGAGGCGCACCTTCGGCACGAAGTCGACGGTGTACTCGGCGCCGCGGTAGACCTCGCTGTGGCCGCGCTGGCGGCCGTAGCCGCTGGCCTCGCTGATGGTCATGCCGGCCACCCCGAAGGCCTCCAGGGCCTCCTTGACCTCGTCGAGCTGGTGCGGCTTGATGATGGCGGTGATGAGCTTCACGCGGATGCCCCTTCCTTGGAGGACGGCTCGTCGGCGACGGCCTGTCGGGTTCGTTCGGCCACGACGCCCGAGGACGGCAGGCTACGGCTGCCACCCGTGAACGAGCCGAGGTCGTACGCGGTCTCCGCGTGCTCCAGCAGGTCGATCCCGCTGACCTCTTCCTCCTCGGAGACGGTGAAGCCCATGGTCTTGTGCAGCACCCAGCCGATGGCGAAGGTGACGACGAAGGAGTAGATCAGCACGGCGAAGGCGCCGAGTGCCTGGGCACCGAGCTGGCCGAGGCCACCACCGAGGAAGAGACCGTCGTTCATGCTGAGGCCCGCCGTGCCGGTCGGGCTGTTGGTCGCGTCGGCCAGGAAGCCGATGAGCAGGGTGCCGATGAGGCCGCCGACGAGGTGCACGCCGACCACGTCGAGGCTGTCGTCGAAACCGAACCGGAACTTGAGGCCGACGGCCAGCGCGCAGCCGACACCGGCGGCCAGGCCGACGACGAGCGCCCCCCACGGGGAGACGGTGGCACACGCGGGGGTGATGGCCACGAGGCCTGCGACGACGCCGGATGCCGCGCCGAGGGACGTGGCGTGCCCGTCGCGGATCTTCTCCGTGATGAGCCAGCCGAGCATGGCGGTGCAGGTCGCGCCCAGGGTGTTGACCCAGACGCCGGAGGCCAGGGTGCCCGCGCTGAGGGCCGAGCCGGCGTTGAAGCCGAACCAGCCGAACCACAGGATGCCGGCGCCGATCATGACCAGGGTCAGGTTGTGCGGGCGCATCGGCTCCTTGGGCCAACCCACCCGCTTGCGGAGCAGGATCGCGAGGGCCAGGCCCGCGACACCCGCGTTGATGTGGATGGCCGTACCACCGGCGAAGTCGTACGCGCCGGCGCCGCCGAGGAAGAGCCCTTCGGCCTTGTTGGCGATCCAGCCACCGGTCTCGGCGGCGAAGCCGTTGAAGGCGAAGACCCAGTGGGCCGCCGGGAAGTAGACCAGCGTCGCCCAGATCACGGTGAAGACGGTCCAGGTGACGAACTTGGCGCGGTCGGCGATCGCGCCGGAGACGAGGGCCACGGCGATGATCGCGAAGACGACCTGGAAGGCCACGAACGCCCCACCGGGGATGCCGCCCGCTGCTGCCGTGCCTGCGGCCGCGTCGGCCGGGACGTAGCCGTAGATCGCATCGAGCACGCCGGTGAGCCCGAAGTGCTCGAAGGGGTTGCCGAGCAGACCGCCACCGACGTCGTTGGCGAAGGTCTCGCTGTAGCCCCAGAGGATCCACACCGTGCCGACCGTGCCCATCGTGATGAACGACATCATCATCATGTTGAGGACGCTCTTGGTGCGAACCATGCCGCCGTAGAACAGGGCCAGGCCGGGGGTCATGAACAGGACCAGGGCGGCCGCTGCGAGGACCCACGCGGTGTTCCCGCTGTCGGTGAACGGCGCGTCTGCCGTCACGAAGGTAAGTGCGCTCATGGCGAGAACGATGGACGGGCCGAATTTCCGGCGACGGCGCCGTTTGTTACAGCGGTGTCAACAACCGGTCGGCGTTGTTAGCGAATGGTTTCCCGCACGGCGCCGGTCCGGATCGTGGACACGCGCGACCGGCGGGTGGAACGCGATGCCGCCCGGCCGACCCCCGTACGCACGTGTGCCGCCCGGCCGGCGGGCGGCGTACGTGGTCGTTCGGGCCCGGTGCGTCACATGACGATGGCGTCGACGAAGGCCTCGGGGTCGAAGGGCGCCAGGTCGTCGGGGCCCTCGCCCAGACCGACGAGCTTGACCGGGACGCCGAGCTGGCGCTGCACGGCCACGACGATGCCGCCCTTGGCGGTCCCGTCGAGCTTGGTCAGCACGATGCCCGTCACGTTGACGGCCTCGGAGAACACCTTCGCCTGTTGCAGGCCGTTCTGGCCCGTGGTCGCGTCGAGGACGAGGAGCACCTCGTCGATCTCGCTCTGCTTCTCGATGACGCGCTTGACCTTGCCGAGCTCGTCCATCAGGCCGACCTTGTTGTGGAGGCGACCGGCCGTGTCGATGATGACGACGTCGGCCTCCTCCTCGATTCCTGCCTTGACCGCGTCGAAGGCGACGGCGGCGGGGTCGGCGCCGTCCTTGTCGGAGCGCACGGTGACGACGCCCACCCGGGCGCCCCACGTCTCGAGCTGGTCGGCGGCCGCGGCGCGGAAGGTGTCGGCCGCCCCGAGGATCACCTCGCGGTCCTCGGCGACGAGGACGCGGGCGAGCTTGCCCACGGTGGTCGTCTTGCCGGTGCCGTTGACACCGACGACGAGGATCACGGCGGGCCGGTCGCCGACGCGGCTGCTGGCGATGCGGCGGTCCATGTCGGGCTGGACGAGCGCGAGCAGGTCGTCGCGGAGCCAACCGCGCACCGTGGCCTCGTCGGTGGTGCCGTCGACCTTCACCTTGGTGCGCAGCGAGTCGACGAGCTCGGTCGTCGCCTCGACACCGAGGTCGGAGCGGATGAGGGTGTCCTCGACCTCCTCCCACGTCTCCTCGTCGAGGCTGCCGCGCGAGAGCAGGGCCAGCAGGCCCTGTCCGATGGAGGAGTTGGACCGGGCGAGCCGGGCGCGCAGGCGCTGCAGGCGGCCACGCGCCGACTCGGGCCGCTCGACGGTCGGTGCAGGAGGTGCGGTCGGCGCGGGTGGCGCCTCGGGGCCCGTTGCCTCCGGCGCCGGGGCCGGCGCGCCCGGTGACTCCGGTGGCGCCACGGTGTCGGTCGAGTCGGTGGGCGGTCTGCGGTCGAGGTCCTCAGCGGGTAGCCCCGGCGCCGCCGGGGGCGCCTCGCGCTCGATGGTGCGGCCGGCGCGGCCCCGCACGAGGTTGACGCCGTAGGCGACCGCTCCGGCGAGGATGACGACGCCGATGATGACGAAGATCAAGACTGTGTCCACGCCAGCCATCCAACCATCCGGGACGCGAGGCCTGCTCCGGAGAGCACGATCGGTGGGGCGTCGGCAGGCGCGACCCGACCGTGGAGGACGCTACGGCATACGGGCGTCGGGGCGGCGGACCACGCCGCTCGCGCGCCGGCGGGCGTCCTCGGCGATCGCCTCACCCTTGGCGGTGAGCACGTCCCGACCACCGCGGTGCGCCGGCACCGCGACGACACCGACGACCGCCACGGCGAGCACGGTGACGACAAGCATCGAGATGACCAGGAAAACCATGGGACAAGAGTGACGCATGAGACGTGTGTGACGCAAATAGCACAGTGTGACGTTTTGGCAACCTGGACGCGCCGGTTCCGGGGCGCGCTCGGAAGGGCCCACCGCTTCGTTGCGATGAACCCGGGCGCACGCCGACCGGCTCAGGCCGGCTGGTCGGCGACGTCACGCAGGCGCTGCGAGACGACCGTCGTCACACCGTCGCCGCGCATGCTGACGCCGTAGAGGGCGTCGGCGATCTCCATCGTCTTCTTCTGGTGCGTGATGACGATGAGCTGGGAGCTGTCGCGCAGCTCCTCGAAGAGCGTGATGAGGCGGCCGAGGTTGGCATCGTCGAGCGCGGCCTCCACCTCGTCCATGATGTAGAAGGGCGAGGGGCGCGCCTTGAAGATCGACACGAGGAGCGCCACCGCCACGAGCGACCGCTCTCCGCCGGAGAGCAGCGAGAGCCGCTTGATCTTCTTGCCCGGCGGCCGGGCCTCGACCTCGAGCCCGGTCGTGAGCATGTTGGACGGGTCGGTGAGCACCAGGCGCCCCTCACCACCGGGGAAGAGCCGCTGGAAGACGCGCTCGAACTGGACCGCCGTGTCCTCGAACGCCTCGGCGAAGACGCGCTCGACGCGCTCGTCGACCTCCTTGACGATGTCGAGCAGGTCGCGCTTGGAGCTCTTGAGGTCCTCGAGCTGCTCGGTGAGGAACTTGTGGCGCTCCTCGAGGGCCGAGAACTCCTCCAGCGCAAGGGGATTGATGCGGCCGAGGGCGTTCAGCTTGCGCTCGGCCTGCCGCAGCCGCTTCTCCTGTGCCTCACGGACGAACGGGATCGGGTCGGGCCGGCCCGCGTCGGGATCGGCGTCGGGGTCGGGCACGAACGGGACGAGCTGGTGCGGGCCGAACTCCTCGACGAGGTCGGACGGCGCGATGCCGAGCTCCTCGACCGCCTTCGTCTCGAGCTGCTCGATGCGCAGCCGCTGCTGGGTGCGGGCCACCTCGTCGCGGTGCACCGTGTCGGTGAGCTCGCGCAGCTCGGCCTGGAGCACCCCGATGTCGCGCCGGACCACGGCGAGCTCGGCGTCGCGTTCGGTGCGCTCGGCCTCGCCGGCGGCCCGGGCACGGCCGGCCTCCTCGGCCGACTCGGCGAGCAGCCCGTGGGCCCACTCGGCCGCGGTGCGCACGGCCTCCGCGATCGATGCCTCACGTTGGCGGCGGGCGCGCCGCTCGGCGAGGCGCTCGCGGGCCTGCTCCTCGTGCAGGGCTCCGCGCTCGAGCGCCTCGGCGCGGTCCTTGAGGGCGCGGGCGCGCTCCTCGCGGGTGCGCAGGGCCAGGCGCAGCTCCGTCTCGGCGGCGCGCGACTCGCGCGCGACGGCCTCGAGCCGGTCGCGCTCCTCGGTCGACGGGTCGTCGACGAAGTCGCCCTCGCCGCTGGCCGCCTCGAGACGCTCGGTGAGCTCGGCGTGCTCGGTCTGGTCGGCCTCGAGGGCCGCTGTCGCGTCGGCGATCGCCCGCTCGGTGCGCTCGACCTCGGCACGCGCGGCGCGCAGGGTCTGCCCCAGCGAGCCCAGCTTCTCCGCGATGGCCGCCATGCGGGCATCGCTCTCGTTGAGCCGCTCCAGCGCCGCCTCGACGGCGTCGGCCAGCTCGGCGCGGGTCGACTCGGCTCCGGCGACCCGGAACCGGGCCTCCTCGCCCTCGCGAGCGGCACGGGCCATGGCGTCCTGGGCGTCGTCGAGCGCGGCCTGCAGCTCGATGAGGCTCGGCGCGGCGTTGCTGCCGCCGCGCACGGCGCCGGGAGCGTAGACGTCACCCATCCGGGTCACGGCCGTGACGCCGCTGTGGGTGCGCACGACGTCTCGGGCGGTTGCACCGTCGGGCACGAGCGCGACTCGCTCGAGCACCTGGTCGAGGGCGGGGCGCACCGAGGCGGGGCACTCGACGACGTCGCGCGCCCACCGCGAGCCTCCGGGCAGCGTCGGCCAGCCCGTGTGGTCGACGGCACCCGCCGACTCGGCGACGAGCAGGCTCGCGCGGCCGTGGTCGCCCTCGCGCAGTGACTCGAGAGCCGCGGCCGCGGCGTCGAGGGAGCCCACGGCGAGCGCTTCGGCAGCCGAGCCGAGGGCGGCGGCGACGGCGTTCTCGAGCCCCGTCTCGACCGTGACGAGCGATGCGACGGAGCCGAGGATCTCGTGGCCGTCGTCGGCGGCGGCGAGCAGCGCAGCAGCGCCGTCCTTGCGGCTCAGGCTGAGCCCGAGCGCCTCGACCCGCGCGGCAGCGGTGGTGCGGGCTCGCTCGGCCGTGGCCTCGGCCTCCTTCCAGCGGGCGAGCTCGGCCTCGGCCGCGTCGAGACGCGCGGCGGCCTCCTCGTAGGCGGTGTCGAGGCCCTCCTCGCCCTCCTCGTCCTGGGCGACGCTGGCCTCGAGACGCGAGAACTCTCGCTCGGCCTCGGCCGCACGGGCCTGCGCCGCCTCGATGGTGCCGCGCAGGCGGCCAACCTCGGCCTCGCGAGCCTCGATGCGCGACGCCTTGGCGCCGACCTGGCCGCCGAGCTTGGCAAGGCCTTCGCGGCGGTCGGCGGCCGCTCGCGCCTCGCGCTGCAGCCGCGCGGTCTCCTCGGCGTGGCCGCGCTCGGCCTCCGCCCGGCCGGTTACGGCGTCCTCGAGGGCTGCCTGCGCCTCGGCGATCTCCTCGAGCAGGTACGCCTCCTGCTCGCGCACCTCGGCGGCCTGGGCGCGCAGCTGCTCGGGGTCTCGGCTCTGGCCCGACTCCTCGGGCTCGTCGTCCTCGCTCAGCAGGCGTACGCGTTCAGCCGCGAGCGAGCGCGTCGAGGCCATCCGCTCGACGAGCCGGCCGAGCGCGACGTACTCGTCCTGGGCCTGGACGAGCGCGGGCCGGGCGGCCTCTGCGGCCTCCTCGAGCGAGCCCAGTCGGCTGGCCAGCTCGGCGATGGCCTCCTCGACCTCGGACCGCCGCTCGATGAGGGCCGACTCGTCGGCGACCTCCTGCTCCAGCGTCGAGGTCAGCTGGACGAGGTCGTCGGCGAGCAGGCGCAGCCGGGCGTCTCGGGCGTCGGTCTGGATGACGGCGGCCTTGCGGGCCGTCTCGGCCTGACGGCCCAGCGGGCCCAGCTGACGTCGGATCTCACCCGTGAGGTCGTGCACGCGGGTGAGGTTGGCCTCCATCGTCTCGAGCTTGCGAAGGGCGCGCTCCTTGCGCTTGCGGTGCTTGAGCACACCGGCGGCCTCCTCGATGAAGCCGCGGCGCTCCTCGGGGGTGGCGCGCAGCACCGTGTCGAGCTGGCCCTGGCCGACGATGACGTGCATCTCACGGCCGATGCCGCTGTCGGAGAGCAGCTCCTGCACGTCGAGCAGCCGGCAGGGAGTGCCGTTGATGGCGTACTCGGACCCGCCGTTGCGGAACATCGTGCGGGCGATGGTCACCTCGGTGTAGTCGATCGGCAGCGCACCGTCGGTGTTGTCGATGGTGAGCGCGACCTCGGCGCGTCCGAGCGGGGCCCGGCCCGAGGTGCCGGCGAAGATGACGTCCTCCATCTTGCCGCCGCGCAGCGACTTGGCGCCCTGCTCCCCCATCACCCACGCGAGCGCGTCGACGACGTTGCTCTTGCCGGAGCCGTTGGGGCCGACGATGCACGTGATGCCGGGCTCGAGGCGCATGTGGGTCGCCGAGGCGAAGGACTTGAAGCCCTTCAGGGTGAGGCTCTTGACGTACACGAACGTGGGGTTCCTTCGGTGTCCTTCGGCGACGATCCCGGTCAGCGTACTAGCCACGGGGCTCGACCCCGGGGAGGTGAGCAGCGGCGGGACGACCGTGAGGCATACGGTGACAAGGTGACCGAGCAGGGGGGACGCGCCGAACCGCACACCGTGACCACGACCGAGCGGCTGCTCGAGGTCTACCCCGGCACCCCGGCGGCGAGCTCCGTCGCCAAGGAGTCGGCGACCCTCACCCCCAGCCACGTCCGGATCATCGGGGCGGCGCCGTTCGTGGTCGTCTCGACGGTGGGTGACGGCGGTCTCGACCAGTCACCGCGCGGCGACCGCCCGGGCTTCGTCGTCGTGCGCGACGAGCGCACCCTCGTCATCCCCGACCGTCGCGGCAACAACCGGCTCGACACCCTGCGCAACGTCGTCGCCGACCCTCGCGTGGGACTGCTCTTCCTCGTTCCGGGGCTCGGCGAGGAGCTGCGTGTGCGCGGCACCGCCGTCGTCTCGACCGACCCGGCCGAGCTGGCTCGCCACGAGGTCAGCGGTGTCCTCCCCGCATCCGTGCTCGTGGTCACCGTGCAGCGGGTCTACTTCCAGTGCGCGCGGGCGATCAAGCGGAGCCGCTTGTGGGACAACGAGTCCCGTGTCGACCCCAAGACGCTGCCGACGGCGGGCGACATGACCCGTGAGGCGGGCGGGTTCGGCTCCGACGAGGAGGCGGCGGCCTACGACGCGGCCCTCGACGCCCCACAGGACGCGACGCTCTACTGAGTCGCCAGCGCCGGGCGGCCCCGGTCAGCCGTTCACTCGTCGCCGTTGGCGATGCGCTCGTGGTGGTGGATGACCTCGGCGATGATGAAGTTGAGGAACGACTCGGCGAAGACCGGGTCGAGCCCGGCGTCCTTCGCGAGCACCCGCAGCCGCGCGATCTGCCGCTCCTCGCGAGCCGGGTCGGCGGCGGGCAGGTGGTGCACGGCCTTGAGCTCGCCGACCTGCTGGGTGCACTTGAAGCGCTCGGCGAGCAGGTGGACGAGCGCAGCGTCGATGTTGTCGATGCTGCTGCGCAGCCGGCCGAGCTCGGCTGGGACCTCTGGCACGTCGCTCACGCTCGCCAGCCTAGGCCGGTCAGCGCTCGACGAATCCGGAGGTTCCGTCCCTCGGAACGCCCTGCTGCACGACCACGGTCTCCACCCTCCCCGGTCGGCGTGTCGTCGACGGGTCCTCGCGCAGCAGCGCCTCGAGACGCTCCACCGCGGCGACGCTCCCCTGCGCGACCACCTCGACCCGCCCGTCTGCCGTGTTGCGGGCATGACCCACCAGCCCCAGCTCGAGAGCCCGGGCCCGCGTCCACCAGCGGAACCCCACACCCTGCACGCGGCCCCGCACGAACATCGTCACCCGCACCGTCTCGCTGCCCACCCGCACACGGTATGCCGCCCGGCGGCGCGCCCGTTGCGCGCCTCGCGCGTGTGCCGCGTGGCGCCACAACGTCAGCCCCGTGCGTAACTATGCTCACGGCAGGCACAAGGGTGAGTCAGCTCACCGGGGCCCACGGAAGGAGCGACGTGACGGCGTCGGCGATTTCTCGGGCGGCTGGCACGGGTCAGACCGCCGACACGGACAAGGGGGCGACCCCTTCCTCCGGGCGTGCCCGTCCCGCCCGCATCGAGGGCCTCGACGGCCTCCGGGCGCTCGCGATCACCGGTGTGCTCGTCTACCACCTCAACGCTGCGTGGCTGCCCGGCGGCTTCCTCGGCGTCGACGTCTTCTTCGTCGTGTCGGGCTTCCTCATCACCACCCTGCTGGTGCGCGAGCACCACCGCACCGGGCGCATCGCGCTGGGTCGGTTCTGGGTGCGCCGGGCCCGGCGCCTGCTTCCCGCCCTGGTGCTCGTCGTCCTGACCAGCGTGCTCATCGCCCGACTCGTCAGCCAGGACCTCCTCGTCGACGTCGCGCGCCAGATGGTCGGGGCGCTCACCTTCTCGACGAACTGGCTCGAGGTCACGGCCGGCACCAGCTACTTCGACCAGACCGCCCCGCAGCTGTTCATGAACTTCTGGTCGCTCGCCGTCGAGGAGCAGTTCTACCTCGCCTGGCCGCTGGTGACGCTGGCCCTGCTGGCGGTGTCGAGTCGCATCCGCGTCGGCGTCGCCCTCGTCATCGGCGCCGCCTCGACCCTGCTCATGGCCCTGCTCGTCACGCCGGGCGTCGACGCGACACGCGTCTACTACGGCACCGACACCCACGTCATGGGCCTCATGGCCGGCGCCGCGCTCGCCTTCGCCTGGGCCAGCCCACGGCTGGCCATGCGGGTGGCCCCGTCACGCTGGGGTCGCCACGGCCGGTATGCCGTCCCGCTCGCCGGCGCGGTCCTGGTGGCCGAGATGGCCCTCCTCGACGAGCAGTCGCCACTGACCTTCCGTGGCGGCATCGCGGTGGCGACCATCGCCACTGCGGTGCTCGTCATGGGCGTCATCGAGCGGCGTCCCCACGGAGTCACAGTGCTGCAGCGGGTCGTGCGCCACCCCGCAGCCACGTGGGTCGGGGCGCGGTCGTACTCCATCTACCTCTGGCACTGGCCCGTCATCCTGCTCGTCGCCCTCGACAACCCGTCGGCGCCGGGCACGATGTCCCACCTGCTGACGCGCATCTGGTGCGTGCTCGTCACCCTGGCCCTGGCCGACCTGACCTACCGCTTCGTCGAGGCACCCTTCCGCACGCTCGGCTTCCGTGGCGTCGTCTCGAGCCTGCGTGCGAGGGCGACCTCCTTGACGCCGCGCGGCAAGCAGCTCGTCGCAGGCGTGGTCGCGGGCGTCGTCGTCGTCACGGCGGTCATCGTGGTCACGGCGCCCGACATGAGCGAGACGGCCCGCCTGCTCGCGCAGAACGAGGCCGCTGCCCAGTCGGACGACCCGGGCGTCGGCGCACCGACGCCGGGTGCGACCGCCCTGCCCACCCCCACGGGCCCTGACGCAGCTCCGGCGCCGACCCGCTCGGCCGCGGGCGGGCCAAGGGCCACCGACGCGTCGTTCACGATGCCCGCGGGCCCCGAGATCGACGCGTACGGTGACTCGATTATGGTGGGCAGCCTGCAGGCGCTGCGCTACTACTTCCCCGGCATCCGCATCGACGCGAAGTCCAACCGCCGGTGGTCCGACGGGCTCACCGAGGTCACGGCCCGGGGCGAGGCAAACCGGCGGGCGGTCGTCCTCGCCTTCGGCACGAACGCCGGAGTCGACGAGGATGCCGTCCACGAGGTGCTCGACGCGCTCGGGCCCAAGCGCATGGTCGTCCTCGTCAACGTCATGGGCCCCTTCGCCCGCATCGACACCGACAACGCCACCCTCGAGCTCGTCGCACGGGGTCGCCCGAATGTCGTCGTCGCCGACTGGGCCGACGCGATCCGGGCACACCCCGAGCAGGTGCAGTCCGACCGGGTGCACCCCACCATCAAGGGCGCCCACCTCTTCTCGAAGACGGTGCGCCAGGCCCTGGCCGACCTCTCGCAGCGCAGCACCGGCAAGAAGGTCGTGCTCGAGGAGCTCCCCATCCCGTGACGAGTGACCCGACAGGCCCCGCGACGGCAGGCGTGTCCGGCGAGACGCGGGTGACCGAAGCGTCTAGCGCCACTGGTGCCATGGCGGCAGGCCGCACCGTCACGCTGGGCATCGTGTCACCCGGGGCCATGGGCAGCGCCCTCGGTCGGACGTGGGCCGCCGAGGGTCACCGGGTCGTGGCGACCGTCGCCGGTCGCAGCGAGCGCACCCGTGGGCTGGCGACCGGTCTCGAGCTGCTCCCCGACCTCGACGCCGTCGTGGCCACGAGTGACGTCGTGGTGAGCATCTGCCCGCCCTCGGCCGCCGAAGACGTGCTCACGGACGTCCTCGCAGCGGCCGCCCGCACCGACGCGTCCCCCGTGCTCCTCGATGCCAACGCCCTGGCCCCCGACGTCGTCGCGACCTTGGCCGCGCGGGCGTCCACGGCCGGGCTCGCCCTCGTCGACGGGTCGGTCAGTGGCGGTCCCCCGTCACCCGACGGTGACACGGTGCTCTACCTGTCCGGACCACGTGCCGACGAGATCGCGTCGCTGGCGGCTCGGCACCTCCGTCGCCGCGTGGTCGGGCCGCGGGTGGGCCAGGCATCGGCGGTGAAGATGTGCACCGCCTCCGTCTACAAGGGCACCACGGCGATCTGGGCGCAGGCGCTCGAGTCGGCCGAGGCCCTCGGCGTGCTCGACGTCGTGCTCCACGACCTCGGTGAGGAGTTCCCGCAGCAGGTCGCCGGGGCCGGGCGTCGCATCGCGGTGGCCACGGCCAAGAGCGACCGGTTCATCGCCGAGATGGAGCACATCGCCCGCACCCAGGCCGGCGCCGGCACGTCGCCCGAGCTGTTCGAGGGCATGGCCGCCGTCTACCGACGGCTGGCCGCGACGCCTCTCGCCGCCTCCAGCCCAGAGGAGGCGGCCGCACTCACAGACCTGCGCGAGGTCCTGTCCCGCCTCGTATGACCCGGGCAGCCGCCGCGCCGGGCTGGTCGTCCGCGAGATCGCGCAGCACGGGTCGCTGGGAGTGCACCGGCCGCGCGATCACGCGCCGGATCTCGGGCCGGACCTCGCGCGGGGTTCCGGGTTCAGGTGGTGACGACGACCGGGTCGCCGACACGGATCGTGGCGCGGCTCGCGAGCGGCAGGACCGGTGTGAGCCTGATGCCGAACCACGTCGCACCGTCCCATCGCCGATGACGGGCCAGGGTGCGGATCGGCTCCTTGGCGCTGCGCAGGTCGGCGCGGTCGATCGTCGTCATGACGCAGCGGTCGCAGATCATCGTGGCCCTGAACGGCACGTCACCGATGCGCACCGAGCGCCAGGCGTCCTCGGCGAACGGCTCGCCGCCCCCGACGACGACGTTGGGTCGCCACCGGTCGTGCCCGAGCGGGGCAGCGGGCTGCTCGCCGTGCTCCGTCGAGGTCTCGAGCAGCCAGTCGTTGAGGCGGGCCAGGGACGACTCCGACGTGACGTGGAGCGGAGCAGCGTCCGACAGCGAGTTGCGGTCGCCGTCGCGGCCGCCCATCTCGGGCCTGACGGGACGGTGGGTCTCGTCGTCCTGCCACACCAGGTGCAACGGGCGCCCGATCCGGGCGGACAGCCAGGCGTCGGCCTCGACACCGGCCGGCCGGGCACGGTCCTGACCGCTGAACGAGACCGCGACGGGCTCGGCGTGGCGCGGCGCAGCGACGTGCAGCTCCGCGCCGTCCGGACCGGTCAGGCGCACGCCCCCGTCGTCGGCCGGCTCGGCGCACAGACCGAGCAGGGCGTGCTCCTCTCGCGCCGTCACCTTGTCACCGGCGGGATCGACCACCGCCCAACGCCGGTCGCCCCGCAGCCCGACCTCCTCGACCTGCGCCTCGTCGACGTCGACGCCCGCCAGCGACTTGACTGGATAGGTCGTCAGCGCCGTGACGAGCACGCGGTCACTCGGCGAGCCAGGCGGCATACGCGTCGAAGGTGTAGGGCCGACCGAGGAAGTCCTCGACGAGGTCGGCGGCGTCACGCCGACCGCCCTGGGCGAGCACCTTGTCGCGGTACGCGCCGGCCACCTCGGGGTCGAAGAGGTCGCCGCGGTCGAAGGCCGAGAACATGTCCTTGGCGATGACGAGCGACCACATGTACGTGTAGTAGGCCGAGCTGTAGCCGTCGAGGTGCCCGAAGTGGCACTGCATGTGCGTGCCGGGCAGGTACGGGAAGACGGAGTAGCGGGCCATGAGCTCGCGCAGCCGTGCCGTCAGGTCGTCGGTCTGGTTGACGTGGAAGTCGTAGGACAGCGCAGCGTAGAACATCTGGGTCCGCGCGTCGTAGCCCTTGCCGAAGTCGTCGGCCTGCCGCATCGCCTCGACGAGGTCGGCAGGGATCGTCTCGCCCTCGGCGTTGCGCGCGAAGGTCGCGAGCACGTCGGCGTCCCAAGCCCACTCCTCGAGCATCTGGCTCGGCGCCTCGACGAAGTCCCACTCCGTGGCGACGCCCGAGAAGCGCACCCAGTCGGTGCGCCCCGCCAGCACGTGGTGGACGAGGTGCCCGAACTCGTGGAACAGGGTGACGACCTCGTCGTGCTCCATCAGACCGCGGTTGAAGTTGCAGACCAGCACGCCCTCTGCGAGCTGCGTGCCGTTGACGCCGCGGGCGAGGTCGAACTGCGCCGCGTGCTTGTACTTGCCGTCGCGCGGGTGCAGGTCGAGGTGGATGCGGCCGATGCGCTCGCCCTGGAAGGAGACGTCGTAGGTCGCCACCTCGTCGTGCCAGGTGCGGGCGTCCGCGCGGGGCACCGGCGTCCAGTCCAGGCCGAAGAGGCGGCCCGTGACGTCGAGCAGGCCCTGGCGCACGGCCTCGAACGAGAAGTAGGTGCGCACGCGCTGCGCGTCGACGGCCAGCTGCTCCTTGCGCACGAGCTCCGCGTAGTAGGTGGTGTCGGCGCCGTCGATGTCGGTCGCGTCGGGCCGGTCCTGGCGCAGGCGCTCGAGGAGCACGGCCTTGTCGCGCTCGGCGCTCGCCGTCGACAGCTCGGTGATGCGGTCGATGAACTCGCCGATCGCCTTGCCGTTGCCGATCATCTTGACCTCGGCGTCGTAGTCGGCCCACGACTCGTAGCCGAGCAGCGAGGCGTGCTCGCGTCGCACCGCGAAGATGTCCTGGAGCACCCGGTCGTTGTCGGGCCACGCGATCGTCAGGAACTCGGTGACCAGCTCGCGGCGGGCCTCCGCGTCGTGCGCGAAGGTGCGGAAGGGCACGACGTCCGGGTAGTCGGTCGTCACCGTGACGAGGCCGTCGTCGCCGACGGGGTGGGCCTCGACCCAGTCGGCCGGCATCCCCGCCAGCCGGTCCGGCGTCACCCGGATGCTGCGGACGTTCTCGCGGATGTTCTTGCTGAACTCCTGGCTCAGCAGGATGGCCCGCTCGCTCAGCTCGCGCAGGCGGTCACGGGTGGCCTCGTCGCGGTCGACGCCGGACCTCCGGAAGTCGCGCAGGGTGCGCTCGAGCACGCGGGCCGCGTCGGCGTCGAGGCCGCTGGCGTCGAGACCGGCGAAGACGGCGTACAGCTCGGTGTCGAGACCCAGGTCGGTGTCGAGCTTCTGCACCTGCTGCGCCACACCCTCCGCCCGGTCGCGCACCTGCTTGTCGGGGTGCACCTCGGAGAAGAGCGAACCGACGGAAGCCGCGTTCGACAGGGCGATCTGGGCGTCGTTCCAGACGCGGAGCACCTCGAGGGGCTCCTTCGGCGGGTCGGTGCGCAGGCCGTCGACGAGCGATCGGGCCAGCGCGAGCTGCTGCTCGCCGCGGGCGCCGACCCAGTCGAGCCAGTCGGCCTCGAGTGGCAGGGGAAGGTGCGTGGGCTCGGTCGTCACAGACGGAACTGTATGCCGCCGGGCCCGGCTCGCGCCCGAAGTAGGCATGCGGCCCCGTCTGCCCCACGGCCGCTGCCGGCTCAGTCCCAGAGCTGCATGGACCTGCTGATGATGCCGTCGAGGGCCGCGCCGTCGACCTCGCGCGGTGCCGTGGCGAGCAGGCGCTGCTGGCGCAGCGAGCCCTCGACGAGGTCGGCGACGTCGCCCGGACCGTAGCCGACGGCCGAGAGGCCGTTGGGCATGCCGATGTCGCGCATCAGGTCGACGAGCACCCGGGGCAGCACGTCGCGTGGCTCGCCGCCACGGCCGGACCCGCCGTGGGAGCCCACCGGGTCGAGCAGCCGCGCGGCCGCCAGATGGCGTTCGGGGTCGGCCGCGAAGGTCCAGCGGAACGCCTCGGGCGCAGTGAGCGCGACCGCCATGCCGTGGGGCACCATCGGGTGGTCGTCCGGGTAGCCGTCCGGACGGAAGTCGCGTACGCGGCCCGCGACGGGGTACGCGTTGGCGTGCGGCACGTGGACGCCCGCGTTGCCGAAGCCGAGCCCGGCGAAGGTCGCGGCCAGAGCCATCTCGCCCCGGGCGGCCTCGTCGGCCCCATCGCGCACGGCCCGGCGGAACGCCTTGGCCAGCAAGGACATCGATCGTTCTGCCCACAGGTCGGAGATGGGGTTGCTGCCGCAGTAGGGCACCCGCTCGTCCGGCTGTTTGCGGTCGTAGCTGGTGTAGGGCCGAGCCGTCCAGCTCTCGAGGGCATGGCACAGGATGTCCATCCCCGCGCTCGCAGTGACGCCTGCCGGCTGGCTGGCGGTGAGTCTCGGGTCGACGACCGCGAGCGTCGGGCGCAGCCGGACGTGGCTGATCCCGGTCTTGACCTTGAGGTCGAGCACGTCGAGGACACAGATCGTGGTGCTCTCGGCGCCGGTGCCGGTCGTCGTCGGCACCGCGACGAGTGGTGCCAGGGGCCGGCTGGGCGCCCGGCCCCCACCGACGGGGACGTTGACGTAGTCCATGAGGTCGCCGTCGTTGGTGAGCAGCAGGTCGACGGCCTTCGCGGTGTCGATGGCGGAGCCCCCGCCGACGGCGACGAACCCGTCGAAGGGGCCGTCGGCGCGTGCCCTCTCGATCGCGGCGGTCAGGCTGGCGTCGGTCGGTTCGACGTGCGCGGAGTCGTGCACGACCGCCTCGAGGCCGCTCTCGCGGATCACGCCGGCCACCCGGTCGGGCCAACCCGTCGCCAGCACCCCCGCATCGGTGACGACGAGCACGCGGGTCGCGCCGAGCGCCCCGAGGTCATGGCCGATCTCGTCGGCGGCGCCCGGGCCGAACTTCAGCTGCGGGGCGCCGTAGGTGAAGACGGTCTCGGGGTGCGCTGGCGACCAGGACATGGGACCAACCCTAGGGTGGGCACGTGGCAGTCGAGGAGACCGAGCAGGGCGAACCGGGCGGGTCGGGGGCGCGCGGAGGCCGGCCCGGAGAGAGGCTCGGAGACAGGCCCGGAGACAGGCCCGCAGACCGGCCCGGAAACCCGCCCGCAGGCGCGCCCGCAGGGCGGCTCGCGGCGCCGACGCTCGTGGTCGGCGCCGGCCAGGCCGGCATCTCGCTCGTCACCGCCCTGCGCGAGCTGGGCGACGCCTCCCCCGTGTTACTCGTCGGCGACGAGCCGGAGACGCCCTACGAGCGGCCGCCGTTGTCGAAGAGCTACCTGCGTGGCGAGCACGACCGCGCCTCCCTCCACTTCCGCGACCCTGCGTGGT
The DNA here is from genome assembly GCF_042676085.1 of Terrabacter terrigena. Taxonomy (NCBI): domain Bacteria; kingdom Bacillati; phylum Actinomycetota; class Actinomycetes; order Micrococcales; family Intrasporangiaceae; genus Terrabacter; species Terrabacter terrigena. The sequence continues at coordinate 231,657 of NZ_JBHTKH010000001.1, forward strand.
TCGCACAGCACGGCGTCGAGCTCGTGACGGGCGACGCGGTCGTCACCATCGGACGCACGTCCTCCGGAGGCCACGCCGTGACGGCCTCCGGCCGGCGTCTCGACTTCACCCGGTTGGCCCTGACGACGGGGGCCACCAACCGTGCCCTGCCGGTCGAGGGCGGGCGTCTCGACGGGGTGCACTCGGTGCGCACGCTCGCCGACGCCGACCGCCTCGCGCCGGAGCTGCGCGACGCCGCGCGGCTCGTCGTCGTGGGAGGCGGCTTCATCGGCCTCGAGGTCGCCGCGGGCGCTCGCGCCCGCGGCGCCTCCGTCACGGTCGTCGAGGCCACCGGGCGGCTGCTCGGACGCGCCGCCACACCGACCCTCTCGGACTTCGTCCGCGAGGCGCACGAGCGCCGCGGCACACGAATCCTCCTGGACGCCCACGTGACCCGCCTGACCGGCCGGCACGGCCGCGTGACAGGTGTCGAGCTGGCCGACGGCTCGACCCTGCTCGCCGACGTCGTCGTGGTCGGCATCGGAGCCGTGCCGCGCACCGACCTAGCCGCCCAGCTCGGTCTCGCCGTGGGCCCGCTCGGCATTGTCGTGGACGAGCACGGTCGGACCTCGGACGGGCTCACCGTCGCCGCCGGCGACTGCGCTGTGGGCCCGAACCCCTTCAGCAGAGGCAAGGTCGGCCCGACGCGGCTCGAGAGCGTGCCGCACGCCACGGACCAGGCGCGCGCGGCCGCGGCGACGCTGGTGGGCAACCCGACGGCATACGCCACGGTGCCGTGGTTCTGGAGCGACCAGGCAGACCTGCGGCTGCAGATGGCTGGGCTGCCCCACGGGGCCGACCAGGTCGTGGTGCGCGGAGACGTTGCGGCAGAACGGTTCTCGGTGCTCAGCTATCGCAACGGCCTGCTGCTGGCAGTCGAGTCGGTGGGGAGCAGCGCCGACTACCTCTCCGTCAAGAGGGCGCTCGAGAAGGGTATGACGATCGAGGCCGATGCCGCGGCTGACTCCACGGTCCCGCTCAAGCGGCTCATCTCGAGGCCGGTCGACCTCCGACCGTCCTGACGCGCCCGGCGTGTTCCCCTGCGCTAGCGTGAGTCGTCGCCCAACGAAGGGACTGATCGCATGCAAGCACTGGCGGATCTGCCCACCGCAGACACCCTCATCAGCGCCAACGCCGTCGACTACCTGATCATCGCGCTCTACTTCGTCTTCGTCCTGGGCATCGGGGTGATGGCCAGGCGGGCGGTGTCCGACTCGATCGACTTCTTCCTCTCGGGCCGCTCGCTGCCGGCCTGGGTCACCGGCCTGGCCTTCATCTCGGCGAACCTCGGTGCCGTCGAGATCATGGGCATGTCGGCCAACGGTGCCGAGCTCGGCATCTCGACCGTGCACTACTTCTGGGTCGGCGCCATCCCCGCCATGCTCTTCCTCGGCGTGGTGATGATGCCGTTCTACTACGGCTCGAAGGTGCGCTCGGTCCCCGAGTTCATGTTCCGGCGCTTCGGCACCGGGGCCCACCTCGTCAACGCGCTCAGCTTCGCGCTCGCGCAGCTGCTCATCGCGGGCGTCAACCTCTACCTGCTCGGCTCGATCGTGCACGCCCTGCTCGGCTGGCCGCTCTGGGTGGCACTGCTCGTCGCGGCCGCGATCGTGCTCTCGTACATCACCCTCGGCGGGCTCTCCGCGGCGATCTACAACGAGGTGCTCCAGTTCTTCGTCATCGTCGCGGCGCTGCTCCCCCTCACCCTGATCGGGCTGCACCGGGTCGGCGGCTACCAGGGTCTCAAGGACAAGATCACCGAGTTCGCCTCCTCCCCCGCCGCGACCGCGGCGAAGGTGCCGTCGGCCGACCAGCAGCTGCACTCGTGGCCCGGCGAGGCCCTCTCGGGCTTCAGCTCGCCCTTCTGGTCGATCGTCGGAATCGTCTTCGGCCTCGGCTTCGTGCTCTCGTTCGGCTACTGGACGACGAACTTCGTCGAGGTCCAGCGCGCCATGGCCTCGAACTCGATCTCGGCGGCACGCAAGACCCCGATCATCGGGTCGTTCCCGAAGATGTTCGTGCCCTTCATCGTCATCCTGCCCGGCATGATCGCCGCCGTCCTGGTCAAGGAGATCGGCCAGCTGAAGGCGGGTGGCACGCCACCGGGCGGCGCCTCGGGCGAGGGCGTGAAGTACAACGACTCGCTGCTGCTGCTGATGCGCGACGTGCTGCCCAACGGCCTGCTGGGCGTCGCGATCGCCGGCCTGCTCGCGGCGTTCATGGCCGGCATGGCCGCGAACATCTCGGCGTTCAACACGGTCTTCAGCTACGACCTGTGGCAGCGCTACATCCGCAAGGACCACAGCGACGACTACTACCTGCGCATCGGCCGCCTGGCCACGGTGGGAGCCACGGTCATCGCCATCTTCACGGCCATCGTCGCGAGCTCGTTCAGCAACGTCATGGACTACCTCCAGACGCTCTTCGGCTTCTTCAACGCGCCGCTCTTCGCGACGTTCATCCTCGGCATGTTCTGGAAGCGCATGACACCGACCGCCGGCTGGGTCGGCCTGTCGGCAGGCACCCTGTCCGCGGTCGTGGTCGCCTTCCTCAGCAAGGACGCCTTCGGCAGCGTCAGCCGCGGCGTCATCCCCCTCGAAGGTCAGGGAGCGGCCTTCGTCGCGGCCTCCGCCGCGTTCGTCGTCGACATCGTGCTCAGCGTCGTCGTGTCACTCGTGACCCAGCCCAAGCCGGTCTCCGAGCTGCGGGGACTCGTCTACTCAGAGACGCCCAGGAAGGACCTGGTCGACCCGATGGAGCACCGTCTGCCGTGGTACCGACGCACGCTCCCCCTGGCCGGCATCTCGCTGGTCCTCGTCACGATCCTCAACTTCTTGTTCTGACAGGAGCAGCGACATGAGCCAGCACGAGATCGACGCCCCTGCCCCCACCGCCGGCCGGAGCACGAGACACACCGCCGGAGCCTTCGACATCCGGAACTTCATCGGCGCCCTGCTCGGCCTCTACGGCGTGATCCTCACGCTCACGGGCCTCTTCGGCGACACGGCGCCCGAGAAGACCGGCAACGTCAACGCCAACCTGTATGCCGGCATCGCCCTGCTCGTCGTCAGCGCCGTGTTCATCGTGTGGGCGCGTCTCAAGCCCATCGTCGTCCCCGACGACGTCGAGCCCGTGCAGGACGACCCGACCCGCCCCGCCCCGAAGCGCCGCAGGGGTCACTGAACGCCGCGCGAGGGGCGCCACCGCGCGGCTCGACCCGGACCCGTCCTCCGCTCGTGCGGTCAGGACGGGCTCCGGCGTCTGGGGCGTGGCTGGCAGACCGGGCACGAGAAGGACGAGCGGTTCATGAACTGCTCGCGACGCATGGTCGTGCCACACCGGTCGCAGGGCGTGCCGGCCCGGCCGTACGCGTGCAGCGACCGGTCGAAGTAGCCGCTCGCGCCGTTGACGTTGACGTAGAGCGAGTCGAAGCTCGTGCCGCCCTGCCCGAGCGCCTCTGCCATGACCTCGCGCGCGTGGTCGAGCACGCGCGAGAGTGTCGGCTTCGTCAGCGCCGAGCAGAGGCGCTCGCCGTGCACCTTCGCCCGCCACAGCGCCTCGTCGGCGTAGATGTTGCCGATGCCCGAGACGAGGGACTGGTCGAGCAGGGCGCGCTTGACGGCGCTGTCGCGCTGCTTCATCCGGCGCACCACACCAGCCTGGTCGTAGGCCGCCTCGAAGGGGTCGGGCGCGATGTGCGCCACCGACTCCGGGATGCCGTCCGGCAGGAGCGGCGACAGGGCCAGGCCACCGAACGTGCGCTGGTCGACGAACCGCAGCTGGGGCCCGTCGTCGGCGAAGTCGAACCGGGCATGACAGTGCTTCTCGAGCGGCGCGTCAGCGGGCTCCACGAGCATCTGGCCGCTCATGCCGAGGTGCACGATGAGTGCGTCCTCGCCGTCGAGCGCGAGCCAGAGGTACTTGCCCCGTCGCGAGGCGGCTGTGACCGTCACATCGTGCAGGCGGGCAGCGAGGTCGTCGGGGCCGGCGTCGTGGCGCCGGGCCACCCGCACACCGGTGATGCGGGCACGGGTGACGTGGCGCCCGACGACGTGGTCCTCGAGACCGCGCCGCACGACCTCGACCTCGGGGAGCTCGGGCACGGTCGGTTCAGGAGGCGGTCGGACCCGTGGCCTGCGCGGCGGGCTGGGCGGAGGCCTGCGTCGTGCCGGCGTCGGACGCCGTGCGGCGACCGTCGAGCGCCTGCCAGGCCTGCTTGGCGGCCTTCTGCTCGGCCTCCTTCTTGGAGCGGCCACGGCCCTCACCCAGGACCTCCTCGCCGACGACGACGCGGGCGTGGAACTCCTTCTCGTGGTCGGGCCCCTGCTCGCCGACGCGGTACTCGGGTGACCCGAGCGCGGCTCCGGCAGCCATCTCCTGCAGGCTCGTCTTCCAGTCGAGGCCGGCACCGAGCGTGGCGGCCTCCTCGATGAGCGGGTCGAAGTGGTGGTGCACGAACCGCGCGGCGTCGTCGATGTCGGTCGAGAGGAACACCGTGCCGATGAGGGCTTCGAGCGTGTCGGCCAGGATCGAGGCCTTGTCACGCCCGCCGGTCGCCTCCTCGCCCTTGCCGAGCATGACGTACTCGCCGAGGTGGAAGCTGCGCGCGACGTCGGCCAGGGCCCGCATGTTGACGACCGCCGCCCGCAGCTTGGCCAGCTGGCCCTCGGCGAGGTCGGGGTGCTCCCGGTAGAGGGTCTCGGTGACGACGACACCCAGGACCGAGTCGCCGAGGAACTCGAGGCGCTCGTTGTTGGGCAGGCCACCGTTCTCGTAGGCGTACGAGCGGTGCGTCAGGGCACGCAGGAGCAGCGGCTCGTCGATGTCCTGGCCGACCACCTCGTGGAGGTGGGCGATCAGAGCATCGACGGGCCGCTGCGGCGCCATCGGAACATCCCCAGACCCAAGGCCGTTCACGGGGCTGCTCACGGGGTGCTCAGGCCTGGTGCTCGGTGCGCTCGGCGACGGCGTAGTGACGGCCCTTGTAGGTGCCGCACGAGGGGCACGCGATGTGCGGCTGGGCAGCCGCACCGCACTGGGGGCACGTGGTCAGCGTGGTCGGCGTTGCCTTCCAGTTCGCACGACGCGAACGGGTGTTGGAGCGCGACATCTTCCGCTTCGGGACAGCCACGTCAGTTCCTCTTCTCTTGCGGGTCGTCCGCCAGCATTCCGCTGAGGGACGACCACCTCGGGTCGATCACTTCATGATGATGGTCCGGGTCCTCCGCGAGGTGCATCCCACACTCGGAACACAACCCCGGGCAGTCAGGCCGGCACACCGGTTGGAACGGCAGCGTCGGCACGACAGCGTCCCGGAGCACGGGCTCGAGGTCGATGAGGTCACCGACCAGCTCGTGGACCTCGTCCTCGTCCGAGTCGGCTCCCACCTCGTGGTGGTGCGCCGCCCGGTCGGCGTAGGCGAACAGCTCCTGGAAGGTCCCGTCGACGTCGAGCTCGACAGGATCCAGGCACCGCACGCAGGCGCCGGTCGCCTTGCCGTCGACCGAACCCGTGACGAGGACACCTTCGACGACGGACTCGAGCCGCACCTCGACTTGGACCGGCTCGCCGGCCTTGATCGAGATGACGTCGGTTCCGAGGTCGTCGGGCAACGTCACCGTGCGCGAGAGCTCCAGCATCGTGCCCGGTCGCCTGTTGAGCTCCCTGGTGTCGAGCACCAGGGGAGAACGGGGATCAGGACGGTTCATGGCTCCTGCGCACAGTAGTAGGTTCGGCCCGCGCCAAGACGGACGTGGACCGACCTCCAAGGCTACTAGAGGGGCGCCGTGCGCCCAAATCAGCCCAGACGCTCGCGCAGTGCGGCGAGGACCGGGTCGGGAACCATCCCGCTCACGTCGCCGCCGTAGCGCACGACCTCCTTGATGAGCGAGCTCGAGACGTGCTGGAGCGTCGGGTCGGCGGCGATGAACAGCGTCTCGACGCCGGTGAGGTGGTGGTTCATGTGGGCCATGGGCAGCTCGTAGGCGAAGTCGGTGCCGCCCCGGAGCCCCTTGACCATGCTGGCGGCTCCGACCTCGCGGCAGACGTCGACGACCAGGGTGCCCGCCCAGGCCCCCACCCGCACGTTGGGCAGGTGGCCGAGCGACTCCTCGATGAGCCGCGAGCGTTCCTCGACGGTGAACGTGCCCTGCTTGCCGGGGTTGTGCAGGATCGCGACGACCACCTCGTCGAAGAGCCGGCTCGCCCGCGTCACCACGTCGACGTGGCCGTTCGTGATGGGGTCGTACGACCCGGGACAGACACAGCGGCGCGCTTCGCTCGTCACGCGCCCAACCTACCGTCGGCGTACGCCATCGGTGGCCTCACGCCACGACGTCGCTCGGTGGGGGCTCGGCGAACCACACGGCCGTCTCGCCGTAGCGCTTCTCCCCCGACAGCTCGAGGCCGTCGGGCCAGCTCGGCTGCGGCGACCGCGAGGACCGCTCGACGACGACGAAGGCGTCCGGTGCCAGCCAGTGCCGTTCCACGAGCGCCTGGAGCACTGCTGCGAGCGCCTCCTCGGTGACATCGTAGGGCGGGTCCAGCAGGACGAGGTCCATGCGGACGTCTCCGGGCGGGCCCGCCGCGAGGGCCCGCTCGACCGTCTCGGGGAGCAGGCGCACCGCGTCGTGGCCGACGACGCCGATGTTGGCACGGATCACCTTGGCGGCCGCCTTGTGCGACTCGACGAGCAGCACGAGGCGCGCCCCGCGGCTCGCGGCCTCCAGCCCGAGGGCGCCGGACCCCGCGTAGAGGTCGAGGACGTTGGTGTCGTCGAGAAGTCCGCGGTGCTCGAGCCTGCTGAAGAGCGCCTCGCGGACCCGGTCGGAGGTGGGCCGGGTCGCGGAGCCCGGGGGGGTCTGCAGCCGGCGGCCTCCGGCGGCGCCGCCGATGATGCGAGTCACGTCAGCCCCGCTCGAGCCATGCGGCCTGCTCGTCGTCGAGGCGCATGGCGACGGCTGCCGCGAGTGCCGGGTGGGCCCGCAGGTCCGGGTCGTCGGCGACGAGCGCGAAGGCGTCCTCGCGCGCGTCGGCGATGATCTGCTCGTCCTCGACGCGGCCGAGCCGGAGGTGGCGCACCGAGCTGGCGCGCCCGCTCTGCCGGGCGCCGAGCACGTCGCCCTCGCGGCGCAGCAGCAGGTCGGCGCGGGCCAGCTCGAAGCCATCGGTGGTCGCGGCCACCTGGGTGAGGCGCTCGACGGCCGGCTCCCCCGGGTCGCGGGTCATGAGCAGGCAGAGGCCCGGCACCGCACCTCGGCCGACGCGGCCGCGCAGCTGGTGCAGCTGGGAGATGCCGAAGCGGTCGGCATCGACGACGACCATGACGGAGGCGTTGGGCACGTCGACACCGACCTCGATGACGGTCGTCGCGACGAGCACGTCGATGTCGCCGGCCGCGAAGGCGCGCATCGTGGCGTCCTTCGCGTCGGGGTCGAGCCTCCCGTGGAGCACGCCGAGCCGTACGCCCTCGAGCGCGGCCGTGGCCTGCAGGGTGCTGAGCATCGCGTAGACACCGGTGAGCTCGCGCTCGGGGGCGCCGCCCTCGCCGGCGTCGTCGGCGTCCCAGTCGTCCCAGCCGGCGTCCTCGTCGGAGGTGTCGGCCGCTCCCGTCGTCGGCGCGGTCTCGTCGTCGACGTCGCCGATGCGCGGGCAGACCACGTACGCCTGGTGTCCCTTGGCGACCTCCTCGGCCACCCGCTGCCACGTGCGGTCGACCCAGCCCGGCTTGTCGGCGTCGACGACGTGGGTCGTGATGGGCGCCCGGCCCTTCGGCAGCTCGCGCAGGGTGGAGGTCTCCATGTCGCCGAAGACCGTCATCGCGACGGTGCGCGGGATCGGCGTCGCCGTCATGACGAGAACGTGCGGAGGCCGGAGGCCCTTCTCGCGCAGGGCGTCTCGCTGCTCGACCCCGAACCGGTGCTGCTCGTCGACGACGACGAGCGCGAGGTCGGCGAACTGGACGTGCTTCTGGATGAGGGCGTGGGTGCCGACGACGATGCCGGCCTCGCCCGAGGCCGCGGCAAGCAGCGCCTTGCGACGCGTGGCGGCGCCCTGGCTGCCGGTGAGCAGGGCGACCGTGGTGCCGTGCTCGGCTCCCCCCAGCATGCCGCCGAGAGCGAGCTCGCCGAGCATCGTCGTGATCGACCGGTGGTGCTGCGCGGCGAGCACCTCGGTCGGGGCCAGCAGAGCCGCCTGGCCGCCGGCGTCGATGGCAGCGAGCATCGCGCGCAGGGCCACGATCGTCTTGCCCGAGCCCACCTCGCCCTGCAGGAGGCGGTGCATGGGCCGCTCCGACGCCAGCTCGGAGGCGAGCACCTCGCCGATCTCCTGCTGACCGGCGGTGAGCTCGAACGGCAACCGGGCGTCGAAGGCGGCGAGCAGTCCGCCGGGCCGCGGCAGCCGTGGGGTGGCCAGGTCGGCCTCGGCCACCTTGCGCCGCTGGGCCAGGATCGTCTGCAGCACGAAGGCCTCGTCGTACTTGAGGCGGTCGAGGCCCAGCGACGGCTTGTCGTCGAGCGAGGGCCGGTGGACGAGCTCGAGCGCGACGGCTCGGTCGAGCAGACCACGCGCTGCGCGTACGCCCTCGGGAACGGGCTCGCGCACGCGGTCGACGGAGTCGAGCGCCTGGTGCACGAGGCGGCGCAGCTTGAGGGAGTTGAGCTTGCCGGTGGTCGAGTAGACGGGTACGCGGTGGGTCCGGTACCACTCGACGGTGGCCTCGCCCTCCTCGTCGTCGTCGAAGAGCTCGTACTCCGGGTGGGTGAGCTGCAGCCGCCGCCCGTAGGAGCCGATCTGGCCCACGAAGAGCCCCCGCACCCCCGGGAGGAGCTTCTTCTCGTGGCCGTACGCGCTGAAGAACGTCACGTCGAGCTCGTTGCCGTGGTCGTCGCCGATGACGACGGTGAGCATCTTGCCGCGGCGGTTGCGCATGGGCCGGGTCGTGGCCTTGCGCACCTCGGCCACGACGAGGACGTCCTCGCCGACGTGCAGCGACGAGAGGTCGGTGAGCTGTCCGGGCCGCACGTAGCGGCGTGGCACGAACTCGAAGAGGTCACCGACGCTCTGCAGGCCCTTCGTCTTCGCGAGCTGCGCGGCGTCGGGCTTGGTGAGCAGCTTGGTGAGGGGCGAGTCCTCGGTCAGCACGGGCACGGGGTCACTCCACCCCGAGCAGCACGGAGTAGACCGCCTGCCCGCCGTCGACGAGGGACACCTCGATGCCGTGGTGGGCCGACCGGGCCTCGTCGGTGACGGCGTCGAGCAGGCCGTCCGGCGCCTCGACGCCGGCGACCACGGTGACGAGCTCCCCGCCGCTCGCGAGCAGCCGGTGCACGACCTCGCGTGCCACGGCGAGCTCGTCTGAGCCGACGATGACGACGTCGCCGTCGACGACGCCGAGCACGTCGCCCGCCTCGCACGGACCACCGCTCGTCAGGGCGGCGCGGTTGGCGATCGTGACGGCACCGTGGCGGGTCGCGGACGCGGCGGCCTGCATCGCGAGCACGTTGGCGGCTGCGGCGGCCGTCGGCTCGAAGACCGCGAGCGCGGCGATGCCCTGCACGGCAGTGCGCACGTGCACGAGATGGGCCTCGATGCCGTCGTCGGCGACCGCGCGCACGGCGGCCGCCGCGGCCAGCAGCGTGTCGCCGTCGTTGGGAAGCACGACGACCCCGGAGGCTCCGCGCCCGTGCTGCTCGCGGATGGCGTCGATGAGGCCGCCTGTCGAGGCCCGGCGACCGGGCCCGGACCGGACCACGACGGCTCCGGCCTCCTCGAAGAGGCCTTCGAGCCCCTCACCGGCGGCGCAGGCGACGATGGCGGCACCGCTGCGATGGCTGCCGGCGGTCGTCGCGGTGCGGCCGTGGTGGCCGGCGGTGGCTCCGAGGCCGTGGTCGTCGGTCAGGGCCGTGATGCGCAGGCGGTGCGGACGCCCGGCCTCGATGCCGGCCTCGACGGCGGCGCCGGCGTCGTCGACGTGGGCGTGGACGTTCCACTCGCCGTCGCCACCCACGACGAGCACCGAGTCGCCAAGCTCGACGAGCCTGGACCGCAGGACGTCGACCGCGGCGTCGTCGGAGTCGCGCAGGAGGTACATGACCTCGAAGGCCGGAACGGCGTCGGCACCGCCCTGCTCGGGTGGCCGGGCAGCGCTCAGCGCCGCGCTCGGCGCATCGGGCCGCAGCCGCGAGCGCCGCTCGGCGCCCTCGCCGTCGGGATGGGCGCGCTGACCGGCACAGACCCGCTCGAGGCACTCGAGCAGCACGACGAGCCCCGCGCCACCCGCGTCGACCACGCCTGCCCTGGCCAGCACCTCGAGCTGCTCGGGCGTGTGCTCGAGGGCCTCACGGGCCGCCTCGAGGGCTGCGAGCGCGACGACGTGGACACCGGCGGCCTCGCGGTCGTCCGGCTGACCGTCGGGGGCCGACCCCGGCTCCGGAACGGACGGCACCGACGCCGGCACCGAGGCCGGTACTGACGCGCGCACCGACGAGGTGGCGGCCTCGGCCATGGCCCGGGCCACGGTCAGGATGGTGCCCTCCTTGGGATCGGTGACGGCCTGCCGGGCCCGCGCCTCGGCGTGCTGCAGGCCCTCGGCGAGCGTGGCGGCGTCGATCTCGGCCGACCCGGCGCAGCCCTCGGCCAGGCCGCGCGCGAGCTGGCTGAGGATGACACCCGAGTTGCCGCGGGCCGTCCACAGCAGGTTCTTCGCGAAGACGGCGAGGAGCTCGTCGGCCGACGAGAGCTCGGGGGTGGCGAGTGTGCGCTCCACGGCGCCGTCGAAGGTGAGGTAGAGGTTGGTGCCGGTGTCGCCGTCGGGCACGGGGAAGACGTTGAGGGCGTCGATCTCGGCGCGCCTGGCCGCGAAGAGCGAGCGGGTCAGAACGGCCCACCGACGGACGGCCACCAGGTCGAGCACGGTGAGCGGCCCGTCGGGCGGCGGCGCGTCGCCGGGCATCGGACCTCCTGCTCGTCGTGCTGGGAATCGGGCTCGCCGATGCTCGGCAGGCTAGCGCCTTGCCCGGACGGTCGCATGCACGGCTACGTTGGGCGCTGTGTCGAGCGCCTCCAACGCCCACCACCGCAAGTCGTGGGCCGCCGCCCCGGCGGGCTTCTACGAGGTCGAGGCGGCAGGGCTCCGCTGGCTTGCCGAGGCCGAGCCCCTCGGCGGGGCACGCGTGGTCGCGGTTCGCGGCGTGGGCACCGACCACATCGACCTCGCCCGCCTGCACCCGGCCCCGCCGACCGCCGAGCTCGCGGAGGCGCTCGGCCGAGGGCTCGCGGTGACGCACGGGATGGGTGCGCCCGCCTTCGGCTCCCCACCGGACGGTTGGACCGGTGACGCCTGGATCGGCCGGCAGACGCAGTCGAACGAGCCGACGGCGTCGTGGGGGCAGTTCTACGCGGAGCAACGCGTACGCCCGTTCGTGCGCCGCGCGGTGGATCGTGGACACCTCGACCCGGCGGGGGCACGCGTCGTCGAGCGGGTCTGCGACCGCCTGGTGTCCGGCCTTTTCGACGACGACCGCCCACCCGCCCGCATCCACGGTGACCTCTGGTCCGGCAACGTGATGTTCACCGCGGAGGCGGCCGTCCTCATCGACCCGGCCGCCCACGGCGGGCACGGCCTGACCGACCTGGCGATGCTGGCGCTCTTCGGCTGCCCCGGGCTCGACCGCATCGGCGCGGCCTACGAGGAGGCCGCGGGCCTCTCCCCCGGCTGGCGCGAGCTCATCGAGCTGCACCAGCTCCACCCCCTGGCGACGCACGCGTCGTCGCACGGTTCGGCGTATGCCGCCCAGCTCGTCGAGACGGCACGGGCCTACGCGTGACGGTGCAGCACTGCCGTTTTGTCGTCCGAGCGAGTCGTCGGCTACTCTTTACCGGTTCCCCCCGTGCACTTCGGGGTGACGCGCGCCCTCGCGTGCGTCGGCCTCGAGTCAGTGGTGGAGCTCAGCACTTCGTCAACATCGAATTTCAGGAGATACCCGTGGCTGCCAACTGCGACGTCTGCGGCAAGGGACCGAGCTTCGGTCACAACATCTCGCACTCGCACCGCCGCACCAAGCGCCGCTGGAACCCCAACATCCAGCGCGTTCGGACGCTGGTGGACGGTGTGACGCCGAAGCGACTCAACGTCTGCACCTCCTGCCTCAAGGCGGGCAAGGTCGTTCGCTGAACGTCCCTCACCAAACGCTGAAGGCCGGTCCCCTCGGGGGCCGGCCTTCGTCGTCCCCAGCACCGCTCGGGTCGGGGTGTGACCGACCGCTCAGGCGTCTCGGAAGTGGTCCCAGCCCGTGTGGCTGACCTGTCGGCCGTCGACGAGGATCGTCGGTCGCTCTGCCTCCCCCGGCGCCCGCACGGTCCCGATGGCGCGCCAGCCGTCGGGGAGCACGCCCGCCGGGAACGTGGCGATCAGCGAGTGCTCCTCGCCCCCGGCCAGGACGCAGTCGAGTGCAACCTCGGCGCCCACTGCCCCGGTGAGCGCGGCGACGTCCGGCGCCAGCGCCGCACCGGTGACGTCGATGACGACGCCGCTCGCACGCGCGATCCTGCCACCGTCGCGCAGGAGCCCGTCGCTCAGGTCGAGCATCGAGGTCGCGCCCGCTGCAGCGGCGGCGGGACCGGCCGCGAGCGGCGGCTGGGGATGCCGCTGGTGGGCGACCGCCTCGGGCATCCGGTCTGCTGCCTCGGCCCGGAGCAGGCGCAGGCCGGCATCGGCCAACCCGAGCGACCCGCAGACCGCGAGGACGTCACCGTCGCGGGCTCCCGACCGCAGCACCGGTTCGCCGTCGAGACGGCCGAGAGCCGTGACCGAGACCATGACGACACCCGGTGGGGCCGACGACAGGTCGCCCCCGAGCACGGCCACGCCGGCATCGGCACACGCCGCGGCGAGGCCCGCCACGTGGTCGAGCACCCACTCGAGGGACAGCTCGGGGTCGGCGACGAGCGTCACGAGGACGCCGGTCGGGTGACCGCCCATCGCCGCGACGTCGGCGAGGTTCTGGGCGATGACCTTGCGTCCGACGTCGGCCCCCGACGACCACGCGTCGAGCCAGTCGCGGCCCAGCACGACCGTGTCGGTGGTGGCGATCGTGCGCTCCGACGTGCGCAGCACGGCTGCGTCGTCACCCGGAGCGACGAGCAGCTCGTCGGTCGGCGCGAAGGCCGGCAGGATCCGCCGCAGCAGCTCGTCCTCGTCGAGGGATCGCAGCGGCGTGCCGCCCGTCATCATCGGCCCGCGTTCTGACCGCTGCCCGTTCGGCACGGATCACACAACCTTTCGGTGAACGGCCGTCTGAGGGCCCGGTTTCCATGGGACGCGAAGCCCCATGGCAAGGTAGCGTCAGGGCACGGTCGCAGTCACACTGAGGCCTGCCGTTCAGCTCGGCCGTGCGCGGCGTCGCGCCGACGCGGTCGTCCATCGATCGACACACACAGTGAGGTGACACGTGGTCCAGGCGTACATCCTGATTCAGACCGAGGTCGGCAAGGCCGCGAGCGTGGCGGAGCAGATCGCCGGCATCTCGGGCGTGACCCTCGCCGAGGACGTCACCGGCCCCTACGACGTGATCGCCCGCGTCGAGGCGTCCAACGTCGACGACCTCGGCCGGCTCGTCATCGCCAAGCTCCAGGACGTCCCGGGCATCACGCGCACGCTCACCTGCACGGTCGTGCACGTCTGAGGCGGGTCCTCTGACCAGACGTCTGCTCGCGACGACGGCGGCGCTCCTGGGCGCCGCCGTCGTGCTGTCCGCCTGCAACCGTGCGCCCGAGGTGGCCCTCGCCGCGCAGGCGTCCGCACCGGTGTGCGCCTCGGCGCAGTGGCCGGCAGACGTCAGTGGCCACCCCCGCGTGGCGACGCAGCCCGACGACGGCTCCGTCGCCGCCTGGGGCGATCCGGCGATCATCGCCCGGTGCGGGCTCGACCCGCTCGCCCCCACGACCGACGACTGCGTCACGGTCGACGGCGTCGACTGGGTCGTGCGCCCGCTGAGCGACGGGTCGGCGGCCACGACCTACGGCCGCGACCCCGCGATCGAGGTGCTCGCCCCCGCCAGCTACGGCGCGGTGCCGCTCCTGCTCCCCGCCTTCACCGCCGTCGCCAAGACCCTCCCCGAGACCGGACGCCACTGCAGCTGACGGCGTGTGCCGTCCCGCCCGTCGTGCGCGCCCCCGGGCTGCGGTGGCCGGAGCGCGCGCAGACGACGGCTGCGACCGCGCACGACGCCCTGAAGAGCGCCGGCGGGTCAGCGCAGGCCGGTGCGCCGCTCGAGGGCGAGCGAGAGCAGCTCGTCGATGAGGTCGGGGTAGTCGAGGCCCGAGGCGGCCCACATCCGCGGGTACATCGAGGTCGGGGTGAAGCCCGGCATGGTGTTGATCTCGTTGATGACGACCCGGCCGTCGTCGGTGTAGAAGCAGTCCACACGGGCGAGTCCCTCGCACCCGAGCGCCTCGAAGGCCTCCGCCGCGAGCCGCTGGACCTCCTTCGAGACCTGCTCGGGCACGTCGGCCGGGCAGCTGAGGTCGACGTCGGCCTCGGCGAGGTACTTGGCCTCGAAGTCGTAGAAGGCGTGGTTGTCGTGGACCTGGATCTCGCCGACCTCCGACGTGCGCGGCCCGGAGGTGCCGTGGCCCTCGAGGACGGCGCACTCGATCTCGCGGCCGGCGATGCCGGCCTCGACGATGACCTTGGGGTCGTGCTCGCGCGCCACCTCGATGGCCGCCTCGAGGTCGGCGGGGTCGTCGACGCGGGTGATGCCCATCGACGACCCGGCGCGGGCGGGCTTGACGAAGAGCGGGTAGGCCAGTCCGGCGCAGGCGTCCATCGCTGCCGCCTTGTCGGAGCGCCACGCGCGGTCGGTGACGACGGCATACGGCCCTACGGGAAGGCCGTGCCCCGCGAAGACCACCTTCATGTAGTGCTTGTCCATGCCCGCGGCCGAGGCGAAGACGCCGGAGCCGACGTAGCGGACGTCGGAGAGGTCGAGGAAGCCCTGGAGGGTGCCGTCCTCGCCGAACGGGCCGTGCAGCAGCGGGAAGACGACGTCGACCTGCCCGAGCTCGCGCGGCGGCTGGCCCGACTCGAGCACCGTGAGCGACGTCTCGCGCGTCGAGAGCGGCAGCACGACGTGGGCGGGGCTCGCCTCGACCTCGGGCGTGCGGCCCGCGGTCAGCTCGAAGCGTGTGGGGTCGTCGGCGGCGAGCACCCACTGCCCGTCACGTGCGATGCCGATCGGCACGACGTCGTACTTGCTGCGGTCGATGGCGCGCAGCACGCCGGCTGCGGTCGCGCAGGAGACGGCGTGCTCCGAGGAGCGACCCCCGAAGACGATGGCGACGCGGGGGCGGCTCTGCTGCTCGGGCTGGGGCTGGTCCGTGGTCATCAGACGAGACTCTATCCCGACGCCAGGGGGCCACTCGTACGCTGAACGGATGGCCAGCGAAGCAGATCCGGAGCTCCTGCACGTCGAGACCTTCGTCGTGGCGGCGGGGCGTCCCGAGCGCTCCCCCGGGTCGTCGGCGAACGTCCCGGTCGAGCTCACCTCGACGTATGCCGCCGACGGTGACGTCAACTACGCCCGCTCGGGCAACCCGACGTGGAACGCCTTCGAGGAGGCCCTCGGCGGGCTCGAGGGTGGTCGCGCGCTGGTGCACGCCTCGGGGATGGGCGCGATCTCGGCCGCGCTCTCGCTGCTGCCCCCCGGGGGCACGGTCGTGGCGCCCGACACCACCTACAACGGCACCGGCGACCTGCTCGTCGCCCACGAGAAGGCGGGAGGCACGGTCGTACGCATCCACGCCACCGACACGGCACGCTTCCTGGCCGCGCTGGAGTCGGCCGACCTGCTGTGGCTCGAGTCACCGACCAACCCGCTCATGGACGTCACGGAGCTGGAGGTCGTGCTCGGCCGGGCTCGCGAGCTCGGCGTGACGAGCGTCGTCGACAACACCCTGTCGACTCCCCTGCTCTGCCGGCCGCTCACGCTCGGCGCCGACGTCGTCGTGCACTCGGTGACCAAGTACCTCTCCGGCCACAGCGACGTCGTGCTCGGCGCCACCGTGGTCGCCGACACCGAGCGGGGACGCAGCATCGGCGAGCGGCTGTTCCGCCACCGCACCCTGCACGGCGCGATCGCCGGCCCGCTCGAGGTGTTCCTCGCCCTGCGCGGCCTGCGCACCCTTTCGGTCCGCTTCGAGCGGGCGAGCGCCAGCGCCGCCGAGCTCGCCCGCCGCCTCGCCGACCACCCGGGCGTGGAGCGCGTGCGCTACCCCGGCGTGGGGGCGATCCTGTCGATCGACGTGGCGGGCGACGCCGAGGCCGCCGAGCGCGTGTGCAGCGCCACACGCCTGTGGCTGCACTCGACGAGCCTCGGCGGCGTCGAGTCCCAGGTCGAACGGCGCCGACGACACCCGTCCGAGTCCGAGCAGGTGCCGCCCAACCTCCTGCGCCTCTCGGTCGGCATCGAGCACGTCGACGACCTGTGGGCCGACCTCGACCAGGCGCTGCGCGCGATCTGACATCGAGCCCTGCCCGCGGGCGAAGGGCGCCGGTGTGAGGCAGCCCGGCTGACGGTCACTGCCCGACTCGGCCGTCGACGCACTCACGCAGCAGGTCGGCGTGGCCGCAGTGCCTGGCGTACTCCTCGATGCGGTGCACCATCAGCTCACGCACGGCGATCCTGCTCTTGCCGAGGCGCTGGCCGAGGTCGGGGTGGGCGGCGAGCGCGGCGTCGGTCTCGGACTGCTCTCGCGCCAGGTCTGCGTAGGCCGCGTCCACGACCGCCGGCTCGCCGACGGCACCGTCGAAGTCGCCGTCCGAGCTGGCGTCGGTGTCGGGGTAGAGCTTGGGCAGCGGCCCGTCGGTGGTGATCCAGCTGCGCCAGTCCCGCTCCACCTCCGCGAGGTGACGCACCAGCCCGAGCAGCGACATCGACGAGGGCGGCACCGAGCGTCTGGCCAGCTGCTGGGCGTCGAGCCCTTCGCACTTCATCAGGAGGGTGAGCCGGTAGTCCCTCAGGTAGTCCTGCAGGGTGGCGAGCTCGCCGTCCGGACTCGCGCCGTCGGTGTTGCGGGGGTCGTCGTCGGGGTCGGTCCACATGTCGGGGTAGACGGTGGCGCTGGTCCATCGGGTGGGCTGCTCGCTCATCCCGCCATGCTCGTCCGCCCAGCTCGTGACGGCCACCGGGTTTCCGCGGCCGAGGGGTCGACGCTCTCGGGGAGGGGCGGGGGTCAGGGCGGGTCGGGCGGATCCGATGGTGGTCAGTGCTTCTCGGCCTTGAGGTCGCGCGACATGAGGCGGGGCCCGACCTCACTCGCCGAGTGGCCGTCGCGGATCACGGCGACGACCTGCTCGCAGATCGGCATGACGACGTCGTGCTGCTGCGCCAGCGTCAGGATCGACTGGCAGGACTTGACGCCCTCGGTCGTCGTGCGCAGCTCGGCTGTCGCCTCGTCGACGGTCATGCCGCGCCCGAGTCGCACGCCGAAGGAGTGGTTGCGCGACAGCGGCGACATGCACGTGGCGATGAGGTCGCCGACGCCGGCGAGCCCCATGAAGGTCTGTGGGTGGGCGCCCAGGGCGAGTCCGAGGCGGGTCGTCTCGGCGAGCCCCCGGGTGATGATCGTCGCCTTGGTGTTGTCGCCGAAGCCCATCCCCTCGGCCATGCCCGACGCCAGTGCGACGACGTTCTTCGTGGCGCCGCACACCTCGGCCCCGATGACGTCGGTGTCGGTGTAGGGCCGGAAGTACGGCGTGGCGCAGGCGCTCGCCACGCGCTCGGCCGCCTCCATGTCGGTGCAGGCGACGACGCCCGCCGCCGGCTGCCTGCGGGCGATCTCGGGCGCGAGGTTGGGGCCCGACACGACCACGATGCGGTTGTGCTCGACCTCGGCGGCCTCGGCGATGACCTGGCTCATCCGCAGCGTGGTGCCGAGCTCGACGCCCTTCATGAGCGAGACCACCGGCGCGCTCGACGGGATGGAGGCACCCCAGTCCGAGAGGTTGGCGCGCAGGGTCTGCGAGGGCACCGCGACCACGACGACGTCGGCGCGGTCGAGCGCCTCGACCGGATCGGTGGTGGCCCGGACCGACTGTGGCAGCGCGAGCTCGGGCAGGTAGGCCTCGTTGCGGCCGCCGTTGATCGCATCGGCGACCTCGGCGCGGCGGGCCCACATGGTCACGTCGCAACCGGCGTCGGCGAGGATCGCCCCGAAGGCGGTGCCCCAGTTGCCGCTGCCCATGACGGCCACGCGCGCAGCTGTCACGAGGGCGCCCCGTCGCCGTGTCGACCGCCGTGCTTCTTGTGGCGGCCGATCTCGTGGTGCTTCATGGGGTCGCCGATGTCGGGAACCCCGTGCGTGCGAGGGTCGAAGCGCTCCACCGGCCGCTTCTCCTCCCGGATCTCCTCGAGCAGCCCGGTGATGCGGTCCATCAGCCGGTCGGTGGCCTCGCGGAGCACCTTGGTGTCGATGGGGCGGTCGTAGAGGTCGGACAGATCGACGGGCGGACCGGCATACATGTGCATCGTCTTGCGCGGGAACAGCGAGGGACGGTGGCCGTAGGGAGAGAGGATCTCCTGGGCGCCCCACTGCGCCACCGGGATCAGCGGGCAGCGCGTCTCGAGCGCGACCCGCGCCGCACCGGTCTTGCCCCGCATCGGCCACAGGTCGGGGTCGCGGGTGATGGTGCCCTCGGGGAAGATGCCGAGCGGCTTGCCCGACCGCACGCCCTCGACGGCAGCCCGGTAGGCCCCGGCAGCCGCGACCGAGTTGCGGTAGACCGGGATCTGGCCGCTCTGCTTCAGCAGCCAGCCCACGACGGGGATGGTGAAGAGGCTGTCCTTGCCGAGGAAGTACGCCTCGCGGCCGCTGTCGTACATGAAGTGGGCGAAGACGAGCGGGTCGGCGTACGAGATGTGGTTGGGCGAGACCACGAAGCCGCCCTCGGCCGGCAGGTTCTCGAGACCGCGCCAGTCGCGCTTCGTCAGGCCCATGAGGAGCGGCCGGAGAAGCAGTGCCACGAGTCGGTAGGCCCAGGGCAGCCGCCTCTTGCGTGCGCCGGCAGTCACGTTGTCACGTCCTCCTCGTCGTGCGCACGCCGGTCGACGTGGCAGGGCTTCATCTTGTCCACGTCACGGCGCGGTGTCGAGCAGCGCGACGGCGAGTGGGACGATATCGGCAGCATGCCGACCTCCCCGAACGCGCACCCCGAGCCCACCCCGCCTTCCGTGTCGTCAGGCGAGTGGGTCGTCGTCGTCCCCGTCAAGGACACCCGTCACGGGAAGTCCCGTCTGGCCCGCGCGGTCGGCTCGGACCGGGCGGTCCTCAGTGGTGCCATCGCGCACGACACCCTCACCGCCACCGTCGAGGCGGTGGGTGCCCGACACGTCGTGCTCGTGACCAACGACGAGCCCCTGGCCCTCGCCTGGCGCGCCAGGGGGGTGACCGTCGTCGACGACCCCGGCAGCGGTCTCAACGACGCCGTCTCCGCAGGTATGCGGCAGGCCGGGGCCGGCGTGCGGGTGGCCGCCCTGCTCGGTGACCTCCCGGCGCTGGACGCCGCGTCGTTGCGCAGCGCGCTCGCCCGGGCCGACGACGTGGCCGAGTCGTTCGTCCCCGACCGTGACGGCACGGGAACGGTGCTGCGCTGCGGCCGCGCCTTCACGCCACACTTCGGCGCCGACAGCGCGTCCCGTCATGCAGCCGACGGCGCCGTGCGGCTCGATCTCCCGCTCCCCCGCCTCCGCACCGACGTCGACGACGCCCGCAGCCTGGCCCGGGCGCGCCGACTCGGTCTCGGGCCCGCGACGCAGGCGGTCCTCGAGAACCGTGCGTCTGGTTGGATCAGGAGCATGCAGGCCTCGGTCCACCGCTTCGACCCCGACACGCACACCGGCAGCGTCCTGCGCGACGACGGCGTCGAGCTGGCCTTCGAGGCTTCGGCCTTCGAGGCGAGCGGGCTGCGGCTGCTTCGCACCGGCCAGCGCCTCACCGTCGACGTCGTCGACGACGTCGTCGTGTCGATGCGCATCGTGGGCATCGGGACCGGCCAGCCCATCCACTGACACGCTGTGGGCCCGACCGGATGTCGGTCGGGCCCACGTCGCCTCGCGTGGCCGTCAGGGCGTGTCGACGGCCGGGGCGATCACCTGGAGGCGGTCTTGCGAGCCGTCGCCTTGCGCGCGGGTGCGGCCTTCGACGTCGTCCGCTTCGCGGCGGCCTTCGCCGGAGCGGCCTTGGTGGCCGTCTTGCGCGTGGCCGTCGTCGCGGCGGCCTTGGTGGTGGCGGCCTTGGTGGTGGCGGCCTTGGTGGCGCCGGTCTTGGAGGTGGCGGCCCTCGTGGCGGTGGCGCGCTTCGCCGGAGCCGCCTTGGTCGCGGCTGCCTTCGTGGTCGTCCGCTTCGCGGCGGCCTTCGCCGGAGCGGCCTTGGTGGCCGTCTTGCGCGTGGTCGTCGCGGCGGCTCTGGTGGCGGCGGCCTTCGTGGCGGTGGCGCGCTTCGCCGGAGCCGCCTTGGTGGCAGCGGCCTTCGTCGTCGTGCGCTTCGCGGCGGCCTTCGCCGGAGCGGCCTTGGTCGCGGCCCTCTTCGTCGTCGCCTTCTTGGCGGTGGTCCTGACCGGCGCAGCGGCGACGGACGACCCCGCCGAGGCACGGGTGGCGGCCGACTCGGTCTTGGAGAGCTTCTTGGCGCCGGAGACCACTTCCTTGAAGTTGGTGCCCGAGCGGAACTTGGGAACGCGGGTCTTCTTGATCCGCACGGTCGCCCCCGTCTTGGGGTTGCGGCCGGTGCGCGCGGCGCGGTCGGCCCGCTCGAAGGTGCCGAAGCCGGTGATGCCGACCTTGCCACCCTTGGCCACCTCGCGGATGACGACGTCGAGGAAGGCCTCCAGCGCGTCGGAGGCGACCTTCTTGCTGCCGAGCTTCGTCTCGAGCGCGTCGATCAGTTCTGCCTTGTTCACGTCTTCCCCTCCAGAGGACTGTCGGTGTCAGGCGACCCGACGATGTGCGTCCGGAACCGGTCCGGCTACCTCCTGACGTTAGGACGACTCGACGGGCCGCGTCCATCACCAAATGGGGGGTTTTTCGTTGTGTCGCAAGGAGTTTGACGCCTTGTCCGAGCACCCAGAGGCCCCGACCCGGGTTTCCGAGGGATTGTCCTCGAGGGGCAGAGGAAAGCGGATCCCATTGTGTTGCAATGGGATCCGCATCCTTCACTGCCGCCAGGGGCAGCCGCCCGGGCCTGGCTCAGGCCGGGGTGGTCACCGGCTTGTGGCCGGGCCGACGTGACTCGAATTCGGTGACAAGATCTTCGTGTCGCAGGGTCAGCCCGATGTCGTCGAGGCCCTCCAGCAGCCGCCACCGGGTGTAGTCGTCGATCTCGAAGGGCGCGACGATCTCGCCGGCGTGGACCGTGCGGCCCACGAGGTCGACCGCGATCTCGGCGCCGGGGTTGTTCTCGAGGTACTTCCAGATGAGCTCGACGTCGTCCTGCGCGACGATCGCCGTGAGCAGCCCCTGCTTGCCGCTGTTGCCGCGGAAGATGTCGGCGAAGCGCGAGCTGATGACGACGCGGAAGCCGTAGTTCATCAGGGCCCAGACGGCGTGCTCGCGGCTCGAGCCCGTGCCGAAGTCGGGGCCGGCGACGAGGACCGAGCCGTCGGCGTACACCGGGTTGTTGAGGACGAACGACTCGTCCTTGCGCCATGCGGCGAAGAGGCCGTCCTCGAAGCCGGTGCGCGTGACGCGCTTGAGGTACTCGGCCGGGATGATCTGGTCGGTGTCGACGTTGCTGCGGCGCAGCGGCACGCCGACGCCCGTGTGGGTCTCGAACTTCTCCATGGCTCAGGCCTCTCCGGTCGTCGCGGACGCCAACGGGGCGCTGCTGCCCGTGGCCTGCAGGTCGGCGGGGCTCGAGAGCGTGCCGAGCACTGCGGTGGCCGCCGCCACGAGGGGGCTCACGAGGTGCGTGCGGCCGCCCTTGCCCTGCCGTCCCTCGAAGTTGCGGTTGGACGTCGAGGCGCTGCGCTCGCCGGGAGCGAGCGTGTCGGGGTTCATGCCGAGGCACATCGAGCAGCCCGGCAGGCGCCACTCGGCACCGGCCTCGGTGAACACCTTGTCGAGCCCTTCGGACTCGGCCTGGAGGCGCACCTTCGCCGAGCCCGGCACGACGAGCATGCGGACGCCGTCGGCGACCCGGTGGCCCTGGACGACGGCCGCGGCGGCGCGGAGGTCCTCGATGCGGCCGTTGGTGCACGAGCCGACGAAGACGGTGTCGACCTTGATGTCGCGCAGCGGCGTGCCGGGCTCGAGCCCCATGTAGGCGAGGGCGTTCGCCGCGGCGACGCGGTCGCTCTCGTCGGCGAAGGACTCGGGGTCGGGCACCGACTCGGACAGCGGCAGACCCTGACCCGGGTTGGTGCCCCACGTGACGAACGGCGTCAGCTGCGTCGCGTCGAGCTCGACCTCGGCGTCGAAGACGGCGTCGTCGTCGGTGCGCAGGGCGGTCCAGTCGGCGACCGCGGCGTCCCAGTCGGCACCGGTGGGCGCGTGCGGACGACCCTTGAGGTAGTCGAAGGTCGTCTCGTCGGGGGCGATCATGCCGGCGCGGGCGCCGGCCTCGATCGACATGTTGCAGACCGTCATCCGCGCTTCCATCGACAGGGCCTCGATGGCCTCACCGCGGTACTCGATGACGTAGCCCTGTCCGCCGCCGGTGCCGATCTTCGCGATGACGGCCAGCACGATGTCCTTGGCGGTGACGCCGTCGGGGAGGGCGCCTCGCACGTTGACGGCAAGGGTCTTGAACGGCTTGAGCGGCAGCGTCTGCGTGGCGAGCACGTGCTCGACCTCGGAGGTGCCGATGCCGAACGCGAGCGCGCCGAACGCGCCGTGGGTCGAGGTGTGGCTGTCGCCGCAGACGACGGTCATGCCGGGCTGCGTCAGCCCGAGCTGCGGGCCGACGACGTGGACGATGCCCTGGTCTGCGTCGCCCATCGGGTAGAGGCGCACGCCGAACTCGTCGCAGTTGCGGCGGAGGGTCTCGACCTGGACCTTCGAGACGGGGTCGGTGATCGGGCCCGGCGTCGTGGGGACGTTGTGGTCCTCGGTGGCCAGCGTGAGGTCGGGCCGGCGCACGGGCCGGCCGGCGAGGCGGAGACCGTCGAAGGCCTGGGGGCTGGTGACCTCGTGGAGCAGGTGGAGGTCGATGTAGAGGAGGTCGGGCTCCCCCTCGGCGCGACGGACGACGTGTGCGTCCCAGACCTTCTCGGCCAGTGTCCCTGCCATGTCTCCCTCTGACTTCCCTCCGCGACGACGTGTGCTGGTGCCGAGCGCGTGCGCCATCGAGGACCGGGTCGCGACATCGCTCTTCGGCAAGACTGAACCTTTTATGGTGCCAACGGATTGACGTCTCAGTGCCTGAGACGTCAATATCAGTGCATGGACAACTCTTCAGGGGTCGGTGTTCTCGACAAGGCCGCCACGGTGCTCGGCGCCCTCGAGGCAGGCCCTGCCACCCTCGCCCAGCTCGTCGGAGCCACGGGACTCGCGCGCCCCACGGCCCACCGTCTGGCCGTGGCGCTCGAGCACCACCGGCTCGTCTCACGAGACATGCAGGGCCGCTTCGTGCTCGGCCCGCGTCTCGGCGAGCTCGCCTCGGCGGCCGGCGAGGACCGCCTCCTCGCTGCGGCCGGTCCGGTGCTCGGGGCGCTTCGCGACCACACGAACGAGAGCGCCCAGCTCTTCCGCCGCCAGGGGGACCAGCGCATCTGCGTTGCTGCTGCCGAGCGCCCCGTGGGCCTACGCGACTCGATCCCGGTCGGCGCGACGCTCTCGATGCTCGCCGGCTCGGCGGCCCAGGTGCTCCTCGCCTGGGAGGAGCCCGACCGGCTCCACCGCGGCCTGCAGGGCGCAGCCTTCACCGCGACCGCCCTGTCGGGCGTGCGCCGCCGCGGCTGGGCCCAGAGCGTGGCCGAGCGCGAGGCGGGCGTCGCCTCCGTGTCCGCCCCCGTACGCGGTCCGTCGGGTCGCGTCGTCGCCGCGGTGTCGATCTCGGGCCCGATCGAGCGCCTGTCGCGTCAGCCCGGTCGCCTGCACGCCGCCACGGTCGTCGCCGGGGCGAACAAGCTCACCGAGGTGCTCCGCCGCCACCACGCGATGCAGCAGCAGCAACAGCAGCAGCAGAACGCCTGAGCCCGCCCCGGCCCCGGAGACCCCCAGCCCTGCCGGACGGGCAGTGGCCGGAGGGCGAACGGGCATTGCGCAACGGATCGGTCACGATCGCTGTCACACGCTCCTGTCGGACAACCTTCCGGGGGGTGTCCGCGTCACCCTCAGTGCAGTGCAACGAGGCACGGCACGTCGCATGACGAACCATGTTGAACAAGGGGTCACGATGCAGGCAGCCAGCTCACCGGTCCGGTCCAGAGGCGGCCTGCGCCGCGCCCTCGTCCTGACGGGGGCCCTCGCGCTCGTCGCCGGCTCGGCGGCGTGCACGTCGAGCGCCAGCCCCGACGCAGCAGCGACCCACGTCGGCCAGACCGTCGACCCGGTGACCGAGGCTCCCCCAGAGGCTCCATCGGAGGCTCCCTCCGAGGCCCCGTCCCAGACATCGACCCAGACCCCCACCCCGCGCGCCACTCCCTCGCCCGTGGCGACCACCGAGGCACCGGTGCCGGCCCCGACACCGGCACCGGCACCATCGACTCCGGAGACGAAGCCCGAACCGGCGCCGGTGGTCATGCTCAGGCCAGGCGACACCGGCGCGAAGGTGCGCTCGCTGCAGGCCCGGCTGCGCCAGATCGGGTGGTTCTCCGGCGATGTCAACGACCGCTACGACCAGCAGACGAAGGAGGCCATGCGGGGCTTCCAGGCCAAGCGCGGCTACGACGCGACCGGTGACCTCGACGACCGCACGTGGGACAAGCTCGTCTCGATGAGCCACCGGCCGACCTCCGACGAGCTGGCCAACATCCAGTCGAAGCCGGCCGAGCCCAAGCCCGAAAGCCTGTCGTGGGACGTCGACGAGCGCTGCATGACCGGCCGCGTCATGTGCGTCAGCAAGTCGACCAGGCGCCTGACCTGGGTCGTCGACGGGGTGCCGCAGTACGGCTTCGACGTGCGGTTCGGCAGTGACGAGCTGCCCACGCGCGAGGGTGTCTTCTCGGTCTACAAGAAGAAGATCGACGTCATCTCGAACCTCTACCACACGCCGATGCCCTACTCGATGTTCTTCTCGGGCGGCCAGGCGGTGCACTACTCGTCGAACTTCGCGCGCCTCGGCTACTCGGGCGCCTCCCACGGCTGCGTCAACGTGCGCAACAAGCCCCGACTGGTCCAGCTGTACAACGAGGTGCGCATCGGCGACACGGTGGTCGTGCACTGGTGACCGGCGGCTGAGCGCGCGGCCGTAGGCTGGCGAGGTCCACTCCCCCAGGCCCCAGAGGAGTCAGCGTGCTCAAGGTTGGTTGGAAGGCGTCAGCGGAGCAGTTCGGTCCGCGTGACCTCGTGACGTATGCCGCGCAGGCCGAGGAGGTCGGGCTCGACTCGGTCTTCATCTCCGACCACTTCCAGCCCTGGCGCCACCAGGACGGGCACGCGCCGTTCGCGATGTCGTGGCTGGCGGCCGCCGGTGAGCGCACCGAGCGCATCCAGCTCGGCACCTCCGTCATGACCCCCACGTTCCGCTACAACCCGGCGGTCGTGGCCCAGGCGTTCGGGACGCTCGGCGCCCTCAACCCCGGACGCATCGTCCTCGGTATCGGCACGGGCGAGGCGCTCAACGAGGTCGCGGTCGGCGCGGCCGGTTCGCCGTGGCCCGAGTTCAAGGAGCGCTTCGCGCGGCTGCGCGAGGCCGTGACCCTCATGCGCCGGCTGTGGACCGAGGACCGGGTCGAGTTCGAGGGCGAGTACTACCGCACCCACGCCGCGACGGTCTACGACCGCCCTGAGCAGCCGATCCCCGTCTACGTGGCCGCGGGTGGCCCCCTCGTCGCGAGGTATGCCGGTCGGTCCGGAGACGGGTTCATCTGCACGTCGGGCAAGGGCCGCGAGCTGTACGAGGACAAGCTCCTCCCGGCCGTCGACGAGGGGCTGGCGAAGTCGGGCCGCACGCGCGACGACATCGACAAGATGATCGAGATCAAGCTCTCCTACGACCGCGACCCCGACCAGGCGCTGCACAACGTGCGGTTCTGGGCGCCGCTGTCCCTGAGCGCCGAGCAGAAGCACGGCGTGGACGACCCGGTGGAGATGGAACGGCTCGCCGACGAGCTGAGCGACGAGGAGATCGCCGAGCGGTGGATCGTGACGAGTGACCCCCAGGAGGCCGTCGACGCGGTGCGCCAGTACGTCGACTGGGGCTTCGACCACGTCGTCTTCCACGCGCCCGGCCACGACCAGGCCCGCTTCCTCGAGCAGTTCTCGGCCGACGTCCTGCCGGGGCTGCGCGAGCTGGGCTGACCTAGCTCGCTGCCGCCCGACGCGTGAGCCGGGCGTGGCGACGGTGGGCCCGCTCCTCGGTCGTGCCGAAGGCCTTGCCGAGCCCGGTGGGCGGCATCCCGAGGTAGAGGCTCTCGTGCGCGCCGGCCGGGACGGCGTACGTCTCGTGCCAGACCCCGACCGCGCCGGCGGCCCTGCGACTGCGCCGGTAGAACGCGGTCCGGGCGGGCCGGTGTCGACGCTCGGGGTCGTTCGCGTAGGCGTAGATGGACTCGACGTCGCGCCAGTACTGCACCACGGTGGGGCCCCGCGCCCCGACGAGGGTGCGCGCCTCGAGGAAGCCGAGGTCGGGGCCCTCGCCGCGGACTGCGTGCGCCTTGGCCGCGTACAGCTCGGCGATCATGCGGGGCATGGCGCCGAACACCGGCAGCCACAGGTCGGGGCGCCACGGCTGGTTGACGCGCATGCCGATGAGGAAGACGGCGAGGTCGCCGTCGTGGGTGTGGGTGGAGTGCGAGAAACCGGTCACGACACGCCTTTCGGATAGTTGGACTATCCAAGTCTGGAGAGTCAGACTATCCAAAGTCAAGGAGGTTGTTCAGTGCGCATCTCGGAGCTGTCCGAACGCAGCGGCGTCACCATCCCCACGCTCAAGTACTACCTGCGCGAGGGACTGCTTCATGCCGGCGAGCTGCAGGGCGCCACCCGCGCGGCCTACGACGACTCCCACCTCGAGCGCGTCCGCCTCGTGCGTACGCTCGTCGACGTCGGTCGCCTGTCGCTCGAGCAGGTGCGTGAGGTGGTGCGCGCCATCGACGCACCTCCCGCGGGTCGCCACGAACTGTTGGGGGCAGCCCACGAGGCACTGAGGCCACACCCGGCGACGACCGCGCCGACGGCGGATGCGCTGGCGCAGCTGGAGGCCCTGGGGCTGCCTGGGTGCGACCACTCTCCCGCGAGCCTGCAGCTGGCCCATGCGCTGACCGCCGCGGCCGCGAGCGGCTGGACCATCGACCCGGCCACCCTCTCGCGGTGGCTGGGCGCCATGCTCGAGGTGGCGCAGACCGACGTCGTCGCCGAGCTCGGCGAGGTGTCGGCCGGCGAGGCCCTGCGCTACGCGATCGTCGGCAACGTCCTGACCGACCCGGTGCTGCTGGCCCTGCGCCGGGTCGCCCAGGAGGCCGTGAGCGCCGAACGGTTCGGTGCCGGGTCGACGGAGTGACGACGGACGACCCGGGAGAAGCAGAAGACCCCGGTCCGTGTGGACCGGGGTCTTCTCCTGCTCTCTCGAGCATCACGTAGCCCCGACGGGATTCGAACCCGCGCTACCGCCTTGAGAGGGCGGCGTGCTAGGCCGCTACACAACGGGGCCGTGAGCGGTGCCGAGCGAGCTCGGCACGAGAAGAAACCTTACCGTGTGGCTTGGATTTCTCCGAATCGGCTCACGTTGCCGTGAGCCGGAGCTGGGGTACCAGGACTCGAACCTAGAATGACGGAACCAGAAACCGTAGTGTTGCCAATTACACCATACCCCAAGGGGTTTCACTCCGAGCCTGCCTCGCGGCCGGTACGGGGTGAACCGAATGGGAATACTACCGGTCCGTGACCGGAGGCCCAAATCGGTGGTCGAGCGCGGCCGCGAGCTCGTCGAGACGCCGCACCGAGGCGACCTGTTCCGTGGTGCCCCGACCTGCCCGGTCGAGCCACACGGCGCGCAGCCCGGCCGCCTGGGCCCCCAGGACGTCCCACTCCAGGCTGTCGCCCACGCACACGACCTGCGCCGGCTCGACGCCCATGAGGCGGCAGGCCTCGACGTAGACACGACGGTCGGGCTTGCCGAAGCCCAGGGTGTCGGTGGTGACGACCACGTCGAAGCGGTCGGCCAGGTCGAGGACCTCCAGCTTGACCCGGGTGGGCGCCAGGGCGGAGTTGGTGAGCAGGGCCACGGGCAGGCCGAGCCGGTCGGCCGCCTCGAGCAGCTCGGGCACGTCGGGGAAGAGCCGCTGCGCGCCGCGGAAGGCCGGGGCGTAGGCGTCCTCGAACGACCGGTGGGCGTCTGCCGGGACCTCGAGCCCGTAGGCCGTCGCGACCTCGGCGAGCCGCCCTGCACGCATGTCATCGAAGGCCACCTCGCCGGAGGCGTAACGGGGAAACCACCGCCCGGGGTCGTCGTAGTAGCGCTGGGCCATGGCCCGGTGGTCGTCGGTGCGGTGCGGCCAGATCGCGGCCGCCGCCCGGGTGCCCGCCGTGACCATCGCCTCCTGGGTGTCGACGATGGTGTCGTCGACGTCGAGCAGCACCGCCCTCACGTCTTCGAGGACCGCCTCGAGGCGTGTGCCGTTCACCGGCCGCCCTGCCCCAGGCCGAACAGTGGGAGCGCGGGCGGCACGCCGTCGACGACGACGTCGTGCGCGAGGCCCGAGGCCGACCAGGCCGGAGCCTCCAGACGCACGTGCTGCAAGGTCTCCCCCGAGTGCTCGAGAACCGTGCGATGCGTGTCGCGGTAGCCCAGTGCCCGCGAGACCCCGAGGGAGCCACCGTTGCCCACGACGGCCGAGCTGACCGCGGCGACGGCGCCCAGGTGTCCGAACGCCAGGGCCAGCACCGCGGCCCGCATCTGCTTGCCCAGCCCCCTGCCCCGCGCCGTGGCGACGAGCCAGCTGGACGAGTCGACGATGCGCTCGGACGTCCAGTCGGGGCCCTCCAGCCACTGGACACCGACGCACTCCCCGGCGGAGCGCGCGACGAACGGCAGCGCCCAGTCGTCGGGCGACCACATGCCGAGCGCGCGCCAGTACCCCTGGGCCAGCACGGCGCGGCGGTTCGCGGGGTCGTCGAGACCGGCATACCTCGTGGCGTGCGGGTTGAGCTCGAGGTCGGCCGGCAGGACACGCGCCAGGACCGACAGGTCGCCCTCCGTCATGACCCGGAGGTCGAGGTCGGTCGTGCGCAGCCGGATGCCGTGCAGCGGCCAGACGCGAGTGGTGCCGTGGTCGTCCACGTGGGTTCCGGACACGTCCTCAGAGCGAGTCGCGGAGCGATCGCAGGCGGTTCAGCGTCGACGTCTTGCCGAGGATCTCCATGGACTCGAAGAGCGGCGGCGAGATGCGCTGACCCGACACCGCGGTGCGCAGCGGGCCGAACGCGAAGCGCGGCTTGATGCCGAGACCCTCGACGATCGCCGTGCGCAGCGCCTCCTCGATGGCGGCGGCGTTCCAGGCGCTGCCGGTGCCGAGGACGCCCTCACCGTGGTCGTCGATGTCGCCGAGGACGCGCAGCGCCGCGTCGAGCACCTCGCCCGCGTCGTCCTTGAGCTGGCCCCTGGCGTCGTCGTGGATCTCGAGCTGGTCGTCGGCGACGAAGAACGGGCCGACGAGGGCCGGCGCCTCGGTGAGCAGCGCCATGCGGGTCTGGATGAGCTCGGCGACGGCCTTGAGTCGCGCGAGCTCGCCGAGCGACTGGGTCTCACCGAGGATGCCGGCCTCCACGAGGTAGGGCAGCAGCCGGCTCGCGAACTCGCCCACCTCGAGAGCGCGGATGTGGACGCCGTTGAGCCACTCGAGCTTCTTGAGGTCGAAGATCGGCCCGATGGGGTTGACCTTCGCCCAGTCGAACGTGCGGCTGAACTCCTCGAACGTGAAGACCTCGACGTCGGCGCCCTCAGCGTCCTGCTGCGGCGGATAGGCCAGCAGCGCAAGGAAGTTCACGAGTGCCTCGGGCAGGTAGCCCTGCTCGCGGAACCACGTGAGGCGGGCGGCAGGGTTCTTGCGCTTGGAGATCTTGGACTTGTCGGTGTTGCGCAGCAGCGGCATGTGGGCGAACTGCGGCGGCTCGAGCCCCAGCCAGCGGTAGAGCAGGACGTGCTTCGGCGTCGAGCTGATCCACTCCTCGCCACGCACGACGTGGGTGATGCCCATCTCGTGGTCGTCGACGACGACGGCCAGGTGGTAGGTCGGGAACCCGTCGGCCTTGAGGATCACCTGGTCGTCGGGTCGGGGCGCCGACACCTTGCCGCGGATGACGTCGTCGAAGACGAGCGGCACGTCGTCGGGCACGAGCATGCGTACGACCGGCGTCTCGGTGAAGCCGGGCAGCTCGGCGCGCTCCTCGCGGGTCTTGCCGACGCAGAGGCGGTCGTAGCCGGTGGGCTGCTTGGTCTTCTGCTGGATCTCGCGCATCTGGTCGAGGCGCTCCTTGGAGCACCAGCAGTGGTAGGCGTGCCCGTCGGCGATGAGCCGGTCGACGTACGGGCGGTAGGTGTCGAGCCGCTCGCTCTGGCGGTAGGGCGCGAACGGCCCACCGATGTCGGGGCCCTCGTCCCAGTGCAGCCCGAGCCACGCGAGGGTGTCGTAGAGCTGGGCCTCGGAGTCCTCGCGGAACCGGGCGCGGTCGGTGTCCTCCACGCGCAGGACGAACTGCCCACCCTGCTGGCGCGTGAAGGCGAGGTTGAAGAGCGACATGTACGCGGTGCCGACGTGCGGGTCGCCGGTCGGGCTCGGCGCGACGCGGGTGCGCACCGGGCCGCTGCCGTCGGACGTGCTGCGCCGGGGCTGCCCTGCCCCGCGCACCTCGACCTGCACGTCACCCGAGTCGGACCCGGGGAGGGAACTGGACGGCATACCTGCTGTGTTGTCGCTCATGGTGCGAACAGCCTAGTGGCCGCAGCGAGTCGGGCCGCCTCGGCGGTCAGCGCCTGACGAAGGTGTTGGTCAGGGACCCAATGCCACCGATCTCGACCGTCACCTGCTGGCCGGCCTCGACGAGCCCGACGCCGGCCGGGGTGCCGGTCAGGATGACGTCGCCGGGAAGCAGCGTGAAGGCGGCAGAGGCGTACTCGATGATCTTCGCGATGCCGTGGATCATGTCCGCGGTCGTGCCGTCCTGCTTCACGTCGCCGTCGAGCGTCGTGACGATGGACAGGTCGGTCGGGTCGAGCTCGGTCTCGACCCACGGGCCGAGGGGGCAGCTCGTGTCGAAGCCCTTGGCCCGGGCCCACTGCCCGTCGGTGCGCTGCCAGTCGCGGGCCGTGACGTCGTTGGCGATGGTGTAGCCGTAGATGCACTCCGTGGCGTTCTCGGCCTTGACGCCCTTCGTGATCGTCTTGATGACGACGGCCAGCTCACCCTCGTAGGAGACCTCGCCGCTGCCGGCCGGCAGCACCACCGGGTCGAACGGCCCGATGACGGCGGTGTTCGGCTTGAAGAACATCATCGGCTCGGCCGGCGCCTCGCCACCCATCTCCTTGGCGTGGTCGGCGTAGTTCTTGCCGATGGCCACCACCTTGGAGCGCGGGATGACGGGCGCGAGGAGGCGGACGTCCTCGAGCATGACGGGAGGCTGCCCGCTGGGCTGCAGGCCCACGTAGAGCGGATCACCCGCGAGCGGCGTGATGACCTCGCTGCCCGGGTCGCCCTGGACGATGCCGTATGCCGGGTCGTCCCCGGTCGTGTACCTCGCGATGCGCACGGCCCCACCCTAGCCACAGGGCCAGGCGGGCACCGACCGCGTCCGACCGTCATCCGACCGGGCCCGCCCCCGCTCGCGGTCGTCGACGGGTCGAGGTCAGAAGGTGCGCCGCAGGCGCAGGTCGAGTGGCCGCCCGTCGGGGTCGTAGACGAGGCGGTAGAGCGGGTCGGCCCACAGGCGGGTGAGCCGGCTCTGCTCCGGGTCGTCGAGCGGACGCAGCCGGCCCGGCGGTCGGGTCGCTGGTGTGCCGGCGTCGGCGCCCTGCCGCCAGGACTCCAGGGCGTGGGCACTCGCGGCGTACGCGTCGAAGTGGTCCTCGAGGGCCAGCTGGCCGCCGGTGCCGAGGTGCTCGCGGGCGAGCTCCTGGCGCAGCCCGCGGGCGAAGTCCCGGTGCACCACGGCCGCGGACAGCTCGGAGTCGTGGGTCCACGAGCGCCGGTTGAGGTTGTCGGAGCCGACCGTGACCCACTCGTCGTCCACGACGCACACCTTGGCGTGGACGTAGACGGGCGTGCCGGCCGGGTTCTCGATGCCGTACACGCCGACCCGCCCGGGAGCGGCCGCGTGCAGCTCGTCGAGAAGCCGCGCCCGGCTCACGAGGTTGGGAGCGCGGCTCACGGCGCCGTCCTGGTCGGGCTGGTGCGGGAGGACGGCGACGAGACGCAGGTCAGGCGCCCGTCGCAGGGTCGCGACGAGGAGCGCGCAGACCTCGGCGGACCACAGGTACTGGTCCTCGACGTAGACCAGGTGCCTGGCCCTGGAGAGCGCCTTGGCGTAGCCACGCGCCACGCTCCTCTCCCCGCGTGGTGCGAACGGGTAGCCACCGAGACGACGACCGTAGGTGCGCAGCAGCTGGACCGGATGGTCGCCCGTCGGGGCGGGGTCGGGCGACTGCGGCGGCAGGGGGCGGCGGCGCGGCCGGTCGCCGCGCGCGGCGTCGAACGCCAGTCGGACGGGCGATCGGGTGAGCGCGTGCGGGTCGTCCCACCGCTCGCGGAAGACCGTCTCGACGTCACCCACGACCGGGCCGGTCAGCGCGAGCTGGACGTCGTGCCACGGGGGTCGCGAGCCGTAGACGCCGGCCATGGACTGCGGCTGCGGGTCGCCGGCGTGGTCGGCGTCGTCGCGGCGGCTGTGGCACAGGTCGATGCCGCCGAGGAACGCGATGTCGAGCTCCGGCCTGCCGGGGTGCCGCAGGACGACGAACTTCTGGTGGTGGGAGCCACCGAGGCGCACCCGCATGTCGAGGTAGCACTCACCGCCGGCCGCGTTGACGTGCTCGCCCAGGTGGCGGTTCTCGTCGGCGGAGAACGCCAGCCGGTCCCAGTGCGATCGCCAGACCAGCCCGCGCACGTCGACCCCGCGCCGAGCGGCGTCGGCGAAGAGCCGGGCAACCTCACTGCCCGGCTCTTCCGTCAACCGCTCGTCGGGGTCACCGCGCCAGTCGACGAACAGCAGCAGGTCCCCGGAACGCATCGCCGCAACCCGTTCGGTGAGCGCCGCGAAGTACGCCTTGCCGTGGATCAGCGGTGTCACCGAGTTGCCCTCGCTCCAGGCGCGGCCGCCGGGATGGCGCGCATCGAGGCGCGTCCACGGGTTGCCCCGTTCGTGGGCTGTGAGGAACCACTCGTCGGCGACCACGGACCGAGCGTATGCCGTGGCGCGGGCGCGGCGAGGTCAGCGCGGCCAGAGGATGGTGACGTCGGCCGGGGAGCCGGGTGCGCCGCTGCGGCGCGTGCGGTACTCCGGCACGCCGACGCACGTCCACAGCAGACCCGCGACGTCCTCCCCGAGGAGGCCCGCGAGGTCTGAGTCGCGGAACGTCATGCCCGACGCGGCCGCGCCCAACGCGTACGCCATGAGGTGCAGCCGGCCCTCCACGAGACCCGCGAGCAGCTGGGCGTCGCGG
This sequence comes from Terrabacter terrigena, assembly GCF_042676085.1. Lineage (NCBI taxonomy): Bacteria > Bacillati > Actinomycetota > Actinomycetes > Micrococcales > Intrasporangiaceae > Terrabacter > Terrabacter terrigena. Next base: position 265,506 of record NZ_JBHTKH010000001.1, read on the forward strand.
TAGTCGTGGTCGTCGAGGTCGGCGAGCCGCGTGCCGCTCATGGCGACGAAGGCGGCATCGTGCGCGAGTCCCTGCTCGAGGGCGGCGCCGAACAGCTCATCGCGCACCTGCAGCTCCCCGAGTGGCCGCTGCGGGGCGTCGACGTCGGGCCAGCGGGCGACCCCGGTCGGCACGCCCTCGACGCCGCTCACCCCGACCCAGTGCGGGACGGTGACTCCGCGCAGGGCGGTGTGCATCGCGTCGTGGAACACGTCGCGTGGCAGGGTCCGGTCGGCGTGGAGGCGCCGGATCGAGCCCTTGCTCGCGACGACCGCGTCGATGGCGGGACTCGAGCCGCGGTGCGAGAGGTCGGTCGGACCGCCGCGGTCGATCTCGGCACCGAGCTCGCTGCGCTCACCCGCCCGCTGGGCCTGCGTCACGAGCGGGAACTCGAGACCGTCGGAGTCGTGGTGGCCGCTGAGCGCGTCGCCGGTCGGATGGATGCCCGGCGCGCCGGGGCCGAGGGCCACGAGCGCGACCGGGAACTCCCTGACGCCGTCGGCACCCACGAGGGCTGCGACCTCACGGTCGGCGAACGTCGTGAACAGCCGGGCGGGCACGCCGGCGCCGTCAGCCAGGGCGAGCAGCTGGGCCAGCATCGTGCCGGCGTCCCAGTAGATGTGGCGGAACCCCCGTTCGCGGTAACGCCACCCGGTGCGCCACGGGACACCGGTGACGACGACCGTCGGCGCGTCGCCGGAAGGCGGCGGGCCGACCGTGACGAGGGCGTGCGCCTCCGGGTCGTACCAGTGCAGCCCCGGCGCCACGTCGCCGGCGAGGACGTCGCGGTCGACCCCGCGCGGCACCGCGACGTAGAGCTCCAGGGGGAAGCGTGCTCCGGCCGAGCCGGAGGCCCGGAAGAGGAAGAGGCCATCGGGTCGCTGCGTGCGGCGCGTCACGCCCGACGACAGGTAGAGCAGTCGCGCGAGGCCGGCGAGGTCGAGGCGGCTGGTGGTCACGGCGGCGGTGCCGGCGAGCACGGCGGTGGCCGGCGCCGTGGCGGCGGGCAGCTCCTGCGGCAGGAGCGTGCGCTGCAGGTCGTCGTCGTAGGCCTTGTACCAGGCAGGGCGCCGGGTCAGGTCGTTCGGCACGAGGTCCTGCACGAGGCGGTCGTCGTCGGGCACCTCGGTCCACTCGCGCTCGTGGGAGTAGCAGGTGAGCCGGTGCAGCAGGTGGGTGGGCCGTTCGGCGTCCGGAGCCATGGGCCCATCCTGCTCCGGCGCGTCCGCGCGTGGCAGGTCTGCCGCGCGCCATCACCTACCCTCGTGGGGTGCGGGTGCTGGGTGAGCCGGAGTGGCGTGAGCGCACCGCGACCCACGAGACGCGGGTCGCGGCGGCCACCTCCGCGCACCTCGAGCGCCGGCGCGACCACCGGAAGCACCCCGTGGAGGACTTCCTCTTCACCTACTACTCCTACAAGCCCGCCCAGCTGCGCCGCTGGCACCCGGGCGCCGGGGTCGCCCTGGCCGGCGGGGTGCGCGCGCCGCACCGCGACTGGCGGTTCTACGTCGTCGACGGCGACCACGCGCGGCTCGACGGCGACGCGTTCGTGGCCGCGCGCGGCGACACGCTGCGCTTCGTGCGCGACCTGCTCGAGCGCACCGCCGGCCGGCCGGCACGCTTCGGCTGCTTCGGCCTCCACGAGTGGGCCATGGTGTACCGGCTGGGCGCCACGGACGTGCGCCACTCGGGCTGGCCGCTTCGGCTCGGGGCCGAGGGCACCGACGCCGTCGTCGAGAGCCACCAGATCGCGTGCTCGCACTTCGACGCGTACCGCTTCTTCACCTCCGAGGCCGTGCAGCGCAACGCCCTGCGGCCGACCCGCGAGAGCCAGGCCGACCTCGAGCAGCCCGGCTGCCTCCACGCCGGCATGGACCTCTACAAGTGGGCGCACAAGCTCGTCCCCGCGGTGTCGAGCGACCTCGTCATGGACTGTTTCGAGCTGGCCCGCGACATCCGCTCCCTCGACATGCGCGCGGCACCGTACGACCTGCGCGAGCTCGGCTACGAGCCGGTGCGCATCGAGACGCCCGAGGGCAAGGCGCAGTACGCCGCCGAGCAGCGTGCCTTCTCGGTGCGGGGCCAGGCGCTCAGGCAGCGCCTCGTCGAGGTCGTCGACCGCCTCGTCGCTCGCGAGCCTGCCGTGACCAGCCCGTGAGAGGGGCGTCCCAAGTTCCTCGTTTTCGCACGTATCACCGCGGGGATGAGCCACTCTGATGGATGTCGGCGAAGGTTCCACGGCACGCGCGCCGGCGATGCCACCCCTCGGGGGTGGTGCTGGGCGGGGCCTGGGCCGCCCAGCACTTTCGCGCCCGTCGACGTCAGGTCGCGGCGCCGAGGCCCCGCACGATGACGGCCAGACCGACCTCGAACGCCTTGGCCTCCGAGGTTGAGTCGGGCGCCGGCAGCTCGGGGTCGATGTGAGCTGCGAGCGCCCGGTTCTGTTGTGCTGCAACGGAACCCAGGATGTGATGGACGACCAGGACCGCCACGTCGTCGCGCTCGGAGGCCGTCGCGCCGGCCTCGTGGACCAGCCGCGCTAGGTCGCGCAGTGCACGTGCGGCACCCGGCTCGACGGCATACGCCAGGCCGACGACGTCGGCGGCGTCGGGCACCTGGACCAGGGCCTCCCGGATCGCGACGGCGAGCCCAGCGAGGGCCTCGGGCGCGGGCCGGTCGGTCGGCACCGGCGGGATCTCGGCGAGCAGCACGTCGGCCACCTCCACGAGCAGCTCCTGCTTGTTCGCGACGTGCCAGTAGAGGGCCCCGGGCGCCACGCCCAGCTCTCGCGCCAGCCGCCGCATCGACAGGTCGCCCAAGCCGTAGCGGCGCAGCAGGTCGACGGCCGTCGCGACGACCTGCTCCCGGCTGAGCGCCACGCGATCCCCCGTCCTCGGCGAGCGGGCCGCACCACGGACCCGCGTTGACAGCCGAGCCTAGCGACTCGGCATACTGAACGCCGTTCAAGTTGAACACCGTTCAACACCGCGCGCAAGGAGCCTGCATGACCCGCCGTCCCGACGACCTCGCCGACGCCGTCCTGGCCGGCATCCCCGCCACCCCGCAGGATGCCCTCGACGTCCTGGCCACCGGCGACGACGAGCTGCTCTCCCTCGTCGCAGCGGCGGCACGCCTGCGGCGCAGGCACTTCGGCAACACGGTCAAGGTCAACTACCTCGTCAACCTCAAGTCCGGACTCTGCCCCGAGGACTGCCACTACTGCTCCCAGCGCCTCGGCTCGCAGGCCGACATCCTCAAGTACACCTGGCTCAAGCCCGACGAGGCCGTCGAGCAGGCGGCTGCCGGGCTGCGCGGCGGGGCGACGCGCATCTGCATGGTCTCGAGCGGGCGCGGCCCGACCGACCGCGACGTCGACCGGGTGGCCGGCATGGTGGGCGCGCTCAAGCAGGAGCACCCCGACGTCGAGGTCTGCGCGTGCCTCGGGCTGCTCAAGGACGGCCAGGCCGAGCGTCTGCGTGCGGCCGGCGTCGACGCGTACAACCACAACATCAACACCGCCGAGTCACACCACGACGACATCGTCACGAGCCACACGTACGCCGACCGCGTCGACACCGTGACCAAGGCGAAGGACGCCGGGCTGTCCCCCTGCTCGGGGCTGATCGCCGGACTGGGCGAGACCGACGAGCAGCTCGTCGAGGCCCTCTTCGCCCTCCGCGACCTCGGTTCCGACTCCATCCCCGTCAACTTCCTCATGCCCTTCGACGGGACGCCGCTCGAGGGCACGTGGGAGCTCACGCCCGGACGCTGCCTGCGCATCCTGGCGATGGCCCGGTTCGTCTGTCCCGACAAGGAGATCCGCATCGCCGGTGGCCGTGAGATGCACCTGCGGTCGCTCCAGGGCCTCGCGCTGCACGTCGCCAACTCGATCTTCCTCGGCGACTACCTCACGTCGGAGGGGCAGGCGGCCGAGGCCGACCTCGAGCTCATCCACGACCACGGTTTCGTCGTCCTCGGCGCCCGGCCCGACGGCGGGCCGACGCACGCGACCGGCACCCACGACCCCACCAAGCGCCGGCGTGGTGCCGGCACCGACGTGCCCGCCAATGCCTGAGACCGCCGGCACCGCCCTGGCAGCCCGCGACCGCGGGCTCGTCTGGCACCCGTACGCCCCGCTCGACGGACCCGAGCCGTATGCCGTCGAACGGGCCTGCGGGGTGCGCCTGTCCCTCGCGGCTCCCGACGGCGAGACCTTCGAGGCCGTCGACGCGATGGCCTCGTGGTGGTGCGCGGTGCACGGCTACCGCCACCCGGCACTCGACGCGGCCGCGCACGAGCAGGTCGACCGCTTCAGCCACGTGATGTTCGGGGGCCTGACCCACGAGCCCGCCGTCAGCCTGGCTGAACGGTTGACCGCGGTCGCGCCCGGCCCCATGGCGCACGTCTTCTACGCCGACTCCGGTTCGGTGTCCGTCGAGGTCGCTCTCAAGCTGTCACTGCAGTACCAGGCCGCGCAGGGCCGACCCGGCAGGCAACGGTTCCTCACGGTGCGCGGTGGCTACCACGGCGACACCTTCGCCGCCATGAGCGTGTGCGACCCGGTCGACGGCATGCACTCCGCGTTCCCCGGCGCCCTGGCCCGGCAGGTGTTCGCACCCAGGCCGCCCGCGGCCCGCCTCCTTGTCTCTCCTGAGGGTGAGGAGCGTTGGGAGACCGACGAGTCCGCGCTCGAGGCGTGGACCGTCGCGGTCGACGAGTTGGCGGCGACCCACTCCGACGAGCTGGCCGCCATCATCGTGGAGCCGGTGCTGCAGGGTGCGGGCGGCATGCACGTCTACCACCCCGACTGCCTGCGCGAGCTCCGTCGCGTGGCCGACGAGCACGGGCTGCTGCTCGTCGTCGACGAGATCGCGACCGGGTTCGGACGCACCGGCCGGCTCTTCGCCTCCGAGTGGGCCGGCGTCTCCCCCGACGTCATCTGCGTCGGAAAGGCGCTCACCGGCGGATACCTCACTCTCGCAGCAGTGCTCACCACCCGTCACGTCGGTGACGCGATCACCCGGTCCGAGTTCAGGGCGCTGCTCCACGGCCCCACGTTCATGGCCAACCCGCTGGCCTGCGCCGTCGCGAACGCCTCCCTGTCGCTCGTGGAACAGGGCTGGAAGGACGACGTGCCACGGGTCGGCCGCCTGCTGCAGGAGCACCTCCTGCCGGCCGCCGACCTTCCCGCCGTCGCGGACGTGCGCACCCTCGGCGCGGTCGGGGTCGTCCAGCTCGGATCCCCGGTCGACGTGGCGGCCGTGACCCGGGCCGCCCTGCGACGCGGCGTGTGGCTGCGCCCGTTCCGAGACCTCGTCTACACGATGCCGCCCTACGTCTGCACCGACGACGACGTCCGCACCATCGCCGACGCGATCGTCGGCGCCGTCTGGGAGGTCCACGGGTGAGCGACGTCTGGGGCTCGTGGCTGCGGGAGCGCGCCGAGCTGCGCGCCGAGCGCGGCGTCGAGCGGTTCGACCCGGTGCTGCGGCTCGGCGGTCGCCTGCCGGGCGGGCACGACGCCCTCGACCTCGCCTCCAACGACTACCTCGGGCTGGCGCGTGACGAGCGGGTCGTCGCCGCCGCCCACGATGCCCTGGACCGCTACGGGGCCTCGGCGACCGCCAGTCGCCTCGTGACCGGCACCCTCCCCGTCCACCGTGACCTCGAGGCGGCCCTGTGTCGCCTCACCGGGCAGCCCAGCGCCCTCGCCTTCTCGACCGGGTACGCCGCCAACCTCGGGGTGCTGACGGCGCTGAGCGGGCGCGGGGCCGAGATCCTGCTCGACGCGCACGCCCACGCCTCCCTGCACGACGCGGCCCGGATGTCACGCGTGCCCTACGCGACGTTCGCCCACAACGACGCCGTCGACCTGGACCGGGAGCTGGCAGCACGCCCCGGGCGACGGGTCGTGGTCGCCGTGGAGTCGATCTACTCGGTGCTCGGCGACGCCGCCCCGCTGACCACCCTGGTCGAGGTCTGCCGGCGGCACGACGCCCTGCTCGTCGTCGACGAGGCGCACGGCATAGGCGTTGCCGGCCGGGGGCGCGGGCTGGTCCACTCGCTCGGGCTCGTCGGGGCCACCGACGTCGTGGTCACGATGACGCTCTCGAAGGCCCTCGGGTCCCAGGGTGGCGCCGTGCTGGGCTCCACGGCCCTGCGCAACCACCTGGTCAACACCGCGCGGTCGTTCATCTTCGACACCGGCCTGGCACCGGCGGCCGCGGGGGCGGCCACGACGGCCGCGGACCTCGTCGTGACCGACCCGTCCCTCGCGGACGCGGTGCGCGCCAACGCGCAGGTCATCGCCAGCCTGTGCGGCGTCGAGCAGTCCGCGGGCGCCGTGCAGTCGCTGCCCATGCCGTCACCCGAGGCGGCCGTGGCGGCCTGCCTCGACCTGCGGGCCGAGGGTGTCCTCGTCGGCTGCTTCCGGCCGCCGAGCGTCCCGGACGGCGTGTCGCGACTTCGTGTCACGGCAAGGGCCGACGTGACCGGTGAGGACCTGCTCCAGGCCGCCGGGCGGGTCGCCCGGGTCGCCCGGGTCGCACGGCAGCGCGCACCGCGACCCGAAGGTGGCGCCGCCGTCGAGAGGTCACGGGCGGTGGACGCTCCCTCCACCGCCCGTGGCCTCCCGACGGTCGCGGCGGTCGAGGGCCCGCAGGACCCGGCGTCCTCGTCGCCGCTCGCCCAGGTCCCACCCCACGACACCGATGGGTGAGCCGCGGCTGCCGGCGGTCGTCGTCGTCACCGGCACCGACACCGACGTGGGAAAGACCGTCGTCACGGCGGCGGTCGTCGCCCTGCTCGTCGGGGTGGGGCTGCGCGTCACGGCCTACAAGCCGACCCAGACCGGGGTGGCACCCGGCGAGTCCGGCGACATGGGCGAGGTCGAGCGACTGACCGGCGTCCCCACGTCGGAGGGGACGAGACTGCGCGCCCCCATGGCGCCCCGCCCCGCGGCGCGACTCGAGGGCGCAGCCCTGCCGACGCTCGCGGACCACGTCGACATCATCAGCGACCTGAGCGCCGGCCATGACGTCGTGGTCGTCGAGGGAGCAGGCGGCCTCCTCGTCGAACTGACCGACGACGGCGAGACGCTCGCCGACCTGGCCGCGGCCCTGCCGGACAGCGGCGCGGTGCTCGTGGTGCGGAGCGCGCTCGGCACACTCAACCACACGATGCTGACCCGAGAGGCCTTGTCGCACAGGTCGATCCGGCTGCTCGGCCTGGTGCTGGGCGCCTGGCCGAGCCACCCCGACATGATCGAGACGACGAATCTCGACTACCTCTCAGCCCTGCCCGAAGGTCTGCTCGGTCAGGTGCCGCGCGGTGCACCTGCCCTGTCCCCGGACGTCTTCCGGGGAGAGGCACCCACCTGGTTGCCGGGGCTGACCGGGATGGCCGAGAGTGCCGCGACGGCTCAGCGGCGCGGCACGCCCTGACGCAGGAGACCGTGGACGATGCCGTCGGTGAGGGCTCGCCACGACGCCGCGAGGATCGAGCCTGCGACCCCGATGGTGTCCCACGACGTCTCGCCGTCGGAGGTCTCGATGAGCACGCGGGTCACGGCGTCGGTGCCGTGCGACGCGTCGAGGATGCGCACCTTGAAGTCGATGAGCTCGATCTTCTCGATCTCGGGGTAGGCGCGGCTCAGGGCCTCGCGCAGCGCGTGGTCGAGGGCGTTGACCGGCCCGTTGCCCTCGCCGGTGGCGATGAGCCGCGAACCGTCGGCGCGCAGCTTCACGGTCGCCTCGGATGTCGCGTCTCCCTCGCCCGAGGAGTCGGTGATGACGCGCCACGACTCGACCTCGAAATAGTCGGTGCAGCCCGGCTCGAGCGCCTCGCGGAGCATCAGCTCGACCGTGGCGTCGGCGGCGTCGAAGGTCCAGCCGCGCAGCTCGAGGTCCTTGACCTCGGCCAGCACCCGCGCCACGACGTCGGGACGCTCGGACAGGTCGAGCCCGGCCTCCCGGGCCTTGAGCTCGATGCTGGCCCGCCCGGCCATGTCGGAGACGAGGGTGCGCATGCCGTTGCCGACGAGCGCGGGGTCCATGTGCTGGTAGAGGTCGGGGTCGACCTTGAGCGCGCTCGCGTGCAGACCCGCCTTGTGGGCGAACGCGCTGGCGCCCACGTAGGGCTGGCGGCTGTAGGCCGGGACGTTGGTGACCTCGCTGATCGCGTGGGCGATGTGCATGGCCCGCCGGAACGAGTCGACCTCCATCGCATCCAGCCCGAGCTTGAACTGCAGGTTGGCGGCGACGGTCAGCAGGTCGGCGTTGCCGGTGCGCTCGCCGTAGCCGTTGACGGTGCCCTGCACGTGGGTCGCGCCGGCCCGCACCGCCGCGACCGAGTTGGCCGCCGCACAGCCGGTGTCGTTGTGGCAGTGCGCCCCGACGCGCGCGCCGGTGGTGGCGATGACGTCGGTGACGACCTGCTCGACCTGGTGCGGCAGCATGCCGCCGTTGGTGTCGCAGAGCACGACGACCTCGGCACCGGCCTCGTGCGCCGTGCGGACGACGGAGAGCGCGTAGTCGCGGTCGAGGTGCCAGCCGTCGAAGAAGTGCTCGCAGTCGAGGAAGACGCGGCGGCCCTGTGCGACGAGGTACGAGACGGTGTCGCGCACCATCTCGAGGTTCTCCTCGAGGGTCGTCCTGAGGGCACGCTCGACGTGGCCCGTGTGCGACTTCGCGACGAGGCAGACGACCGATGCGCCCGAGTCGACGAGGGCCTGCACCAGGGGGTCCTGCGCGGCGGCCCCGCCGGCCTTGCGGGTGGCCCCGAAGGCGGCGAGGGTCGCGCGGCGGAGATGGAGCTCCTGACGGGCCCGCTCGAAGAACTCGGTGTCCTTCGGGTTCGCGCCCGGCCAGCCCCCCTCGATGAAGTCCACCCCGAGGTCGTCGAGCAGTCCGGCGATGGCCAGCTTGTCCGACACCGAGAGGTTGAGACCTTCCTGCTGGGCGCCGTCGCGCAGGGTGGTGTCGTAAACGTGCAGGGCATCCATGGCCTTCATTGTCCTTGATCCAGGGGGCGGGTCCATGTGGCCGCTCGGTCCTCGGTCCCATTCATCTGGTGCCGCTCGGCCCGGTGTGGCTCTGCAGCGGTCTCCGTGGCTCGTGGCCGGGAAACAAAAAGACCCCCCGGGGACGGGAGGTCTGCGCGACGAGAGGTGTTCTCGTCGCGCTAGCTGATAATGAGCGTGCTCGTGGCAAGCCGGGAAGCGGTCACGGGATCAGGGTGGCAGGGGCGCTCGCCCAGCGAAACCGCGGGTCCGCCATGTGGACCGGGCACTCGCCCCACGTCCCGACGCGCGAGCGTCAGCCGCGCGTTCTCCCCCGCCCGGCGGCATACGCCCCCGCTGCCGCGACGAGGGCGTGGAAGAGCCGGGCGTCGTCGCCCACCTCGGGGTGCCACTGCACGGCGAGCCGGAAGGCAGCCCGGGGGTCCTCCATCGCCTCGAGCGTGCCGTCGTCGGCCCACGCCGAGGGCGCGTAGCCGGGATGGGTGAGCACCGACTGGTGGTGGTAGCTCGGCACGTCGGCGCCGTCGCCGAGGATGCCGGCCAGCCGGGTGCCCGGGACGGTGCGCACGTGGTGGTTGCCGTAGGTCGCCGGAGCGGGCGAGTGCAGGTTGTGACCCACACGGTCGGGAACGTGCTGCTCGAGCACTCCCCCGGCCGCCACGGCCATGACCTGCATGCCGCGGCAGATCCCGAGCAGCGGCACGTCGAGCGCCGCCGTCGCGTGGGCGAGCGCGAGCTCGGTCGTGTCACGGTCGGGCCGCGAGGCCTGCACCGACGCGTGCCGCTCCTCCGCGTAGAGCTCGGGGGCCACGTCGACGCCGCCGGCGAGGATCACGCCGTCGAGCCGCGCGAGCAGCTCGTGGGCGACCCCGTCGTCGGCGTCCGGCCGCGGCGGCACCACGACCGCGATGCCGCCGGCGTCCTCGACGTGGCCGACGTAGCGGTAGGGCACCAGGGCACCCGGCACGTCGACCCAGCGTCCCCACGACGCCGGCTCGACATAGGCCGTGATGCCGATGACCGGCCGCGCCTCCACCACGACAACCCCCTCAGAGCGGCGTGACGTACGCGCCGGAGATGCCGCCGTCGACGAGGAACGTCGAGGCGGTGATGAAGCTCGACTCGTCGGACGCGAGGAAGAGCACGGCGTTGGCCATCTCCTCGGGCTCGCCGAACCTGCCCATGGGCACGTGCACGAGGCGCCGCGCCGCACGCTCCTCGTCCTTGGCGAAGAGCTCCTGCAGCAACGGGGTGTTCACCGGCCCGGGGCACAGCGCGTTGACCCGCACCCCCTCACGCGCGAACTGGACGCCGAGCTCGCGGCTCATCGACAGTACACCGCCCTTGCTCGCGCTGTAGGAGATCTGCGACGTGGCCGCGCCCATGACCGCGACGAACGAGGCCGTGTTGATGATCGAGCCCTTCTTCTGCTCGAGCATGTAGGGCAGGGCGGCCTTGCAGCACAGGTAGACCGACGTGAGGTTGACCTCCTGCACCTTGCGCCACGCGTCGAGGTCGGTGTCGAGGATCGAGTCGTCCTCGGGCGGGCTGATGCCGGCGTTGTTGAAGGCGATGTCGACCGACCCGTAGATCTCCTTGGCCGTGCGGAAGAGCGCGTCGACGTCCTCCTTGCTCACGACGTCGACGCGCACGAACGTGCCGCCCACCTCCTGCGCGATGCGCGGCCCGTTGGCCTCGTCGAGGTCACCGATGACGACCTTCGCCCCCTCCTCGGCGAACCGCCGCACCGTGGCGAGACCGATGCCGGAGCACCCGCCCGTGATCACCGCGACCTTGCCGTCGAGCCTGCCTGCCATGAGTCCTCTTTCCTTGCCGTCCAATGGGTTTCGTCTGCGTCGGTTGCGCGTGCGATGACGCGGTCATGCGGGTTGGGGGTGTCAGTCGGTCGAGATGAACACGTTCTTCACCTCGGTGAACGCCTCCAGCGCGTCGGGTCCGAGCTCGCGCCCGATGCCGCTCTGCTTGAAGCCGCCGAACGGCGTCGAGTAGCGCACGCTGCTGTGGGAGTTGACCGACAGGTTGCCGGCCTCGACGCCGCGCGCGACGCGGAGCCCGCGCCCGAGGTCGCGGGTCCAGATCGAGCCGGAGAGGCCGTATGCCGTGTCGTTGGCCTTGGCGACCGCATCGGCCTCGTCGTCGAACGGGAGGACGGCGACGACCGGACCGAAGACCTCCTCCTGCCAGACGGGGTCGGTGGTCGAGCGCGGGAGGACCACGGTCGGGGCGTACCAGTACCCGTCCCCTTCGGGGGCGATGCCCCGGAAGGCCACGTCGACACCGTCGCCGGCACCCTCGACGTAGGCGCTGACACGGTCGTGCTGCTCGGCGCTGATGAGCGGGCCCATCTCGGCTGCCTCGTCGCGCGGGTCGGTGACGACGACGCCACGCACCGCCGTCTCGAAGTGCTCCATGAAACGGTCGAAGGCACTGCGCTCGACGAGGATGCGGCTGCGCGCGCAGCAGTCCTGTCCCGCGTTGTCGAAGACGGCGTACGGCGCCCGCGCGGCCGCGAGCTCGAGGTCGGAGTCGGCGAAGACGATGTTGGCGCTCTTGCCGCCGAGCTCGAGGGTGACCCGCTTGACCTGGTCGGCGGCGCCCCGCATGATGCGCTGGCCGACCGCCGTCGACCCGGTGAAGCACACCTTGCGCACGTCCGGGTGGGTGACGAAGCGCTCACCGACCACCGACCCCTTGCCCGGGATGACCGTGAGGACGCCTTCGGGAAGGCCCGCCTCGAGGGCCATCTCGCCCAGGCGCATGGCGGTCAGCGGCGTCAGCTCGGCCGGTTTGAGCACGACGGTGTTGCCCGCGGCCAGCGCCGGGGCGAAGCCCCACCCGGCGATCGGCATCGGGAAGTTCCACGGCACGATGATGCCGACGACGCCGAGCGGCTCACGGAAGGTGACGTCGATGCCGCCGGCCACCGGGATCTGCCGCCCGAAGTTCCGCTCCGGCGCACCGGCGTAGTAGGCGAGCACGTCGCGGACGTTGCCCGCCTCCCACCGGGCGTTGCCGATCGTGTGTCCGGCGTTCTCGACCTCGAGCAGCGCGAGCTCCTCCTGGTGGTCGCCCACGAGCTGCGAGAACCGGCGCATCAGCAGGGCCCGGTCGGCTGGGGCCACGGCGCGCCAGGCCGGGGCCGCGGACGAGGCGCGCGCGATCGCCGCGTCGGCCTCCTCGACGGTGGCGAGCTCGACGCTGCGGACGAGCTGCTCGGTGGCGGGGTTGATGACGTCGTGCGTGGTGGTCACAGTCGCTCGAATCCTCTCCTGCGCTCCCAGTCGGTGACCGCGGCGTTGAAGGCCGTGATCTCGACGTCGGCGGCCTTGACGTAGTGGTCGACGACCTCGTCGCCGAAGGCCGCCCGCGCGACCGCCGAGCCGGCCAGCAGGTCGCGCGCCTCCTGCAGGGTCGAGGGCACGTGCGGCTTGTCAGAGGTGTAGGCGTTGCCCTCGAGAGCGGGCTCGAGCTCGAGCTCCTGCTCGATGCCGTGCAGTCCGCCGGCGAGCATGGCGGCCACGGCGAGGTACGGGTTGAGGTCGCCGCCGCCGACCCTGTTCTCGACCCGCAGCGCCGGTCCGTGGCCGACGACGCGCAGCGCGCAGGTGCGGTTGTCGCGCCCCCAGGCGACGGCGGTCGGAGCGAAGCTCCCCGCGGCAAATCGCTTGTAGGAGTTGATGTTCGGCGCATAGAAGTAGGTCAGCTCACGTTGGGTGGCGAGGATGCCGGCGAGGAAGTGCTCGAACATCGCACTGTGCCCGTGCTCCCTGTCGCCGTCGGCGAAGACGGTCTCACCGTCGAGCCCGCGCAGCGAGAGGTGGATGTGGCAGGAGTTCCCCTCACGCTGGTCGAACTTGGCCATGAAGGTGATCGACTGGCCGTGGTGCGCGGCGATCTCCTTGGCCGCGTTGCGGTAGACGACGTGGTTGTCGCAGGTGCGCAGGGCCGTGTCGAAGAGGAAGCCGATCTCGTGCTGGCCGTTGTTGCACTCGCCCTTCGCGCTCTCGACGACCGCGCCGGCGGCGTACATCTCGTTGCGGATCTCGCGCAGGAGCGGCTCGACGCGGTCTCCGCCGAGGATCGAGTAGTCGACGTTGTAGCGGTTGGCCGGAGTCAGCCCCGTGTAGCCGGCGTCCCAGGCCTGCTCGTAGGACTCCTGGAACACGATGAACTCGAGCTCGGTGCCGCAGTGGGCGGCCATCCCGAGGGCCTCCGCGCGGTCGATCTGGGCCTTGAGCACCGAGCGCGGCGACTGCACCACCGGACCGCTGCCGTCGAGCCAGGTGAGGTCGCACTGCACCGTCGCCGAGTGCGGGGTGCCCGGCGTGCGGCGAAGGGTGTCGAGGTCGAGGTCGAAGAACATGTCGCCGTAGCCACGCTCCCAGGACGACATCGCGTAGCCGTCGACGGTGTTCATGTCGACGTCCACGGCGAGCAGGTAGTTGCAGCCCTCCGTCCCGTCCTCGAGCACGTGGTCGAGGAAGTAGTGCCCGTGCAGGCGCTTGCCCTGCAGTCGTCCCTGCATGTCGGTGAACGCGACGACGACCGTGTCGATGTCGCCCGCGTCGATCTCGGTGCGGAGCTGCTCGACGGTCAGAGTCGGTGGTTTCGCCATGTCTCTTCCTATCCGATGAGGCCGCGGAGCAGCGCGGAGGTGGCATCGCAGTGCTCCTCCATGACGACGCGGGCCCGGTCAGGGTCGCCGCCCAGGATCGCCTCGACGACCTGGGCGTGCTGGGTGTCGGAGTGCTCGATGTTGCGGCGCAGGACGGGAATCGCCATGAGCATGTCGTGCAGGGCAGCCTGCGCCCGGGTCACGGCGTCGACGAGCATGGGCGACCCCGAGAGCGTGGCGATCGCAAGGTGCAGCCGTGAGTCGGCCACCCGGTGCGCGGCGGCGTCCGGGGCCTCCTCGACCTCGCGCAGGCTCTCGGTCAGCCAGGCACGCTGGTCGCCCGCCAACGGCTGGGTCGCAGCCAGCCAGGCCGCCCCTGGCTCGACGACCCGCCGGAAGGTCAGGGCGTCGAGCATCGCGGCGCCGCTGCGCACGAACGTTCCTGAGAGCCCGCGGGCCGACGGGGGGACCTCTGCGGCATACGTCACCGTCGTCCCGCCGCCCCGGCCACGCTTCGTCGTGACGAGCCCCGAGTCGCGGAGCGCTGCGATCGCCTCGCGCAGCGTGTTGCGGCTGACCCCGAGTCGCTCGGCGAGGTCGCGCTCCGGCGGCAGCTGCTCGCCGTCGGCGAGCACCCCGAGACGGATCGCCCGCGCGAGCTGCTCGACGGTGTTCTCGAAGGCGTTGCCGGACGCCGGCCGCAGCACCGCGTCCGGCAACGCCGTGAGCGCGAGGTGACGCTCTCCCCTGACCGTCGGCATGTCAGCTCAGCAGCTCAGCGGCGGGCTTGGTGTCGTGACCCTCGGGGACGTCGCGCATGAAGTGCCTGCGGCCGCCTGCGATCCACGACACCAGGGCGAAGAGCGCGACCACCGCGACCGTGACCGGGGCGAAGTTGAACGTCGGGTCGCCGAAGGTGCCGGGTGAGTACTGCGGCAGCAGGAAGAGGATGACGATGAAGCCCACCCAGACGATGGCGATCCAGCCGACCGGCGCACTCCACCGACCGAGGCTCCACCGGCCCTGGCGGAAGTCGGGGTTGAGCCGTCGCAGCAGGATCGGCGTCGCGTAGGCGATGTAGAGACCGATGACCGCCACCGAGGTGACTGCGAAGAAGGCGGTCGTGTTCCAGATCGCCGGGACCGTGAGGATGAAGGACAACGCGGCGCACAGCCAGATCGAGTTGGTCGGCGTCCCGGTGCGCGGGTTGATCCTGGCCCACAGCCGCGAGCCCGGCAGGGCGTTGTCCCGCGAGAACGCGTACGACATCCGCGAGTTCGCGGTGACGGACGCCATGCCGCAGAAGAACTGCGCGACCCCGCAGATGACGACCATCGTCACCCCGAGCC
Organism: Terrabacter terrigena; assembly: GCF_042676085.1. Classification (NCBI taxonomy): domain Bacteria; kingdom Bacillati; phylum Actinomycetota; class Actinomycetes; order Micrococcales; family Intrasporangiaceae; genus Terrabacter; species Terrabacter terrigena. Next base: position 280,549 of record NZ_JBHTKH010000001.1, read on the forward strand.
GCTCACCGAGAGCGTCGAGGAAGATCTGGGCGGGAGGCAGCCCGTTGGCATCGGCAGCCTTGCGGGCGGTGTCGTAGTCCTGGATCGCGGCGGTCACCGACACGAGCAGGATGGAGCCGGCCACGATCGAGACCCAGACGCTGCGCACGATGCCCCTGGGTGCCTCGATGGAGGCGTTGCGCGTCTCCTCGGCGACGTGGGCGGACGCGTCGTAGCCCGTCAGGGTGTACTGCGCCATGAGCAGACCGACGAGGAAGGCGTAGATGGGCAGGCCGAAGACGCCGCCCGTGCCCTCGAAGCCGGTGTTGTTGACGTAGTGCGTGAAGGTCCACGACAGCGACTGGTGCGGCACCGGCGCGACCCAGAGGGCCACGACGATGATCGCGACGCCGACCACGTGCCACCACGCGCTGACCGACGACAGGATCTTGACGAGGTCGACCCCGAAGGTGTTGAGCAGGGCGTGCAGCAGCAGGAGGACCGCGAAGATGACGAAGACCTGGGGCAGCCCGAGCGCGTTCCCCGTGAGCAACGTGTACACCGCCGACCACGTCAGGGCGGCGCCGTAGTCGATCGACGCCGTCACCGCGACCTCGCCCAGGAAGTTGAACCAGCCGACGAACCAGGCCCACTCGCGCTTGCGGCTGCGGGCGAGCCGGCCCGCCCACCAGTAGAGGCCGCCCGCCGTCGGGTAGACGGAGCAGATCTCGGCCATGGCGAGGGCGACGCAGAGCACGAAGGCACCGCAGATGAGCCAACCGGTGTTGATCGCCAGCGGACCACCGGCGTCCATGGCCAGGTAGTAGGTCGTGATGCAGCCGGCCAGGATCGAGATGATCGAGAAGGACACGGCGAAGTTGGAGAAGCCGCTCATGCCCCGGTGGAGCTCCTGCTTGTACCCGAGCTCGGCGAGCATCGACTCGTCGTCGGCGGACTCGGTGCTGACGCCGCGGGCGCTCACGGTGTCGGATGTGGACGGAGGAACGCTCATGCACTACCTCGCAAACATCGCGCAGCAAACCTTTGTTCGCCGCTGCCAGTGGTGCTGGGCATCCTCCACCGGTCAAACCGTCAGCGTCAATGGTTCTGGATCAAACCTTTACTGTCGCTGATCGAGCACCGCTTCAAGCACCTCGGCCACGCCGTCGTCGTCGTTGCCGGGACACGTCCGGTCGGCGACCTCGAGAAGAGCCGGGTGCGCATTGGCGACGGCCCACCCGACGCCCGCCCACGTGAGCATCGGCAGGGGCGCCGTTGCCGCAGATCGCGACGCCGCGCGGCCCGACGACGTGCGCGAGGTCGTGGAGCCACCGCGGCGGCCGAGCCGTGACGAGAACCGTCTCGATGCCGGCCGCGTCGGCAGTGGCCCACACTGCGCGGGTGCGCTCCGAGACGGAACCGTCGGAGCGCAGCAGGGTGCCGTCGAGGTCGGTCGCGACGAGTCGCGGCCGACGCAGCCCCGGCTCCCCCGCTGCGCCCACCGGGTCAGACGAGACGGGTCAACCAGCCGTGGGCGTCCTCGGCACGGCCGTACTGGATGTCGAGCAGCTTGTTGCGGATCGCCTCGGCGTAGCGGTCCTCGTGGCCGTCGCGGCGGTGGTCGACCGACCCACCGTCCCAGCGCAGCTCGCCCACGGGCGTGACGACGGCTGCGGTGCCGCAGGCGAAGATCTCGACGATGTCGCCGCTGGCCGCGCCCTCCTTCCACTCCTCGATGGGAATGCGACGCTCCTCGGGCTCGAGGTCGAGCTCCTTGGCGATCTCGAGGATCGAGCTGCGGGTGACGCCCTCGAGGATCGTGCCCGTGAGCTCGGGCGTGATGATGCGGCCGTCCTTCGTCACGAGGAACAGGTTCATGCCGCCGAGCTCCTCGATGTACGTGTGCGTCGAGGAGTCGAGGAAGACGGCCTGGTCGCAGCCGTGGTCGATGCCCTCGAGCTGGCCGGCGAGCGAGCTCGCGTAGTTGCCGCCACACTTGGCCGCGCCGGTGCCGCCCTCGCCCGCGCGGGCGTAGTCGGTGGAGATCCAGAGGGTGACCGGCTTGAGTCCGCCCGGGAAGTAGGCACCGGCCGGCGAGGCGATCACCGAGTAGGTGACCTGCTGGGCCGGCCGCACACCGAGGAACGCCTCGGACGCGAACATGAAGGGTCGCAGGTAGAGGCTCTTCTCGCCTGCGCCGCCGGCGGGCACCCAGTCCTGGTCGACGGAGACGAGCTGGCGCAGCGACTCGATGAAGTCGGCCTCTGGCAGCACGGGGAGCGCGAGGCGCCGGGCCGAGCGCGCGAAGCGCGCTGCGTTGGCCTCGGGACGGAAGGTCCAGACCGAGCCGTCGGCGTGACGGTAGGCCTTCATGCCCTCGAAGATCTCCTGCGCGTAGTGGAGCACGGCGGCCGCAGGGTCGAGCTGGAAGGGACCGTAGGGCTTGACCTGCGCATCGCCCCACCCGCCGTCGGCGGTCCATGTCGCGACGACCATGTGGTCGGTGAAGGTCTTGCCGAAGCCGGGGTTCTCGAGGATCTCGGCGATGCGCTCGGGCGAGGTGGCGTCGTCGCGGCGCGTCACCTCGAAGGACAGCTGGGACATGACAAACCTCCATGGAGCGAAAATCAGCGGTGATCCGACGTCAGGCTATCGCCCACATCGTGAGACGACGAAGGCGGCCGGGTCGGGGTGCTGCCCGTATGCGCCCTACGCGCCCCGCCGTCGCGCGCGACCCGAACGCCGCGCGTACGGGTCAGGCACCTTCGGTCGGGGGTGGGCCCGCGTACTGGCCGGGCCGCCCGCGGGCGTATGCCGTGTGGTTCCGGTGCCGTCAGAGGCGGCCGACGACAGCTTCTCCCACGGCGGTGGTGCTGCGTACGGCACCGCCTCGGTCGGCGAGGTCGGCGGCGACCGCCGCGTCGACGCGCTCGGCCTCGGCGTCGAGACCGAGGTGTGCGAGCAGCATGCCGACCGAGAGGATCGCCGCGGTCGGGTCGGCCTTGGACTGGCCCGCGATGTCGGGGGCCGAGCCGTGCACGGGCTCGAACATGCTCGGGGTCGTCCGGGCGGGGTTGATGTTGCCGGATGCGGCGAGCCCGATGCCGCCGGCGATGGCGGCCGCGATGTCGGTGAGGATGTCGCCGAAGAGGTTGTCGGTGACGATGACGTCGAACCGGCCCGGGTCGGTGGCCATGAAGATCGTGGCGGCGTCGACGTGCTGGTAGGCGGTCTCGACGTCCGGGAACTCCGTCCCGACCTCGTCGACGGTGCGCCGCCACAGGTGGCCGGCGTGGGTGAGGACGTTGTGCTTGTGCACGAGGGTGAGGTGCTTGCGCGGGCGGGCCTGGGCGCGGGCGAACGCGTCGCGGACGACGCGCTCGACGCCGTAGCGGGTGTTGACGCTGACCTCGGTCGCGACCTCGGCGGGGGTGCCGACGCGCAGGGCTCCACCGTTGCCGGTGTAGGGACCTTCGGTGCCCTCGCGGACGACGACGAAGTCGATGCCGTCGGGGGCGACCCGGGCGACGTCTAGCGGGCTGCGGACACCGGGGAAGAGCTTGGCCGGGCGCAGGTTCACGTAGTGGTCCAGCGCGAAGCGCAGAGGGAGCAGGACGCCGCGCTCGAGCACACCGCTCGGGACCGTCGGGTCGCCGATGGCGCCGAGGAGGATCGCGTCGTGCCCGCGGAGCTCCTCGAGGACGGAGTCGGGCAGCGTCTCGCCGGTGGCGTGCCAGCGGCGGGCGCCGAGATCGTAGTCGGTCGTCGCGAACTTCGGACCGCCGGAGCCCGTGACGGCGTCGAGCACCTTGAGGCCCTCGGCGACGACCTCGGGGCCGATGCCGTCACCGCCGATCACGGCGATCGAGTAGGCGTCCTTGACCTGCGTCTCTCCCATGTCGTCAGCCTAGGTGCCGTCTTGTGATGTGGAACGTGCGTCTCATTTAGTGGGCGACGACGAGGGCCCCCGCCCAACTGGGGCGGGGGCCTTCGTCTTGACGGAGGAGACCGGGACTCAGTCCTCGGTGTGGCCCTGGTCACGCAGGTCCATCGACTCCTGCAGCGCCTGACGGGCTGCCTTGGCGTCTTCGCTCATGGGGATCACGTCTTTCGAGTTGCCGTGCTTCTGGTGGTCTCAGGCGGCTCGAGCCCGGGTGGGCGAGCCAGTCAGCAGGAGGGTGCGCGGGATCTCCGCGGCGAGGTGCTGACTACCTGGACTCGCCGCGGCTGGGAATAAGTACGACCTGCCGCGTCATGGGTTTCACGGTACGCCGGGCTACCCGCGGGTAAAGGGGGTTTCCAGTAATTGAGACGGGGCGTCCAGCATTCGTGCGGTTGTGCCTTCAGCGCGTGTCACACGTCACGGGGGCCGTCCGCCCCGTGCGCGGCCTCCCCCGCTCCCCGCCGGCCGGACCGTAGGCTCGCCGCGTGAGCGCTCATCTGCCCGACTCGCACGACGCGCGCGACGCGCACGACCAACACGACCGTCACGTGAGCCACGCCGTCCCCGGGGTGCGGTTCGACGACGAGGCGCGCTGGATCGCCGTCACGCCGGGCAACGCCCGGCGTGTGACGATCATCGTCCTGACCGCGGTGGTCCTGCTGTCGATCGCGACGTGGGCCTTCCACGCGCTCGCCAGCTTCTTCTTCCTCCTGCTGCTCGCCTGGCTGGTGTCCATCGCGATGGAGCCGGTCGTGCTGTGGCTCTCCTCCCGAGGCATGAAGCGCGGGCTCGCGACCGGACTCACGATGCTGGGCCTGCTGGTCCTCTTCGCCGGGCTCGCCGAGCTCTTCGGGCAGGTGTTCGTCTCGCAGGTCTCGGAGCTCGGGACGCAGCTGCCGGGCGCGGTCACCTCGGCCATCAACTGGGTCAACTCGACCTTCGGCACGACCTTCGACCTCGAGCAGGTGCGCGAGGCGCTCAGCCTCACCCCCGACAAGCTGGGCGAGCTCGCCGGCCGCTACGGCGGAGGCATCGTCGGGATCTTCGGCTCGCTGTTCACCTTCCTCTTCGACAGCCTGACGATCCTCGTCTTCGCCTACTACCTGTCCGCCGACAGCCCACGCCTGCGCCAGACGATCGGGTCGTGGCTGCCGCAGCGCTACCAGCGCGTCTTCATCACCGTCTGGACCATCTCGGTCGAGAAGACCGGCGGCTACGTCGTCTCGAAGCTGGTCCTCGCGGCGCTCTCGGCCGTGTTCCACGCCGGGTTCTTCTGGGTCATCGACGTGCCGTTCTGGCTGCCCCTCGGCGTGTTCGCCGGCATCGTCGGCCAGTTCATCCCGACCATCGGCACGTACATCGGCGTCGCCCTGCCGGCGCTGTTCGCGGTTCTCGACAAGCCGATCAACGCCGTGTGGATCGGCGTCTTCGCGACGATCTACCAGCAGCTGGAGAACTACGTCTTCACGCCGCGCATCAGCCGCCGCACCATGGACGTCCACCCGGCTGTCGCGCTGGGCTCGGTCATCGCCGGCGCCGCCCTCTTCGGGGCGATCGGCGCGCTCATCGGCATCCCGATCGCCGCCGTGGCGCTCGCGATCATCGACACCTTCAGCAAGCGCCACGAGCTCGTCCCGGAGCTCGCCGAGCTCCACACCGACGACGACGACGAAGCAAAGGACGACGCGAAGGACGCCGTGGATGGCGGCCCGGACGAGGACGGCCGGCGCTCCTGAGGCACGCTACGCACCTCACGCACCCGACGCCGGGGCGCCGGGGCGTTGGGTGCGTTGGGGGGCCGGGTCAGTCCTGCAGGTCGACGACCGAGAAGGTCCTGGCCTCCACCACGTCGGACAGCTCGGCCGCCAGGGCGGCCGGGACGGCGCTGTCGACGTTGAGCACGCCGATCGCACGGTCCTGCTGGCGCGAGACCTGCATGCCGCCGATGTTGATGTCGGCGTCGCCGAGGATGCGGCCGATGTTGCCGATGACGCCGGGCCGGTCGGAGTACTCGAAGACGAGCATGTGCTCGGTGAGCGGCACCTCGAGGTCGTACCCGTTGACCCCGACGAGCTTCTCGACGAGCTTCGGACCGGTCAGGGTGCCCGAGACCGACACGACGCTGCCGTCGGCGAGCGTGCCGCGCAGCGTCGTGACGTTGCGGAAGTCGCCCGAGTCGGGGTCGGTGACGAGACGCACGACGCAGCCCCGCTGCTCGGCGAAGACCGGGGCGTTGACGTAGGTCACCGGGTCCTCGACCACGTCGGTGAACAGGCCCTTGAGCGCCACGAGCTTCCAGACGCTGACGTCGTGCTCGGTGATCTCGCCGCGCACGTCGACGTCGAGCTGGGTCGGCACGCTCCCGGCGACGGCCGTGAACATCCGGCCGAGCTTCTCGACGAGCGGGATGCCGGGGCGCACCTCCTCGGCGATGAAGCCGCTCGAGACGTTGACGGCATCGGGCACGAGCTCACCGCCGAGCGCGAGACGCACCGACTTCGCGACGGCGATGCCGGCCTTCTCCTGGGCCTCCTCGGTCGAGGCACCGAGGTGGGGTGTGACGACGACCGACTCGTGGTCGAAGAGCGGCGACTCGGTGGTCGGCTCGGTCGCGAAGACGTCGATGCCCGCCCCGGCGACGCGACCCTCTGCGATGGCTCGCGCCAGGGCGGCCTCGTCGACGATGCCCCCGCGCGCGGCGTTGACGATGCGCACCGAGGGCTTGACCTTCGAGAGGGCCTCGTCGCCGATGAGCCCGAGGGTCTCGGGAGTCTTCGGCAGGTGGATCGTGATGAAGTCGGACTCGGCGAGCAGCTCGTCGAGGCCGACGAGCTGGGCCCCCAGCTGCCCCGCCTTGGCGGGCGAGGCGTACGGGTCGTAGGCGACGATCTTCATGCCGAAGCCCTTGAGCCGTTCGGCGACGAGGGCACCGATGCGGCCGAGGCCCACGACGCCGACGGTCTTGTCGAGCAGCTCGACGCCGGAGTACTTGCTCCGCTGCCACGCGCCGCCCTTGAGCGCCTGGTTGGCGGGGGCGATGTTGCGGGCCGTCGCGAGGAGCAGGCCGACGGCGAGCTCGGCGGCCGAGGTGATGTTGGACGTCGGTGCGTTGACGACCATGACCCCGGCCTGCGTCGCCGCCTGCACGTCGACGTTGTCGAGGCCGACGCCGGCGCGCGCGATCACCTTGAGCCGCTTGGCTGCTGCGATCGCCTCGGCGTCCATTCTCGTCGCGGAGCGGACCAGCACGGCGTCGACGTCGGCGAGGGCCGGCAGCAGCTCGTCACGGTTGGCCCCGTCGGCCGAGCGGACCTCGAAGTCGGGGCCCAGGGCCTCGATCGTTGCGGGCGACAGCTCTTCGGCGATGAGGACAACGGGCTTGCTCACAGGAAGTTCCCTTTCGAGACGGAGCGGCGGGGTTGCCGTGGAGGGCAAGGGCCGGGCCCATCGCGGACGCGGGCCGTCGGGGACACCGCGGCGTGCCGTCGGCGAGTCTAGGGGCTGTGGTGTCGAGAATCACGGAGCGTGGCCAACATGTGAACCTCGCTGCGCGCCGGCTCTCGTCTTGGTTCGTGGACACCCGGTTCCGTATGCCGGGACGCGGGCGCCGGGTGCGGGCTACCGTGGGTGCCGTGCGAGTCGTCGTGACGGGTGGAGCGGGAGACCTCGGCTCCCGGGTGGTCGGGAAGATCCGCGAGCGGGGCCACGATGCAGTGCCCGCCAGCCGGCGCACCGGGGTCGACCTCAGCAGCGGGGCGGGGGTCGACGCGGCGCTCCGGGGTGCCGACGCCGTCGTGCACTGCGCCGACGACGCGTCCGCAGGCGACACGGTGACGGTCCACGGCACGCGGCGGCTCGCCGACGCGGCGGCCGCCCAGGGGGTGCACCTCGTGCACATCTCGATCGTCGGCATCGACGACCACCCGATGGCCTACTACCGGCGAAAGCTGAGGGCCGAGCAGGCCATCGCCGCCGCGGGCCCGGCCACCGTCCTGCGCGCGACCCAGTTCCACTCTCTCGCAGCATTCTTCGCGCGCACGCTGACGAAGGGCCCGGTGACCTTCGCGATCGGCGACATGGCCTTCCAGCCCGTCGACACCGACCACGTCGCGCTGCGCCTGGCCGACCTCGCGCTGGGCCCGAGCCCGACGGCATACGCACGAGCGAGGGACCTCGCCGGCCCCGACGTGCTCACGGTCGGCGAGCTCGCGACACTCGTGCGCGCCCACCGTGGCGCGTCGGCGCCCCGGGTCGTGCACCTGCCGGCCGTGGGGTCGGTCCTGACGGCGTTCGCCCGGGCCGACAACGTGCCGGCGGCCGGGACCGCCGAGACGGGTGGCCGTACGTTCGCGGCCTGGCTCGCCGACCAGCCCGCCCGGCTGTCGGGACGCTGAGCCCCGCTCCCCCGGGACGGCGACGGCCGGCCACCCCACGAACGGGTGACCGGCCGCCAGGCGAGTGGTGGTCAGCGCGCGGCCGAGCCCTCGGTGTAGTCGGAGTCGGTCTGCTTGACCCACGCCATCAGCTTGCGCAGCTCGCGGCCCGTGGCCTCGATCGGGTGCTGGGCTCCCTTCTCACGCAGGGACTTGAACTCCGGTGCCCCGGCGTCCTGGTCGTCGATGAAGCGCTTGGCGAACGTGCCGTTCTGGATGTCGCCGAGGACGGCCTTCATGTTCTCCTTGACGCTGGGGTCGATGACGCGCGGACCCGAGACGTAGTCGCCGTACTCGGCGGTGTCGGAGACGGACCAGCGCTGCTTGGCGATGCCACCCTCGATCATGAGGTCGACGATGAGCTTGAGCTCGTGGAGGCACTCGAAGTAGGCGACCTCGGGCTGGTAGCCCGCCTCGACGAGGGTCTCGAAGCCGTACATGACGAGCTGGCTCGCACCGCCGCACAGCACGGCCTGCTCGCCGAACAGGTCGGTCTCGGTCTCCTCGGTGAACGTCGTCTTGATGCCGCCGGCACGCAGACCACCGATGGCCTTGCCGTAGGCCTTGGCGAGGTCCCACGCCGTGCCGGACGCGTCCTGCTCGACGGCCAGGAGCACGGGCACCCCACGGCCGTCGGCGAACTCACGGCGCACGATGTGGCCGGGGCCCTTGGGGGCGACCATGATCACGTCGGCGTCGGCCTCGGGCTTGATGTAGCCGAAGCGGATGTTGAAGCCGTGACCGAACAGCAGCGCGGCGCCGTCCTTGAGGTTGGGCTGGATGTCGTTCGCGTAGACGGTCCGCTGCACCTGGTCGGGCGTGAGGATGACGACGAGGTCGGCCTCCTTGACCGCGTCGGCCACCGAGGTCACCGCGAGGCCCTCGGCCTCGGCCTTGGCCTTGCTCTTGCTGTTCTCGGCGAGGCCGACGCGCACGTCGACGCCGGAGTCGCGCAGGTTGAGCGCGTGGGCGTGGCCCTGGCTGCCGTAGCCGATGACGGCGACCTTCTTGCCCTGGATGATCGACAGGTCGGCGTCGTCGTCGTAGAACATCTCGGCCATGGTGGCCTTCTCCTTCGGTTGCGGTGTGCTGGTGGTCTGGTGGTGGGTCAGGCGCTGCGCAGGTTGCGGTCGGTGATCGAACGCGACCCGCGTCCGACGGCGACCATGCCCGACTGGACGAGCTCCTTGATGCCGAACGGCTCGAGGACGTCGAGCAGGGCGCGGAGCTTGTCGGAGTTGCCGGTCGCCTCGACGACGACAGCGTCGGTCGTGACGTCGACGACCTTGGCCTTGAAGAGCTGGATGGTGTCGATCACCTGGCTGCGCGTCGCTGCGTCGGCACGGACCTTGACGAGGACGATCTCGCGCTGGACGGAGGCGTGCGGGTCGAGCTCGACGACCTTGAGCACCTCGATGAGCTTGTTGAGCTGCTTGGTGACCTGCTCGAGCGCGGCGCCCTCGACCTCGACGACGACCGTGATGCGTGAGATCTCGGGCAGCTCCGTCGGACCGACGGCGAGCGAGTTGATGTTGAAGCCCCGGCGCGAGAAGAGCGCCGCGACGCGGGTCAGGACGCCGGGCTTGTCCTCGACGAGCACCGACAGGGTGTGCTTGCTCATGCTCAGTCCTCCCGCTCCCAGACCGGCGCCTCGTGGCGGGCGGCCTGGATCATGTCGTTGCTGACGCCCGCCGGGACCATGGGCCACACCATGGCGTCACGGTGGACGATGAAGTCGATGACGACCGGTCGGTCGTTCGTCTCGAGCGCCTGCTTGATGACGGCGTCGACCTCCTCCGGCGTCTCGGCGCGCAGACCGAGGCACCCGTACGCGTCGGCGAGCTTGACGAAGTCGGGCACGCGCTGGCTCATCGGCTGGAGGTCCGTGTTGGAGTAGCGCTCGTTGTAGAAGAGGGTCTGCCACTGGCGCACCATGCCGAGCGAGCTGTTGTTGATGATCGCGACCTTGATCGGGATGTTGTTGATGACACAGGTGGCGAGCTCCTGGTTGGTCATCTGGAAGCAGCCGTCGCCGTCGATGGCCCAGACCGTGCGCTCGGGCTCGGCGACCTTCGCGCCCATGGCCGCCGGCACCGAGAAGCCCATGGTGCCGAGGCCGCCCGAGTTGATCCAGGCGTTGGGGCGTTCGTACTGGACGAACTGGGCGGCCCACATCTGGTGCTGGCCGACACCGGCGACGTACGTCGCCTCGGGACCGGACAGCGCACCGATGCGCTCGATGACGTACTGCGGTGAGAGGGTGCCGTCCTCGCTCTCGGTCCAGCCGAGCGGGAAGGTCGCCTTCCACTCGGCGACACGCTCGCGCCACGCCGTGTAGTCCCAGGGGCCGCTCTCGGCGTTCGCGCGGTCGAGCGTCACCTGCTCGATGAGGTCCTTGATGACCTCGCCGGCGTCGCCGACGATCGGCACGTCCGCGACCCGGTTCTTCGAGATCTCGGCGGGGTCGATGTCTGCGTGGATCACCTTGGCGTCGGGGGCGAACGTCGACAGCTGACCGGTCACGCGGTCGTCGAAGCGGGCCCCGAGCGCGATGATCAGGTCGGACTTCTGCAGGCCCGTCACCGCGGCGACGGTGCCGTGCATGCCCGGCATGCCGAGGTTGAGCGGGTTGCTGTCGGGCACGGTGCCGCGCGCCATGAGGGTCGTGACGACCGGGATCTGCGTGAGCTCCACCAGCCGGCGCAGCGCCTCGCTCGCGCCGGACCGCACGACCCCGCCACCGACGTACAGGACGGGCCGCTCGGCGGCCGCCATGAGGCGGGACGCCTCGCGGATCTGCTTGCCGTGCGGGCGCAGCACCGGGCGGTAGCCGGGCAGGTCGATCTGGGGCGGCCAGCTGAACGTGGTGCGCGCCTGCAGGGCGTCCTTGCTGATGTCGACGAGGACGGGCCCCGGGCGTCCGGTGCTCGCGACGTGGAAGGCCTCGGCGATCGCCTGCGGGATCTTGGCGGGGTCGGTCACGAGGTAGTTGTGCTTGGTGATCGGCATCGTGATGCCGCGGATGTCGGCCTCCTGGAAGGCATCCGTGCCGATGGCCGCGCTCGCGACCTGACCGGTGATCGCGACGACCGGGACGGAGTCCATGTGGGCGTCGGCCAAGGGCGTCACGAGGTTGGTCGCGCCGGGTCCGGAGGTCGCCATGCAGACGCCGACCTTGCCGGTGGCGGACGCGTACCCCTCGGCGGCGTGGCCGGCGCCCTGCTCGTGGCGCACGAGGATGTGGCGCACCTTCTTCGAGTCGAGCATCGGGTCGTAGGCCGGGAGGATCGCGCCGCCCGGGATGCCGAAGACGGTGTCGCAGCCGATGGCTTCGAGGGAGAGTACGAGCGCCTGCGCCCCGGTGACCTCGACGGCCGGGGCGGCCGCCGTGACCGGCTCGACGGGCTTGCCGTCAGCGGTGGGTCGGGGACGGGCCAGGGAGGCCACGTCAGCGGGCGAGGGCGCCTGCCTGGTCGTGTCGCTCACGATCTTTTCCTTGTCTCGAACACTCGTCGTACTGCGGATGTCCTGCTGTCTCGGGCTGACTCCAGCCACAAAAAAACCCCTCGGTCCCGTGGTGGGACGGAAGGGAGCGCGCTGACCGGTGGAGCTGGTCGGCGCGCTAGGGAAGTACGAGGAGTCGGGCCACGTGACAACCGTCCTACGCGGCCCCAGTGGTGTCAATCGACGGTCACGGGCGTCTCAGGATGTGGCATCGTGATCTCACCCACTGTCAGTTCCGCACGGGTGGCGGGAACGGACCGCATCGGCCGGGCCGGCGCCCGAAAGTCGGTTGTCGCCCCGCACGGGCCTCGCGACACTGGCCCGCATGACCAGCACCGTCGCCGACCTGTTGCCCGCGCTCGGCCTCCGGGTCGCCGCCGGGCCGCTGGAGCTGCGCGGGATCGATGACGACGACCTCGCGGTACTGGCCGACCTCGCGGCCCGTGGCATCCACCCGGCCGACCGGATGCCCTTCTACCACCCGTGGACCGACGCCGAGCCGGACGTGCTGCGCACCCGGTTCGTCCAGTACCACTGGCGCTGCCGCGCCGACTTCACACCGGAGCGCTGGGAGCTCAACCTCGGGGTCTGGCACGAGGGGACCCTCGTCGGCACGCAGGGCATCTCCACCCGCGACTACCTCGTGACCCGAACCGGCGAGACCGGTTCGTGGCTCGGCCTGGAACACCAGGGCAGAGGCATCGGCACGGCGATGCGCCAGGCGATCTGCGCCTTCGCCTTCGACCACCTCGGAGCCGAGGAGGTCACCTCGGGCGCCTTCACCGACAACCCCGCGTCCCTGGCCGTGAGCCGCAAGGTCGGATACCGCCCCGACGGGCGCACGCGACTGCAGCGCCGCGAGGGCGAGCTCGCCGTCAACCAGAGGCTCGTCCTGCGCCCGGAGGACCTCGTCCGGGGCGGCCACGCCATCACGGTGGAGGGCGGCGCGGCCTTCCGCCGCCTCGTCGGACTCGACGCCACCGAACAGGAGCAGGCATGACCACCCCTCACGACGCCGACCCCATCGCGCTCGTGCTGCCCGGCGGCTCGGACGCCCTCACGGTGCGCCCGCTGACGCCGGGCGACGCCGCCTCGGTCGCCGCCCTCATGGCCACCTGCGAGCAGCACGACGTCGGCGAGGTCCTCATCGAGGAGGCCGACATCGTCGGCGACTGGCAGCGCCCGGCCTTCGACCTCGCCAGCCAGTCCGTCGGTGTCCTCGACGGCGAGCGGCTCGTCGCGTACGCCGAGGTGTACAAGGCGCGCTGGGCCGACGGCGCGGTCGACCCGGCATACCGTGGCCGCGGCATCGGCGCCGCGTTGTCGCGCTGGACCCGCGCCGTCGGTGCGCGGGACGGCGGCACCCTCGTCGGCCAGCCCGTTCCCGGCGACTCCGCGGGTGAGCGGCTCTTCGCCGCCCTCGGCTACCGCAGCCTGTGGACCTCGTGGGTGCTCGAGATGCCCGCCGGTGAGTCGATCGTGCCGCAGCCCACGCCTGCCGGGTACGCCATCCGCGAGCCCCGCGACCGGGCCGACCTCGAGGCCGCCTGGACGGTCAACGAGGATGCCTTCCTCGAGTGGTCGGAGCGCGAGCGCACGACGTTCGACGAGTGGGCGGCCACCGTGGTCAACCGTCCCGGCTACGAGCCGTGGCAGCTGCGCCTCATGGCCGACCCGGCCGGCGAGGTGGTCGGCATGGCGTTCGTCATCGTCTCGGGCGGCTGCGCGTACGTCGACAAGCTCGCGGTGCACCGCGACGAGCGGGGCCGTGGCCTGGCCCGGGCGCTGCTCGTCGACGCGTTCGAGGTGGGGCGAGCACACGGCGGTGACCGGTCCGAGCTGTCGACCGACTCGCGCACGGGCGCGCTCGGGCTCTACGAGAAGGTCGGGATGCGGGTGACGTCGCTGTGGCGCCACTGGGCGGCCGACGTGGTCGCGGCGCCGGCCACCACAGAGGCGGCCGGAGCCGCCCACGCCGGCGATGCCTGAGGAGGCATCACGGAGCACGCCGGCATCGACATCGAGGCCCCCGCCAGCCGGGTCTGGGACATCCTGAGCGACGCCGCACGCCGGCCCGAGTGGACGCCGTCGGTGCGGGGCTGACGCTGCACGACAGGCCCCTGCGGGTCGGTGCGAGGGCGACCATCGACCAGCCGCGCGTCCCGACGGCCAAGTGGACGGTGACGTCCCTGACCCCTGGACAGTCGTTCACGTGGCAGTCCGGAGGTCCGGGAGCCCGCACGGTGCACACCACGGCATCGAGGTCACCGGCGACGACCGCTGTCGCCTCACGCTCTCGGTGACCCAGTCCGGCGCCGTCGGGTCAGCCGGCGCTCGACGCCGCGCCGAGCACGGGGTTGGCCGCGCCCCCGGCCCGGTCGCCCGGGGCCTGACCCGGCAGCCACGAGCCGAGGTCGTTCGCCTGGGCGTCGTTGGCGGGCTCGAGCACGTCCAGGCCGTCGGCGAACCAGATGACGGTCATCACCTCGCGCATCTCGTCCGCGCTGTTGCCGAGGGCACGGTGGACGGTCCAGCCCCAGTGGAAGGACGCGTCACCGGCGCGCATCGCGACGGGCTCGTCGATGTGCAGGCCCCGGCCTGCGACGAGCCGGTCGAAGTGCTTCTCGGACGCGTCGGAGATGCCGATGTCGCTGAGCGGGCCGTCGACGTGGCTGCCGCGGGCGAACGACAGACCGCCGTGGCCCGGCGTGATGTCGACGAGCGGCATCCACATCGTCAGGCAGCGCGAGCCGTCGAGCGGCCAGTACATCGCGTCCTGGTGCCACGGCGTGCGGGCGCCGCCGGGCTCCTTGAACAGGGCCTGGTCGTGGTAGAGCCGCACGCTCGGCACCCCGAGCAGCCGGGCAGCCACGTCTGCGAAGCGCGAGGCCAGGACGAAGCGTGCCACCGCCTCGTCGTGCCGCCACAGGTTCATCACCTGGAGGAACGCCATCCCGTAGCCGTCGCGTTCGGCGAGCGGTCGCGACTCGGTGCTGAGCCGCTCGACAGCGGCCGCGATTGGGCCCCGGTACGCCGCCGCCTCTTCCGGGCGTGCGACGCCGCGGAGCCGGACGAACCCGTCCGCGCGGAAGGCGTCCACGTGAGCGTCACCGACGGGGTATGCCGTGGTGAGCGCTGGGAGGGTGTCGGTGGGCATGGTGCGCGCCATCCTCTCGCGAATCGTGAGCGACCGAAACGGCCGTGGCCTGCACACAGCACACCAGAGGGAGGTCGGCGACGTCCGGGATGGCGTGGTCGCGGGGGTACGTTCTGGTTGGATGCCGGGATGAGCGACTCGCGGGCGCCGGTACCCGAACGGAGACCCGAGGGACACGCCCGCCCCATGGCCGGCCCACGCCTCGGGCACGTGCTCGTCGCCGCCCGCATCGCGGCGGGCCGCGGCCTGCAGCCCGGGACGACGCGGCGGCACCCCACGTGGGGCCTCACCTTCCTCACCGCCGGTAGCGGCCGATACCGCGACGCACGGCACGACGAGCCCCTGACCCCAGGGTCGCTCGTCGTCGTGCACCCCGGACACCCGCACTGGTACGGCGCCGAGCCGGGCGGCTGGGACGAGCACTTCGTCGTCTTCGACGGGCCTGTCTTCGGCCTCGCGACCCGGTCCGGGGCCCTCTCCTCCGATCACCCGCTCGTGCACGGACTACCGGTCAGGCGCTGGGCGGCCCGCTTCGCCGCCTTCGACCGGCCTCGCCCTGCCACCGCCGACGGCCGCGACGCCGAGGCGCTCGCGCTGCTCACCGCACTCCTCGAAGCGCGCGACGCCTCCACGGGCACCACGCGCCGCGCCGGCCGCCCGGGCGCCGTCGACTGGCTCACGCGGTCCGTCGAGCTCCTCGACGGCGAGCTGACCGAGCCGCTCGACCTGCGTGCCGTCGCGGCCGAGGTGGGGCTCCCCTACGAGACGTGGCGCCGGCGCTTCCGGGCCGAGACGGGCACCAGCCCGTGGGCGCACCGGTCGGCACGCCGGCTCGCCGCCGCCACCGACCTTCTCGTGCACACCGGTCTCGGGGTGCGCGACATCGCGGCGGCCACCGGCTACAGCGACGAGCGGCACCTCATCCGGAGGTTCCGCGAGGCAACGGGGCAGACGCCTCGCGCCTACCGTGACGACGCCACCTGACGGCATACGCCCGCGCTCGCAACCCGCCGAGAACGCCGCAACGCACCGGCATCGGCTGCCGGTGCGTTGCGACCTGTTCGGTGTGTTGGGGGGGCGGTCAGCCGCAGACGGCGCCGCCGCTCGCGCTGCCGACGAGCTTGCGGTACTTCGCCAGGACGCCGCGGGTGTACTTCGGCTCCGGGTGGGTGACGCCCTCGGCGCGACGACGCTGCATCTCCTCGTCGTCGACGAGCACGTCGAGGGTGCCGCTCGCGACGTCGAGGCGGATCGTGTCGCCGTCGCGCACGAACGCGATCGGGCCCTCGTCGACGGCCTCGGGGGCCACGTGCCCGACGCAGAGGCCGGTCGTGCCACCGGAGAAACGGCCGTCGGTGAGCAGCAGGACGTCCTTGCCGAGGCCCGCGCCCTTGATCGCGCCGGTCACGGCGAGCATCTCGCGCATTCCGGGGCCGCCCTTGGGGCCCTCGTAGCGGATGACGACGACGTCGTTCTTCTTCAGCGAACCGTCCTCGACGGCGTCCATGGCCGCGCGCTCGCCGTCGAAGACGCGGGCCGTGCCCTCGAAGACGGACTCGTCGAAACCGGCCGACTTCACGACCGCGCCCTCCGGCGCGAGCGAGCCGGTGAGGATGGTCAGGCCACCCGTCTTGTGGATCGGGTGGGCCATCTCGCGGATGACGCGCCCGTCGATGTGCGGCGGGTTGATCTCCTCGAGGTTCTCGGCCATGCTCTTGCCAGTCACGGTGAGGCAGTCGCCGTCGAGCAGGCCGGCCTCCAGCAGCGTCTTCATCACGACCGGGATGCCGCCGATGTGGTCGATGTCCTTCATGACGAAGCTGCCGAACGGCTTGACGTCGGCCAGGTGCGGCACCTTCGCCCCGATGCGGCGGAAGTCCTCGATGGTGAGGTCGACCTCCGCCTCGTGCGCGATGGCGAGCAGGTGCAGCACCGCGTTCGTCGAGCCGCCGAAGGCCATGACGACCGCGATGGCGTTCTCGAACGCGGGCTTGGTCATGATGTCGCGCGCCGTGATGCCGCGGCGGAGCAGCTCGACGACGGCCTGACCCGACTTGCGCGCGTACATGTCGCGGCGACGGTCGGTGGCCGGGGGCGCTGCCGATCCCGGGAGCGACATGCCGATCGCCTCGGCGACGGCTGCCATCGTGTTGGCCGTGTAGAAGCCGCCACAGGCGCCCTCCCCGGGACAGATGGCCCGCTCGATCGCGTCGACGTCCTCACGCGACATGAGACCGGCGTTGCACGCCCCCACGGCCTCGAAGGCATCGATGATCGTGACCTCCTTCTCGGTGCCGTCGCTGAGCTTCGCGACACCGGGGAGGATCGTGCCGGCGTACAGGAACACCGACGAGAGGTCGAGGCGCGCGGCGGCCATGAGCATGCCGGGCAGCGACTTGTCGCAGCCGGCGAGCAGCACTGAGCCGTCGAGGCGCTCGGCGTTCATGACGGTCTCGACCGAGTCGGCGATGATCTCGCGCGACACGAGACTGAAGTGCATGCCCTCGTGGCCCATCGAGATGCCGTCTGAGACCGAGATCGTGCCGAACTCGAGCGGGTAGCCCCCGCCGGCGTGCACCCCGTCCTTGACCGCCTTGGCGAGCCGGTCCAGCGACAGGTTGCACGGCGTGATCTCGTTCCACGAGCTCGCGACGCCGATCTGCGGCTTGGCGAAGTCGTCGTCGCCGAGGCCTACCGCCCGGAGCATCCCCCGCGCCGCGGTCTTCTCGAGACCGTCGGTGACGTCGCGGCTGCGGGGCTTGATGTCAGGCGTCTGCGTCATGTCCTGCAGCATAGGACTGTGTCCGCTGGGTGGACACCGCATCTCACAGCCTGATCCATCGTTAGCGGGACTCAGTCGTCGTGACCACGGCTGACGTGGAAGCGCGCGAGAGCGCACGAGCCGAAGTCGATGTCGGCCCACTCACCGGCATACCGCAGGACCGCGAGCCCGCTCGTCACGAAACCCTCGCCGAGAGCGTCGTGCGCCTCGCGCGACCCCTCGCCGTCGGTGAGCAGGCTGGTCAGCTGGGCCATGGTCGGGTTGTGCCCGACGACGAGCACCGTCGTGGTCTCGCCGGCGTCCTCGCGCACCGTCTCGAGGGTCTGCTCGGAGCCACCGAGGTAGACGCTGCGGCGGTACTCGACGAACTCGGTGTGCGCGCCGCCGCGGCAGGCCTCCTCCCACGTCTGCCGGGTGCGCTGCGCCGTCGAGCAGATCACGAGGTCGGGCACGAGGCCCTGCTCGTGCAGCCACCGGCCGGCAGCCTTGGCGTCACGCCGGCCCCGCGTGGCGAGCTCGCGGTCGTGGTCGGCCTTGCCGAGCCCCTCCTCGGCCTTGGCGTGCCGCATCAGGATGAGGGTCTTCTCTCTCGACGCACTGCTCATACGTCTAGAGCATGCTCCGGGTCGCGCCGCTTGTCAGCCCGGAACACCGGGCAGCCGGGCGGCGATCCTCGGGGCCCTGCTCGCGTCAGAGCGCGAGCTCCGGCTTGATCCGCCTGGGCGTCCACACCCGTGACCCGCGCGCCGCCACGGTCGAGACCAGGAGCGCCCCGACGAGGTATGCCGTGAGCACCGCCACCGCTCCGAGCACCGGCGCGAGGTCGGCACCGTAGAGCAGCCGGCGCAGGCCGTCGACAGCGTGGCTCATCGGCACGACGTGGTGGACCGCCTGCAGCGGCGCGGGCAACGTCTGCCACGGGAACGTGCCGCCGGCGCTCACCAGCTGGACGACCATGAAGACGAGGCCGAGGAACTTGCCGACCGCGCCGAAGCGCGAGGCGAGCGCGTGCAGGATCGCGACGAACGTCATCGAGGTGAAGCAGAGGAAGAGGAGGGCGAGCACCGGGTGCGCGATCCGGATGTCGACGCCACGGCCGACCACGAGGACCAGGGCTGCGGCCTGGACGATCCCGACCGTCGCCGGAGCCAGCCACCCACCGAGCGCGGTGCGGAACGAGCGCTGGCTCGTGGCGAGCGCGCGGGGCGAGAGGGGACGCACGAAGAGGAACAGGACGTAGGCCCCGATCCACAGGGCCAGGCTCATGAACAGCGGCGCGAGCCCGGCACCGTAGGAGCCTGCCGACGAGAGCGAGTCGGTCGCGACGCCGACGGGGTTGCCGATCGTCTGGGCCATGGCCTTGCGCTGCGAGTCGGTCGGGTCAGGCACGGCGTCGCGACCCTTGACGAGGCCCGCGTGCAGGTCTGTTGCGCCCTTGGTCAACGTGTCGAGGCCGGAGGCCAGGCTCGTCGAGCCGGCCGCGAGCGAGCGCGCTCCCGTGGCTGCGGAGGACGCTCCGTCGACGAGCCGGTCGGCCCCCTCGTCCACCCGGTCGAGGCCGGTCGCGAGCGCGCCCGCACCGTCGCGCACCCGGGCTGCACCCGAGTGGGCCTGGGCGATGCCGTCGGTGAGGCCGGGGGTGGCGTTCGCGAGCGCGCGCGCCCCGGTGGCCACCTCGTCGGCGCCCCTCGACAGCCGCCCCAGGTCGGCGGAGGCGGACTGGATCGTGGCATCGGCGCTGTCGACGTGGCCGTCGACGACGTCGAGCCGCCGCTCCACGACGGCCAGCTGCGCATCGGTGAGCCCTTGCGCCTTCAGGGTGGAGAGCAGGCCGGCGCGGTCGTCGGCGATGCGGCTCTTCAGCTGGGTCGAGGCGTGAGCGGCCCGGGCACCGTAGCCGGCGACCGTGCGGTTGCCCGCCGCGACCTGTTCGGCGCCGTCGGCGAGGCGGTCGGTCTGCGCGGGCAACGCAGCCGTCCGCGACTGCAGGGTGGCCAGGCCGGAGGCGAGCCGGGTGGCGCCGGCCTTCAGGTCGTCGGCACCCGAGGCCGCGCGCGCAATGCCGGCGTCGAGCGCTCGCGCGCCTGACGCGAGGTCCCTCAGCCCGGTCGCGAGGGAACCGGCGCCCGCCGCCAGCTGGCGCGCCCCCTCGTCGGCCTCGACCGCACCGGTCCGGAGCTTCGCGGAGCCGTCCACGGCCTTCGCGAGCTGGTCGTGCACGTCGCTGAAGCCCAGCAGCAGCCGGCTCGCCGCTGTCTGGCTCACCTCGCCGGCGACGGTGGCAGTCACCTGCTTGATGACCTGGTTGCCGATCATCGAGGTCATGTAGTTGTTGGCGTCGTTGGTCTCGAGGACCAGCGTCGCCTGTCGCGGCGTGAGCTCCGCCGTCGAGGCGAGGTCGGCCGAGAAGGTCCGGGGCAGGATGACCGCGAACGCGTAGCTGCCGTCGTCCACACCGTGCTTCGCCTCGTCGCGCGACACCCGGTGCCAGTCGAAGGTCTTCGACTCGACGAGGTGGCCAGCCACCCGGCCGCCGACCTGGAGCCTCTCACCCGTGTCGAGCGTGGTGCCGGCGTCGTCGCTGACCACGGCCGCGGGCACCTGCGGGAAGGCGCCGTACGGGTCGTGGTTCGCGTAGAGGTAGAGGCCGCCGTACAGGGTCGGGACCAGGACGAGCGCCGCGAGCGCCAGACGCGCGAGGCGCGACGCCGTCAGACGACGCAGCTCGGCGACGGCGAGGCGGACGGGGTTCATGCGGGCTCCCCCTCGGTGGTGAGGTCGGTGGTGAGGTCGGTGTGGTGCGGCAGGGTCGAGGCGGTTGCGGGAGCACAGAGCGCGATCACGGTCAGGCCACGGTCGGCGACCGACCGTGCGGCCTCGAACCACTCGCGCGGGTCACCCCCGTGGCGGTCGGGACCGGAGAGCACCAGGACGCGCACGTGCGGGTGCCACGAGCCGAGCTCGAGCAGCAGCTCAGTGCGCTGGCCCGCGGGCAGGCTCTCCCAGCGTCGCGACGCCAGCTCGGTGAGATGCCTCTCCCGGAGGAAGGTGGCGACGTCCCTGCGCGACGAGGACCGCTCGGCGAGGGCGAGCTCCTCGGCCACGACCGCACGAAGCGGGAGGGCGTCCTCCGGCGCCGTTACGTCGGGCACGTCGACGAGGCGGGTACGCAGCTGCAGGTGCGCCCGGTCGGTGGAACCGCCGATCGAGACCGTGCCCGTGAGCAGGTCCACGCGTCCCCCGATCGCGAGAGCCAGGGCGACCTGGCTGGCTCCGGGGTCCACCCCGACCACCGTGACCTCCCCCGCGGGGGCCGTGAACCCGATTCCCGACACGAAGGGCTCGTGGGTTCCCCGGACCGACACGTCTCGTGCGACCACCTGGCGCTCGTTCACTGGATCCATCCTCCGAGCGGGACCGTCCCGACTCTTGATACGAGTATGCATCCAATACATAGTCGTATTCAATTCGAGGGCGTATCCTCGGAGCATGTCGTCCGTCACGTCCCGGGTTCCAGCCACCCGTCGCATCACCGCGCGCCGTCAGGCGACCCGCGACCGCGTGCTCGAGGCTGCCAGCGAGGTCTTCGCCGAGCGCGGCTTCCACGGCGCCAGCGTCGAGGACATCTGCGAGCGAGCCGGCTTCACGCGAGGCGCGTTCTACTCCAACTTCTCGTCCAAGGACGACCTCGTGCTCGAGCTGTCGCGCCGACACTCCGAGGCCCTCGTCGAGCGCATCCGTGCAGCCAGCAAGCAGGAGCGTGCAAGGGCCGACGAGATGCTGCAGGCCGTCTTCGCCGCCCTCGCCGACGACACCCGCAGCAAGGAGCAGTGGCTGGTCCTCACGACGGAGTTCACGCTCCACGCGATCCGTGAACCCGGCGCCCGACGCGCCTGGGCCGCCCAGCAACGCCGAGTACGTGACGAGCTGGTGGCCGTCGTCGACGAGGCGGTGGCCCGGCAGGGACTCACGCTGCCCATGCCCACCGACGTGTTCGTCCGCGCGGCCATCGCACTCGCCCACGGCTCCATGACGCAGCGGCTGGTCGAGCCCCGCTCCCTCACGGTCGGCGAGCTCGAGCGCACCGTGCTCCCGGTCCTGCTCGGCGTCGACGCCTGAGCCCGAGCACGCACCGGCCGCCCGGTCTGGGCACACCAGTGGCGGGCGCCCACTGGGGACGCCCGCCTCTCCTGGGGGATCAGGTCACAGGGCGCTCATCACCACCGAGGTGGAGATCCCGCCGAGGACGACCGGCGACGCACCGGGCCGGCGCCGAGCCGCTTGAACGAAGTCTCCACACCCTGATCGGGTGCGGTACCACTCTCGGCCTGCGCCCTTGCGGAAACCTTGGAGCCGAGCGTCTTGCCCCAAAGGCCCACAGATGTCCGAATTGTGTTGCCGCATATGTGGATTCGCAAGGTATCAACAAGGTCACTGGGGTCCTCTTGAGCCGGAAAGGGCATGATCAAGGGAGGAACCATGTCTTTGTCTCGCCGAGACCTCATGAAGCTGGGCGTCGTCGGGGGCGCCGCCCTGGCACTGCCGCTGGAGCGCACCGTGAGTGCCAGGTCCAGCTCCCAGGGCCGCCTGGCGAGCAGCCGGTTGCCCAGGCCGTTCACGCTGCCGTTCCGGACACCGCCGGTCCTGCGGCCCCACCGCACCGATGCCACGACCGACTTCTACAAGGTCTACATGAAGCCCCTCCAGGCAGAGGTGGTCCCCGGCCTGCAGACGCCGCTGTGGGGCTACAACGGACTCGTGCCGGGCCCGACCGTCAAGGTCGCACAGGGTCGGCAAACCGTGATGCGACAGGTGAACAACCTGCCCAGGAAGCACCCTCTGCTCAACTACACGCCGTGGACGTCGGTGCACCTGCACGGGTCCCCGTCCCTGCCGCAGTACGACGGCTACGCGAGCGACATCACGAACCCCGGCCAGTACAAGGACTACGTCTACCCGAACACGCAGACCGGCCGGACCCTCTGGTACCACGACCACGGGCTCCACCACACGGCCGAGAACGTGCTCATGGGACTCGCCGCCCAGTACCAGCTGGTCGACCCGCTCGAGAGGTCACTGCCGATCCCCAAGGGCGAGTTCGACGTGCCGCTGCTCGTCAGCGACGCGATGTTCGCGAGCAACGGATCGCTCTACTTCGACAACCACAGCGAGTCGGGGATGTACGGCGACGTCGTCCTCGTCAACGGGGTGCCGTGGCCCGTCATGCAGGTCAAGCGGCGCAAGTACCGCTTCCGCATCCTCAACGCGTCCATCTCGCGCTCGTACCAGTGGTCGCTCGACTCGGGCGACCCCATGACCGTGATCGCGACGGACGCCGGCCTCATGCCACGCCCCCAGAAGGTGCAGCGGTTCCGGCACGGTGCGGCCGAGCGCTACGAGGTGGTCATCGACTTCAGCAAGATGCCGGTCGGCCGTCGGGTCGTCCTGCGCAACACGAGCCCGAAGAACAACATCGACTACGAGAACACCAACAAGGTGATGGCCTTCGACGTCGTCGCCGACCCGTTCGACACGTCGTACAACTCCGTGCCCGACCTGCTCAACCCGACCAACCCGGCGATGCTGCTGACGGCCAAGGACGCGGTGCGCACACGCCAGCTCAACCTCGTGCGCGAGCACGGGATGTGGACCATCAACGGCCACACCTGGGACGACGTCGTGAAGAGCAAGTTCGACCTCGTGGAGGCGAACCCGCGCGAGGGCGACGTCGAGATCTGGGAGATCCGGAACTCCTCGGGGGGATGGTTCCACCCCGTCCACATCCACCTCATCGACTTCCGTATCCTCGACCGCAACGGCAAGCCACCGATGCCGCACGAGCTCGGGCCCAAGGACGTCGTCTACGTCGGCGAGAACGAGACGGTGCGGGTCGTGGCACGCTTCGAGGGCCGGGGAAAGTACATGATCCACTGCCACAACCTCGTGCACGAGGACCACGACATGATGAGCCAGTTCGAGGTGCTCGCCGACCACGACGTGTCCGACCCGCTCAGCGACCCGTGCAAGGGGTTGCCCGAGACCTCCGACCTCTGAGGCGGTGACGACGTGTCGTCCATGACCTTGCCACCGGACTCGCACGCGGGCTCGAGCCCCGGGACCGGCCCGGACGCCGGGACGGCCCCAGCCACCGGCCGAGTGCTCGCCACCGCGCCACGGGCGGCCGCGGCGCTCGTCTGCGTCGCCGGCCTGGTCCACCTCGTCGTGGCTCCCGATCACTTCGACGAGTGGGCGCCCGCGGGTCTCTTCTTCATCGCCGTGGCGGCCGGTCAGCTCTGGCTGGCGCAGGCCCTGTCGCGAGGCCTCAGTGCCCGCCTCGTCCCGGCGGCAGTCCTGCTCACGTCGGGGCTCGTCGCGCTCTACGTCGTGTCGCGCACCATTGGCCTGCCGTTCCACGCGGACGGTGCGGGCCTCGGGCTGGGCGGGAGCCATCACGGAGGGTCACAGGTGCCCGGCGGCCAGGGCAACGGCATGCCGATCATCCCTGGCTCCGGCGCCGAGGCAACCATCGAGACCGTCGGCGCCCTCGACCTGGTGTGCGTCGTCGCCGAGCTCGGAGCTCTCGCACTGCTCGTGGGGATGCTGCCGCCCCGACAGCGTCGCTCCGTGGGCAACCTCCTCCTCGCCGTGGGCATCTGCGGCTGGGTCGTCTGGGGCCTGGTGCGTTTCACGTGAGGCGGGACGCGCAGGACCCGGTGGCAACGCACTCGGAGGGCAACGGATCCGTTCTCGAGGACTGCACCGACCTCGACGGCGGGCCACCGCGGGCACACGCACGAGCGTTGGCGCGGCACCACCGGGCGGTGGCCGCGGGCCTCGTCGCCGCGGCTGTTGGCGCAACCCTCGCGTGGGTGGTGCAGCCCGTGCGGGTCAGCTCGGACTCGATGACCCCGACCCTGACGTCCGGCGAGCACGTGCTGCTGCTCAAGCAGCCCTGGGCCGGTCCGGTCGCTCGCGGTGACGTGGTGGTGCTCGACGGGACCTCGTGGGCGCAGGCGGCGGCCGCCGCCGTGGCGGCAGGCGGGGCCGACGGCCTCTCCCCCGACCGTGTCGACGCCGCGGTCCGCACCGTACGCGGCACCTCCCTGGTCAAACGGGTGGTCGGTGTCGCCGGCGACACCGTCGAGCTCGACGACGGCGCCCTGGTGGTCAACGGCAGACTCGTCGTCGAGCCGTTCGTCGACCTCGAGTCGGTCGACGGCGTGTGGTTCGGTCCGGTCACGGTCCCGACCGATGCCGTCTTCGTGATGGGTGACGCCCGGGCGAGCTCCATCGACTCCCGCGACCTGGGCGTGGCCCGGCTCGACGCGGTCGAGGGCCGCGTCGTCAGCCCGTTGCGGCGGTGAGGTCCGCGGTGAGGTCCGCGGTGGTGGCGAGCGCGGCCGAACACTGTCGTGCGTCGGCTCCCCCGACCAGGTCCATGAGACGGCTGCAGTCCTGCTGGAGGGGCCTCGCGACCACCGAGCCGATACCGCCGACCTTGCCGTCGTCACCACGCGCCACCGGTACGCCGACCACACCCTTCATCCTTGTCCGCCCGGTGCAGATCCCCTTGCAGCCACGGGGCATCGCGGTCGGCCGCAAGCGACCTCTCGGACCACGGGCGGGACGACCCCTAGCAATTGGGACCATTTTCCGTCGAACGCGCACGAGTGCCGTGATACTGGGGGCCAGGGGGAGCGCCGGGGGGCGCAGCGGCCCCCCACGAGGGGGTACTCGATGACGTCCGATGTCTTGCGAGTCCTGGTGGTGGACGACCACAGGACCCTCGCCGACGCGCTGTGCCTCGCGATCTCGGCAGAGCTCGGCATGGAGTGCGTCGGAACCGCCCACGGGGCGCGCGAGGCCTCTGCGCTCGTGGCGACCGCCTCTCCCGACGTCGTCGTGATGGACGTGAGGCTCGACGACGGCGACGGCGTCGACGTGACCCGGGCCATCACGAACGACAGGCCCGAGACGCGGGTCGTGGTCCTCACGGCGCACGTTGACGAGTCCCTGCTGACCCGCGCGGCCGAAGCCGGAGCCTGCGCGGTCCTTCCCAAGGGTGGCCCGCTCACGGAGCTCATGGACTCCGTGCGCACGGCTCCACGCGACGGTTTCGCCGTCCACCCCCTCCTGCTGCGCAGCCTCATCAGCCCGGCCTCGGCGGCACGTCCAGCGCCCAACCTCCTCACGGCGCGCGAGCGGGAGGTGCTGACCCTGTTGGCCGAGGGCCGCGATCCCACCGCCATCGCGCGCGCCCTCGGGATCTCGGTCCTGACGTGTCGCGGCTACATCAAGAGCCTCCTGGTGAAGCTCGACGCCCACAGCCAGCTCGAAGCCGTGATGATCGCCTTGCGCCGCAGGCTCATCCAGCTCCCGGACGAGGACTGAACCGATGCTCGTGAAGACACCGCCGAAGACGAAGCTCGTTCCGGTCAAGCCCGCGCCGACCCGCGGCACGTCACCAGCGCAGCTCGACGTCCCGCACCGGGGCCGGTCGAAGGTCGTCCGCGACTCCGTGATCCGGTTCCTGTTCTGGAGCGCTGCGGTGCTCGGCCTCGTGGCCGCGGGCACGCTGCTGCTGTCGACCCCTCTCGCCGAGCGGCTCTCGCTGCGCGAGGCGACGGCGCGGAGCGTGGCCTACGCCAACTCCGTGGTCAAGCCCCTCGTCGACAAGAAGGTCCTCGCCGGCGACCCCGGGGCGACGCAGGCCCTGGTCCACCTCATGAGCTCGCGGATGGCGGACGGCTCGATCGCCCACATGAAGATCTGGACCCGCGACGGTCGCGTGCTCTGGAGCGACGAACGCGGCGTGACCGGTCGGAAGTTCGAGCTCGAGCCCGATGTCGAGGAGCTCTTCGGCACGACCGAGGCAACGGGCCAGGTCTCCGACCTCGACAAGCCCGAGAACGCCCAGGAACGGTCGGAGGAGGAGCTGATCGAGGTGTACGTCGGCTTCAGCGCCGACGACGGCACCCCGCTCGTCTTCGAGGCGTACTGGCCGACCGAACGGATCCGCCAGGACGTGAGCGACATCCGCTGGCAGTTCACGACGCTCGGACTCGTCGCGCTGCTGCTGCTCGCGCTCGCGCTGCTCCCCCTCGCCCTGTCGCTGGCGCGACGCGTCGACCGCGGACTGGCCGAGCGCGAGGAGATGATGGCCCAGGCCCTGTCGGCGTCCGACCTCGAGAGGCGCCGCCTCTCGCAGGACCTGCACGACGGCATCGTCCAGGACATCGTCGCGCTCGGCTACGCCCTTCCCACCGTGGCGGCGGCCCTGCCGCACGAGGCGACGGCCGCCCGGGCCCTGCTCGAGCAGGTCCACCACGACGTCGCCCGTGGGGTCGCCGGCGTACGCGAGCTGCTCACCGACGTCTACCCGGCCGACCTCGAGCACGGAGGGCTCGAGCACGCCGTCCAGGAGCTCGCCGAACGGCACCGACGCAACGGCACCGAGGTCGTCGTGGCCGTCGACCTGCGGCTCGGCGAGCCGCTGGCGGTCGCGCAGCTGACCTACCGCGTCGTGCGCGAGGCGCTACGAAACGTCGCCAAGCACGCCCGGGCCACCGAGGTGGAGGTCACGGCAGAGGTCGAGGACGACCGGGCGACCGTCGAGGTGCGCGACGACGGCGTCGGCCTGCGAGGCGCGTCCGACGTGGCGGACGAGACGACCTCGACCGACGGGCTCCCCGGCGGCGAGGGGCACCTCGGGCTCCGGTTGCTGCGCGACACCCTGCGGACCTTCGGTGGCGACGTCACGATCAGCGAGCGGCCCGGCGGCGGCACCGTGCTGCGGGCGACCTTCCCGCTGGCCCTACGACCGGTCTCGACGCGCTGACGGGCGGCCCCTCGTCAGCCGCCTGACACGGCGTTGATGATGTGGACCCTCGCGCCGGCCGGCACCTCGGCCGCTGTGCCTGCCCCACGCGTGGCGTCCTCGCCGTTGACGAAGACCTTGACGTGCCGGCGGATCTGCCCGCGCTCGTCACGCACCTTGCCGTCGAGGATGCGGTGCTCGGCGAAGGCACGGTCGAGCAGCTCGGCCACGGTCTGGCCCTCGCCGGGAGACTCCACCTCGATCTCGGCGACGCCCCCGACCAGGTCACGGAGCATTCCCGGCAGGATGACGCGAACGGGAGCGGACGGCGTACGAAACCCCTTGTGCATCAAGTGAGCTGGGCCGCGCGGACCACGAGGACGTCGGGCAGCTGCGTGGCGATGCGCTGGAAGCTCTCGCCCTCGTCGGCCGACGCGAAGACGTCGCCGTTGCGGGTGCCGAGGTAGACACCGACGGGGTCGGCTGAGTCGAGACCCGCCGCGTCGCGCAGCACGCAGGTGTAGCTGTGGTCGGGCAGCCCGCTGGCCTGCCGGTGCCACGTCGCGCCGGCGTCGTCGGTGCGCTGCACCTGCAGCTGGGCCTCGGGCGGGATGCGCTCGCCGGCGTCGGCGACGGGCACGACCCAGGCCACGCCGGGGCGCCTCGGGTGCGCGAGCACGGTGAACCCGAAGTCGGTGGGCAGGCCCTCGGCGATGGAGTCCCACGTGGCGCCGTTGTCGCCGGACCGGTAGACACCGTTGTGGTTCTGGGCGAACAGCTCGCCCTCACCCTGGCCGCGGGCCACCTTGTGGACGCACTGGCCGTACTCGGGGAACTCGTTGTCGGGCATGAACCCGGCACGGATGCCGGGGTTGCTCGGCGACCATGTCGCGCCTCCGTCACCCGAGCGGTAGACGCCACCGGCACTCATGGCCACGAGGATCGACTCGGGGTGGCCCGGCTCGGGCACGATGGTGTGCACCGCACCACCGCCGAAACCGGGCTCCCACATCGGTCGGTGCGGGTGGTCCCACAGCCCGCGGACCAGCTCGTAGCGCTCGCCACGGTCGGTGCTCTTGAAGAGGGCGTGCGGCTCGACCCCGGCCCAGACCACGTCGGCGTCGTTGGGGTCGGGCGTCAGCTGCCAGACCCGCTCGAGGGCGGTGTCGGTGTCGCTCGGGAACGCGAGCGCGCGCTCGGCGCTCTCGGTCCACGTGCGACCCCCGTCGGTCGAGGCCTGGACCGTCGGCCCCCAGTGCCAGGACTTGACCCCCGCGAGCACGGTCGAACGACCCTGCCTCGTGTCGATGGCGACGGAGGCGACCTCGCTCATGAGGAAGTGCGGACCTTCGAGGGTCCACTCGGTGCGGTCGCTGCTGCGTGCGATCCACAGGCCCTTGCGCGTGCCGATGGCGACGATGGTCTCGGTCATGTTGACAGTGTCCACTAAGGGTCTGACAGCGACAAGGCCACGGCGCGGTGACGAGCCTCGGCCGGCTCACACGGCCGGGGCCCCACCTGTCGCGACCGCGTTGACGGGGGCGTCACCCGTCAGCATCGCCTGCACCTGGCGTCGCACGAGCGCCTTCGCCCGAGGGCGCATCGCCTGCGTCGCGCCGCCGACGTGGGGCGTGATGAGCACACCCGGGGTGGTCCAGAGCGGGTGGTCGGCGGGCAGGGGCTCGGGGTCGGTCACATCGAGCGCCGCCCTGAGCCGCCCGGACGCGCACTCGGCCAGGAGGGCGTCCGTGTCGACCACGGGACCTCGGGCCACGTTGACGAGGAGGGCGCCGTCCGGCATACGCCCGAGGGTGTCGGCGTCGAACAGCCCACGGGTCGCGTCGGTCAGCGGGACGATGACCACCACGACGTCGTGGCTCGGCAGGAGCCCCGGCAGCTCGTCGATGCCGTGCACGTGCGGGACGAGGTTGTCACCCTCCCGGGCGCGCGAGGCGACCGCGGTCACGGTGACCTCGAACGGCGCAAGCCGACGGGTCACCGCCCGGCCGATCCGGCCGTAGCCGACGACCAGCACCCTGCTGTCGGCGAGTGCCGACCGCAGCACGAGCGGCTCCCACGTCGAGCTCGCCTGCGACGCGACGAACTTCGGGATCTCCCGAACGGACGCGAGCGTCAGCGTCAGCGCGAGCTCAGCCGTCGACGCGTCGTGCACGCCTGCGGCGTTGCACAGCGTGACCCCCACGGGCAGGTCCGGCAGGAACTCCTCGTAGCCGGCGCTCTGCAGCTGCACGACCCGCAGGGCGTCGAGTCCGACGGCCACGTCGGCGAGCCGCAGCCGCGTCATGTACGGCATCACCGCGAGCTGGACCTGCGCACCCCGGGGGTGTGGCCCGGCCATGTCCCAGACGACGGTGTCGACACCGTCGAGGTCGGCGATCGCCTCGGCGAACTCGGGATCGGGCACGGACACGACGAGCGGATCGGCAGCCATGCGGCCACGCTAGATGACCGGTTCGACGGCAGCCGCGAACGTCCACGCGGCATCGGCCGAGCGGGCCCCTGCGCCTCCCGCCCGAGGCTAGGCTCGCCACCGTGAAGCCGCCCCACGTCCTGTCCCTCAACTCGGGTCGTCGCATCCGCCCGTCGGGTGGGGGCTCCCCCACGGCGATCGACAAGAGGCCGGTGGAGTCCTTCGAGGTCCGAGATCCCGGACCCAAGCACGGCGGGCTCGGCAGCGGCGTGGTCGGCGACGAGATCGGCAAGCCGCAGCACCACGGCGGAGCCCTCCAGGCCGTCTACGCGTACGCCCGCGAGGACCTCGACCACTGGGAGCGCGAGCTCGGGCGGTCGATCGCATCGGGCGGGTTCGGTGAGAATCTGACGACCCTCGGGGTCGACACGACGCACGCGCTCGTCGGCGAGCTGTGGCACATCGGCGAGGTGGTGCTGCGCGTCGAGGTGCCCCGCATCCCCTGCGCCACCTTCGCCGCCCACATGGGTGTGCCGCGCTGGGTGCGCCGCTTCGCGGACGAGGGCCGCACCGGGGCCTACCTGTCGGTCGTGATGCCCGGCGTCGTGCGCACCGGCGCCCCCATCTCCGTCGAACGGCCCGACCACGAGGTCGACCTGCTCCTGCTGTTCCGCGGGCTGATGGGCGACCTCGGCGCAGCGCAGCGGGTCATCGACGCAGGAGTCGTCCACCCCGAGGTGCGTGAGAGCCTCGCCGACACCGTGGCGCGACGCGGCGCCTGACCAGTGTGGTCATCGGCGACCCTTGGGACACAATGAGGTATGCCGCATCGTCCCCGCCGGATAGGCCGCGCCCTCACGGGAGGTGTCGCCGTCGTGCTTGCTGCCACGGCGTGCACGGGCTCGTCCCCGAACGCGCCGTCGACCAGCGCCGGCGCGTCGACGGCCGGAACGAGCGCCACGTCGGCCCCGAGCACGCCGGTCGAGACGAGCACCGCGAGTTCGCCGAGCACCCCCGGTACCACGACGCCGACCACCTCGACGACGCCGCCCACCAGCACCGCGGCCCGCACCACCACCACCACGCCGCCCAGCCAGCCGACCGGACCCGTGACGCTCCTCGCCGGCCTCGACATCGCCTGGTCGGTCGCCGTCCTGCCCGACGGCAGCGCACTCGTCAGCGAGCGCAACACGGGCCGGGTCCACCACGTGCCCAAGCCGGGCACGGGCGGCCAGGCCACGGTCGTCGGACGCCTCCCGATCTTCCGCACCGAGGGCGAGGGCGGGCTGCTGGGGCTCGCGGTGGCGCCGGACTTCGACACCGAGCCGGTGCTGTACGCGTACTACACCACCGAGAGCGACAACCGCATCGCCGCCGTAGCCTGGCAGGACGGCCGGCTCGGTGAGCCGAAGGTCATCTTCTCGGGCATCCCCAGTGGCCGGCGCCACGACGGCGGGCGCATCGCCTTCGGTCCCGACGGCTACCTCTACGTGGGCACGGGCGAGGCCGGTGACACCGGGCTCTCGCAGAACCTCGACTCCCTCGGCGGGAAGATCCTGCGCATCACCAGGGACGGCGACCCTGCGCCCGGCAACCCCTTCGGCGGCTCCCCCGTCTGGTCCTACGGCCACCGCAACGTCCAAGGGCTCGCCTGGGACAGCCGGAAACGGCTGTGGGCCAGCGAGTTCGGCCAGGACACCTGGGACGAGCTGAACCTCATCGAGGCCGGCAGGAACTACGGCTGGCCCGAGGTCGAGGGCCGGCAGGACAACCCCGACTACGTCGACCCGGTCGCGCAGTGGTCGACCGACGAGATGTCGCCGAGCGGCATCGCCGTCGGCCCCGACGGCGCCGTCTACATGGCGGCGCTGCGAGGCGAGTCGGTCTGGCGCGTCCCCGTCAGCGCGGACGGCTCGGCCGGCAAGGCGACCCGCCACCTCAACCGCACCTACGGGCGCATCCGCGACATCCAGTTCGTCGGCAACCGCGTCTGGATCACGACGAGCAACAACAACCGCAACGACCGGCTGCTCTCCCTGCCGCTCTCCGCGGTGGGCGCCGGCTGACGGACGTCGAGATCGGCGGCTCGCAGGCTGCCGAAGTCCTCAGCGCGTGGCTAGCCTGACGGGCAGGGGCTCGCAGCGGCGTGGGCCCGCGACGAGAGGGTCACCTCATGGGTGCGTACGACGAGATCCTTGACCAGGTGCCGGTCGACCAGCTGGCCGGCCAGCTCGGGGTCGGGAGCGACGAGGTGCGCCTGGCGGCGCAGAACGCCCTGCCCGCGCTGCTCGCCGGCCTGCACGCCAACGCGTCCGACCCGGCGGCCGCCGACTCCCTCATGGCGGCGCTGTCCGACCACCAGGCCCCGGTCAAAGGGCTCGACAACGTCGACGAGCAGGACGGCCGGGCCATCGTCGGCAACATCTTCGGCGACAACACCGACCAGGTCGTGAGCCAGCTCGGTGGGCTCGGTGGGCTCGGTGGGTCCGCTGCGCGCGGTGGCGCGTCGGGCGGCATCGTCCAGAAGCTGCTGCCCATCCTGGCCCCGATCGTGCTGTCGTGGCTGGCCGGGAAGGTCGGCCAGGGTGGCGGGCTCGGCGGTGTTCCGGGCGGCAGCGAACCGGCCCCCTCGACGGGCGGCGGCGCGACCGACGGCGGTGCCCTGTTCCCCGGCGGTGCGGGGGCCGACAGCGGTCCGGTGCAGGCACCCGGCACCGCGACCCCGACGGGGGGCGCAGCGACGGGCGGCTCGAACCCGCTGCAGGACATCCTCGGCCAGGTGCTCGGTGGAGCCGCGGGCGGCGGGGCAGGGTCCGGGGGCTCGGGCGGCGCCGGCGACATCCTCGGCGGCCTGCTCGGCGGCCTCCTCGGCGCCGGCAAGCGCTGACCCCCCCTCTCCACTGGGGGTGGGGTCGGGGGGTCGGGGGCAGTCGGATCCGGGGTCAGGTGAGCTTGGTGAGGATGAGCTCGCGGGCCTTGCCGGCGTCGGCCTGGCCCTTCATCTCCTTCATCACCTGGCCGATGAGCGCACCCGCGGCCTGGACCTTGCCGTCGCGGACCTTCGCCGCGATGTCGGGGTTGGCCTCGATGACCTTGTCGACCGCGGCCTCGAGGGCCCCGTCGTCCTGGACGAGCTCGAGCCCGCGCGCGTCGGCGACGGCGGTCGGCGTGCCTTCACCGGCGAGCACGCCGTCGAGCACCTGGCGGGCCATCGAGTCGTTGAGCCGGCCGGAGGTGACGAGTCCGTCGAGCTCGGCGACGTGGGCGGGCGTGAGGCCCAGCTCTGCGGCATACGTGACGATGTCCTGGCCCTCGGCGTTCGCACGACGCGACGGCTCACCGAGCCACCACTTCCTCGCGGCGCCGGCGCTCGCCCCTGCAGCCACGGTCTCCTCGATGAGCTCCACCGCGCCGGCGTTGATGACGTCACGCATCTCGAGATCGCTGTAGCCCCAGTCGGACTGGAGCCGCTTGCGACGGGAAGCGGGGTTCTCGGGCAGTGTGCCGCGCAGCGCCTCGACCGTCTCACGCGTCGGCGCGACCGGCACGAGGTCCGGCTCGGGGAAGTAGCGGTAGTCCTCGGCGTCGGACTTCACGCGGCCAGACGTCGTGATGCCGGTGTCCTCGTGCCAGTGACGGGTCTCCTGGAGGATCGAGCCGCCGTCGTCGAGGATCGCCGCGTGTCGCGAGATCTCGTAGCGCACGGCCCGCTCGACCGAGCGGAGGGAGTTGACGTTCTTGGTCTCGGTGCGCGTGCCGAGCGGCACGGCGAGCTGCTCGGGCGACGTCGGGTCGCCGACCTTGGCCCGCAGCGACACGTTGGCGTCGCAGCGCATCGAGCCCTGCTCCATCTTCACGTCACTGACGTCGAGGGCGCGCAGCAGGTCGCGGAGCGCCGAGACGTACGCCTTCGCGACCTCGGGTGCCCGCTCCCCCGCCCCGACCATCGGCTTGGTCACGATCTCGATGAGCGGGATGCCGGCCCGGTTGTAGTCGACGAGCGAGTGGTCGGCCCCGTGGATGCGTCCGGTGGCGCCGCCGACGTGCAACGACTTGCCGGTGTCCTCCTCCATGTGGGCGCGCTCGATCTCGACGCGGTAGACGGTGCCGTCCTCGAGCTCGACGTCGAGGTGGCCGTTGTAGGCGATCGGCTCGTCGTACTGCGAGGTCTGGAAGTTCTTCGGCATGTCCGGGTAGAAGTAGTTCTTCCGGGCGAAGCGGCACCACTGCGCGATCTCGCAGTTGAGCGCGAGACCGATGCGGATGGCCGACTCGACGCCCTTCTCGTTGACGACCGGCAGCGCCCCGGGGAGGCCGAGGCACACCGGGCAGACCTGCGAGTTCGGCTCGGCGCCGAACTCCGTCGGGCAGCCGCAGAACATCTTCGTCGCGGTGTGCAGCTCGACGTGCACCTCGAGGCCCATGACGGGGTCGAACTTCGCGAGGGCCTCGTCGTAGTCCATGACGGCGTCGGCGGTGGCCGTGCTCATGTCAGGCTCCCTTCACTGCAGCGGTGTCGCCCAGCACGGGCGCGCGGTCGAGGATCGGACCGCCCCAGCGGTCGACGAGCGCAGCCTCGAGGGCGGCGCCCACCGAGTAGAGCCGCTCGTCCTTCGTGGCCGGCGCGAGGATCTGGATGCCGGCGGGCAGGCCGTCCTCGTCGGCGAGACCGGACGGGATCGACATGCCGGGCACGCCGGCGAGGTTGGCCGGGATGGTCGCGATGTCGTTGAGGTACATGGCCATGGGGTCCTCGAGCTTGTCGCCGAGCCTGAAGGCCGTGGTCGGGGCCGTCGGGCTGACGAGCACGTCGACCTTCTCGTACGCATTGTTGAAGTCCCGTGCGATGAGCGCGCGCACCTTCTGCGCGGAGCCGTAGTACGCGTCGTAGTAGCCGGAGCTCAGGGCGTAGGTCCCGAGGATGATGCGCCGCTTGACCTCAGGTCCGAAGCCGGCGTCGCGGGTGGCCGCCATGACCTGCTCGGCGCTCGGGTCGTCGACACCGTCGGGCAGCACCCGCAGGCCGTAGCGCATCGCGTCGAACTTCGCGAGGTTGCTCGAGGCCTCGCTCGGCAGGATGAGGTAGTACGCGGCGAGGGCGTAGTCGAAGTTGGGGCAGCTGACCTCGACCACCTCGGCACCGAGCTCCTCGAGGAGCACCACCGACTCGTCGAAGCGGGCGCGGACGCCGGGCTGGTAGCCCTCGCCGCCGAGCTCCTTGACGACGCCGATGCGCATGCCCTTCACGTCGGCGTTGCGTGCGGCCTCGACGACGGGGGGCACGGGCGCTTCGATGGAGGTCGAGTCCATCGGGTCGTGGCCGCCCATGACGGCGTGCAGCAGAGCCGTGTCGAGCACGGTGCGTCCGCACGGTCCGGCCTGGTCGAGCGAGCTCGCGAGGGCGACGAGGCCGTAGCGCGAGACGCCGCCATAGGTCGGCTTGGTGCCCACGGTCGCCGTCACGGCTGCCGGCTGGCGGATCGACCCACCGGTGTCGGTGCCGGTGGCGAGCGGCGCCTGGAACGAGGCGAGCACCGAGCTCGAGCCACCACCCGAACCACCAGGGATCCGCTCGAGGTCCCACGGGTTGCGCGAGGGACCGTACGCCGAGTGCTCCGTCGAGGAGCCCATCGCGAACTCGTCCATGTTCGTCTTGCCGAGGATCGGCAGTCCGGCCTCGCGCAGCTTCGTGACGACGGTCGCGTCGTACGGCGGCACCCACCCCTCGAGCATCTTGCTGCCGCAGGTCGTCGGCAGGCCCGTCGTCGTCATGACGTCCTTGACGGCGATCGGCACGCCGGCCAGCGCGCCGAGGCTCTCACCGGCCCTGCGACGCTCGTCGACCGCCCGGGCCTGCCCGATGGCGCCCTCGGTGTCGACGTGCAGGTACGAGTGCACCTGGCCGTCGACGGCGGCGATGCGGTCGAGGTGGGCCTGGGTCACCTCGACCGACGAGACGGTGCCCGCGGCGAGCGCGTCGGCGAGCGCGGAGGCAGTCGCCCGGGTGAGGTCGGTTGGCAGGTCGGTCACGTCAGTGCCTTCGTGTTCGTTTCTGCTGCAGGGGTTTCGTGGTGCCCATGAAGAGGGCGTCTGCCGCGGGGCTCAGCCCGGCGGCATACGCGGGCGTCACCTGACGGCTGGGTGGGCGGCTCGGTGGGCTCAGTCCTCGTCGAGGATGCGCGGCACGGAGAAGCGCTGCTGGTCGACCTCGGGGGCGCCGGAGAGGGCGGCCTCGGCCCCGAGGCTGGGTCGCACGACGTCGGGGCGGGTCACGTTGGTCAGCGGCATGGGGTGCGACATGGGGGCGACACCGTCGGTCGGCGCCTGCTGGACCTTGGCCACGGACTCGAGGATGACCCCGAGCTCACCCACCATGCGGTCGAGCTCGGCGTCGGAGAGCCCGATGCGGGCGAGGCCGGCCAGGTGGGCTACGTCGTCGCGGGACAGGGAGGACATGCGGGCCAGTCTATGGGGCGCCCGAGCGCGCCCCGAACCGGTGCCCGAGCTGCTCCGTGCGCGGAAAACGCATGTCAGGGCGTGTCCTGCAGCCTGCCCGCCTCGTTGATGAGGCAGAGCCACGTACAGCCAAGGAGAACCCTCGATGTCGAGCACGGCAAGCACCACCTCCTCCAGCCCCACCCCGGACCCGGCCTCGGGCGCCGCGACGGGCAAGGAGCACGACCCCGGAGACGCGACCCTGACCGAACAGCCGGTTGCGAGCAGGTTCACCGATCGCGCGGCAGCGAAGGCAGCGCAGGCCGAGTCCAACTCCACGCCAGCACACGTGGCGGGCCCCGCGCCCGAGCCGACCGTGCCGACCGTGCCCACCGTGCCCGGCCAGCCCGCTCAGCCCGCTCAGCCCGCTCAGCCCGTGCAGGCCACCTCGCCCGCCGAGCCGACCCAGCGCACCGCGCGCGTCCGGCGCTCGCCCGACCTGCGGGCCGGCGCCCGACGCGCGGCGTCCCTCACGAAGAGCGGTGTCAACCGTCTGCGCACCCTGCTGGGCGAGATCGTGTGGGTCGTCTGCCTGCTCGCCGCTGCTGCCCTGCTGCTCGGCACCGCCGTCGTCGTGCTCGAGGCCAACACGCACAACGCCCTCGTCGAGGGAGTTCTCAAGGCCGCGGACTGGGCCGACCTCGGTGTCTTCAGCCGCACCGCCGGCATCAAGCAGTTCACCGGCGAGAACGCGGTGATCAAGAACGCCTTCGTCAACTGGGGTCTCGGCGCCGTGGTCTGGCTCGTCGTCGGTCGCATCGCGCGCCGCATCCTCACCCCCTGACCCTCCCCCGCCGCCGTTCGATGTATTCGCGTGCTGTTCGAGCGGACGCGAATACATCGAACGGCGGTCAGTCGCGGGTCTTCTTGCGACGGTCGAGGACGTACTTGCGCACGACGTTGCGGCCGGTGCCCCAGATGCCGTGGCGGAAGAGCAGCACGATGAGCACGAAGATCGAGCCGGTGATGAGGCCGATGCCCTCGAAGCCCGAGCTGGCGAGGAAGTCCTCCAGGGTGACGACGACACCCGCCCCCGCGAGCCCGCCCCAGAGGGTGCCGATGCCGCCGAGCACCGTGACGAGCACGACCTTGCCGGACGTCGTCCACATCAGCTCCTGGAGCGAGGCGAACTGGTGGCTGATCGCGAAGACACCTCCCGCCAGGCCGGCGAGGCCTGCCGAGATGACGAACGCCTTGATCTTGTAGCGCTCGACGTCGTAGCCGAGCGCGCGAGCGCGGGCGGGGTTGTCGCGGACGGCCGTCAGCACGCGGCCGAACGGCGAGTTGACGACCCGCCAGGCGATGAGGATCCCGACCAGGATCATCGCGGCACCGACGTAGTAGAAGTAGAAGGAGTCCTCCTCGACGAGCTCGATGCCGAAGAAGCTGCGCGGGATGCCCTGCAGGCCGTTCTCGCCGCCGGTGAGGTCACGGGCCTGGTTGGCGATGAAGTAGAGCATCTGCGCGAAGGCGAGCGTGACCATGGCGAAGTAGATGCCGGTGCGGCGCACCGACAGGTAGCCGATCGGCCACGCGATGAGCATCGCGAAGACAGCGCCACCGACCACCGCGACCGGGAACGGGACGCCCCAGTGCGTGGCGATGAGGCCGGTGCAGTAGGCCGAGCCGCCCCAGAACGCCGCGTGGCCGAAGCTCAGCAGCCCGGTGAACCCGAGCAGCAGGTCGACGCTGATCGCGAAGAGCCCCCAGCAGAGGATGTCCATCGCGACGGGCGGGTAGATCCAGTACGGCAGCAGCACGAGGACCACGAGGCCACCGAGCAGCATGAGGTGGCGCAGCGGGTTGCGCCGCGACAGGATCGAGGGCTGGGCCAGGTCGACGTCGACCTTGGCGGTCATCTGCTCGCTCATGCGACCTCCTCCCGTCCGAAGAGCCCCGAGGGCCGGACGAGGACCACGAGCGCCATCAGCACGAAGATGACGATCTGGGCGTACGTGGGGGCGTAGGCGATGCCGTAGGCCTCGACGAGTCCGACGAGGAACCCTGCGACCACCGCACCGAGGATGCTGCCGAGGCCGCCGATGACGACGACCGCGAACAGGATGATGATGAAGTTGCTGCCCATCTCGGCGGTGATGGCGCGAGTGGGAGCGGCGAGGACACCGGCGAGCCCGGCGAGTGCGATGCCGAAGCCGAACACCGGCGTGACCCAGCGGCCCACGTTGATGCCGAGGGCGCGGGTGCGCTCGGGCGCCTCGGTCGAGGCACGCACGATCATGCCGATGCGGGTCTTCGTCAGGAGCAGCCCGACCCCGATGCAGACGACCAGGGAGAAGAGGCACGCGAAGATCGCGTAGACCGAGAGGTTGACGCTGCCGACGCCGACCTGGCCGCCGAGCCCGGCCGGCACCTCGTAGGGCAGACCCGAGACGCCGTACCTCTGCTTGACCGCCTCGACGAGGATCAGGGTCAGACCGAAGGTGAGCAGGAAGTTGTAGAGCGGGTCGAGGGCGAGCAGCCAGCGCACGAGCAGCCGCTCCATCAGCACCCCGAAGCCGAACATGAGGATCGGCACGACGACGAGGGCGACCCAGAAGCCGACGTGCAGCTCGGCGAGCAGCACCGCGGAGATGACGGCGCCGAGCATGTAGCAGGCGCCGTGGGAGAAGTTGACGACCCCGAGGACGCCGAAGATGACGGCCAGGCCCAGCGCGGACAGCGCGTAGAAGCCGCCGGCGGCCAGACCCTGGAGGGTGTACTGGAGGAATGCGCTCATGTCTCTCGCTCGCTCGCGGTCGGTCGATCGGGCTGGACGGACCTCGCCCGTATGCCGTCCGGCGCGGCCTCGTGGGACGCGGCCGGACGGCATACGAGCTCGGGGTCAGCCCATCTTGCAGGCGGGGTTCGCCTCGCCGTACGCCTCGGCGGCCGGGATGGTCTTGACGATGTCCTCGTAGTCCCACTCCTCCGGGGCGGAGGACTTGACCTTCGCGAGGTAGACGTCGTGGGTGACGGCGTGGTCGGCCTTGCGGACCTCGCCGTTGCGCAGGAACACGTCGTTGATCTTCTTGCCCTCGAGCTTGCCGACGACGGCGTCGGCGTCGTCGGTGCCGGCCTCCTGGACCGCCTCGAGGTAGTTCATCGCAGCCGAGTAGTTGGCGGCGTGCGCGAAGGAGGGACGGGTGTTCGTCTTCTCCTTGAAGCGGTCGGCCCACTTCTTGTTCTGCTCGTCGAAGTTCCAGTACCACGCGTCGGTGAACTGGGTGCCGGCGAACTGGTCGAC
Organism: Terrabacter terrigena; assembly: GCF_042676085.1. NCBI lineage: Bacteria > Bacillati > Actinomycetota > Actinomycetes > Micrococcales > Intrasporangiaceae > Terrabacter > Terrabacter terrigena. The sequence goes on from NZ_JBHTKH010000001.1 coordinate 320,334, forward strand.
TCCGAGCGAGTGGATGTCGGTGATGAACATCAGGCCGACGGCCAGCTGCGCCTTGCCCTTGAGCGAGCTCTGGTTGAACTGCTTGACGAAGTTGATGAGGTCTCCACCGGCGTGCATCGAGCCGATGACCTTGGGGCTGCCCTCACCGGCCTTGGTGATGAACGTGGCGAAGTTGTCGCTCGGGAACGGCGAGGCGATCGACTGGCCCACCGAGCCACCGGCAGCCATGACCTCCTTGGAGAAGGACTTGTTCATGTCCTGGCCGAAGGCGTAGTCGGGGTAAACGATGTTCCAGCTCGTCCCGCCCTCCTTGGTGATGGTGCCTGCCGTGCCGCGGGCGAGCATCGCCGTGTTGTAGGCCCAGTGGAAGGTGTACTTGTTGCAGCTCTCGCCGGTGAGCTTGGTCGTGCCGGCGCCGATGTTGATGTAGAGCTTCTTCTTGTTCGCGGCCTGGGTCGCGACGGCGAGCGCGGCGGCCGAGTTCGGCACGTCGAGGATGATGTCGGCCTTCTGCCGGTCGTACATCTCCTGGGCCTTGGAGTTGGCGACGTCGGCCTTGTTCTGGTGGTCGGCCGTGACGACCTCGATGTCCTTGGCGACGGCCTTCTCGCCGTACTTCGCCTTGTAGTCGGCGATGGCGAGCTCGATGGCCGCCTTGGAGTTGGGCCCGGAGAGGTCCTTGTAGACGCCGGACTGGTCGTTGAGCAGGCCGATGACGACCTTGTCGTCGGTGAGCTTGCCCGAGCCGCCCGACTGCGGGCCGCCGGCGCCGCTGCCGCACGCGGCGAGCGCGAGGGAGGCGGTCGCCGCGATGGCGACGGTGCCCTGGACTGTCCTGCTACGCATGTCCCCTCCTGGGGTGTGACGAGATGTGACGGGTGGTTCGGTGACGCGGACGTCGGTTGACGTGCTGGTTGAGGTGCCGGTGGGACCGCGCGGGCCGACCGGCGGCTACATCCCGAGATAGGCGAGCAGCTCGCTCTCGCGGGCCCGGAAGTCGTCGTTGCTGAGGTGCTCGACGACCTTTCCCTGCGCCAGCAGGTAGTGCCGGTCGGCGACCGTCGAGGCGAACTTGACGTTCTGCTCGACGAGGAGCACGCCGACGCCCTGGCCCTTGATCTCGCGGATGATCTCGCCGATGCGCTGGACGATGACGGGGGCCAGGCCCTCGCTCGGCTCGTCGAGCAGCAGCAGGCGCGAGCCCATCCGCAGGACCCGGGCCATGGCGAGCATCTGCTGCTCGCCTCCCGACAGCTTGGTGCCGGGGAAGTCGCGGCGTTCGTGGAGCACCGGGAAGAACTCGTAGACGCGTTCGAGCGGCCACGCGTCGGCATGGACGACCGGGGGCAGCAGGAGGTTCTCGGCGACGGTGAGGCTGGCGTAGATGCCGCGGTCGTCGGGCACCCAGCCGATGCCGGCCCGGGCGCGGGAGTCGGCCGACGTCTTCCCCAGGTCTGTGCCGTCGAGGCTGATGGCCCCCTCGATCTGGCGGTGCAGGCCCATGACGGAGCGCAGCAGCGTCGTCTTGCCCGCGCCGTTGCGGCCGACGAGCGTGACGACCTCGCCAGGGGCGACGTCGACGGCGACGTCGGTCAGCACACGCGCCTCGCCGTACCACGCGGACAGGCCCTTGACCTCGAGCATGCGCGAGCGCGCCTGTGTCGCAGTGGTTTCCGCAACCGCGCCAGTACGTTCGGTGGTGGTCGTCTCGTCACTCATGGGTGGCTCCGAGGTATGCCGTGATGACGCGCTCGTCGGCGCGCACCTGCTCGTAGGGGCCCTCCGCGAGGACCTGCCCCGACTGGAGCACCGTCACCTGGTCGGCGAGCGAGCCGACCACGTGCATGTTGTGGTCGACGAAGACGACGGTGCGCCCTGCGGAGAGCTGCTTGACGAGCGCGATGGTGCGGTCGACGTCCTCGATGCCCATGCCGGCGGTGGGCTCGTCGAGAAGGAGCAGCTTGGGGTCGAGGGCCATCGCGATGGCGAGCTCGAGCGCCCGCTTCTGCCCGTACGCCAGCGACGAGGCGGGTGCGCTCGCCCGGTCGGCGAGGCCGACCTGCTCGAGCAGCTCCATCGCCTGGTCCTTGAACCTGGCCATGCGGGTGACGGACCGCCACCACTGCCTGCCCATCCCGGTGGGGCTGGCGAGGGCGAGCTCGAGGTGCTCGCGCAGGGTCATCGCCTCGAAGAGGCTCGTGATCTGGAACGAGCGCGCGATGCCGAGTGGCGCGATCTGCTCGGGGGCGCGTCCGGTGATGTCCTGGCCGTCGAAGGTCACCGAGCCCGAGGTCGGTGTGAGGAACCCGGTGAGCAGGTTGAACAGCGTGGTCTTGCCGGCACCGTTGGGGCCGACGAGGGCGTGGACGGTGCCCTGCGCGACCGTGAGATCGACGTCAGAGACGGCCCGGAAGCCTCGGAACTCCTTGGTCAGGGCCCTGGTCTCGAGCAACGGGGTACCCGTCAAGACCTGCACCTCCTCGTGCGTCGCACTGGCTGCGGCGCCGACCGGGCGGTCGACGGCATCGCGTTGCCGGTGCGGCCGTGGAGCGCGGAACCGGGCAACTTCGGGCAAGCCTAGGAGGACCCGCTTCGCAGGTGACGGTGGGTACCCACACACCTGCACCCGTTCTGTGGTGCGCGCACACATGAGAGCGTGGGCACGCGACGACGCCCTGACGGATGCCTCGCGCAGTCGGCACGAGCGTGTGCGGAAGGGCGCCCGCACGCTGTTGCGTGCGGGCGCCTCCGGGGTTGCTGGGATCAGCGGCGCACGGTGGCGCTGGTGTGGCCCCAGACCACCGAGGTGTCGGAGAAGACGACGCGGTAGTCGCGGACGCTCGCCATGGAGTACGTGAAGCTGTAGCGGCCGTTGGAGGCGGGGTAGACGTACTTGAAGCTCGTCCACGTCGTGGCGGTCGGCGCCTTGTACTGCACCGTGCCCCGGACGCCGGTCCACGGCACGAACTTGTGCACCGAGTACGCGTAGCGCGCAGCCGACGTGGTCAGGGTGACCTTCGAGCCCGAGCGGGTCGCCGTCAGCCCGGACCAGCCGCCGAGACGGACGTCCATGGTGCGGGTGTTCTGCGTGCAGACCTCCACGAGGGCGGCGTCCTTGCAGGCGAGGGGACGCCAGGTCCAGCGACCGAGCGGGTCGTCGTCGAACATGTCGAAGGGCTCGGTGCGCGTGCCGTCGAAGACCACGAGGTCCACGGGCCCGCTGCCGGCAACCGCCTCCCACGCGGCGTGGGTGCCGGTGGCGCAGTTGGACGCGAGCGAGAGGGTCATGGTCTTGAACGGGCTGGAGATGGTCCAGCGCGTCGGGGTGTTGATGCTGCAGGTGCCGGCGGCCGACGCAGGCGCGGCGGAGGAGACGGCGAGGGTCGCGGCCAGGGCGGCGACCGCGGAGACCGCCGCGAGGGCGCGGCGGAGGATGGTGCGAGACATGGAGGATCCCCTGTCGAGAACGTGAGTTGGCGGCGTGATCGTAACCGGTCGAACAGGTGCCCCGTGACCGATTGGCACCAATCGGTCGGCCCGTGCTCGTTTCGCCCGAGAAGGGCCACTTCCGCATGCGACCGACGGGCGCACCGGCCGTCGGCGTGACGAGGGAGCGGCCGTCAGTCGGGCGAGCCGGTCTCGAGGAGGCGGCGGAAGCCGTCCTCGTCGAGGATCGTGAGCCCGAGCTCCTCCGCCTTGGCGGCCTTGGACCCGGCGTTGGCCCCGATCACCACGAAGTCGGTCTTATTCGACACCGAGCCCGACGCCTTGCCACCGCGGCTGATGATCGCCTCCTTGGTCTCGTCACGCGAGAAGCCCTCGAGCGAGCCGGTGACGACGACGGTCTTGCCCTCGAGGGTGCGCTCGACCGCTGCGTCGACCTCGTCGGCCATGCGCACGCCGGCGTCTGCCCACTTGCGCACGATCTCCTGGTGCCAGTCCACCTCGAACCATGCCGTGACGGCCTCGGCGATGACCCCGCCGACGCCTTCGGCCTGCGCGAGCTCCTCGGTGGACGCTGCGCGGATCGCGTCCATCGAGCGGAAGTGGGTCGCGAGCGCCCTGGCCGCGGTGGGCCCGACGTGCCGGATCGACAGGGCGACGACCACCCGCCAGAGCGGCTGCGTCTTCGCCTTCTCGAGCTCGGCGAGCAGCTTCTCGCCGCCGGCGGAGAGCACGCGTCCGTCGACGACGCGCTGCTCGGGGTCGGTCTTCTTCGCGGTCCGCGTGTAGAGCGGAACCTGCACGAGCTTCTCGCGGCTGATGCCGTAGTCGCCCGCGTGCGGGCTGTCGTCGGCGGGCGCGAAGAGGTCGCCCTCGTCGGTGATGATGCCCGAGTCGAGCAGGGCGCTGGATCCCTCCCACCCGAGTGCCTCGATGTCGAGCCCGCTGCGGGAGGCCAGGGCGAAGACGCGCTCGCGCAGCTGGCTCGGGCACGACCGCGTGTTGGGGCAGCGGATGTCCTTGTCGCCCTCCTTCTCGGGGGCGAGCGTCGTGCCGCACGCGGGGCACTCGGTGGGCATGACGAAGGCACGCTCGGTGCCGTCGCGCAGGTCGACGACGGGTCCGACGATCTCGGGGATCACGTCGCCTGCCTTGCGCAGCACGACGGTGTCGCCGATGAGTACGCCCTTGCGCTCCACCTCGTACGCGTTGTGGAGGGTCGCCTGCTCGACGGTCGACCCGGCCACGACGACCGGCTGCATGACGCCGTAGGGCGTGACGCGACCGGTGCGCCCGACGTTGACGCGGATGTCGAGCAGCTTGGTGTTGACCTCCTCGGGCGGGTACTTGAACGCGATGGCCCACCGCGGCGCACGTGACGTCGCGCCGAGCTGGCGCTGCAGCGGCACCTCGTCGACCTTGACGACGATGCCGTCGATGTCGTGGGCGCGGTCGTGCCGGTGCTCGCCGTGGTAGGTGACGAACTCCTCCACGGCCGCGATGTCGTCGAGCACGCGCACCTCGTCGGAGGTCGGCAGGCCCCAGGCGCGCAGGGCGGCATACGCCTCGCTCTGTCGCGCGATGTCGAAGCCGCGGCGCGCGCCGATGCCGTGCACCAGCATGCGCAGCCGCCGGCTGGCGGTGACCTTGGGATCCTTCTGCCGCAGCGAGCCCGCGGCCGCGTTGCGCGGGTTGGCGAAGGGCGCCTTGCCCGCCTCGACGAGCCCGGCGTTGAGGTCGGCGAACGCCGCGGTGGGGAAGAACACCTCGCCACGGATCTCGACGAGCTCGGGCACGTCGTCGCCCGCGAGCCGCTCGGGGATGCCGTCGATCGTGCGGACGTTGTTGGTGACGTCCTCGCCCGTGCGCCCGTCGCCGCGCGTGAGCGCCCGGACGAGCCGGCCCTTCTCGTAGAGCAGGTTGATCGCGAGGCCGTCGATCTTCAGCTCGGTCAGGTAGTGGGCGCCCGAGCCGACCTCGCGCTCGACGCGCTCGGCCCAGGTCTGCAGCTCCTCGAAGGAGAAGGCGTTGTCGAGGCTCAGCATGCGCTCGACGTGGTCGACGGTCTCGAAGCCCGTCGCGAACGAGGCCCCCCCGACGTTCTGCGTCGGGCTCTCGGGCGTGCGCAGCGACGGGTGCTCGTCCTCGATCGCGTTGAGCCGCCGGATGAGACGGTCGTACTCGCCGTCGCTGATCGTCGGCGAGTCCTTGACGTGGTAGGCGAACTGGGCCGCGGCGGCCTGCTCGGCGAGGTCGGCCCACTCCTGGTGGACCTCGGTCGGGACGTCGTCGGTGACCGCCGTTGGGCCGCTGCTCTCGCTCACGCGCCCATCCTGCCAGCCACCTCCGACGCGGCCGGGGCGTGAGGCTCGGCACGTCGCGGGGAAGGTCTGTTCACCCGGCGACCGAGCAGTAACAATGAACGCGAGCCCGAGGCCAACCCCCTGCGAAGGAGCAGAGATGACCAACCTCGCCGCCAACCTCGTCGCCACCGCCGGGCGTGTCCCCGACAAGGTCGGGATCAAGCTCGACCAGGCGGAGGTGAGCTGGTCGACCCTGCACCGGGCCGCCTCGGCGGTCGCGGGCCAGCTCCGCGCGGCGGGTCTCGAGCCCGGCGACCGCGTCTCGCTCATCCTCCCCAACGTGCCGGCATACCCCGTCACCTTCTACGGCGCGTTGCTGGCCGGCGGTGTCGTGGTGCCGATGAACCCGCTGCTCAAGTCCGGTGAGATCCAGTACTTCTACGAGGACAGCGGGGCCCGCTTCAGCTTCGTCTGGCCCGACTTCGCCGAGGAGGCGGGCAAGGCCGCCGCCGAGACGGGCACCCGCCTCGTCGTGTGCGGTCCGATGGGGCCGGCCGACGGCCAGTTCGACGCGTCCGAGACCGCCGCCGCGCCGGTGACCGAGCCGGTCGAGAGGGCCGACGACGACACCGCGGTGATCCTCTACACGAGCGGCACGACCGGCAAGCCCAAGGGCGCCGAGCTCACCCACTTCAACCTGCACCGCAACGCCGAGCGCTCGGCCTCGGACATCATGCAGATCACCGAGGACGACGTCATCATGGGCTGCCTGCCCCTCTTCCACGTCTTCGGCCTCACGTGCGGGCTCAACACGTCGGTCCAGCGCGGCGCCACCCTGACGCTCATCCCCCGGTTCGACCCCGCGAAGGCCATCGAGGTGCTCGGCCGCGACCACGTGACGATCTTCCAGGGCGTCCCGACGATGTATGCCGCGATCCTCAACCACCCGAACGCCGATCAGGCCGACACGAGCAGCCTGCGCACGTGCGCCTCGGGCGGCTCGGCGATGCCCGAGGCGGTCATGAAGGCGTTCGAGGCGAAGTTCGGCTGCCAGATCCTCGAGGGCTACGGCCTGTCCGAGACCTCCCCGGTCGCCTCCTTCAACATGCCCGACAAGCCGACCAAGCCCGGCACGATCGGCCGCGCCATCCCGGGCTGTGAGATGAAGCTCGTCGACCTCGAGGGCAACGACACCCCTGCCGGTGAGATCGGCGAGATCGCGATCCGCGGCGAGAACATCATGAAGGGCTACTGGAACCGCCCCGAGGCCACGCAGGAGGCCATCCCCGACGGCTGGTTCCGCTCGGGCGACCTCGCGACCGTCGACGACGAGGGCTACTTCACGATCGTCGACCGCAAGAAGGACATGATCATCCGCGGCGGCCTCAACGTGTACCCCCGCGAGGTCGAGGAGGTGCTCTACACGCACCCCGACGTGCTCGAGGCCGCGGTGGTCGGGGTGCCGGACGACCTCATGGGCGAGGAGGTGGGCGCCGCCGTCGTCTTCCGGCCGGGCTCGAGCTCGACGCTCGACGACGTCCAGGCGTACGTCAAGGAGCGCCTCGCCGCCTACAAGTACCCCCGCCGCCTCTGGACGCTCGAGGAGCTCCCGAAGGGACCGACCGGCAAGATCCTGCGCCGCGCGGTGCGCCCGGTCGACGCCTCCTGAAGGACGCGACACGCGGGAGTTTGGACTCGCCGCTCGTTTTGGAGTATCCGGTCGCCATCGGTGACACTGGAGCAGGGTCACTATCGACGCGTCGCACCCCGTTCCGCCCTGGAGCGCCCGGCGCCGCGTCCGTGAAGGGTATTCAAAGCGTGAAGTCGAGCATCCGTACCGCCGCAGTCTCGGGGATGGCCGTCGTGGCCATGCTGGGCGTGACCGCCTGCAACGCGACAGCCACCGCCGAGAACGGCAAGCCTGCCAGCTCGTCGTCCGCGGCCCCCGGCAGCTCCGAGACGTCGACGCCGACCCCGACGACCGACCCCGTCGTCTACACGACGACGCCCTCTGACGACGCCGACGACGTCTCGGTCGACACGCGTGTCACGGCCACGGCCCAGAAGGGCACCCTCAAGAAGGCGTCGCTGTCCTACGTGAGCAAGAAGGGCAACAAGATCACGGTCGACGGCACGCTCAAGGACGGCACGTGGACCGCCGGCGAGCTGCTCGAGCCCGGCGTCGAGTACACCCTGGCCCTCGAGGCCGAGGACCCCGACGGCCGCGCCGACGAGGTCACCCGCACGTTCCGCACCGCGAACCTCAGGCTCGACGACCAGGTCTACACCTCGGTGTCGCCGCGCGACGGCGGCACGGTCGGCATCGGCATGCCGGTTGTCATGCGCTTCGACCTGCCGGTCAAGGACAAGGCGAACTTCGAGAAGCACATGAAGGTCACCTCCTCCCCCGCGCAGGCCGGCTCCTGGTACTGGCTGTCGTCCAAGGAGGCCCACTGGCGGCCCCGGTCGTACTGGAAGCCCGGCACGAAGGTCCACGTCGAGGCCGACCTCAACGGCGTCTCGGCCGGCGGCGGCCGCTGGGGCGAGCAGTCGCGCACGTCCGACTTCACGATCGGCCGGTCGCTCATCGCCAAGGTCAACCTCCAGACCCACCAGATGGACGTCTTCATCAACGGCAAGTTCACCAAGCGCATCCCCGTCACCGGTGGCCGGCCCGGCTTCATCACCCGCTCCGGCACCAAGGTGATCATGGACAAGGTCACCAACATCACGATGCGCGCCGAGACCATCGGCCTGAAGAAGGGCGACACCGGCTACTACGAGGACACCCCGGTCAAGTACGCCATGCGCGTCACGAACTCCGGCGAGTTCCTCCACACGGCTCCGTGGTCGGTCAAGGACCAGGGACACCGCAACGTCAGCCACGGCTGCACCGGCATGAGCGACGCGAACGGCCAGTGGCTCTACGGCCAGACCCGCATCGGCGACGTCGTCGAGACGGTCGGCACGGCCCGTCCCATGACGATGGGCAACGGCTACGCCGACTGGAACCTCAGCTGGTCCACGTGGACGGCGGGCTCGGCTCTCTGAGTCCCCCTGCCCCGGCAACGCGAAGGCCGGTCACCCTCGGGGTGACCGGCCTTCGTCGTCCGCGGGTCGCGGTGAGCGTGCCGTGCCCGTTCAGGCGACGCTGCGCTCGTCCAGCTCACGCGCGGTCTCGACGGCCGCGCGCTGGATCGTGCGGGCGAGCTCGGGGGCGGCACCGGCCAGCCCACAGGCCGGGGTCACGACGACGTCGGTGAGCGAGGTCAGGGGCATACCGATGCGACGCCACGCGTCGACGAACCGGTCGGCGACCGCCTGCGGCCGGGTCACACTGCCGTCGGTCGGGATCGCTCCCGCATGCAGCCGTATGCCGTCCTCGACCGCGACGGCGACGCCCTCCCACCCGCGCGGGCGCAGCAGCGAGGTGTCGACCGACAACGCCGAGGGGCCGGCCGAGCGCAGCAGCGGCAGCGGTGGCTCCGCGGCGCAGCAGTGGAGCACGGTCTCGCCGTCGTGCGCGCCGAGCACCGTCCTGAGGCCGGCGGCGGCCACCTGTGGGTCGAGGCTGGGCAGGCGTCCGAATCCGGAGGAGGTCGGCAGCCGGCCGGCGAGCACCGTGGGCAGCGACGGCTCGTCCACCTGGAGGACGACCTCGGCGCCCGGCACGAGGCGCCGTACGGCGGCCACGTGCACGCGGATGCCCTCCGCGAGCGACTCGACCAGGTCGCGGCTCGCTCCCTCGTCGACGACCATGCGCTCGCCGCGGCTCAGCCAGACGCTCGCGGCGAGCGTCCAGGGCCCGACGACCTGCAGCTTGAGCCGGCCGGTGTGGCCGTCGAAGGCCTCGGCGAGCTCGTCGAGGTCCTCGCGCATCAGGGCAGCGGTACGGGTGGCATCACGGCCGGGACGGTCGACGAGCCGCCAGCCCACGGGTTGCAGGTCGACCGGCATCTCGACGAGCAGCCCCGCCGTGCGGCCGAGCATGTCGGCGCCGGGTCCGCGGGCCGGCAGCTCGGGGAGGTAGGGCAGGTGTCCGTCGAGGATCTCGCGCACCTGCGCAAGGGCGTCACGCACGGAGGTTCCGGGCCAGGAGCCGATGCCGGTTGCCAGGGTCACCGCGCCAGCCTAATGGGGGCGCATCCCGCCCCCGGGGCCACAGCCGGCAGGGCCGCAGCCTTCGCGGACCTGCGACGACGGCAGGAACCCGTGCGACGGACGCGCACCGCCCCCTCTACGCTGGCGCGATGGCGACCGCACGTCGTGACTTCTCGGGACCCGCCGACCTGCGCGCGATGCAGGCCATGGCCTCCCGGCTCTGGTCGCCCACGAGCCGTTTCCACCCGGGCCAGCTCGCATGGAGCCGCTACTACCGCCCGGTCGATCCGGGGCGCCTCGACGAGGGTGAGGCCATCGCGGTGTGGAGCGACGACGGGCTCGAGGTGGGCTTCGGCTGGGCCGAAGCACCCGACTGGCTCGAGCTGCAGGTGCACCCGGACCGTCCCGACGTCGCCGAGGAGCTGGTCGAGTGGTTCGAGGAGGTGAGCGACGCCGAGACGCAGTCGGCCCTCGTCATGGAGCACGACGTCGCCGAGTCAGCCCTTGCCGCAGCGGGTTTCGCGGCTCAACCTGATGCTCCGTGGTTCACCCACCACACGGCCGCGGTCGGCGACCTTGCTGCGGCGCCTCGGGTGGACGGCTACCGCTTCCGGCACGTGGAGCCGCACGAGGCCCGCGAGCGCGCCGCTGTCCACGCGGCTGCCTGGTCGGACTTCGGGCGGTCCAAGGTCGACGAGACCGCCTACCGGCAGCTGATGGCTGCGTGGCCCTATCGGCACGACCTCGACTGGGTGGCCGTCGACGAGCAGGACCGCATGGTGGCCTCGGTGCTCGTCTGGCTCGACGAGGCCACCGGGGTCGGGCTCGTCGAGCCGGTCGGGTGCGTGCCCGCGCACCGGGGCCGGGGCCTGGCCGGAGCCGTCACCCTGGCTGCACTCCACCACCTCGGGGCGGTCGGCGGCTCCCTCGCGCAGGTCAGCCCACGCGGTGACGACGGCTACCCGGGCCCGCAGCGTCTCTACCGCTCGCTCGGGTTCCGACCGGCAGCCCGCACCGTCACGTGGACGCGCTCGCTCGACTGACGACCGTGGGCGGCCCGGTCACGGGCGGCCTGGGGCGACGGGCGGCGCCAGTCGTCGGATGCCTCAGCCGACCGGCGTGCGCTCGAGACGAGCCGCCGCGATCGTGGCGGAGCCCACCACCCGCGTGCCGTCGTAGAGCACCACCGACTGGCCCGGCGCCACGCCGCGGATGCGCTCGTCGACCCGGACCTCGACGCTGTCGCCGTCGGCCCACGCCCGCGCGGCGTACTCGGCGCCGTGCGCGCGCACCTGTGCGCCCACCTCGACCACACCTCGGGGGTGCGGGCCGCACCAGCGGGCATGGTCTCCGGTCAGCGCGTTGACGCCGAGCAGGTCGGCGGTGCCGACGACGACCTGGTTGGTGTCGGGACGTACCTCCACGACGTAGCGCGGCTGCCCGTCGGGCGCCGGCCTGGAGAGCCCGAGGCCCCGACGCTGCCCGACGGTGTAGGCGAACGCACCGTCGTGGCTGCCGACGACGGCCCCGTCGGTGTCGACGATGTCGCCCGGCGCCTCCCCCAGCTCGCGGCCCAGCCAGCCGCGGGTGTCGCCGTCGGCGATGAAGCAGATGTCGTGGCTGTCGGGCTTGCTCGCCACGTAGAAACCGCGCTCGGCAGCCTCCTGGCGGATCTGCGGCTTCGTCGTGTCGCCCAGGGGGAAGAACGAGCGAGCGAGCTGGTCGGCGTCGAGCACGCCCAGGACGTAGCTCTGGTCCTTGGCCGCGTCGACGGCCCGGTGCAGCTCGCGACGCACGGTCCCGTCGGGGTTCACGGTCTCGACGACCTGGGCGTAGTGCCCGGTCGCGACGGCGTCGAAACCGAGCGCGACCGCCTTGTCGAGCAGGGCCGCGAACTTGATCTTCTCGTTGCACCGCAGGCAGGGGTTGGGGGTGCGGCCGGCGGCGTACTCGGCGCGGAAGTCGTCGACGACGTCGCGCTTGAAGCGCGCCGCCATGTCCCACACGTAGAAGGGGATGCCGAGCACGTCGGCCACGCGCCTCGCGTCGCCGGCGTCCTCGATGGTGCAGCAGCCGCGGGCCGACTCGCGCAGGGTGGCCGCGCTCTGCGACAGGGCCAGGTGGACGCCGACGACCTCGTGCCCGGCGTCGAGCATGCGGGCCGCGGCCACGGCCGAGTCGACGCCACCGCTCATCGCTGCGACGACCCTCACGAGGCGGTCGCCTCCCGAGCACGACGTGCCCGCTCGATGGCGGCCGGCAACGCGTCGACGAAGGCGTCGACGTCGGCCTGGCCGGACGTGTGGCCCAGGGTCACGCGCAGCGCCCCCCGGGCATCGGTCTCGGGCACGCCCATGGCGAGCAGGACGTGGCTCGGCTGCGGCACGCCGGCCTGGCAGGCCGAGCCCGTCGAGCACGAGACGCCGGCCGCGTCGAGCAGGTAGAGCAGCGAGTCACCGTCGCAGCCCGGCACGAGCAGGTGGGCGTTGCCCGGAAGGCGCGTCGTGCCGTCGCCGGCGGCCCACGCCCCGGTCACACGGATGTCGGGCGAGAGCGCCGTCGCACGCTGGATCAGGTCGTCGCGCAGGGCGACGAGCCGTGCCGACTCGGACTCGATGGCCGCGGTGGCCTCGACGAGCGCCGTCGCGAACCCGACGACGGCCGGGGTGTCGAGCGTGCCCGAACGGACCTGTCGCTCCTGGCCGCCGCCGTGGCTGAGCGGCACGAGCTTCGCCTCGCGCCGCGCGACGAGGGCCCCCACGCCGATGGGGCCACCCAGCTTGTGGGCGGTCACCGACATGAGATCGGCGCCGCTCGCGGCGAAGTCGACGGGCACGTGCCCGGCGGCCTGGACGGCGTCGGTGTGGAACGGGATGCCGAACTCGTGCGCCACCTCGGCGATGGCCCGGACGTCCTGCACCGTGCCGACCTCGTTGTTGGCCCACATCACCGACACGAGCGCCACCGACGCCGGGTCGGCCTCGATGGCCAGGCGCACCGTGGAGGGCTCGACGACGCCCTCGGGCGTGCACTCGAGCCAGGTGACCTTGGCGCCCTCGTGGGCCACGAGGAAGTCGACGCAGTCGAGCACCGCGTGGTGCTCGGTGACCCCGACGAGCAGGCGGACCCGGCCCGGCTCGCGGTCGCGCCGGGCCCAGTAGGTGCCCTTGATCGCGAGGTTGTCGGACTCGGTGCCGCCGGACGTGAAGATGACCTCCGACGGGCGCGCACCGAGGCAGCGGGCGATCTTCTCGCGCGACTCCTCGACGGCGCGCCGGGCCGCACGGCCCGTGCGGTGCAGCGACGACGCGTTGCCCACGATGCCGAGCTGCCGGGTCATCGCCGTGATGGCGGCGGGCAGCATCGGCGTGGTCGCCGCATGGTCGAGGTAGGCAGTCACCCACCGATTCTAGGACGGCCGGCCCGGTGCGCCGACCGGCCGTCGAGGCCGCTACCGCTGCGTAACCTCCACGCGGCCCGCCTCGTTGCCCCTGTACGTCGCCGTCCTCCACTGCAGCAGGGCGGCCCTGCAGAGAGGCAGCTCATGCGCTCCACCCCAACTCGCCGACTCCGTCTGGGGGCGGTCGCCCTGGCGGCGGCCACCGCGCTCACCACGGCCACGGTCGCAGCCGCGTCGCCGCAGCCCGGGTCGGCCGCCCCGGTCGGCGGCCTGCTCGGCTCGGGCTCGGGCTCGGCCAAGGCACCGCTCTCGTCGTGGCTTTCAGCCCACTGGTCGACGCTGTCAGCGGTCACCCCGACCACCGTCATGGTGCATGCCGCGGACGTGGCGACCGCTCGCCGGGCCGCCACGGCGTCCGGGCTCGTCGTGCGCGAGACGTTCGACAAGATCGGCGTCGTCGTCGCCGCGGGCCTGCCGCTGCAGATCGACGCCGTGCGCTCGAAGGCCGGCGTCACCTACGTCGAGGGCAACGAGCCCATCGACATGTTCCTGTCGACGTCCAACACGGCCACGCGCGGCTCGGAGGCGCGCGCCACGCTCACCGGGGCGAACGGCAAGCCCCTGGACGGTTCCGGGGTCAGCGTTGCCGTCATCGACTCGGGCGTGGACCCCACGCACCCGTTCCTCCGGAACGCCGACGGCACCTCGGCCGTCGTGAAGAACCTCAAGATGGTCTGCGACCCGCTCGAGGTGCTCCCTTGCCAGCCGGTCGACGCCGGCAGCCTCAACACCGACCTGCTGGCGGCGGGCGGCCACGGCATGCACGTCTCCGGCATCGTCGCGGGACGTGACGTCACCCTCTCCGACGGCACGAGGATGCACGGAGCAGCCCCCGGTGCGAGCATCGTCAGCCTCGGCACGGGCGCCGTCCTGCTCATCGTCGGCGCCGACTCGGCCCTGAACTGGGTGCTCGAGAACCACGCCACCCCGTGCGGCGCCGGCGTGCCCGCCAGCACGTGCCCGCCCATCAAGGTGACGAGCAACTCGTACGGCCCGTCGGGCGGCGGCGAGTTCGACCCGAACTCGGCGACGGTCAAGCTCCAGCGCCAGCTCGTCAAGGAGGGTGTCGTCTCCGTCTGGGCCAACGGCAACGACGGCGGTGACGGGTCGGCCAACCTGTCGAACCCGCCCGGCCAGGACCCCACGGGCGGCATCATCTCCGTCGCGTCGTACAACGACCAGGACACCGGCACCCGCAACGGCACGGTGAGCGACTTCAGCGCGCGTGGCCGTGCGGGCCAGTTCGGCACCTATCCCGACATCTCCGCGCCGGGTGAGGGCATCACGAGCTCGTGCCGCATCTACCTGCCGATCTGCACCACCGGCGGCGACCCGCGTGACGGCGGCAACTACAACACGATCAGCGGCACCTCGATGGCCACCCCGCACATCTCGGGCATCGTGGCGCAGCTCTTCCAGGCGAACCCGAACGCGACGCCGGCGCAGGTCGAGGCCGCGATCAAGGCGACCGCGTACAAGTATGCGAACGGCGCCGCCTACGTCAGCGACCCGGCAGGCAACGGCACGACGTCGTTCGACAAGGGCCACGGCCTCGTCGACGTCGTGGCCGCAGCAGCAGCCGTGCGATGACGCGTAGGGGTTCGACGCGCGTCTGACCCGCTCGATCCCGCCCGTGGGGCCGGTCGACCTATGATCGGCCCCATGGGTGACGCGCGCGTGGGCACCGGGGGCAGTCGACTGCGTGCCCCGGCCGCGCACCGGGCTCTCTCGGCTCTGGCCTGCCCCGTCATCGGCTACTTCGTGGCGAGGCTCGTCCTGCACTACCTCCCCCGCGGCCCCGTCACGGCCGTGTATGCCGTGTGCCTCACCCTCGCTGTGGCCCTCGGCTGGCGCGCGTGGTCGGCGCGGATCGAGCTGGGAGCGCAGAGCCTTCGCGTGCACAACACGCTCGCCTCGACCACCGTCGAGCGCTCCCACGTCCGCCGCGTCTCGTCCGGTGGACGGCTCGAGTGGACCCCTGGCGACGGGCGCCCTGTGCGCCTGCCATCGGAGGCTCTCAGGGGCGCCTGGTGGACGCTGGGCACCGGGAGGGCGGCATACGCCCTCAACCGTGAGCGGCTCGAGAGCTGGGCGCGTCTCTCGCGGGCCGACCTCGACCCCGAGGCGGCCTGAGCCCGGCAGAGTGCCCACCCGACCGTGCTGGTCGAGTGGGCACCCTGGTGAGGACGCTCAGTCCTTGGCGGCCTTGATGGCCTCGGTGGCCTGGGGCAGAACGTTGAACAGGTCGCCGACGACGCCGAAGTCGACGAGCTCGAAGATCGGGGCCTCGTTGTCCTTGTTGACGGCCACGATCGTCTTGGAGGTCTGCATGCCGGCGCGGTGCTGGATGGCGCCGGAGATGCCGCACGCGACGTAGAGCTGCGGGCTGACCTGCTTGCCGGTCTGGCCGACCTGGCTCGTGTGCGGGTACCAGCCGGCGTCGACGGCGGCGCGGCTCGCGCCGACCGCGGCGCCGAGGCTGTCGGCGAAGTCCTCGACCTTGGAGAAGTCGCCGCCGGTGCCGCGGCCACCGGAGACGACGATCGCCGCCTCGGTCAGCTCGGGACGACCCGTCGCCTGCTTCGGCTTGGACTCGGTGATGCGCGCGCCCTTGGCGGCGTCGGACGGGGTGAAGTCGACGACCTCGTCGGCAGCCGCGCCGGCAGCCTCCTCGGGCGTCGCCGAGTTCGGCTTCACGGCGACGATGGGCGTGCCCTTCGTGACCGTGGCCGTGACCGTGTAGGAGCCGGCGAAGACCGACTGGGTCGTCGCGACGCCACCGTCGCCGGCCTGCACGTCGACGGCGTCCGTGATCAGACCAGACTCGGTCTTGACCGCGAGGCGCGCGGCGATCTCCTTGCCCTCCGGGGACGCCGGCACGAGCACGGCCGCCGGGGACGTCGAGGCGACGAGCTGGGCGAGCAGCTCGGCCTGCGGGACGACGAGGTGCTCGAGCACCTCGGGCGACTCGACGCGGTAGACCTTCTCGGCGCCGAAACGGGCGAGGGACTCCTTGGCGGCGTCGAAGCCGGCGCCGACGAAGACGGCCGACGGCTCACCGAGGCGGCGGGCGATCGTGAGCAGCTCGGCGGTGGTCTTGCGGACCTTGCCATCGACGTGGTCGACGAGCACGAGTACTTCAGCCATGGTGCGGATCTCCTTTGCTGGCTGGGAAGTTCAGGACGAGAGCGGTCAGACGAACTTGCGCTCGGACAGGAACGCGGCGAGCTTGCTGCCGCCGTCACCCTCGTCGGTGACGATCTCGCCCTGCGTGCGGGGCGGGCGGGCGTCGAACGACGACACCTTCGTCCAGGCGGCGTCGAGGCCGACCTGGCCGGCGTCGACACCGAGGTCGGCCAGGGACCACTGCTCGACCGGCTTCTTCTTCGCGGCCATGATCCCCTTGAACGAGGGGTAGCGCGGTTCGTTGATCTGGTCGGTGACCGACACGAGGGCCGGCAGCGTGGCCGTGATCGTCTGGGTGGAGGCGTCGCCGTCGCGGCGGATCGTCGCCGTGGAGCCCTCGACCGTCAGCTCGGACGCGAACGTCACGGCCGGCAGGCCGAGTCGCTCGGCGAGCATCGCGGGCACGACACCCATGGTGCCGTCGGTCGAGGCCATGCCGGTGAGGACGAGGTCGACGTCCCCGATCTTCTGGATGGCCTCGGCGAGGACGAGGGAGGTCGCGATGGCGTCGGAGCCGTGGATGGCGGCGTCGTTGACGTGCACACCCTTGTCCGCGCCCATCTGCAGGGCCTTCTTGATGGCGTCCGCGGCGGCGTCGGGGCCCACCGTCAGGACGGTGACCTCACCCTCGCCGGCCTCGACGATCTTGAGGGCCTCCTCGACCGCGTACTCGTCGAGCTCCGACAGCAGGCCGTCGACGTTCTCGCGGTCGGTCGTGTTGTCAGATGCGTTGAACGTGCGCTCGGCCTGGGCGTCCGGCACGTACTTGACACAGACGACGATGTTCATGGGTGAACGTCCTCTTCCGTTGCTGGTGGTGGTGCTCATGGAACTGCCGGAGGTCGCTCCGGCACTGCCGTCCATCCTCTCACTGAGCGCCCGCTCAGTCCGCACGCGTCTGGCGTGACGCTCACCACCAGCCCCCTGCGTATGCCGCCCGTGACGTCTGCGACCACGGGCGGGCCTGTGGGGTGGGCTCGGACGAGGCAAAACCGGTTGTCGAGGGTTGTCGGACCTGCGGAGGATGGGCGCCATGTCCTCCGCCTCCCCCGCCTCGTCCACGCGCCACCGGGTCGCCCTCGTCACCGGGGTAGGCAGGCGTCGTTCGATCGGCTCCGAGCTCGCCCTCGGACTCGCCGCGGACGGCTGGGACCTGGCCCTCGGCCACTGGCAGCCCTACGACGAGCGGCTCGGCTACGAGCGCGGCACCGACGACCCGGCGGCCGTCGCCGACGAGTGCCGGGCCCTGGGTAGCCGTGTCGAGCTCCTGTCCGGCGACCTCGCGGACCCGGCTGTCCCCGAGGCCCTCGTCGCCACGGCTACGGAGCGGCTCGGACCCGTGACCGGCCTCGTCATGTCGCACTGCGAGTCGGTCGACAGCGGGATCCTCACGACCTCGCTCGAGAGCTGGGAGCGGCACTACGCCGTCAACGCCCGCGCGACGTGGCTCCTCATCCGGGCGTTTGCCGTGCGGCTCCCCGAGCAGGCACCGGGTGGACCCGCGGCCGCGCACGTCGTGGCCCTGACGAGCGACCACACGGCGCACAACCTGCCCTACGGCTCGAGCAAGGGCGCCCTGGACCGCATCGTCATCGCGGCGGCGATCGAGCTCGCCGACCGGGGCGTGCGTGCCAACGTCATCAACCCCGGCCCGATCGACACGGGCTGGATGGACGACCGCATCCGGGCCCTCGGCGCCGCCGACACCCCGGCGGGCCGGCTCGGCACGCCCCGCGACACGGCCGACCTCGTGCGCTTCCTGCTGTCGGAGCAGGGCGGCTGGATCAACGGCCAGCTCCTCCTCAGCAACGGCGGCTTCAAGACGTCGTGAGCCGGACCGCGCCACGGCGCAGTTCCGACACCCGAGCCGACCCCGGCCACGAACGAAACCGCGCCATGGCGCAGTTCCTGCGCCGGACGGCATATCGACGTCGGGCGCCGAACCGTCAGGCGGGGTCGACGTCGGCGGTCTCGAGGACGTGGAAGGCCGGCTCCTCGTAGGGGTGCGCGGCCCGGAGCGCGGCGACGACATCGGCTCGGAGCGCCCGGTCGAGGACGAGCTCGACGCGGTTCTCGGAGACCTTCTCGAGGTCACCGACGGTGCCGATCGTCGGTGTCGCACCGGCGACCGGTCGGAACTGTCCCGTGCCGCGGGTGACGAAGGCGCACTCGCGGTAGTCGCCGACCGTCCCGGCCCCGGCGGCGAAGAGTGCCTGGAGCACCGCCTCGGTGTCACCGACGGGGACGTAGACGACGAGGACGTCGAGGGGCCCGCGACCCGGCTCGGCGGTCACGGCAGGGTCCTGTCGAGCTCCCGCAGACGCCCGAGGCGGACCCACCGGCACGGGCGCCGCGGGTCCGCCTCGAGCGGCGTCCGGGTGAGGGTCATCGACCCTCGAACTGCGCCTTGCCGGGACCGTGCTCGACGAACGAGGACATGCCGATCTCCCGGTCCTTGGTCGCGAAGAGCGAGGCGAAGAGCAGCCGCTCGATCTCGAGCCCGGTCTCGAGGTCGACCTCGAGACCGCGGTCGATGGCCTCCTTGGCGGCACGGACGGCATACGACGCGGCACCGACGAAGGTCGACGCCCACTCGCGGGCGGACGAGTAGACGTCGGCGGCCGGGACGACCTTGTCGGCGAGGCCGATCGCGAGCGCCTCCCGGGCGTCGACGAAGCGGCCGCTGAAGATGATCTCCTTGGCACGCGAGGCGCCGACGAGCCGTGACAGCCGCTGCGTGCCGCCGGCGCCGGGGATGATGCCCAGCAGGATCTCGGGCTGGCCCAGCTTGGCGTCGTCGGCGACGACGCGGAAGTCGCAGGCGAGCGCGAGCTCGCAGCCGCCACCGAGGGCGTAGCCGGTGATGGCGGCGATGACCGGCTTGGGGATGCGCGCCACCGACGTGATCGAGCTCATGAGGGGGGCGGAGCGCTCGACCATGTCGGTGTACGACATCGTCTGCATCTCCTTGATGTCCGCACCCGCAGCGAAGACGCGCTCGCCGCCGTAGACGATGACGGCCTTGACGTCGGTCCGAGCGGTCGTCTCGGCAGCGGCCTCGCGGATCTCCTCCTGGACCTGGACGTTGAGGGCATTCATCTTCGGCCGGTCGAGGCGGATCGTGCCGACGCCGTCCTCGACCTCGAGCCGGACGAACTCGCCCATCAGGCGGTCGGGCCCGCGGGCGCGTCGTCGACGGGCAGCCAGGACTGGAAGAAGAAGCCGACGCTCTGGAGGATGTGGTTCACCGAGAGGGGCACGAGGATCTCGAGGTCGGCGTTCGGCGTGATGACGTGCTCGGCGGAGACGACGAGGCTCTCCTGCACGAGCGAGAGCTTGACGATGTTGAGCTGCATCGTGAGGTCGTTGCAGCGGGCGATGCGCTCGTTGCGGTCGGGCGAGACGGGCTCGGCGAGCTGCCACTGGCCGAAGAAGCGGACCAGGGCCAGGTCGCCCTCGGCAACGCGTGCGAAGAGGGTGGTGCTCGCGCCCTCGTCGTCGACGATGGCGAACTCGAGGTCGCCGTCGCCGTCGATGGACGCCTCGATGCCGAGGCCCTTCAGCACCTCGAGGATGCGGTCACGCACAGGGGTCTCACTGGCGGGGACGTTGTTGGGCCCCGCATCGGGAGCGCTGGGCATGAAGTTGGGCAGCGAAGTCGGATCGGTCATGCGCCAACCGTAACGAGAGGCCGCGGCGAGGTCGATCCGGCCCGCACACCGTCCACGCGCTTCGCCCCGCGGAGCGTCGGGTCTGCCCCTCTTCGTCCGGCCCCCCTACGCTCGGATGCATGTGCCCGCCCCCACCCGCGACGCCCGACCTCCCACCGGAGCTCGGCGCCCGCCTCACCGACGAGGGCGCCCAGTTCTCGGTCTACGCCGGCCACGCCCGCTCGGTGGAGGTCTGTCTCTTCGACGAGCAGTCCGACGGGTCGACGACCGAGCGCCGGGTGACGCTGCGGCACCGCGCCCACGGCACGTGGTTCGACACCGTTGCCGGGGTCGGGGCCGGCCAGCGCTACGCCTTCCGGGTCGACGGAGAGTGGAACCCCGACCATTCCCTGCTGCACAACCCCGCCAAGCTCCTCCTCGACCCGTACGCCCGTGCCATCGAGGGCGAGGTCGGCCTCGACCCCGCCCTCTACGGCCACCGCGTCGGCCCCGACCTGCGCGGCGACATCTGGGTGCGTGACGACCGCGACTCGGCGCCCCACATGCCGCGCTGCGTCATCGTCGAAGACGGTTTCGACTGGGGCACAGACGAGTTCCCGCGCAGGTCATTGACCGAGTCGCTCATCTACGAGGTGCACGTCAAGAACGCGACGATGCTGCACCCGGGCGTGCCCGAGGAGCTCAGGGGCACGTATGCCGGCCTCGCCCACCCCGCCTTCGTCGACCACCTGCTGGGCCTCGGTGTCACCGCCGTCGAGCTGCTTCCCGTGCACGCGTTCACGCACGAGCCCGACCTCGTCCTGCGCGGCCTGAGCAACCACTGGGGCTACAACACCCTCGGGTTCTTCGCCCCGCACGCCCCCTACGCGTCCGCGACCGACCCGCAGGGAGTCCTCGACGAGTTCAAGGGCATGGTGAAGAGCCTCCACGCGGCGGGCATCGAGGTCCTGCTCGACGTCGTCTACAACCACACCGCCGAGAACTCCCGCGACGGAATGACGCTCTCGTGGCGCGGGCTCGACCAGCGCGCGTACTACCGCCTCGACGCCCGGGGTCGCGACATCGACGTGACCGGTTGCGGCAACACGCTCGACCTCACCCATCCGGTCGTGGCGCGCATGGTGCTCGACTCGCTGCGCTACTGGGTGCAGGAGTGCCACGTCGACGGCTTCCGGTTCGACCTCGCCGTGGCGCTCGGCCGCGGCAAGGACGACGGCTACGACCGCGACCACCCGTTCCTGGTGGCCCTGCGCACCGACCCGGTGCTCTCCCGCGCCAAGCTCGTCGCGGAGCCCTGGGACCTCGGCATCCACGGCTGGCGCACCGGGCAGTTCCCCCCGCCGTTCTCCGAGTGGAACGACCGCTACCGCGACACGGCCCGCACGTTCTGGCTGCGCGACCTCGCAGCCTCGGCCTCGGGCGGCGTCGGGCACGGGGTGCGCGAGCTCGCCACCCGGCTGGCCGGGTCGCAGGACCTCTTCGACAGCCACGACCGGGGCACCATCGCGTCGGTCAACTTCATCACCGCGCACGACGGCTTCACCCTCGCCGACCTCACGGCCTACGACACGAAGCACAACGGCCCCAACGGCCACGGCGGCACCGACGGCTCGAACGACAACCGGTCGTGGAACCACGGCGTCGAGGGCCGCACCGACGACCCCGACGTCGTGGCGGCGCGGCGCCGGTCGATCCGCAACCTCCTCGGCACGCTGCTGCTCTCGACCGGTGTCCCCATGCTCAACGCCGGCGACGAGCTCGGCCGGAGCCAGCGCGGCAACAACAACCCGTACTCCCAGGACAACGAGATCAGCTGGATGAGGTGGGACCTCGAGCCCTGGCAGGAGAACCTGCTCGAGACGACCCGACACCTCGTGCGACTCCGTCGTGACCACCCGGTGCTGCGCCAGCGGGAGTTCTTCTCCGGCAGGCCGACCCACGAGGGCGGCTCGACCGACCTCGCCTGGTTCGCTGCTGACGGCGAGCTCATGGGCCACCGCTGGGACGGGCCAGCTGTCGACGTGCTCCAGGCCCTCTACAACGGTGCCTGGTTCTCGCAGCAGTCGGTCCTCGTCGCCGTCAACGGCTCGGCCCGCAAGACCGACGTCACGCTGCCCGACGCCCCGGGCGTGACGGCATACCAGCTGGTCTGGGACAGCTCCGACGATCGTCCGGTCGCGCCCGGGGAGCCGGTGCTGTCGGGCACCGTCGTCACGATGGACGCCGCCTCGATGCGCGTCTGGTGCTCCGTCGCGCCCGACTGACCGCGTCGTCCCGGCATGCGCGAGGAGCCCGGACCCACCAGGGATTCCGGGCTCCTCGGCGTTCCTCGACGCCAGCGGCGCCGTCAGGCGTTGCGCGCGAGGCCCAGCTCGGCGGCGCTGGCGAGCGACGGGTGCTTCGGCACGACGCGGACGCTGTAGCCGAACGACCCGGTGCGGCGCAGCGGCTGCGAGCCGGCGAACTGGTGACGGCCGTCGTCGTAGGACTCGACGAGCCGGAGCGGGGCGACCTCCATGCCCCACAGCTCGTCGACGTCGTTGACGTGGCCGTGGACCAGCTGCACGTCGACGTCGTCGGGGGTCAGGCCGTCGAGCGCGACGTAGGCGCGCAGGTCGAGGACGTCGCCGATCTGGGGCGAGTCCGACAGGCCCGAGGGCTCGACGTGCTCGACCTTGACCTTCGGCCAGGAGGCCCGGATCTTCGCCTTGTAGGCGGCGAGGTCCTTGGCGCCGGCGAAGTCCGAGGCGATCACCGCGCGGCCCGCGTTGGCGGCAGGGCTGTAGAGCTGGCGGGTGTAGTCCTGCACCATGCGGCTCGCCAGCACCTTCGGGCCGAGGGTCTTGAGGGTGTGGGTCATCATCGCGATCCAGCCCTGCGGAAGCCCTGCGGCGTCGCGGTCGTAGAACTTCGCGGCGACGTCGTTCTCGATGAGGTCGTACAGCGCTGCGGCCTCGATGTCGTCACGACGCTCGGCGTCCTCGACACCGTCGGCGGTCGGGATGGCCCAGCCGTTGCGCCCGTCGAACCACTCGTCCCACCAGCCGTCGAGGATGGAGAGGTTCAGGCCGCCGTTGAGCGCCGCCTTCATGCCGGAGGTGCCGCACGCCTCGAAGGGGCGGAGCGGGTTGTTGAGCCAGACGTCGCAGCCCGGGTAGAGGTGCTGGGCCATCGCGATGTCGTAGTTGGGCAGGAAGACGATGCGGTGACGCACCTCTGGGTCGTCGGCGAAGCGGACCATCTCCTGGATGAGGCGCTTGCCGGTC
The DNA here is from genome assembly GCF_042676085.1 of Terrabacter terrigena. Taxonomy (NCBI): domain Bacteria; kingdom Bacillati; phylum Actinomycetota; class Actinomycetes; order Micrococcales; family Intrasporangiaceae; genus Terrabacter; species Terrabacter terrigena. The sequence goes on from NZ_JBHTKH010000001.1 coordinate 343,765, forward strand.
TCGTCGGCCGGGTGTGACTTGCCGGCGATGACGAGCTGGATCGGCCGCTGCGGGTGCAGCAGCAAGGCCTTGAGACGGGCCGGGTCGCGCAGCATGAGCGTGAGCCGCTTGTAGGTGGGCACGCGACGGGCGAAGCCGATGGTCAGCACGTCGGGGTCGAGCACGTCGTCGACCCACCCGAGCTCGGCGTCGGTCGCTCCGCGCTTCTGCCACGACGAGCGCACGCGCCGGCGGGCGTCGGTGACGAGCTTCTCGCGCATCTCGCGCTTCGTCGACCAGACGGCGTCGGCGGGCACCCCGTCGATGCGGGCCCAAGCGTCCGTTCCGGCGATGTCGGCGGTGCCGAGGTGCTTGCGCGCGACGTCGTAGACGGCGCGGTCGACCCACGTCGGGGCGTGGACTCCGTTGGTGATGCTGGTGATCGGCACCTCGACGTCGTCGAAGCCCGGCCACAGGCCGTCGAACATGCCGCGGCTGACGACGCCGTGCAGCTGCGAGACGCCGTTGGCGCGCTGCGCGAGCCGCAGGCCCATGACGGCCATGTTGAAGATGCCGGGCTGGCCGCCTTCGTAGTCCTCGGCACCGAGGGCCAGCAGGCGCTCGACCGGCACGCCCTCGATGGCGTTGGCGCCGCCGAAGAAGAGGTTGATCTTCGCTGCGTCGAAGCGGTCGATGCCGGCGGGCACGGGCGTGTGCGTCGTGAAGACGGTTGCCGCGCGCACGGCCTCGAGGGCCTCGTCGAAGGAGAGCCCGTGGTCGCGCACCAGCTCGGCGATGCGCTCGACGCCGAGGAAGCCGGCGTGGCCCTCGTTGGTGTGGTAGACCTCCGGCGTCGGCGCGCCGGACAGGCGCGACCAGAGGCGCAGGGCACGCACGCCGCCGATGCCGAGCAGCAGCTCCTGCTCGAGGCGGGTGTCGCCGCCGCCGCCGTAGAGGGACTCGGTGACCTTGCGGGTCTGCTCGTCGTTGCCCGGCACGTCGGAGTCCAGCAGCAGCAGCGGAACGCGTCCGACCTGCGCCTTCCAGACGTGCGCGTTGAGCACGCGCCCGGCCGGCAGGTCGATCGTGACGACGGCGGGGGTGCCGTCCTCCTCCCGCAGCAGCGACAGCGGCAGCTCGTCCGGGTCGAGCACCGGGTAGGTCTCGACCTGCCAGCCGTCGCGGTTGAGCGACTGCTTGAAGTAGCCGGTCTTGTAGAAGAGGCCGACACCGACGATGGGCACGCCGAGGTCGGAGGCCGTCTTCAGGTGGTCGCCGGCGAGGATGCCCAGACCACCGGAGTACTGGGGCAGCACGGCCGTGATGCCGAACTCGGGGCTGAAGTACGCGATGGCGGCGGGAGCCGCCTTCCCGGCGGCCTCCTGCTCGCGGCTCCACGACTGGTACCAGCGCTCGTCGGTGAGGTAGTGGTGCAGGTCCTCGTTGGCCGCCACGACGCTGCTGACGAACTCGTCGTCGGCGGCCAGCGCGGCGAGCTCGTCGGCCGAGAGGCGGGAGAGGAGCTTGACGGGATCCTCACCGGCGTCGACCCACTTGCGCGGACTGATGCTCTCGAACAGGTCACGGGTCGGCGGATGCCACGACCAGCGGAGGTTGCTCGCGAGGACGCCGAGCCCCTCGATGCGGCTCGGCAGGACGGTGCGGACGCTGAAGCGACGGATGGCCTTCACAAGGGGACAGCATAGGGGTCGCCATGACGTGTTCTTGCAACACTTGCAGCACCATTTCACCGACCGGACGGACCGTCGGCGCGTCGTGGGCGTAGCGCCCCAACTTCGATACGGTCGATCACGTGACTGGCTCAGCGAAGAAGTCCCGTTCCAGCAAGCCAACCCCCGCGCGCACCACCGCCCGCCCACCGACACCGACGGCACCACCCGAACCCGCAGCACCTCCCCGCGTCGACGCGACCCCGACCGCCGACGACGCGTTCGTCGACGACACCGAGGCCGGCGCCGTCCACCTCGCCCCCGAGCACCCGGTGAGCGCCCCGCCGACCGTCGAGGGCATGCCCGGTGGCGCGCTCCCCATCGGTCGCATCCCCGTGAGCGACGTGCGACCGCTCGTCGACGGCGGCACCCGCCCGGCGAAGTCCGTCGTGGGCGAGGAGTTCACCGTGCGCGCCAAGGTGTTCCGCGAGGGACACGACGCCGTCAACGCGACAGCCGTGCTGACCGACCCCGACGGCAACGAGCACTACTTCGCGATGCACAGCGACAACCCCGGGCTCTCCGAGTGGTCGACCACCGTCGTCGCCGACCGCGAGGGCTGGTGGACCTACCGTGTCGAGGGCTGGTCCGACCCCTACGCGACGTGGGTCCACGACGCCGGCATCAAGATCGCCGCCGGCGTCGACGAGGACCTCATGTGCGCCGAGGGCGTACGCGTGCTCGAGCGTTTCGCTGCCGCCGTGAGAGGGCTCGGCGTCGACGCCACCGAGATCGACAAGGGCGTCGTGGCGCTCGGCGACAACCGGGCGCCCGCCGCGCACCGCTTCGGTGCGGCGACCTCGCCAGAGATCACCGGCCTGCACGCACTGGTGCCGCTGCGCGAGTTCGTGTCGCCCTCCCCCGCCTACTCCCTGCTCGTCGAGCGCGAGCGCGCCCTCTACGGGGCGTGGTACGAGATCTTCCCACGTTCCGAGGGTGCCCACCGCGACGAGAAGACGGGCGAGTGGGTCTCCGGCACCTTCCGGTCCGCGGCCAAGCGCCTGCCCGCGATCGCCGACATGGGCTTCGACGTCGTCTACCTGACCCCGATCCACCCCATCGGCACGACGGCCCGCAAGGGACGCAACAACACCCTGACCGCCCAGCCGGGCGATCCCGGATCCCCGTACGCCATCGGATCGCCGGACGGCGGGCACGACGCCATCCACCCCGACCTCGGCACGTTCGACGACTTCGACGCGTTCGTCGGCGAGGCGCGGCGGCTCGGCATGGAGGTCGCGCTCGACATCGCGCTGCAGGCCTCCCCCGACCACCCGTGGGTGCAGACCCACCCGCACCTGTTCACCACCAGGGCCGACGGCACCATCGCGTACGCCGAGAACCCGCCCAAGAAGTACCAGGACATCTTCCCGCTCAACTTCGACAACGACCCGGCAGACGCCTATGCCGAGGTGCGTCGCGTCATCCAGGTGTGGCTCGACCACGGCGTCCGCATCTTCCGCGTCGACAACCCGCACACGAAGCCGGTCGCCTTCTGGCAGTGGCTGATCGCCGACGTCGCCAAGGACCACCCCGAGACGATCTGGCTCTCCGAGGCGTTCACCAAGCCGGCCATGATGCACCAGCTGGCCAAGGCCGGGTTCCAGCAGAGCTACACCTACTACGCGTGGCGCAACGAGAAGTGGGAGCTCGAGGAGTACGGACGTGAGCTCGCCGGCGAGACGAGCGGGTCGGCATACATGCGCCCCTCGTTCTGGCCGACGACGCACGACATCCTCACGCCCTACATGCAGTACGGCGGCCCGACGGCCTGGAAGCTGCGCGCAGCCGTCGCGGCGACGATGGCGCCGACCTACGGCATCTACGCCGGCTACGAGCTGATGGAGCACGTCGCCCGGCCCGGCGCCGAGGAGCAGATCGACAACGAGAAGTACGAGTACAAGGACCGCCAGTGGTACCTCTACGAGCCCGGCGGCCCGCTCGAGAGCCGGTCGCTGGCGTGGTACCTCAAGCGGCTCAACGACATTCGCGAGTGGCACCCCGCCCTGCGGTGGTTGCGCAACCTGCGCTTCCACGCCGCCGACGACGAGAACGTCCTCGTGTTCAGCAAGTCGCGCATCGTCGACCACGCGACAGGTGAGCGCGACACCGTGCTCGTCATCGCCAACCTCGACCCGCACGCGACCCGTGAGACGTGGGTGCACCTCGACATGGAGGCGCTGGGTATGGCGACATGGTCGAGCTTCGACGCGCACGACCACATCACCAACCAGACGTGGGAGTGGCGGCAGGACAACTTCGTCCGGCTGGGGCCCGACTCCGAGCCCGTCCACATCATCCACGTGAGGAGCCACTGACGCATGCAGGGACTGAACCTCGCCCAGCCGGGACTGAAGCACGACCCGCAGTGGTTCAAGAAGGCCGTCTTCTACGAGGTGCTCGTGCGTGCCTTCGCCGACAGCAAGGGCGTCGGTGCAGGTGACTTCACCGGCCTGATCCAGCGGCTCGACTACCTGCAGTGGCTGGGGGTCGACTGCCTCTGGCTGCCCCCGTTCTACGCCTCACCGCTTCGCGACGGCGGTTACGACATCTCGGACTACAAGGCGGTGCTGCCGGAGTTCGGCACGCTGCCCGAGTTCACCGAGCTCGTCTCGCAGGCGCACGCCCGCGGCATCCGCATCGTCACCGACCTCGTCATGAACCACACGAGCGACCAGCACCCGTGGTTCCAGGCGAGCCGCGCCGAGCCCGACGGTCCCTACGGCGACTTCTACGTCTGGTCCGACACCGACGACGGCTACGACGACGCGCGCATCATCTTCGTCGACACCGAGGTCTCCAACTGGACCTTCGACCCCGTGCGCCGGCAGTTCTTCTGGCACCGCTTCTTCAGCCACCAGCCCGACCTCAACTTCGAGAACGAGGCCGTGCAGGAGGCCATGTTCGACATCGTGCGCTTCTGGATGGACCTCGGCATCGACGGCTTCCGCCTCGACGCCGTGCCCTACCTCTACGAGGAGGAGGGGACCAACTGCGAGAACCTCCCGAGGACGCACGAGTTCCTCGCCCGGCTGCGCTCGATGGTCGACACCGAGTACCCCGGTCGCATCCTGCTCGCCGAGGCCAACCAGCCCCCGGCCGAGGTCGTCGACTACTTCGGCTCCGAGGACTCGCCCGAGTGCCAGATGTGCTTCCACTTCCCCGTCATGCCGCGGCTCTACTACTCGCTGCGCGAGGAGAAGGCCCAGCCGATCATCGACGTGCTCGCCGACACGCCGGCGATCCCGAAGGGCACGCAGTGGGGCACGTTCCTGCGCAACCACGACGAGCTGACGCTCGAGATGGTCACGCCGGAGGAGCGCGCCGCGATGTACGGCTGGTACGCCCCCGACCCCCGCATGCGCGCCAACGTGGGCATCCGGCGGCGCCTCGCGCCCCTGCTCGACAACAGCCGCCCCGAGATCGAGCTCATCCACGCTCTGGTGCTCTCCCTGCCCGGCTCGCCGTGCCTCTACTACGGCGACGAGATCGGTATGGGCGACAACATCTGGCTCCACGACCGAGACGCCGTGCGCACGCCGATGCAGTGGACGCCCGACCGCAACGCGGGCTTCTCGAACGTCGACCCCGGCAAGCTCTACCTGCCCGTCATCAGCAGCCTCGTCTACCACTACAACAACGTGAACGTCGAGGCGCAGATGGCGTCGTCGGCCTCACTGCTCCACTGGGTGCGCGGCATGCTCCAGGTGCGCGGTCGCCACCCTGTCTTCGGCCTCGGCGACTTCACGGTCGTCCCGGCCGACAACGAGTCGATCCTGGCCTTCACCCGGGTGCTGAAGGGCGACCACGACCACCCCGACGAGGCGGTGCTCTGCGTGAACAACCTGAGCAGCCGCCCCCAGGCCGCGACGATCCAGCTGCCGGAGGGTCTGTCGGGGCGCCAGCTCATCGACCTCTTCGGCGGGCAGGGCTTCCCCTGGGTGGCCAACGACGGCCGCGTGACGCTCACCCTCGGCTCGCGCGACTTCTTCTGGCTCCAGCTCCGCGGCGGAGAGGACAACGGCTGATGGCCATCGTGCACAAGGGCGCGTCGCTCGTGCCCACCAAGACCGAGATCATCACCGAGTGGATGCCGCACCAGCGCTGGTACCACGGCAAGGGTCACGTGCCCGAGCTGCGTCGGGTCGGCGGCTTCCGCTTCGAGGACCCCGACGGCGAAGTCGGCTGCGAGACACTGCTGCTCGCCGACGAGGCCGTGACACCGGCTGTCGTCTACCAGGTGCCGCTCACCTACCGTGGCGCGCCCCTCGAGGGCGCGGAGCACGCGTTGCTGGGCACCATGGAGCACAGCGTCCTCGGCACGCGCTGGGTCTACGACGCGCCGCACGACCCCGTCTACGTCTCGCAGCTGATGGCGACCATCCTCGGGGCGGGCGTGTCCGACGACGCCCAGGCCTCCGTCGGCAGCAACGCCCGCGCCACCGGCTCGAGCACCGGTCACGCCGCGGGCACGGTCTCCTCGTCGTCGGTCCTCAGCGGCGAGCAGTCCAACACGTCCATCATCTGTCGCATGGCGGCCCCCGACGGTGGCCCGGCCGAGCCGCTGATCGTCAAGGTCTTCCGCACCGTGCAGGACGGCGACAACCCCGACGTCGTCGTGCAGTCGGCGCTGACCCGAGAGGGCTCCGACCGCGTACCCATCGCGGTCGGCCACCTCGCAGGCGCGTGGGACTCCCCCGTCGACGGCGCGCCCCTGCACGGGCACCTCGCCTTCGCCCAGGAGTTCATCCCCGGCGTCGAGGACGCCTGGCGCGTGGCACTCGTCGCTGCGGCATCGGGCACGGACTTCACGGCCCGCGCGCGCGACCTCGGGGTCGTCACGGCGCAGATCCACACGGCACTGGCGCACGCGCTGGGCACCTCCGAGGTCACGCCCGAGTCGCGCGACGCCCTCGTCACGTCGATGCGCCAGCGGTATGCCGCCGCTGCCGCCCTGGTGCCCGAGCTCTCCTCGCACTCGGCAGCCGTCGAGCGCATCGCGCAGTCGGTCCGTGACGTGCACTGGCCGCTGCTGCAGCGCATCCACGGCGACTACCACCTCGGCCAGGTGCTCGACGTCCCCGAGCGCGGCTGGGTCGCGCTGGACTTCGAGGGAGAGCCGCTGCGCCCGCTCGCCGAACGCACCCGACCCGACCTCACGGCACGCGACGTCGCCGGCATGCTCCGGTCGTTCGACTACGCGGCAGGCTCCGTGGCCCTCGCGCAGTCACCGGTCGACGCGACAGCGTGGGCAGCCGCCTGTCGCGAGGCCTTCCTCGATGGGTACGCCTCTGTGGCAGGCCCCCTCGACGCCGACGCCGTCGCGCTGACCCGCGCCCTCGAGCTCGACAAGGCGTTGTACGAGGTCGTCTACGAAGCCCGCAACCGCCCCTCCTGGCTGCCGATCCCGCTCGGCGCGGTCGAGCGGCTCACCGATCCGGAAGGCACGCCATGAGCAGTCACACCTCCCAAGGACCCTCGCTCGACGATGCCGCCATCACGGCATTCCTCCACGGCCGCAACGGCCAGCCGCACGACCTCCTCGGGCACCACATGGGGCCCGGGGGGCTCACGATCACGGCATACCGCCCGTACGCGAGCCGGGTGTCGGCGCGCCTCGACTCGGGTGACCGCGTCGACCTGCACCACGTGCGCGACGGCATCTGGTCGATGACCTCCCCCGACTTCGGCTCGACGCACGACTACCGCCTGCTCGTCGAGTACGGCGACGGTGTCGAGCACGAGCAGGACGACCCCTACCGCTTCGCCCCCACGCTCGGCGAGATCGACCGCCACCTCATCAACGAGGGCCGGCACGAGCAGCTGTGGACCGTGCTCGGCGCCCACGTGCGCCACTACCCTGGGCCGCTCGGCGACGTCTGGGGCGTCTCGTTCGCCGTCTGGGCGCCTCGCGCCAAGGCGGTCCACGTCATCGGCGACTTCAACGACTGGGACCGCCGCACCCACCCGATGCGCGCCCTGGGCGAGAGCGGCATCTGGGAGCTGTTCCTCCCGGGTGCCCACGAGGGGATGAACTACCAGTTCGCCGTCCGTGGCCCCGACGAGCTGGTGCGCCTCAAGAGCGACCCGATGGCACGGATGACCGAGGTCGCACCGAAGCAGGCGGCGATCGTCACCGAGAGCCACTACCACTGGGGCGACGACGCCTGGATGGAGCGGCGCCGCACCTCCGACGCCCACCAGGGACCGATGAGCATCTACGAGGTCCACCTCGGCTCGTGGCGCCAGGAGCTCGGCTACCGCGGCCTCGCCGAGCACCTCGTCAACTACGTGCGCGACCTCGGCTTCACGCACGTCGAGCTCCTCCCCGTCATGGAGCACCCGTACGTCCCCTCGTGGGGCTACCACGTCACCGGCTACTACGCGCCGAGCTCGCGTTGGGGCCACCCCGACGACTTCCGCTACCTCATCGACGAGCTGCACAAGGCCGGCATCGGCGTGCTGCTCGACTGGGTGCCCGGTCACTTCGCCACCGACGAGTGGGCACTCGCCCGCTTCGACGGCCTGCCGCTCTACGAGCACCCCGACCCGCGTCGGGGCTGGCACCCCGAGTGGGGCTCCAACATCTTCGACTACGGCCGTCCCGAGGTGCGCAACTTCCTCGTCGCCAACGCCATCTACTGGCTCGAGGAGTTCCACATCGACGGCCTCCGGGTCGACGGCGTCGCCTCGATGCTCTACCTCGACTACGCCCGCGACGCCGGGGCCTGGGTGCCCAACAAGAACGGCGGGCGCGAGAACCTCGAGGCCGTCGAGCTGCTCAAGGAGACCAACGCGACCGCCTACAAGCGCGTCGGCGGGATCGTCACCGTCGCCGAGGAGTCGACGACGTGGCCCGGTGTCACGAAGCCGACCAACCACGGCGGCCTGGGCTTCGGCTTCAAGTGGAACATGGGCTGGATGAACGACTCGCTGAAGTACCTCGGCGAGGAGCCCATCTACCGCAAGTACCACCACGGCAAGCTGACCTTCTCGCTCATGTACGCCTTCGACGAGAACTTCGTGCTCCCGATCAGCCACGACGAGGTCGTCCACGGCAAGGGCTCGCTGCTGCGCAAGTCGCGCGGCCCGCGCGAGGAGCAGGTGGCCACGCTGCGCGCCTTCCTCGCCTACCTCTGGTGCCACCCCGGCAAGCAGCTGCTCTTCATGGGCTGCGAGTTCGGGCAGGAGTCCGAGTGGTCCGAGGGCCGCAGCCTCGACTGGTGGCTGCTCGAGCAGCCGCTCCACTACCGGGTGCACAACCTCGTCAAGGACCTCAACGGCATCTACCGCGGCAACCGCGCCCTGTGGGAGCTCGACGCCGACCCGTCCGGCTTCGAGTGGCTCGAGGCCGACGACGCCGACCACAACACCTTCTCGTGGCTGCGCTTCGGCCGGGGCGACCGCGCCGAGGACGCCCCGGTCGTCGCGTGCGTCATGAACTTCAGCGGGCAGACCCAGGAGTCGTACCGCATCGGGCTGCCGCGCGGCGGTCGCTGGACCGTCGTGCTCGACACCGCCGGCTACCACCCCGATGCCCCGAGCAGCACGGGCACGGTGGTCGAGGCGCGCGAGGAGCAGTGGCACCACCAGCCGTATGCCGCGGACCTGACGGTTCCGCGGCTGTCCACCGTCTGGCTCGTCCCGCTCGACGAGCCCGGCCCGGCGGCGACGGCCACGGTTGCCGGAAGGGCCTCCAGCAGCAGCGAGACGTCCGCACCGCAGCCCACGCCGACGAACGGAGACCCCTCATGACCCACCCACGCGCCGGCCAGCCCGCACAGGCCGAGGACCTCGTCGACGTCGACGCCCTCATCGGTGCGTACTACGACCTGCACCCCGACGTCGACGACCCCGACCAGCAGGTCGCCTTCGGCACGTCGGGGCACCGCGGGTCGAGCCTGCGCACCGCGTTCAACGAGGACCACATCCTCGCCACGACGCAGGCCATCGTCGACTACCGGGTGTCACAGGGGTTCGACGGGCCGCTCTTCATCGGGCGCGACACGCACGGACTCTCCGAGCCGGCCTGGCGCTCGGCCCTCGAGGTGCTCGTCGCCAACGGTGTCCAGGTGCTCGTCGACGACCGAGACGGCTTCACCCCGACGCCGGCCGTCTCGCACGCCATCCTCCGCGCCAACCACGGAAAGCCTTCCGGCGCAAAGGGCCTCGCCGACGGAATCGTCGTGACGCCCTCGCACAACCCGCCGGCCGACGGCGGCTTCAAGTACAACCCGCCGCACGGCGGTCCCGCCGACACCGACGCCACGTCCGTCATCGCAGCCCGGGCCAACGACCTCGTGCGCGGCGGCCTCAAGGACGTCAGGAGGATCGCGTTCGACAAGGCCAGGGCCGAGGCGGGCGCGTACGACTTCATGGGCGCCTACGTCGACGACCTGCCCAACGTCGTCGACCTCGCGAGGATCCGCGAGGCCGGCGTGCGCATCGGGGCCGACCCGCTCGGTGGGGCCTCCGTCGCCTACTGGGGCGAGATCGGCGAGCGCCACGGCCTCGACCTCACCGTCGTCAACCCGCGGGTCGACCCCCAGTGGGCCTTCATGACGCTCGACTGGGACGGCAAGATCCGGATGGACTGCTCCTCCCCGTCGGCGATGGCCTCGCTCATCGGCAACAAGGACGCCTACGACCTGTCGACGGGCAACGACGCCGACGCCGACCGGCACGGCATCGTCACTCCCGACGCCGGCCTGATGAACCCCAACCACTACCTCGCCGTGGCCATCCAGTACCTCTACGGCGGCGCCCGGCCGGGTTGGGGCGAAGGCACCGCCATCGGCAAGACGCTCGTGTCGAGCTCGATGATCGACCGCGTCGCCTCCGACCTCGGGCGCACGCTCCTCGAGGTGCCGGTCGGCTTCAAGTGGTTCGTGCCCGGGCTCCTCGACGGCTCCGTCGGCTTCGGCGGCGAGGAGTCCGCGGGCGCGAGCTTCCTCCGCTTCGACGGCACCGTCTGGTCGACCGACAAGGACGGCATCCTGCTGGCGCTGCTCGCCTCCGAGATCCTGGCAGCCACCGGCCGCACCCCCAGCCAGCACTACGCCGAGCTGACCGCGCGACACGGCGACCCGGCATACGCCCGCATCGACGCGGCCGCGACGCGTGAGGAGAAGGCGAAGCTCGGCGCCCTGTCCCCCGACGACGTGAGCGCGCAGGCGCTCGCCGGAGAGTCGATCACGGGCAAGCTGACGGCGGCGCCGGGCAACGGCGCCAAGATCGGCGGCCTCAAGGTCACCACCGAGAGCGCGTGGTTCGCCGCGCGGCCCTCCGGCACCGAGGACGTCTACAAGATCTACGCCGAGTCGTTCCGGGGCGCCGACCACCTCGCCCGGGTGCAGGCCGAGGCGAAGGACGTCGTCTCGGCGGCCCTCGGCGGATGACGGCTCCCGACCCGCCCGTCGGGTCGCCTGGCCCGGCCGGCGCTGCGAGGAGTCGTGGCGCCGGCGACGCCCGCGGCCGCCTCGTCCTCGTCACCGGCGCCGACGCGTCCGGCCTGGGTCGGCTCGGCCGCGCGATCGGTGAGCGGCTCGGGGACTCGGTCGTCGTCGACGGCCAGGTGCTCGACTCGATGCTCGTCGGCCCCTCGCGGGGCGAGCACGCCGAGGCGCTCACGGGCGTGGCGCTGGTGCGGCGCCAGCTGCTGCGGTGGTCGGCCGGGCTCGCGCTCGCCGAGACCTACCTCATCGAGGGGTACGACGTCGTCGTCGCCGACCGGGTCGAGGGCGACCGCGTCGAGGACTACCTCGACCTGGCGGCACCCGAGCCCGTGCACCTCGTCGTGGTCGGCACGGGCATCGACCCGGCGACGCCGGGCTGGGGCCTGTGGGTGACGACGCCGCCCGACCCCGACGACGCGGAGTCGCTGGCCGGCACCGCGGCTGAGGTCGTCGAACGCCTGGTGGAGTCGGTCGTCGACACCGCCGCCACCGACTGACGGTCGCGAGAAACCTCTGTCGCCGCCGTCGGCGATCGAAGGAGCCCGCCGTCACCCGCGACGGTCGAAAGGGCAGTCCGTCCCCGCGGGACGGGCTGCTCCTTCGACGTGGGCGGCAGGCGGGCGCGAGCTCAGAAGAGGGCGCTCATGAGGGACTTGCGAGCCTTGGCCACGCGCTCGTCGGTGGCGCCGACGACCTCGAACAGCTCGACGAGGTGCTCGCGCGCCTTGTTGCGGTCGGCGTCGGCCGTGACGCGCACGGTGTCGATGAGCCGCACGAAGGCGTCCTCGACGTGGCCGCCGAGCAGGTCGAGGTCGGCGACGAGGATCTGGGCGTCGACGTCGGTCGGTGCGGCGGCCGCGGCGGCCCGGGCTGCCTGCAGGTCGACGTCCTGGGTGCGCTGCATGAGGCCGACCTGCGCGAGCCCGAGCTTCGCATCGGCGTCGGCGGGGCTCTGCAGGAGCGCCTCGCGGTAGGCGGCAGCCGCAGCCTCGAGGTCGCCCTGCTCGATGGCGTCGAAGGCCTGCTGGTGCAGCGGTGGCAGGGGCTGCTCCTCCTGGGCGTCGGCATCGTCGGTGGGCTCCGCGCCGTCGACGGCCACCGTGCCGGTGACGCCGTGCTGGGCCGCGAGGGCCAGCACCTGGTCGATGACGGCCGTGACCTGCTCCTCGGGCTGCACGCCCTCGAAGAGGGGCACCGGCTGGCCCTGCACGAAGGCGAAGGAGACGGGCACCGCCTGCACCTGGAAGGCCTGCAGGATGGTGGGGTTCGCGTCGACGTCGACCGTCACGAGCTGGAAGCGCCCGGCGTAGCGTCGGGCGACCGCACCGAACGTGGCGACGAAGTCGGCCGACTCCTGAAGTCGCGGCGACCACAGCACCATGACGACCGGGTGGGTCGCCGACGCTGCGAGCACGTCGCGGATCGAGGCGTCAGTGCCCTCTACGACGAGGGAAGCACCGCCCGTGGAGGTGGAGCCCGCGTCTGATGCGGGGCCACCCTGCGGGGCCGGACGCTTCAGCGAGGACAGGTCGACGGCACCGCGAAGTGCTGCTGCGGTGAATGGCTGGTGACTCATAGATCAATCCTGCCTCACCGACCTGAGCCGGCGACGAGCTGGTCCGACGCCGCGACGACGCGGGCCTGTCCAGACGCGGGGATGACGATGGCGACGACCTCGTTGGAGGTGAGGTCGGCCTCGGTGGTGATCTGCTTGATGCCGGTCAGGAGGGTGAGGTCCTTGGCCGGGGTGAGCTTGAGCGGCGTACGCATCGCGATGGTGTCGTGGCGCACGAGGTGGGCGAAGACGATCGCCCCGTTGCCGTCCTTGAGACGGACGCCGCCGATGACGCCCTTGGGCGCGTGGTCCTGGGTGAAGGCGCCCTGGTTCTTGAGGGCCTGCGACTGGGCGAGAGCCGACTGCCGCAGCTGCTCCGACAGCGGGTCGGCCGCGAGCACCTTGGCCGCGGTCGGCTTGGGGAACTTCACCGAAGCGGCGAACGCGGCGAGCACGTCGTCGGGCGAGGCCACCAGGCCCTTGCCATCGGCGATCGCGGGCGAGCCGTCGGTGGTCGGGTCGAGCGCGTCGAGCTTCGCGTCGGGCAGCATCGGTGTGACGGCCGCAGCCTTGAACGCACCGCTCTCGTCGGCGACGAGCAGCACGAGCACGGCGGCCCCGGTCTTCTTCAGCGTCGTCTGCGCCAGGATCTGCCGCGGCTTGTCGCCCTCACGCGAGACCGCGAGCACCTTCACACCGGTCGTTGCCAGCTCGGCTTCGGCCTTGTCCGCCGCGGTGCGGCCGGGAAGCGACTTCGCGTACGCGTTTGCCGACTCGAGCGCGACTCCGGCGAAGGCCTTGCCGCGGGCCGCGGTTCCCGCGGCCGTGCCGTCGAGGGACGAGGACGCGGCGGCCGCCACTGCCGATGACGCCGTCGTCGCGGCGGCTTCGGGGGCGACCACGGGGCTCGCCGACACGCCGCTGCCGTCGGTGCCGTCGTCGGAGTTGCCGGTGCAGGCCGAGAGCATCGCGGCCGAGGCGAGCGCGGCGGCCAGGGCACGTCGGGTCGCGGGGCGGGGCATGGATGGGCCTTTCGATGGTGCAGGGGGATGCGGGCGAGGAGGCTCGACCGGGCCCAACGATACGGCCCGGGGTGCCCGCAGCCCGAATCCGCCGAAATGCGCGTCATGGGGCAATCCCGGACATTGCGGGCACGAATCGTGCGGGCGGAGCGAAATTACCCGCCGGTTCGACCGCCCGGCGCCTGCCCGCAATGCCTGATCTGCGGCAGGCCGCTGCGCCACTGGACGGCCGCTCAGGACGGCCGCTCAGGAAGGGGCCCTCGTCGTACCATCCGCAGCTGCGGGGGCCGGTGTCGGGGTGCTCGCCCCGTCCACCCTCGTCGACGAACCCGCGACGTGTGTAGAAGGCCCTCGCCCGCGCGTTCCCCTCGACCACCCAGAGGGTCGCGTCACGCCCACCGAGCAGCTCGTCGGGGAAGCGGTCGGCGACCCCGGTCCCCCGCGCGCTCGGCATGAGGTTCACGGCATACAGCTCCCACTCGGTGGGAGGGTCGGCGTCGCGGCTGGGTCCGGCGCCGCCGCAGCCGGCAAGGTGCCCCCGGTCGTCCACGACGACGAGCGTGCGTGCCGCGGCGTCAGCCGGTCGGGCCGCGACGGCTCGCCAGCTGTCGGCACACCGCTCGTCGCTGAGGCCCGCGAGGTAGTCGTCCGGCATGATCCCGGCGTACGCGTCGCGCCAGACGGCCATGTGCACCCCGCCGAGCTCGTCGCAGTGCTCCGGCGCGAGCGGCCTCAGCTGCCAGCCGCGCTCACTCATCTCGCTGGCGGTCGAGCGCATCCTCGAGCCGCTCGAGCTTGGCGTCGAGCTCGCCCGTGAACCCCGGCCGGATGTCCGCCTTGAGCACGAGCCCGACACGCGGGGAGCTCTGCGCCAGCACGTCGCAGCACTGCTTCACGACGGCCATGCACTCGTCCCACTCCCCTTCGATCGTCGTAAACATGGCGTCCGTGCGGTGCGGCAGGCCCGAGTCACGGACCACTCGGATGGCGCGGGCGACGGCCTCGGACACCGATCCGGTGTCGTCGGCAGCGACGGTGGGGGCGACGGAGAAGGCGATCAGCATGGCCTCACCGTATGCCGCCACCACCGCCGCGCCGACACCGCCCGAGGCGTCAGAAGGCCTTCTTCATCGAGAGCGCCTCTTCGATGATCGCGAAGCCCAGGTCCTTGTTGATCTGGACCATCCACGGGTTCTGCTCGTCGTTCATCGTCTGCACCGACCGTCGGTCAGGAGCGATGCGCGCGAGCTCGTCGAGGTTCGCGACCTTGACCGCCATGCCGAGCCGGTGTCCTCGGAACTCGGGCAGCACGAGCGTGCCCCACTGGAACACGACGTCGGGGTCACCGGCCGGAACGGACAGGTCGGTGTACGCGGCGACCGTCCCGGTGGCCCGGTGGACGGCGACGGCAGTGAGCAGGATGCGACCCAGGTCGCGTTCGTGGTCGAGCATCGTCTGGTAGTCCTCGACGGTCATCGACTCCGGCTCGAACTCGACGTCCCCCGTGGGGGCGTCGAGGATGAGCCGGTTCGATGCGTCGCAGACACCCTGGCGCAGGTGCTGCGGCACGCCGTCGACGTGGACGCTCAGCTCGAAGCCGTCGCCCATCGCTTCGGCGGAGCGCTGTCGGTGGCCGTCGAGCACCGCCGACGGGACGGGCAGCGCAAGGGACCGCACGATCTCGACGCTCGACACGGCATACCCACGCCGGAGGGCGAACTGGCGGTCGGCGTGGGACTCTCGGTCGCCGACGGGCACGAACACCTCGCTGAGGAGCATGTCGCGTCCGGCCGCGCGCGCCCGCGCCTCGGTCCACTCGAGCAGCGCCGAGCCGACCCCGCGACGACGGTGCTGGGGGTCGACCTCGAGGTGGGTCCAGCACTTGTCGAGGTTGTCGCGCTCGGGGAAGAAGACCCGCGACCAGCCGACCGGCGTACCGTCGACGACGGCGACCGCGCCCTCCTCGCGCTCCCCCGGGAACGAGAAGCGCACCATCTTGACGAACTCGTCCTCGGAGCGTCGGATCGGCTGCACGCGCGAGACCGCCTCGCTGCGCGTCGCGACGCCGAAGAGCCCTTTGAGCATGACGTCGTCGTCACGGTCGAGCACGATGATGTCCATGTCTCGACGGTGACACCGGCGCTCCCCGCCGACAACAGAATTACGTCTACCGGTTCGCCTACGAACAGGTCGTGTTCCAAGCAGGACCGGGTCCGCTTCGTGCTCGTGCGTGCCGAGACCACGGCGCGCGCGACACAGCAGCTGCGACCAGCAGCAGCCGCACGAGCACAACGCAGCGCCCATTCGTGTGTCGGCGTGGACCGAGCCCGGGGTAGCCCGGCGATCAGGAGCCGAGCTGCTCCACGAGGCGGTCGGCGGCGGCATACGGGTCGGCGGTGCCGGCGAGCACTTCGCGGGCCAGCGCGAGCACGCTCTCGCGGCCCCCGAGGTCGCCGAGCCGGGAGCGGAGGCTCGCGAGCGCGATGGTCTCGATCTCGTCGGCCGCCCGGCGCTCCCGACGTCGTGCGAGCTCGCCGTTCTCCTCCACGTGGGCCCGGTGCTTGTCGAGGGCCTCCATGACCTCGTCGATGCCGACCTTCTGTGCGGCAACGGTCTTCACGACCGGCGGCCGCCACAGACCGGGCTCGGTGCGGTCGCCGAGGGAGATCATGTGGCGCAGGTCGCGCACCGTCGCGTCGGCGCCGTCACGGTCGGCCTTGTTGACGACGAAGACGTCGCCGATCTCGAGGATGCCGGCCTTCGCGGCCTGGATGCCGTCGCCCATGCCCGGCGCGAGCAGCACGATGGACGTGTCGGCGAGCCCGGCGATCTCGACCTCCGACTGTCCCACCCCGACGGTCTCGACGAGCACGACGTCGCAGCCTGCGGCATCGAGCACCCGGATCGCCTGCGGCGTCGTCCACGACAGGCCGCCGAGGTGCCCGCGCGAGGCCATCGAGCGGATGTAGACCTCGGGGTCGAGCACGTGGTCCTGCATGCGGATGCGGTCGCCGAGCAGCGCCCCTCCGGAGAAGGGCGACGACGGGTCGACGGCGAGGACACCGACGCGAAGACCTCGCTCGCGGAAGGCGCCGACGAGCGCCGTGGTCGTCGTCGACTTGCCGACGCCCGGCGACCCCGTGAGACCGATGACCCATGCCGAACCCGAGTGTGGCGCAAGGGCGGCCATCACGTCGCGCAGGGCCGAGTGGCCGTCCTCGACGAGCGAGATGAGACGCGCGACGGCGCGCGGCGAACCCGCCCTGGCCGACTCGACCAGGGCGGGGACGTCGACGGAGCGGCGCGCCACGCGGTTGGTGGGAGGGGGCGTCAGGCCGACGCGGGCACGCGGACGATGAGGGCGTCGCCCTGGCCGCCACCGCCACAGAGGGCAGCCGCGCCGACACCGCCGCCGCGGCGCTTCAGCTCGAGCGCGAGGTGCAGCGCGATGCGCGCGCCCGACATCCCGATCGGGTGGCCGAGCGCGATGGCGCCGCCGTTGACGTTGACCTTGTCGACGTCGATGCCGAGCTCCTTGGCAGACGCGAGACCGACCGCTGCGAACGCCTCGTTGATCTCGACGAGGTCGAGGTCCGCGGGCGTGATGCCCTCCTTCTCGCACGCGCGGGCGATGGCGCGCGCCGGCTGCTGCTGCAGGGTGGAGTCGGGGCCGGCGACGACGCCGTGGGCACCGATCTCCGCGACCCACGAGAGCCCGAGCTCCTCCGCCTTGGCCCTGCTCATGACGACCACCGCAGCGGCGCCGTCGGAGATCTGCGACGCCGAGCCGGCCGTGATCGTGCCGTCCTTGCTGAACGCCGGGCGCAGGCCCGAGAGGGATGCGGCCGTCGTGTCGGCGCGGATGCCCTCGTCGTTCTTGAACTCGACCGGGTCGCCCTTGCGCTGCGGGATGGAGACGGAGACGACCTC
Source organism: Terrabacter terrigena (assembly GCF_042676085.1). Taxonomy (NCBI): domain Bacteria; kingdom Bacillati; phylum Actinomycetota; class Actinomycetes; order Micrococcales; family Intrasporangiaceae; genus Terrabacter; species Terrabacter terrigena. The sequence goes on from NZ_JBHTKH010000001.1 coordinate 361,436, forward strand.
GTCGTCGAAGAGGCCGTCCTTCCAGGCCTTCGCGGCGAGCTGGTGGCTGCGGGCCGAGAACTCGTCCTGCTCCTCGCGCGTGAACGCCTGCGACCCGGTGTTGGCCTGCTCGGTGAGCAGCCCCATCGCCTGGTCGGTGAAGGCGTCCCAGAGACCGTCGAAGGCCATGTGGTCGCGGACCGTGACGTCGCCGTACTTGTAGCCCTCGCGCGACTTCGTCATGAGGTGCGGGGCGTTGGTCATCGACTCCTGGCCGCCGGCGACGACGACGTCGAACTCGCCTGCGCGGATGAGCTGGTCTGCCATGGCGATGGCGTTGATGCCGGAGAGGCAGACCTTGTTGATGGTCAGGGCCGGGACGGTCATCGGGATGCCGGCGGCGTGCGCGGCCTGGCGGGCCGGGATCTGGCCCGCGCCGGCCTGCAGCACCTGGCCCATGATGACGTACTCGACCTGCTCGGGGGCGACGCCCGCCTTCTCGAGGGCGCCCTTGATGGCGATGCCACCGAGGTCCGATCCGGAGAAGTCCTTGAGCGAGCCGAGCAGCCGACCCATGGGGGTGCGGGCGCCCGCGACGATCACGGAGGTGGGACGGTCAGCAGTCATGGGTGAAGCCTCTTCCGACGTCATTGGGGATGTCGCCGTCAACTCTAGTCGCGCCCCACGGGCAGCCCCGACGAGCATGACCAAGCGCACACGGCATACGGCCGCCGTATGCCGTGGGGCCCCCTACGTTGGGCACATGAGCGCGAGCCCCGACCCCCTCTTCACCCACATCGACCACGTCGGCATCGCGGTGCCCGACCTCGACGCGGCCATCGCGTTCTACCGCGACACGTACGGCATGCGGATGCTCCACGAGGAGACCAACGAGGAGCAGGGCGTGCGCGAGGCGATGATGGGCGTCGGCGACTCCGGGTCGTGCATCCAGCTGCTCGCTCCGCTCTCGCCCGAGTCGACGATCGCCAAGTTCCTCGACCGCAGCGGCCCGGGCATGCAGCAGCTCGCCTACCGCGTCAGCGACATCGACGCCGTGTGCAGGACCCTGCGCGACCGCGGGATGCGCCTGCTCTACGACGCCCCGAGGCGCGGCACGAGCAACAGCCGCGTCAACTTCATCCACCCCAAGGACGCCGGCGGGGTGCTCGTCGAGCTCGTCGAGCCCGCGGCCGACGCCGGGCACTGACCCGACGCGCTCAGTGCGGCGTGCCCGCCGCGATGAGGTCCTGCACCGGCACGCCCACGAGTCCCCTGCGGCGCACGCTCTCGAGGAGGGCGGGTAGAGCCAGCAGGGTGGCGGACCGGTCGATGTCCTGGGGGTTGGCGCCGACGACGCGTCCACCGTCGTGGGCGAGCACGACGTCGCCGGCCCGCAGCCGCGAACCGACCTCGTCTCCGGCGGCGACCGGCCCCTCCCTCAGGGCCGACTCGAGACACGTGGTCCAGAAGACCGACCGCAGGCCGAGCTCGCTCGTGCACCGTGCCACGGTCCGGGACGTCCATCCGCGGGGCGGGCGCACCAGCTGCCCGCCCTCGCGGTCGTGGGCCGCCACGGCATCGCGCCCGCGGATGAGCTGCTCGGTGACCGTCGCCGCGTCCACCCGGTCGAGCCAGAGGTGGTCGTGGGTGTGGTTCGACAAGCGGTGCCCCTCGGTGACGATCCGGCGCGCCAGGTCGGGGTGGGCCTCGACGTTGCTGCCGACGGCGAAGAACGTGGCGTGGCAGCCGTACGCGTGCAGCACGTCGAGCACGCCTGGCGTCCATCGCGGGTCGGGCCCGTCGTCGAAGGTCAGCGCGACCCAGCGGCGTGAGGTGTGCACCCGCGTGATGCCGTGCGGGTCGACGTCGTGCCGCAGCGCCGGGCTGTCGGTCTCGCGCCCCGGGCCGCCGGGGTGCAGCGCCTCGTCGACGCGCGGCCACGCCAGCAGGGCGCAGAGCCCCGCGACCCCGGTCATCACAGAGCGGCGCGACACCGCGGCCGAAGAGTCCACCTGTGCCACGGCGCCAGTGTGGCGGAGAGCCGGCCGCCCCGCGACGGAACCGAGTCGGAACGTCGTGTCAGAACGTGCCGGGGTCGCTCGCGCCCCGGGCCCGGCGGGACATGAGCACCCAGGCGGCCCCGGCCAGCCACGGGTAGGCGGGCCAGAGAGTGGCCCGCTCGAGGGCGCCGACCCATGGGCCGCCAGCAAGCCGTGCCCCGAATGCGGCCGCGCCCGCGACCGTCATCGCCCCGACCGCGAGGCCGGACCGGGCCAGTCGCGGACCAGTGGCCCCCGAACGCCCGAGAGCCACACCCGTGACGACCAGGGCCAGGGGCTGCAGGACGAAGACGGGGAGGGCCAGCCCTGCGTGAAGGCCTGGGACGACGTCGACCGGGGCCAGCCCGACAGCGGCGGCAGCGATCCCGGACGCCACCCAGAGCGCGCATGCCGTGGTGCCCCACCCGCCTCCGGCGACCGCGGGCCGCAGGAGCACCGCACCGGCCGCGCGCAGCAGCCCGAAGACGACGAAGGCTGCGTCGAGCACGGCCGGGGCGGCGGAGCAGACGTCGACGACCGCGCCCTCGTGACCGGGTGCGCAGCCGAGCTGCCCGAGCGCGCTGATCGTGTCGTCGCGCAGGCTGTAGGAGGCCGACGCAGCAGCCGCCACGAGCAGCTCGACGACGACGTAGAGCGGTTGGACGAGCCAGCACGCCACGCCCACCGCGGTCCTTCGCACGCCTGACCGTAGCCCGTGACTCACGTCACCTGTGGTGGGAGTCTCAGAAGTACTCATCGGTACGGGGGCCGTCGCTACGTTCGGCGGGAGCACGCAATGCCTCGAACCACCAATGACGCTGCGACGTAAGGACCTTCAATGCAGGCCATCCGCGACGCCATCCTCTCCGGCGACCGCGCCCAGGAGACCTACGCGAACATCGAGATCCCCGAGACCTACCGGGGAGCCACCGTCCACAAGGACGAGGTCGGCATGTTCGAGGGGATCGCCACGCGCGACAAGGACCCCCGCAAGTCCCTCCACATCGACGAGGTGCCGGTGCCGGAGCTCGCGCCCGGTGAGGCGCTCGTGGCCGTGATGGCCAGCGCCATCAACTACAACACCGTCTGGACCTCGATCTTCGAGCCGGTCTCGACCTTCGGCTTTCTCGAGCGCTACGGCCGCATGTCGGAGTTCGCCAAGCGCCATGACCTGCCCTACCACGTCGTCGGCTCCGACCTCGCGGGCGTCATCCTGCGCACCGGGCCCGGCGTGACGAAGTGGAAGCCCGGCACCGAGGTCGTCGCGCACTGCCTGTCGGTCGAGCTCGAGGACGCCGAGGGCCACGACGACACGATGATGGACCCGCAGCAGCGGATCTGGGGTTTCGAGACGAACTTCGGCGGGCTGGCCGAGCTCGCCATCGTCAAGGCCAACCAGCTCATGCCCAAGCCGGGTCACCTCACGTGGGAGGAGGCAGCCTCCCCCGGTCTCGTCAACTCGACGGCATACCGGCAGCTCATCTCCAAGAACGGCGCAGCCATGAAGCTGGGCGACCGCGTGCTCATCTGGGGCGCGTCCGGTGGGCTCGGCTCGTACGCCACCCAGATGGCCCTCGCCGGCGGTGCGACCCCGATCTGTGTGGTGTCCTCCCCCGAGAAGGCCGAGATCTGCCGGTCCATGGGCGCCGAGCTGATCATCGACCGTAACGCCGAGGAGTACCAGTTCTGGAACGCCGAGGGCACCGAGCAGAACCCTCGCGAGTGGCAGCGGCTCGGCAAGAAGATCCGTGAGCTGACCGGCGGCTACGACGTGGACATCGTCTTCGAGCACCCGGGCCGCGAGACCTTCGGTGCGAGTGTCTACGTCGCGCGCAAGGGCGGCACCATCGTCACGTGCGCGTCGACCTCGGGCTACATGCACGAGTACGACAACCGCTACCTCTGGATGAACCTCAAGCGCATCGTCAGCTCGCACTTCGCCAACTACCGCGAGGCGTGGGAGGCCAACGAGCTGGTCAACCGCGGCCTGATCCACCCGACCCTGAGCAAGACGTACACGCTGGACGAGGTCGGCCAGGCTGCTCTCGACGTCCACCAGAACGCCCACCAGGGCAAGGTCGGCGTGCTCACCCTCGCTCCCGAGCCGGGCCTCGGCATCACGAACCCCGAGAAGCGCGCCGGCTTCGAGAGGGCCATCAACCGTTTCGCCGACCAGTAGCCGGGGCCGCACGTCCGCGCCCGCGTCACCGGGCTGACGTAGGCTCGCCGTCGTGAGCATCTGGGGACGCTGGGCGCGGTACCGCCGCACCCAGCGTGCCCGGATGGACGGCTTCCTCGCGAGGGACCTCGGCTTCGGCTCGCAGACCGACGAGTCGGCGTACGGCTCGCCACCACCCGGGCAGGACGACCCGGCTCAGGGCGACCTCCTCGCCGCGACCCTGCCGCTCGGTCCCGGGGGCCGCGCAGGCGAGGAAGCCGCCTCCGGAGCCGCCTCCGGGACCGGCTCAGGGGCGGGCTCGGAAACCCGCTCCGAGACCCGCACGGGGACCAGCTGGGACGCCGGTCGGGACGCAGGCACGAGTGGCGAGGAAAGCCCCGACCCCGGCAGCCGCCGCGGCAAGGGCCCGCGGCGCAACTTCGGCCCGAGCGGCACGCCCTTCAACCGGCAGTCGCCGTTCTACGTCGGCTTCGTCGGGGCCGTCGGCGTGCTCACGGCGTATGCCGTCGTGCAGGCCGTCGGTCGCCTGGGCACCGTCATCAGCCTGCTCGTCATCTCCTTCTTCCTCACCCTGTCGCTCAACCCGCTCGTCGAGGCGCTGACCCGGCGCCGGGTCTCGCGCGGGTGGGCCGTCACGATCGTCTTCCTCGGCGTGCTCGCGGTGTTCACCCTCGTCGGTTGGGTCGTCATCCCGCCGGTGGCCGAGCAGGGCAGCGAGCTGGCCAGCAACGCGCCGCGCATGTTCGACAACCTGCTCGCCAACCCGTGGGTGCAGGAGGTCGACCACCGCTACCAGCTCGTCCAGCGCATCCAGGAGGAGGTCAACCGCCGCGTCGCCGACGGCAACCTCTGGGCCGGCATCTTCGGTGGGGTGCTCGACGCCGGCAAGCTCATCGCGACGGGCGTCTTCAGCGTGCTGACCGTGCTCGTCCTCACCCTCTACTTCCTCAGCTCGCTGCCCGCGGTCAAGCAGGCGGCCTACGCCCTCGTACCGGCGAGCCGTCGCCCCCGCACCGTCTCGCTGTCCGAGGAGGTCATGCGGCGGGTCGGGTCGTACGCCATCGGGCAGGTCGTCGTCGCCGCGATCAACGCGTCCTGCGCCTGGATCATGATGAGCCTCATCGGCCTGAGGTTCGCTGCCGTCCTCGCCGTCGCGGTCGGCTTCCTCGGGCTCGTCCCGATGGTGGGCGCGACCCTGGGCGCGTCGGTCGTGGCGATCGTGGCCTTCTTCGACGAGCCGAAGAAGGCGCTCATCGTCATCATCTACTTCGTCGTCTACCAGCAGATCGAGAACTACGCCGTGATGCCGCGCATCATGCAGCGCACCGTGGCCGTCCCCGGGGCCGTCACGGTCGTCGCCGCCCTCGCCGGAGGCACGCTGCTCGGCATCCTCGGTGCGCTGCTCGCGATCCCGTTCGCGGCGGGCGCGCTGCTGCTCTACGAGGAGGTCCTGGTCCCCCGGCAGCGGCGGCACTGACGTGGCAGGCTCGGCGCATGACGTTCCCGCCGACGTTCGCCCAGGACGTCATCGCCCAGCCGGCCAAGGTCCAGATGGAGTCGTTCCTCGCTGCTCGGACTCGTCAGGCACGCGACGTTCGTCGAGAAGGTGTGGTTCGACCAGGCCGTGACGGGTCGCGGCCGGGTCGAGATCGGCATTCCCGAGGACTCGGGCGACACCTTCCGGTTCACTGACGCCGACACGGTCGACTCGGTGGCGCGCGCCCACCGCGACGCGTGCGAGGGCTCACCGAAGGCGATCGCGTCGCTCGGGCTCGACGACGTGCTGCGGGGTCACCGGATCGGCCCCGGGGCTGCTCAGCGGTAGGCGTTGCCCGGTGGGCGGGCGTCGCGCTTCTGCCAGCATCCGGTGTGCCAGTGCCGCCGGTCGCCGAGCCCGCCGACGCCCTCCGACGGCCACACGACCACGTGCGGCACGCCGGGGGTGACGTCCTGCTGGCAGCCCGGGCAGAGGTACGCCCGGGTGGCGGACGCACCGCTGACCGCGCGCACGGTCCAGCGGGTGCCGGCATACGCCTCCTCGCGCGTCGACCCGCCCTGGATGCGCGTCACGTCGAGGGGGACGTGCTCTCGCGCGTGCTTGCTGGGTCGACGACGCGAGGGCATGCCTCCAGCGTAGGTGTCAGGCGTAGGTGCGGAACCCACGCCCCGTCTTGCGCCCGAGGTAGCCGGCGGTGACGAGGTGCTCGAGGAGCGGCGCCGGGGCGTAGCCGCGCTCGCGGAACTCGAGGTAGAGCTCGCGCTCGATGGCGAGCGACACGTCGAGGCCGACGACGTCGAGCAGCTCGAACGGGCCCATCGGCAGGCCGCAGCCGGTCTTCATCGCGGTGTCGATGTCGTCGGCTGTCGAGTAGTTGGCCTCGAGCATCTTCACGGCGTCGTTGAGGTAGGGGAAGAGCAGCGCGTTGACGATGAAGCCGGCCCGGTCGCCGCACGTCACGGCGTGCTTGCCGATGGTCGCGCACAGCGACTGGACGGTGGCGACGACGTCGGGCGCGGTCGAGACCGTGTGCACGACCTCGACGAGCCTCATCACCTGCGCCGGGTTGAAGAAGTGCATCCCCACGACGTCCTGCGGACGCTTCGTCGCGGCGGCGCACTCGACCACGGGCAGCGAGCTCGTCGTGGTCGCGAGGATCGCCCCGGGGCGGCAGATCTCGTCGAGGTTCTCGAAGAGGGCGCGCTTGACGGTGAGGTCCTCGACGACGGCCTCGACGACGAGGTCGACCTGTGCGAGGTCGTCGAGACGCGTCGTGCCGGTCACCCGGGCGAGCGCGGCGTCGCGCTCCTCCTCCGTGGCCTTGCCCCGCTGCACGGCCTTCTCGAGGCTCTTCGCGAGCGCGGCGCGCACCGCCTCGACCTTGGCGTCGCTGCGGGCCACGAACGTGACGTCGAGCCCGGCCTTGGCGAAGACCTCGACCATGCCGGTGGCCATGGTGCCGGAGCCGACGACGCCGACCGTGCGGACCGACCGGGTGCCGCCCTGGCCCTCGACGCCGCCCTTCGGCGTCAGCGCGTCGTCGACGACCTGCGAGCTGCCGGGCTCGGCGTAGGTGTAGAAGCCGCGTCCGCTCTTGCGCCCCTTGAGACCGGCGCTGACCATCTGCTTGATGATCGGGCTCGGCGCGTGCAGGCGGTCGCGACCCTGCTTGTACATCGTGTCGAGGATCTCGTAGGCGGTGTCGAGGCCGATGAGGTCCATGAGCGCGAGGGGGCCCATCGGGTAGCCGCAGCCGAGCTTCATCGCCGCGTCGATGTCCTCGCGCGTCGCGTAGCGGCTCTCGTACATCGACACCGCGTGGTTGAGGTAGCCGAAGAGCAGGGCGTTGGCGATGAAGCCCGCCTTGTCGCCGACGATGACCGGCTTCTTGCCGAGCCGCTCGGCGAGCGCCTTGACGTCCTCGAAGATCTCGTCGCTCGTGATGACGGTCTTGATGACCTCGACGAACTGGAGCACCGGCGCGGGGTTGAAGAAGTGCATGCCGACGACGCGCTTGGGGTTGATCGTGGCGACGGCGATCTCGGTGACGGGCAGCGAGCTCGTGTTGGTCGCGAGGATCGCGTCGTCGCTGACGATCGCGTCGAGCCGGCCGAAGATCTCCTTCTTGAGGTCGAGGTGCTCCGGCACGGCCTCGACGACGAGCTGGCACTCCTTGAGGTCGGCCATGTCGCTCGTGAACTGCACGCGCTCGTGCAGTGCTGCCTGGTCGTCGGCGCTGAGCTTGCCGCGCGAGACGGCCCGGTCGGTCGAGTGCTGCAGCACCCCCCGGCCCTTCTCGACCGCCTCGTCGGTGACCTCGACCGCGACGACGTCGATGCCGTTGCGTGCGAAGACCTCGACGATGCCGGCACCCATGGTGCCGAGTCCGATGACGCCAACCTTGGTGAACTCACGAGCCATGGGCGAAAGTCTCCCAGAGGGTGTGTGCCGCCCACACCCGTCCTCGGGGTGACGCTCCCCACGCCGGCTGCGCACGAGCGCGCGTCACCTCCTCTAGGGTGGTCCGGTGCGTCTCGTCATTGCCCGCTGCAGCGTCGACTACGACGGTCGGCTCACGGCCCATCTCCCGCTCGCGACGCGGCTGCTCCTCGTCAAGTCCGACGGCTCGGTCCTCGTGCACAGCGACGGCGGCTCCTACAAGCCGCTCAACTGGATGTCGCCGCCGTGCACCATGGCCGAGGTCGAGCCCGACGACACGCAGGTCGGCGACGGGGTCGTGGCCGTGTGGCGCGTGCAGCACGCGAAGAGCGAGGACCGCCTGACGGTGCTCATCCACGAGGTGCTGCACGACTCCGAGCACGAGCTCGGCGTCGACCCCGGGCTCGTCAAGGACGGCGTCGAGGCGCACCTGCAGAAGCTGCTCGCCGAGCACATCCACACGCTCGGGCACGGGTGGTCGCTCGTGCGCCGCGAGTACATGACCGCCATCGGCCCCGTCGACATCCTCGCCAGGGACTCCGCCGGCGTGAGCGTCGCGGTCGAGATCAAGCGCCGCGGAGAGATCGACGGCGTCGAGCAGCTGACCCGCTACCTCGAGCTGATGAACCGCGACCCGCACCTCGCCCCCGTCACCGGGGTGTTCGCCGCGCAGCAGATCAAGCCCCAGGCGCGCACCCTCGCCGAGGACCGCGGCATCCGGTGCGTCGTGCTCGACTACGACGCCCTCAAGGGCATCGACGACGCGGAGTCACGCCTCTTCTGACCCCTGCCTGCGTATGCCGGCCGGTGGGTCGCGTCGTCAGCGCCCCACCCAGCGGGACCGGAGGTCGGACGGCAGCTTCTCGACGGCGAGTCGGACGGCCGGCCTCGGCATGGCGCCGGCGTGCTGCTCGAGGAACGTGACCAGCCGGTCGCGGTCGCGGTCGCCCGCGTGCTTCAGGAAGATGCCAACCGGCTTGTGCACCAAGGGATCCCGGTCGGCGTGCAGCGTCTCGGCGATCTCATAGCCGGCCTCGACGTCAGTGGTGTCGAGCAGGCCGAGTGGCGCGGTCATCGCCGTGCGCCGACGGAGCGGGTCGGCTGACCCGGCGAGGTCGTGAAGGAGCTGCTTGTCCTTGCCCGCGAGCCACAGACCGATGACCCGTGGAGCGGCGCGGTCGACCATGTCCCACGACGTGATGGCGTGGTGGTGGCCGAGGTAGGTGCGAGCCAGCGTTCCACGCTCGTGCGCGCCGATGCGTTTGCGCCGTGCCTTGAAGTCGAGGATGCAGAACGCCGCCAGCCGGGGCTCGTACGCCGGGTGTGCCAGCAGGCGCTGGACCTCGGCCAGCGGCAGCCCGGTGTTCGTCTTCGCGATCGCGAACAACGTGCCCATGCGGACACCGAAGGCGGCTTCGCCCTCGGCGAGGCGAGCCTGGACCTTGGCGAGATCCGCCTCGGTGCGCTCCTGCTCCAGCTCCGCGACGACCGCGGCAGCGGTCGACGCACCCGCCATCAGGTCAGTCCCTCGATGGGCTGCCGGGTCGTGCCGTCGGCGTCGACGAGCAGCATTGCGGGGTCTGCGTCGGCTCCACCCCGCACGACGACGATGCACTCGCCCCGGTGCCGGTCGACGAGCTCGGCGAGGCCCTCGGAGCCGTCGTGGAGGTCACCGTGGCCCAGGTGCGAGGGCACCCCGAGGTCGTCGGCGAGGGTCTCGACCGGTCCGGTGTCGGGGACGTCGTCGGCGGCATACACCGCCTGGACCTTCTCGAGGTGGATCGCCGAGGCGAGCCAGGCGACGTCGGAGAGCCCCGGAGGGTTGACCACGACGATCCGTGCGGCGCACTGCAGGTCGCTCATGCCCCGACGCTACGCCAGTCAGGCCGGTGCGGTCTCGAGCGGCGCGAGGCCGCGGGCGGCACGGATGACCCCGACCAGCTCGCCCATGATGTCGTTGAGCCCGAAGTCCTTCGGGGTGAACACCATCGCGACCCCGGCTGCCCTGAGGGCCGCTGCGTCGGACTCGGGGATGATGCCACCGACGATGACGGGCACGTCCGCAGCACCGGCGGCCTCGAGGCCTCGGAGCACCTCGGGCACGAGCTCCATGTGCGAGCCGCTGAGGATCGACAGGCCCACGAGGTGGACGTCCTCGGCCACGGCAGCCGCGACGATCTGCTCTGGCGTGAGCCGGATCCCCTGGTAGACGACCTCGAAGCCGGCGTCGCGGGCCCGCACGGCGACCTGCTCGGCACCGTTGCTGTGGCCGTCGAGGCCGGGCTTGCCGACGAGGATGCGCAGCTTCTCGCCGAGGTCGTCGCCCGTGCGGGCCACGAGGTCACGGACCCGGGACAGGGCGTCACCCGGCTCGCTGGACCCGACGCCCACGGAGCCCGAAACGCCTGTGGGAGCGCGGTACTCACCGAACTGCTCGCGCAGCGCCGCCGCCCACTCCCCCGTCGTGATCTCTGCCCGGGCGCAGTCGAGGGAGGCAGCCATGAGGTTGGTGCCCGAGGCCGCGTCGGCTCGCAGCCGCTCGAGTGCCGTGGCTGCGCGGTCGCGCCGGGCCGGGTCGGCGTCGCGCGACTCGCGCCACGTGCGTACGGCCTCGGCGGCGGCGCGCTCGACGCCGGCGTCGACGGTCTGGATCGCGGTGTCGAGGTCGGCGGTGAGCGGGTTGGGCTCGGTGGTCTCGAACTTGTTGAGGCCCACGATGACGGAGTCGCCGGCCTCGATGCGACGGCGACGCTCGGCGTGCGAGGCGACGAGCGCGGACTTCATGTAGCCCGACTCGACCGCCGCGACCGCGCCGCCCATCTCCTCGATGCGCGCCATCTCGGCCCTCGCGCCGGCGACGAGCTCGGCGACCTTGCCCTCGACGACGACGGAGCCGGTGAAGAGGTCGTCGTACTCGAGCAGGTCGGACTCGTAGGCGAGCACCTGCTGCATGCGCAGGCTCCACTGCTGGTCCCAGGGTCGCGGCAGGCCGAGGGCCTCGTTCCAGGCCGGCAGCTGGATGGCCCGGGCCCGGGCGTCCTTGCTCAGCGTCACGGCGAGCATCTCGAGGACGATGCGCTGGACGTTGTTCTCGGGCTGCGCCTCGGTGAGACCGAGGCTGTTGACCTGGACGCCGTAGCGGAAGCGGCGGGCCTTGGCGTCGGTGACGCCGTAGCGGTCGCGGGTCAGCTCGTCCCAGAGCTCGACGAAGGCGCGCATCTTGCACATCTCCTCGACGAAGCGCACGCCGGCGTTGACGAAGAAGGAGATGCGCGCGACGACGCTCGCGAACTCGGCGGCCGGCACCTGGCCCGAGGCACGCACCGCGTCGAGCACCGCGACCGCCGTGGACATGGCGTACGCGATCTCCTGCACGGGCGTGGCCCCGGCCTCCTGCAGGTGGTAGCTGCAGATGTTGATCGGGTTCCACTTGGGGATCTCGCGCACCGTGTAGGCGACCATGTCGGTGATGAGGCGCAGCGACGGCGCGGGCGGGAACACGTAGGTGCCCCGCGAGAGGTACTCCTTGATGATGTCGTTCTGGGTGGTGCCGGCGAGCGCGTGCACCCAGTCGGCGGGGTCGTCGCCCGCTGCCTCGGCCTGTCGCTCGGCGGCCACCTGGTAGAGCGCGAGGAGCCACATCGCGGTCGCGTTGATCGTCATCGACGTGTTCATCTCGCGCAGCGGGATCGCCTCGAAGAGGGCCTGCATGTCGCCGACGTGGCTGACCGGGACGCCGACCTTGCCGACCTCGCCGCGCGCGAGGACGTGGTCGGGGTCGTAGCCCGTCTGGGTCGGCAGGTCGAAGGCGACGGAGAGGCCGGTCTGGCCCTTGGCGAGGTTGCGGCGGTAGAGCGCGTTGCTCGCAGCGGCACTCGAGTGGCCGGCATACGTGCGCATGACCCACGGACGGTCGGGCGTCACCCGGGTGGTCGGGTGCGGCGTGCTCTCCGTCGAAGACATGGCTCGACGGTAGCGGCGGGGTGGTGCGGTGGGGAGGCGCTCAGGCGGTGAGAGGCGCCACAGTGGTGGCGGGGTGGCGCGGGGCGAGGATGCGCTCGAGGCGGCAGCCCCGGAGCAGGCGCGTCGTGCGGTCGCTCGCGTCGACCAGCAGGAGCCGACGCTCCGCCCGGGTGGCGCGGCGGTGCAGGTGGACGATGACACCGAGGCCCGTGGCGTCGCCGATCTCGGCGCTGCCGAGGTGGAGACGGAGCTCGCCGGGACCGAGCACGATCACCGCGTGGATGGCGTCGCGGATGTCGGGAACGGTGTGGACATCGAGCCGACCCTCGATGATCACGTCGTGGCCATCGGGTGCGTCGAGCACTCTGACCGGTCCCCTGCGGTGGGTGTTCAGCGTCATGTAGACCCCTCTCAACGCTGTGCCGTCACCCATGATGACGCCTCAGCCTGCCGAAACGTTGCCCCTCGGAGTCAAGAAGTGGTCAAGAAAATACGTAGCTCGAGACAAACTCCGTCGGCCGGCCGACGCACCACCTGAGTGCTTCGGACAATGCGGACGAACTGTCGTCGCGCTCGTCGTCGCGCTCGTCCTCGGGGCCGCCCGACTCCGGGCCCGAGCGACCTACTCGAAGGGCTCGTCGTCGGGCTCGCGGGTGACGTCGGCGCCGAGGGCCCGGAGGGCCTCCTCGAACCGGGGGTAGCCACGGTCGATGTGGTGCACCCCGCTGACGAGCGTGTCGCCCTCGGCGACGAGCCCGGCGAGGACGAGGGCAGCACCGGAACGGATGTCGCTGCTCTCGACGGGGGCTCCGGAGAGGATCGGGACGCCGTGGGTCATGACGTGGTGCCCGTCGACCTGGGTGTCGGCGCCCAGCCGGGCCAGCTCCTGCACGGTGCGGAAGCGGGCCTCGAAGAGGTTCTCGGTGACCATCGCCGACCCCGCCGCGACCGCGTTGTAGGTGAGGGCGAACGGCTGCAGGTCGGTCGGGAAGCCCGGGTAGGGCAACGTCGCCACGTCGAAGGCCCGCAGCGTGCGACCCGTCGCCGTGACACGGAAGCCCCGGTCGGTCGTCTCGACGTGGCAGCCCGCCCGCTCGAGCGCGCCGAGCGGCGCACGCAGGTGGTCGGCGACGCCGCCGACGACCTCGATGTCGCCACGCGTCGTGGCCGCCGCGAAGGCCCAGGTGCCGGCCGCGATGCGGTCGGGCACGACGGAGTGCTCGCACGGCGAGAGGGAGTCGACCCCCGAGACGGTGATGCGCGAGGTGCCGGCGCCCTCGACCCTCGCGCCCATCGAGGTGAGCATCTCGGCGATGTCGACGATCTCGGGCTCCTTGGCGACGTTGTCGATCGTCGTCGTGCCGCGTGCCAGGACCGAGGCGGTGAGGATGTTCTCGGTGGCGCCGACGCTCGGGAAGTCGAGGCGGATCTCGGCGCCGTGCAGCCCGTTGGGGGCCGTCGCCACGAGGTAGCCGTGCGTGACGTGGACCTCGGCGCCGAGGGCCTCGAGGCCGGCGGCATGGAGGTCGAGCCCACGCGAACCGATCGCGTCGCCGCCGGGGACGGCGACGTCGGCCTCGCCCACACGGGCCACGAGGGGTCCGAGCACCGAGATGGAGGCTCGCAACGCCCGCACGAGCTCGTAGTCGGCACGGTGGCCGATGCGCTCGGGCACGTCGAGCACGACGGTTTCGGCAGCCGCGTCGTAGTCGACGCCCACCCCGAGCCGTCGCAGCAGCTCGGCCATGATCGTCACGTCGGCGATGGCGGGGACGTTCGTCAGCGTCGTGCGCCCCACCGCGAGCAGGGCCACCGCCATGAGCTTCAGGGCGCTGTTCTTGGCCCCCACGACGGAGGCCTCGCCGACGAGGTGTGCGCCGCCGACGACCCGGAATCGCTCTCTCACCCACCGAACCCTATCGGCCGACGGCCGGCGCCCGACCCCGCGCCGCCGGGTGAGAGAGTGTGCCCATGGTCAACCTGACGCGGATCTACACGCGCACCGGCGACGACGGCACCACGAGCCTCGGCGACTTCTCGAGGGTCGGCAAGAACGACGCCCGGCTCCACGCGTACGCCGACTCCAACGAGGCCAACGCGGCCATCGGAGTCGCCGTCGCGTGCGGTGACCTGCCCGACGAGGTCAAGGCGACCCTGCAGCGGGTGCAGAACGAGCTCTTCGACGTCGGGGCCGACCTCTCGACGCCGCTGCGCCAGACCTACGACTACCCGCCGCTGCGGGTCGAGCAGCCGTGGATCGACGACCTCGAGGCCGACTGCGACCACTATCTCGCCGCGGTCGAGAAGCTGCGCTCGTTCATCCTGCCCGGAGGCACGGCCGGGTCGGCCCACCTGCACCTCGCGACGACGATCGTGCGGCGCGCCGAGCGGTCGGCGTGGGCGGCCGTCGAGCAGCACGGCACCGAGCCGGCAGCGGAGGGCAGCGAGGGCTCCGTTGCGCGCGGGGTCGGCGGCGTCAACGTGCTGACGGCGAAGTACCTCAACCGGCTCTCGGACCTGCTCTTCATCCTCGCCCGCGTCGCGAACAAGCCCGTCGGCGGCGACATCCTGTGGCAGCCGGGTGGCGGCCGCGTCGAGAAGCCCGAGCGCCGCGAGAAGCGCTGACTCAGCCGGCACAGGGTCGAGGCGAGCTGCCGCTGAGCAGCGCCGGTTTCGCTCAGCTACGTCGCAGGGCTCCGGCGTTGAGCGGCTCCCTGCCTCGAGAGGGGCCCGGGGCACACCCCTTGCGCTATCCGGCGGGCGAGGTCAGGCGACGTTGACGTTGTAGCCGGGGGGCGCGGCCTCCTGCCACGACCGCAGCGCCGTGTAGGCCGGGCCCTGGAGGGCCAGCTCGAAGTCGTTGTCACCGTCGGTGCACGGGACGCGGCTCGCGTCGGGCAGCAGCGGGATCGAGTCGCGGCCGACGAGCAGCTCGGGGGCGTCGAGGATGAGCCGCTGGCGCAGCCATCGGTGCCTCGGTCGCACGGAGACGCCCCCGAGCGTGTGCCACTCGAGGGCGTTGTCGCCGAACCGGATGAGGCCCAGGCGCCAGCGGTCGGTCTGCGTGCAGCGCAGGCCGCAGAGCGTCAGGGGCAGACCCTTCGCGATGTAGCGGCGGCGCAGGTAGGTCGTCGCGAGGACGACCACCGCGAGCACCAGCAGCGTGCCGATCGCGATCTCGGTGGAGACGAGAACGGACGGCACGCGGTGACCTCAGTTCGCCTGGAGCGACGAGGCGTCGACGTGCTCGGCCACGATGGTCACGACGTCGGAGTCGACCGAGAGGAACCCACCGTCGACCGTGACCGTGCGTCGGTCGCCGTCGAGGGACTCGATGGCGACCTCACCCTCGACGAGCACGCCGAGCAGCGGGGTGTGGCCGGGCAGGATGCCCAGCTCGCCCGAGATGGAACGGGCGCGTACGAACTTGGCCTCGCCCTCCCAGACCTTCCGGTCGGCGGCAACCATCTCAACCTTGAGCGAACTCACGTTTCCTCCGGATCGTGGGGGTGTGCTCTGCAGTTTAGTGCCTCTGGAAGGATGCTCCGTACGCGAGGTGGCATGGGCCCCCCCGCGCCGATTCCCCACCTCCACAGGAGTCATTACCGATGAGCACTGCCGTGTCCGATGCCCTGCTCGAGCCGACCCGCCGCCCCGTGGCCGTCGCGACCCTCACCGACGTGATCGACGCCGAGGTCGCCGACAAGTCCGGTCTCGGCGGAGCTGCCGTCAAGGCCGGCTACGCCGCCGCGAAGAAGCTCGGGGGCAACTTCGTGACCAGCGCCACCGACCGCCTTCTCCCCCAGTTCGCCGTCGCCCTCGACCCGTTCTGGGCGACCAAGGGCGAGCAGTCCTTCGGCGCCCACCTCGCGGCCCAGCCCGACGCCGCGGCCGATGCGCTGCTGGCCGTCACCGACGCGAAGGCCGCGAGCACGTCGCACGGCTCGGCCGCGAAGGTCTACGGCTCGCTGCGCGGCAAGGCCAAGGAGCACGTCGTCGCCGCCCTTCCCCGCCTCGGCGCGGCCGTGGAGCGCCTCGTCCCCTGAGACCCCGCACCGAGCACGTATGCCGCTGGGCCGGCCCCCGCACGTGGGAGCCGGCCCAGCGGCGTCTCGTGACCGGGCGCGTCAGTCGGGCTGCTGCTCGTGCGGCCGGTCCTTGGCCAGGCGCGGCAGCTCGGGACTGAACTGCGAGCCGAGGTCGGCGATCGCCTGCCGGGCGAAGACCTGCTGCTCGGTGACGACCCGCTCGGAGCGGCCGCGGCCGATGAAGGTGACGACCCAGTGCAGCAACGTCGTGATGCGGTGCTTGAAGCCGATGATGTAGACGAGGTGCACGGCGAGCCAGAGCACCCACGCGAAGAAGCCGCTGAACTGCGCCCTGCCCACCGACGCGACCGCCGAGAAACGCGAGATGGTCGCCATCGAGCCCTTGTCGAAGTACTCGAACCGGCCCTTCGGCGGCTTGCCCTCGAGCCGTCGCACGATCTGCTCGGCGGCGTAGCGGCCACCCTGGATGGCCACCTGTGCGACGCCGGGCAGGCCCCGCAGCGCCATCATGTCGCCGACGACGAAGACCTCGGGGTGACCGGGCAGCGTCAGGTCGTCGTTCACCTCCACGCGACCGGCGCGGTCGATGCCGGCGCCGGACTGCTCGGCCAGCTGCCGACCGAGCGGCGAGGCGCTGACGCCTGCCGCCCAGACCTTGCAGACCGACTCGATGCGCTCACGCGAGCCGTTGCCCAGCTCGACCTCGATGCCGGTCGAGTCGACGTCGACCACCTTCGCGCCGAGGCGCACCTCGACACCCATCTCGGTGAGCCGCTTGACGGCCCGGTCGCCGAGCTTCTCCCCGAACGAGCTGAGCACGGCCGGGGCGGCGTCGAGCAGGATGACGCGCGCCTTCGTCGGGTCGATGCGGCGGAAGTCGCGGCGCAGCGTGCGCCTGGCCAGCTCGGAGATCTGTCCGGCCATCTCGACACCCGTCGGGCCGGCGCCGACGACGACGAAGGTCATCAGGCGCTCGATCTCTGCCGGCGTGGACGCGAGCTCGGCGAGCTCGAACGAGCCGAAGATGCGCCCACGCAGCTCGAGGGCGTCGTCGATCGACTTCATGCCAGGGGCGTGCCGCGCGAACTGGTCGTTGCCGAACCACGACTGGCCGGCACCCGCCGCGACGATGAGCGAGTCGTAGGGTGTCACGGTCTCGCGGCCCACGGCAGTGTGGGTCACGGTGCGCGCGTCGAGGTCGATGGCGGTGACGTCGCCGAGCAGCACCTTGGCGTTGCGCTGTCGGTGGAGCACCTCACGCGTCGAGGGTGCGATCTCGCCCTCGGAGAGGATGCCCGTGGCCACCTGGTAGAGCAGCGGCTGGAACAGGTGGTGCGTCGTGCGCGCGATGAGGGTGACGTCGACCTCGGCTCCCTTCAGCTCCTGGGTGCTGAACAGTCCTCCGAAGCCCGATCCGATCACCACGACGCGGTGACGTGCCGGGGTGGACTGGGTGGACTGGGTGGGCAGAGTCATGACGGCGGCTCCTCGCTGCTCGACGTTGTGCTCGTCACTTGCTACAACGACACAGCGCCGGCATCCCTTTCGGGACACCGGCGCTGGCGCGTGTCTGCTCGGTCACACGTGGCGGCCGAGCGGTGTTGCATCAGAGGTTCTTCTGGATCTCCGACCACTGGCGCTCGACGTCGTCGAGGCCACCGCACATGAAGAACGCCTGCTCGGCGACGTGGTCGTACTCGCCGTCGGCGATCTTCGTGAAGCCCTCGATCGAGTCGGCCAGCGACACCGTCGAACCCTCGATGCCGGTGAACTGCTTGGCGACGTAGGTGTTCTGCGACAGGAAGCGCTGGATGCGACGGGCCCGGTTGACGAGGATCTTGTCCTCTTCGGAGAGCTCGTCGATACCGAGGATCGCGATGATGTCCTGGAGCTCCTTGTTGCGCTGCAGGATCGACTTGATGCGCACGGCCGTGTTGTAGTGGTCGGCCGTGATGTAGCGCGGGTCGAGGATTCGCGAGGTCGAGGACAGCGGGTCGACGGCGGGGTAGATACCCATCGACGCGATGTCACGCGAGAGCTCGGTCGTCGCGTCGAGGTGCGCGAACGTCGTGGCCGGCGCCGGGTCGGTGTAGTCGTCGGCCGGCACGTAGATCGCCTGCATCGAGGTGATCGAGTGACCACGCGTCGAGGTGATGCGCTCCTGGAGCGTGCCCATCTCATCGGCGAGTGTGGGCTGGTAACCCACGGCGGACGGCATACGGCCGAGGAGGGTGGAGACCTCGGAACCGGCCTGCGTGAAGCGGAAGATGTTGTCGATGAAGAGGAGCACGTCCTGCTTCTGGACGTCGCGGAAGTACTCCGCCATCGTCAGCGCGGACAAGGCCACGCGAAGGCGCGTGCCCGGCGGCTCGTCCATCTGGCCGAAGACGAGGGCGGTCTGGCCGAGGACGCCGGCCTCCTCCATCTCGACCATGAGGTCGTTGCCCTCACGGGTGCGCTCGCCGACACCGGCGAACACCGACACACCGCCGTGGTCGCGGGCGACTCGGGCAATCATCTCCTGGATGAGCACCGTCTTGCCGACACCGGCACCGCCGAAGAGGCCGATCTTTCCACCCTGGACGTACGGGGTGAGCAGGTCGATGACCTTGATGCCCGTCTCGAACATCGTCGTCTTCGACTCGAGCTGGTCGAAGGCCGGAGCCTTGCGGTGGATGCCCCAGCGCTCCTTGACCTCGAGGGTCTCGCCCTCCTTGAGGTTCATGCACACGCCGGTGGTGTTGAACACCTTGCCCAGCGTGACGTCGCCCACCGGGACGGTGATCGGGCCACCGGTGTCCTGCACGGCCGAGCCGCGCACGAGGCCGTCGGTCGGCTGGAGGGAGATGGCGCGGACCATGTTGTCGCCGATGTGCTGGGCGACCTCGAGGTTGAGCTCCCTCGTCTCACCCGCGAGGGTGACCTCGGTCGTGAGCAGGTTGTACTGCTCGGGCATCGCGTCGGAGGGGAACTCGACGTCGACGACCGGGCCGATGATGCGGGAGATGCGGCCGACGCCACCCGCGGCCGGAGCCGTCCAGGCGGTGTCGCTGACAGTTGCAGTCATGGTGGTCTGCTTCCTTACCTGTGGGCGTTACTTCTTGGCGTCCGCGAGGGCGTCTGCGCCGCCCACGATTTCGCTGATCTCTTGGGTGATGCCGGCCTGGCGGGCCTGGTTGGCGAGGCGCTCGTACTTCTTGATGAGCTCGCCGGCGTTGTCGGTCGCGGACTTCATGGCGCGCTGGCGGGCAGCCAGCTCGGACGCGGCCGAGCTGAGCAGCGCGGTGAAGATCCGGTTGCGAACGTACTTCGGCAGAAGCAGGTCCAGCACCTCGGACGCACTCGGCTCGAAGGAGTACTCGGGCGGGATCTGGCCCTCCTCGTAGCGGTTCACCGACAGGTCGAGGTCGCTGTCCTCACCGGCGTCGTCGGCGTCGACGACCTCGAGCGGCAGCAGCCGCAGCACGTGCGGGTCCTGGCGGACCATCGAGCGGAAGCGGGTGAAGACGACGTGGATCTCGTCGTGGCCTCCCTCCTCGGTGTCCTTGAGGAAGTCGGCCGTGATGCGGTCGGCGATCTCCTTGGCGTTCTCGAACGTCGGTGCGTCGGAGAAGCCGGTCCACTCGGCGGCGTAGTCGCGCTTGCGGAACTTGTAGTAGCTCACGGCCTTGCGACCCACGAGGTAGGGCACGATCTCCTTGCCCTCGGCGGTCAGCTTGGAGATCAGCTCCGCGCTCTCCTTGATCGCCGCGACGGAGTAGGCACCGGCAAGTCCGCGGTCCGCCGTGATGATGACGACGCCAGCCCGCTTCGCGGTCTCCTTCGCCGTCGTCAGCGGGTGGTCCTCGTTCGTGTTGGTCGCCACCGCGGACACGGCGCGCGTCAGCGCGGTCGTGTACGGCGTCGCCTCGGTGGCCCGCTGGCGGGCCTTGACGACGCGTGCGGCCGCGATCAGCTCCATCGCGTTGGTGATCTTCTTGATGGAGTTGACGGACTTGATGCGCTGGCGGTAGATCCGCATCTGCGCTCCCATGTGCTCCGCCTCTCTTGGTCTCGTAAGTCTGTGGTTGCCTGCAGGGTGGGCTCACGCCCGCTCCCGTATGCCGCCCGGCCGTGCCGGGCGGCATACGGGACTGGTCACTTCTGCTTGACGATCTTCGCCTGGGTGATCTGGTCGTCGGCGATCTCGTCGAACTCCTCGTTGCCGGCCTCGAGGCCGTCCTTGCCGGTGCCCCGGAAGGTGAACTTGACCTCGTCGACGACCTTGCCGAGAGCGGTCTCGGTGTCGTCGTCGAGCTTCGCCGTCTCGCGGATCGTCTGCAGGATCGAACCGTCGCGGCGCAGGGTCTCGAGCAGCTCGGACTCGAAGGCGCGGACGTCCTCGACGGCGACGTCGTCGAGCTTGCCCGTCGTGCCGGCCCACACCGAGACGACCTGCTCCTCGACGGGGTACGGGTTGCTCTGCGGCTGCTTGAGCAGCTCGACGAGGCGCGCACCACGGGCGAGCTGGGCTCGCGACGCGGGGTCGAGGTCGGAGGCGAACATGGCGAACGCCTCCATGGCGCGGAACTGCGCGAGGTCCAGCTTGAGTCGACCGGCAACCGACTTCATCGCCTTGATCTGTGCGGCACCACCGACTCGGGAGACCGAGACACCCACGTCGATGGCCGGACGCACGTTGGCGTTGAACAGGTCGGCCTGCAGGTAGATCTGGCCGTCGGTGATCGAGATGACGTTGGTCGGGATGTACGCCGAGACGTCGCCCGCCTTGGTCTCGATGATCGGCAGACCCGTCATCGAGCCGTGGCCGAGGTCGTCGGAGAGCTTGGCGCAACGCTCGAGGAGCCGGCTGTGCAGGTAGAAGACGTCACCCGGGTAGGCCTCGCGGCCCGGCGGACGGCGCAGCAGCAGCGACACGGCGCGGTAGGCCTCGGCCTGCTTGGACAGGTCGTCGAAGACGATGAGGACGTGCTTGCCCTGGTACATCCAGTGCTGGCCGATGGCCGAGCCGGTGTACGGCGCGAGGTACTTGAAGCCCGCCGAGTCGGACGCGGGGGCCGCGACGATCGTGGTGTACTCGAGCGCGCCGGCCTCCTCGAGGGTGCCGCGGACCGACGCGATGGTCGAGCCCTTCTGGCCGATGGCGACGTAGATGCAGCGCACCTGCGCGTCGGGGTCGCCCGACTCCCAGTTGCGCTTCTGGTTGATGATCGTGTCGATCGCGACCGTGGTCTTGCCGGTCTGGCGGTCGCCGATGATGAGCTGGCGCTGGCCACGGCCGATCGGCGTCATGGCGTCGATCGACTTGATGCCGGTCTGGAGCGGCTCGTGCACCGACTTGCGCTGGACGACCGTCGGGGCCTGCAGCTCGAGGGCACGGCGCCCCTCGGACTTGATGTCGCCGAGGCCGTCGATCGGGTTGCCGAGCGGGTCGATGACGCGACCGAGGAAGTCGTCACCGACGGGGACGGAGAGGACCTCGCCCGTGCGCTTGACGACCTGGCCCTCCTCGATGCCCGCGAAGTCACCGAGCACGACGACGCCGATCTCGTGGACGTCGAGGTTCAGGGCGAGGCCGAGCGTGCCGTCCTCGAACTGGAGCAGCTCGTTGGTCATGGCCGAGGGGAGACCCTCGACGTGAGCGATGCCGTCACCGGCGTCTGTGACGCGGCCGACCTCTTCGCGGGAGGCCGCGCCGGGCTCGTAGGACTGGACGAACGAGTCCAGTGCGTCCCGGATCTCCTCCGGACGGATCGAAAGCTCCGTCATGTCAGATCTTCTCCTCGGTTTCGACCCGCGTGACGGGCCGGTGGTTGTTCAGAGCTTGTGGTGGCGCTGGTGGTGGGCTCAGGCGCCCATGGCCCGGCGGGCCGCGTCGAGCTTGCGGATGACGGTTCCGTCGATGACCTCGTCACCGATCTCGACCTTGACCCCGCCCATGACCCGGGGGTCGACGACGGTGTTGACGTGGACCGTGCCGCCGTAGACGGAGGCGAGACCCGCGGCGAGGCGGGCGCGGTCGTCGTCGGTGAGCGGGACGGCCGAGGTGACGGTGGCCGTCTGCTGCTCGCGACGGTGTGAGGCCGTCTCGAGGTAGGACTCGACGACCCGGTCGAACCGGCGACCACGCGGGGCGACGACGGCCTGGCGGGCCAGCACGAGCGTCTCGGGGGCGACCTTGTCGCGAAGCAGCGACGACACGAGGTCGGCGCGCTTGTCGACCGGGGCCTGCGTGTCGGTCAGGGCCGCTCGCAGGGCGGGGTCGGCCGCGACGATGCGCTCGAAGCGGAACAGCTCGTCCTCGACGCGGTCGGCACGGTCGGCTGCCTCCGCCGATGCGATGACGGACTCGACGGCATACGCCTCGAGGGTGTCGGAGAGGTCTCGCTCGGAGCTCCAGCGCTGAGCGGCGACTCCCTTGAGCACGACCAGCGCCTCGGCGCTGACCTTGCCGGAGAAGAGCCGCTCGATGAGCTGCGCCTTGTCAGAGCCCTCGCGCGAGGGGTCGGCGACCGCACGACGCAGGGTCGCGTTGCCGTCGAGGACGTCGACGGCGGCGAAGAGCTCCTCGGCCAACCGCGACCGGTCGGCCCCGGCCGCGAGCGCGCCGGTGAACGCTTCGCGGCTGGCTGCCGCTGCTGCGCGTGAGGGTCCCTGCATCAGGCGTCTCCGCCCTGGCTGCCGGCGCGCCCGCCGACCTTCTCGCGCACGACGTCGCCCGACTCGAGCTCGGCCAGGAACCGCTCGACGATGCCCTTCTGACGGGTCTCGTCGTGCAGCGACTCACCGACGATGCGGCTGGCGAGGTCGGTCGAGATGCGGCCGACGTCGCTGCGGAGCGACACCACGGCCTGCTGGCGCTCGGCCTCGATCTGCTTGTGCGCCGTCTCGGTGATCCGCGCCGCCTCGGAGGCTGCGTGCTCACGCATCTCGGCGATGATCTGCGCGCCCTGGGCCTTGGCGTCCTCGCGGATGCGGGCGGCCTCGGAGCGGGCCTCGACGAGCTGCGCCTGGTACTGCTCGAGGGCGGCCTGGGCCTGGGCCTGGGCCTCCTCGGCCTTGTTCATGCCGCCCTCGATGGCCGCCGTGCGCTCGGCGTAGATCTGCTCGAGGCGCGGCACCACCTTCGTCTTCACGACGTAGTAGAGGATCGCGAAGCACGCCAGGCCGAAGAAGAACTCGAGCGGGTGCGGGATGATCGGTGCCGCGGTGGCCCAGAAGCCGCCCTCGCCGCCCTCGGCGGTCACGGTCACTGCTTGCATGAGGTGCTCCTAGTGAGAATCGAACGATGTCTCGGGATGCCCCGGGAAGGGGCGTCAGCCCTTGAAGACGAAGGCGAGCGCGATACCGAAGATGGCGAGCGCCTCGGTGATGGCCATGCCGAGGAAGGCGATCGGCTGGAGCATGCCGCGGGCCTCGGGCTGACGGGCGACGCCGTTGATGTAGGCGGCGAAGATCAGACCGACACCGATACCGGGGCCGATGGCGGAGAGGCCGTAACCGAGGATGGCGATGTTGCCAGTCATGTTTGTTCCATTCCTTCTTGTGTTGTCCGGCTGGCGGTTGTCAGCCGGGCTGGGCGAAGCTCGGGTGGTGCAGGTGGTGCAGTCGGGGGCGCTCAGTGCTCGTCGGCGACCGCGCCGGCGATGTAGAGAGCGGCGAGCAGGGTGAAGACGTAGGCCTGCAGGAACTCGACCAGCAGCTCGAACAGCGTCATGACGAAGGCGAAGACCCACGTGACGCCGCCGGCGGCGATGAGGATGCCGCCCGAGGTGAGCATGTACCAGCCACCGGTGATGAACAGGACCATGAGGATGTGACCGGCGAACATGTTGCCGAAGAGTCGCAGCGCCAGGGTGACGGGGCGCGTGAAGAGGTCGGTGATCAGCTCGAGGATGAAGATCGGGATGATCATGCCGCTGGGCAGGCCGGCCGGGACGAGCGACTTCCAGTAGCCGATGAAGCCGTGCTTCTTCATGCCGACGACGTGGAAGACGACCCAGACGATGAGGGCCAGGGCGATCGGGAAGCCGATGCGGCTCATCGTCGGGTAGCTCATCGGCGGGATGACGCCGAAGAAGTTGTTGACGAGGATCAGCACGAACATCGAGAAGAGCAGCGGCACGAACTTCATGAACTCGTGGCTGCCGATGAGGTCCTTGGCGACGCCGTTGCGCACGAGGCCGTAGACCGCCTCGGTGCCCATCTGCCCGCGGCTCGGCACGAGGGCCCTCTTCTTCGTGGTGGCGAGCAGCCACCAGATGATGAGGCCCGTGGCGAGGACCATCAGGAAGATCGGACGCGTGATCGCCCACGCACCGTCACCGATGAGGGGCTGCCAGAACTCCTCGACACCGGGGGCGGTGTAGTCCGTCGGGGCGGCGGCCACGATGCTCACGGGTTACTCCTTCGTAGGTTCTGGGCACTTCGGGTGACGCTCTGCGTCAGCGGTGCTGGATCAACGCCTGGCTTCGTGCTGCCGGCGGGATCCCAGGTCGGCGTGCTGGTTCGGGGCGCGCGGTGCGACAGCACGAGGGCCGCTGGGCTCAATGGGTACCGTATCGGAACCAGATCAGGTAGAGCGACAGGGCCATCCCACCGACGATCCCCGCTCCGACGAGCCAGGACGTGCCCAGCCAGTGGTCGGCCAGGGCACCCAGGCCGCCGTAGACGAGCGGGCCCGTCAGCAGGTAGGCGACGGCACGCCAGGCGGAGTCCTGCTCGCGCGTGTTGAACGCCCGCAGCTCCTCGTCGGCATCGCGTTCCGGCCGCTGCGGCGTCGGCTCGTCGCTCGAGGACGTGGTCATGGTGACCTCCCGTGTCACGGCTCATCACGCGGCTCCCGGCTGGGCGGCTGGTCGAGGGACGCCTCGCCGTCGGGGTCGTAGGCGAAGATGCGCAGCCGCTTGTAGGCGCGCATCTCGAAGAACAGCCAGACGACGGCGCACACGGTGACCGAGAGGCCGATGGCGTAGCCGGACGCCCACGTCACGTCGCGGAGCGCGAACATGGTCACGCCGAGCACGAGCACCTTGAAGGTGTAGGTCGCCATCACGATCATCATCGTGGTCGTCGGCGCGAGGTCGGCCGTGCGCTTCATGACGAGCAGCGTCAGGCTGAAGAAGAAGATCACGAGCGCGGCGCCGAGCGCGGCCGACCACGCGGCCTTGGGGCTGGAGAACAGCCCGACCACGATGCACACGAGGCCTGCGGCGGCGGTCGGCAACAGCGACCCTCGGAGGAGCTGCGCGAACGCATCGGACTGTGATGCGCTCGGGGCCGGTGTGGCGCTCAAGAAAACCTGCCTGGTTGCGTCGTGAGGCGTAGTGCGGGCGGGACTCGGGCTGATCCGGATGGGGCTCGGATCGACTGTGCGTGAAGCGATTCCAGCGCCTCGGAGAGCCCTTCCCAGACTCCCCTCAGGTGCTTGTGAATGCTATCACAAGCGTTCGGAGGGCCTCCACCGCGGAAGCCAGACGGTCAGGACGACACCCATGGCGGCGGCGGCGCCGACGACCGCGAGCGGGCGTGGCCCGTCCCAGATGACGAAGGACACCGAGCCCAGTGCCACGATCGCGGCCCACAGGTAGAGGATGAGGACGGCCCGGCGGTGGCCGTGGCCGATGCGGAGCATGCGGTGGTGCAGGTGCATGGCGTCGGGGTGCCAGGGCCGCTGCCCCGCCCGGGTGCGTCGCACGACGGCGAGCAGCATGTCGAGCAGGGGCAGGAGCAGCACCGCGAGCGGCACCAGGATCGGCAGGAACGCCGCCGACACCTCGTTGGTGCTGACCTGACCGGGATCGACGTTGCCCGTCAGGGTGATGGTCGCGGCAGACAGCAGCAGCCCGAGCGTGAGCGCCCCGGAGTCGCCCATGAAGAGTCGCGCCGGGTGGAAGTTGTGCGGCAGGAAGCCGGCGCAGCACCCGACGAGGGCCGCGGAGATCAGCGTCGCCGTGGAGAAGACGTTGGCCGGCTGGAACGCCTTGGACACCGAGTAGCTGTAGACGAAGAACGCGAAGGCCGCGATGCCGACGACCCCCGCGGCCAGCCCGTCGAGGCCGTCGATGAAGTTGACCGCGTTGGTCGAGGCGATGACGACGACCACGGTGACGAGCACGAGCACCGGGGTGGGCAGGATCGTCGTGCCGAAGATCGGCAGGGAGAGCAGCTGCACCCCGGTGTACGCCATCAGCCCGGCCGCGAGCATCTGCCCCGCGAGCTTCGTCAGCCAGTCGAGCTCACGGATGTCGTCGAAGGCCCCGACCAGGCACACGATGCCACCGGCGACGAGCACGCCCCAGAGCTGCCGGGTCGAGAAGAGCCCGCCGAGGTAGGGCAGCGCTCGCGCCACGAGCACCGCGGCGACGAAACCGAGGTAGATCCCCACTCCCCCGAGCCGCGGGATGGGCGTCTTGTGGACGTCTCGCTCACGGACGGCCGTGAAGGCCCCCGTCGCCACGGCCAGGCTGCGAACGAAGGGTGTGGCGAGGTACGTGACCGCCGCGGCCACGATGAGGACGAGGACGTACTCGTGCACCTACCGACCTTCGTTCGTGCCCTGACGCGTGCGGGTGGACCCCACTCAGCGAGGGTATGCCGGGAACCGCGTCACGAGATCGGTGACCTCGGCGCGGACCTGCTTGCTCACGGCGTGGTCGGGGTCGGCGTCGCCCTTGGTGACGGCCGTGTGAATGAGCGAGGCGATCGTCTTCATCTCCTCGAGGCCCATCCCCTGGGTCGTGACCGAGGGGGTGCCGACGCGGATGCCGGAGGCGATGTTCGGCTTCTGCGGGTCGAAGGGGATCGCGTTCTTGTTGAGCACGATGCCGGCAGCGTCGGCGCGCTCCTCGGCCTCCTTGCCGGTGACCCCGACGCCCTGCAGGTCGAGCAGCGACAGGTGGGTGTCGGTGCCGCCCGTGGTCGGGCGGATGCCGACCTCCTTGAGGCTCTCGGCGAGCTGCTGGCTGTTGGCGATGACGTCCTTGGCGTACTGGGCGTACTCGGGGCTCGCGGCCTCCTTGAAGTTGACCGCCTTGGCCGCGATGGTGTGCATCTGCGGGCCGCCCTGCATCATCGGGAAGACGGCCTTGTCGAGAGCAGCCTGGTGCTCGGCCTTGCAGACGAGGGCGCCGGAACGCGGCCCACGCAGCACCTTGTGCGTCGTGAAGGTCACGACGTCGGCGTACGGCACCGGCGACGGGATCGCCTTGCCGGCGACGAGCCCGATGAAGTGGGCGGCGTCGACCCAGAGGATCGCCCCGACCTCGTCGGCGATGGCCCGGAAGCGCTCGAAGTCGATGAGGCGCGGGATGGCGGAGCCTCCGGCGCAGATGACCTTGGGCCGGTGCTCCCTGGCGAGGGCCTCGACCTGGTCGTAGTCGATGTCCTCGCTCTGCTTGTCGACGCCGTAGTGGACGGCGTTGAACCACTTGCCGGAGAAGGAGACCTTGGTGCCGTGCGTGAGGTGACCGCCCATGGGCAGAGCCATCGCGAGGATCGTGTCGCCCGGTGCCATGAAGGCGCCGTAGACGGCCTGGTTGGCGCTCGCGCCGGAGTGCGGCTGGACGTTGGCGTGGTCGGCGCCGAAGAGCTCCTTGGCCCGGTCGATGGCGATCTGCTCGGCCTTGTCGACCTCGGCGCAGCCGCCGTAGTAGCGGCGTCCGGGGTAGCCCTCGGCGTACTTGTTGGACAGCGTCGACCCGAGCGCCGTCAGCACAGCCGGCGAGCTGATGTTCTCGCTGGCGATGAGCTGCAGCCCACCGCGGATGCGGTCGAGCTCGGACAGGAGCACGCCCGCGATGTCGGGGTCGAAGGACTGCAGGGCGCCGAAGTCGGAGCCGTAGAACGTGTCGTCAGCCATGGGAGATCTCCGGGTGTGTCGGGAGTGGGGCGCGAGCGCTAGCCAACTCTATGCCGTCGGGGGGCGCTCGCCCGAGGGGCTCTCGGGCGTGGGCAGGTCGCCCTCGACGACGACCGCCGACGGGAAGCCCGTCGACTCCCCGGGCGCCGCCTCACCTGCTGTGGCGCCGGGCCCGTAGGGGTTGGTCTCGGGCTCGTAGTCGAGCTCGGGGTCGCCGGCCTCGTCGCCCTGCTGGTCCTGCCCGTCCAGCCCTGCCTCGACGTCCTCGGGCGCGAGGGCGGCGTCGATGTCGGCCTGGGAGAGAGCCCCGAGGCGCAGGGTCACCGGCGCGTCGCCGGTGCAGTCGACGATGGTCGACGGCCGGCCCTCGCCGGCCGGACCGCCGTCGAGGTACACCCCGACCGACTCGCCGAGCATGGCCACCGCCTCGTCGACGGTGTGAGCGGCGGGGTCGCCGGTCGTGTTGGCGCTCGTGACCGCCATGGGTCCGATGTCGCCGAGCAGCTCGAGGGCGAGCTCGTGGTCGGGCACCCGCAGGGCGACCGTGCCGTTCGTCTCGCCGAGGTCCCAGTGCAGCGACGTCTGGGCCTTGAGCACGAGGGTCAGCGGGCCGGGCCAGAAGCGCTCCATGAGGCGCTGGGCGTAGTCGGGCACCTGGGTCGCGAGGCCTTGAGCAGTGCGGGCCGTGGGGATGAGCACGGGCGGCGGCATGTCGCGGCCGCGCCCCTTGGCCGCGAGCACGGACGCGACGGCGTTGGCGTCGAACGCGTCGCACCCGATGCCGTAGACGGTGTCGGTCGGCAGGACGACGATCTCGCCGCGGCGTACCGCGGCTCCTGCAGCCGGGATGCCCTCGGCGCGCTGCTCGGGGTCGGTGCAGTCGTAGCGCTCGCTCACGGTGGCGAGCCTACTGGGGCTCCCCCGCCACGGGCGCGGCGGTCCGCACCGCCGCCGCCCCACGTGCCGGCGCCGCCCGTCGCGCGGTCGTGACCCTCGGGCGGCCGGACAGGTCGCGGTGGTCGGCCACGTCGACCCACTCGCCCGTCGACGCAAGGCGGCGCGGCAGGCTCTCGCCCTGCGAGTCGGCGTGCTCGACGAGCACGAGACCGCCCGGACGCAGGAGCCCGGCGGCGACGCGTGCGACCGCGAGCGGGATCGCGAGCCCGTCCTCGCTGCCGCCGTAGAGCGCGACCGCGGGGTCGTGGTCGCGCACCTCGGGGTCGAGGGGCACGGCGCCGACGGGGATGTACGGCGGGTTGACCGTGACGACGTCGACCGTGCCCACCCAGTCCGGGAAGCAGGCCGCCGTGGCGTCGCCGTTGGCGAGGGCGACGTCGAGGCCGAGCCGGTCGCGGTTGGACACCGCCCAGGCGTACGCGTCGGGTGAGAGCTCGAGACCGCGCACCTCTGCACCGGGGCACTCGTGCTTGACCGCCAGCGCGATCGCACCCGAGCCGGAGCACAGGTCGACGACCCGCGCTCCCCCGGGCTGCGCCGTCAGCTGCCGCAGCTCGGCGAGGGCGAGGTCGACGAGCACCTCCGTCTCGGGGCGGGGCACGAAGACGCCGGGACCGACCGCCAGTGTGAGGCGGCGGAAGTGTGCCCGCCCGGTGAGGTGCTGCAGGGGCACGCGGCGCGCACGCTCGTCGACGAGGACGGCATACGTCGACGGCAGCGTGCGGCCACCGAGCACCATGAGGCGGCGCACCTCGGAGGCGTCGGCGCCCAGCACGTGGGCGGCGAGCTCGACCGCGTCGACGTCGGCCGACGCGACCCCGGCGGCACGCAGCTGTCCGGCAGCAGCGCGTATGCCGTCGCGCAGGTCGGTCACGCGGACGACCCCGCGCCGTCGGCGAGGGCCGCGAGCTTCGCTGCCTCGTCGGCGTCGAGCGCGGACCGGACCACCGGGTCGAGGTCGCCGTCGAGCACGGAGTCGAGGTTGTAGGACTTGTAGCCCGTGCGGTGGTCGGAGATGCGGTTCTCGGGGAAGTTGTAGGTGCGGATGCGCTCGGAGCGGTCGACGGTGCGCACCTGCGAGCGGCGGGCTGCGGACGCCTCGGCGTCGGCCTCGTCCTGGGCGATCTGGTGCAGACGGGCCCGCAGGACGCGCATGGCGGCCTCCTTGTTCTGCAGCTGCGACTTCTCGTTCTGGCACGAGACGACGAGGCCGGTCGGCACGTGGGTGACGCGCACGGCCGAGTCGGTGGTGTTGACGCTCTGGCCTCCCGGGCCGCTCGACCGGTAGACGTCGATGCGCAGGTCGTTCGGGTCGATCGTGACCTCGACCTCCTCCGCCTCGGGCATGACGAGGACGCCGGCTGCGGAGGTGTGGATGCGGCCCTGGCTCTCGGTGACGGGCACGCGCTGGACGCGGTGCACGCCACCCTCGTACTTCAGCCGCGCCCACGGCGCTTCGCCGGGACCCGGCGTGCCCTTGGCCCTGACCGACACGCGGACGTCCTTGTAGCCGCCGAGGTCGCTCTCGGTGGCGTCCTCGATGACGGCCTTCCAGCCGCGGTGCTCCGCGTAGCGCAGGTACATCCGCAGCAGGTCGCCGGCGAACAGGGCCGACTCGTCGCCGCCCTCCCCCGCCTTCACCTCGAGGATGACGTCGCGGTCGTCGTCGGGGTCGCGCGGCACGAGCATCCTGCGCAGGTGCTCCTCGGCCCCGGCGAGGCGGGCCTCGAGCCCGGGCACCTCCTCCGCGAACGACGTGTCCTCGGCGGCGAGCTCGCGGGCGGCCTCGAGGTCGTCACCCGCTGCCGTCCACTCACGGGCGGCGGCGACGGTGGGGGCCAGGGCGGCGTACCGCTTGTTGAGCGTGCGCACGAGGTCCTGGTCGCCGTGGACGGCCGGGTCGGCGAGCCGGGACTCCAGCTCGGCGTACTCGTCGAGGATCGACTGCACGGAGTCCAGCACGGTGGGGTCCTTGGGTCGTCGGGGCCGGCGTCAGCGGGCGGCTCGGTCGGGAGCTCGAAACAATGGGAGGTCGAACGGTGGGAAGACGAACGCCGGCCCCCGACGACCGAAGTCGTGGGAGCCGGCGTGCGGGAGACCTACTTGGCGGCCTTCTTGCCGTAACGGGCCTCGAACCGGGCCACGCGGCCACCGGTGTCGAGGATCTTCTGCTTGCCCGTGTAGAACGGGTGGCACTGCGAGCACACGTCGGCCGAGATCTTGCCGGACGTCTCGGTGCTGCGCGTGGTGAACGTGTTGCCACAGGTGCAGGTCACCGTGGTCTCCACGTAGTCGGGGTGAAGGTCCTTCTTCAACGTTGTCTCCTCGAGGTAGTCGGCCGGGTCGGTGTCGTCGCTCGCCACCCTGGTGGTTCGCTCGACCGTGAACCGGTCCAAAGGAAGAGTGTGCCAGAAAGGCGCACCTCCTCCCAAACGCGCCGGAGGGTGCCGGCATTCCCCGCCGGCTAGGCCGGGACACCTGCCGGCTGGGCCACCGGGAGCACCACCTGCATCGTCGAGCCCTCGCCCTCGACGGACGCGATCACGAGCTCGCCGCCGTGGCCCTCGACGATGGCCCGGACGATCGCGAGACCGAGTCCGGTGCCCGGGATGGCCGCGGCGGTGGCGTTGCCGGCCCGGAAGAAGCGCTCGGAGAGTCGGGCGAGGTCGGCAGCAGGGATGCCGATGCCGGTGTCGTGGACGGAGATGATGGTTGACCCCCCGGACCGTTCCGCCGTGAGCACCACCTCGCCGCCCTCGGGCGTGAACTTCACCGCGTTGGAGCCGAGGTTGATCAGGGCCCGTTCGACCTGGCCCCGGTCGACCTTGACGATGAGGTCGTCGGGCACCTCGGGGCGGATCAGGCGCACGCCCGAGGCAGCCGCCACGGGCTCCATCGTCTCGGTGACGGTGCGCAGCAGGTCACGCACCGCGACCTCCTCCGCGATCGCCTGCAACCCGCTGATCTCGATCTTGTTGAGCACCAGAAGGTCCTCGATGAGGCCCCGGAGCCGGGTGGCGTTGCGTCCGATGATGTCGAGGGCGACGTGCTGCCCGTCGGAGACCTCGCCGAAGTCGCCGTCGACGAGCAGCTCGAGGTAGCCGCTGATCGAGGTGAGCGGGGTGCGCAGCTCGTGGCTGACCGTGGCCATGAAGTCGGTCTTCTGGCGGTCGAGCTCGGTGAGCCGCTGGACCTGCTCGTCCTGCATCTGCGAGAGGCGCAGCGAGACGATCGACTGCGCGGCGATGGCGGCACACTGCTGGGCGGCCTGGATCTCGTGCCGGTGCCAGCGCCGGGGCGCGTTGACCATGAGCACCGCCACGATGCCGAGACCACGCCCGCCGGTGCCGACGGGCAGCATGAGCATCGACAGCGCCCCCGTGGCCCGGTGGAAGGCGCGCACCCGCTCGTCGCCGTAGGCCTCGTGGGCGAGCAGGTCGCCGAGGTCGAAGAAGCCGGCGTCGCGACGCAGCTCGTCGTTGACGGCCCCCACCTGCTGGGCGAGCGAGCGCGGCAGGGGCGGCAGGTCGGGCAGGTCGTCGGTGTGCCACTGGAGCCGGTCGTCGATCGACTGCCCGTCGTCGGCGAGCGTGTAGAGCAGCACCCGGTCGGCGCCGAGCCCGGCGCCCAGCTTCGAGGTGATGCGCAGCAGCGCCTCGTGGACGTCGGCGGCCCCACGTGCGCCGCGGCCGACGTCGAGGACGAGCTCCTGCATCTCGAGGACGGCGGCCTGCTGGTCGACGAGGCGGGCGTTGGCGCGCGTGAGGTCGTTGAAGTCGCGGGCCAGCATGCGCACCTCGAGGGCCCCCTCCTCCTGGTTGGCCATCGCGATGACGTCCTCCTCGGCCTGGCGGCGCACGACCTCGCGCAGCCTGGCGAGGGGGCGGCCGACGGCGCGGTCCATGCCGAAGCCGGCCGCGACGAGCACGATGAGCACGAGGGCGGCCGCGGCGATGATGACGCCGGAGGTGACGTCGGTGGCCGCACGGGAGTCGACCCGGGCGGCGTCGCGTCGGGCGCGGATCGCGTCGCCGAGCGTCGCGCCGGCCGTGGTGAAGCTCGCGTATGCCGCCTCGACGCGGGCGCGTACCGCGGGGTCGACCACCGGCGGAGCACCGGTGCTCGGGGCCTCCGCCAGCGCTGCCCTGGCCGCGGCGAACCACTCGGTCACGGCGGCGCGTTCGGCGGCGAGGAGCGTGGCGAGCTGGGCGCGGTCGGCGGCGGCGAGCTCGGCGCTCTGGGTGCCCTCACGCACTCGGTCGAGCTGCTTGTCCACGGCAGGCTGGACCGACAGCGGGTCGATGGGGGCGGAGGAGCCCACGATGGCCGCGCGCCACGCCCCGTCGGCACGGGTCATGTCGAGCAGGACGTTGTTGTTGGCCTCCGACGCCGGTCCCAGGGCGAGCGTGAGCGCACGCACGGCAGCGCTCTGCGAGTGGATCGTGGCGACGGAGATGACGGCTCCCAGCGGGACGAGCACGACCAGGATCCCGATGAGCACGCGGATCTGGCTGCCCACCGATCGCCGCGAGACGGCGGGCAGTCCGCCGTTCACGCGGGGTCCTCGTCGAAGCCGGTGCGGGTCATCACGCCCCAGACGTGCTTGCGGCCGCGCAGGCTCGACCACCAGCCCTCGAGGCGCCACCACACCGTCGCCTGCCGGTAGCCGACGTTCTCGAGCACGGAGGCCACGATGGTCTGCCCGATGGCCCGCCAGCGGTCGTGCTTGTGGAAGGCCCACTCGTCGACGACCATCGCCGCCAGGGTGACCAGCACGGCGTACCCGTAGGCGAGCAGCAGGAAGAGGATCGCGAAGGGCACGTTGACGACGCCCAGCAGCAGCGCCAGCGGGACGATGAGGATGCCAAAGAGCTCGAGGAGCGGGGCCATCAGCTCGAAGAGCCAGTAGTAGGGCAGCGCGAGCCAGCCGATGCGGCCGTACCTCGGCCGGAAGAGCATGCTCCGGTAGGCCCACAGGACCTCCCAGAGGCCACGGTGCCAGCGGCGACGCTGGTTGCGCAGCACCTTGGCCGTGACGGGCACCTCCGTCCACGAGACGGGCTCGGGCACGAACTCGACCCGGTAGTCACGGCCCTCGTCGCGGAGGCGCTTGTGGATGCGCATCACGAGCTCGAAGTCCTCGCCGATCGTGCCCGGCTCGAGGCCACCCACCTCGACGACGACGTCGCGCCGGAACAGCCCGAACGCCCCGCTGATGAGGATGAGGCCGCCGAGGCGCGACCAGCCGGTGCGACCGAGCAGGAATGCCCGGAGGTACTCGACGAGCTGGATGCGCGGGATCCAGGTCTGCGGCATCTCGACGCGCACGATGCGGCCGGAGACGACGCGGCTGCCGTTGACGGGCCGGATCGCACCGCCGGTGGCGACCATGCGGGTCGGGTCGTCGGCGAACGGGCGTGTGACGTGCAACAGGCCGTCGGGCTCGAGGATGGAGTCGCCGTCGAGCATGGCCACGAGCGGCTCGTTGGCGGCGTTGATGCCCACGTTGAGCGCCTCGGTCTTGCCGGAGTTCTCCTTGCGGACCACGACGAGGTTCGCGCGGCCGTCGCGCGGCACGAAGACGCCCAGCACCTTGGCGCGGACCGGGACCTCGCGGGGCAGCTCCCGCGGCACCCGGACGAGGTCGAAGGCCTCCTGCAGCCTGGCGAAGGTGGCGTCGGTACTGCCGTCGTCGATGACGACGACCTCGTGGCGCGGGTAGCGCAGCGTGAGGAACGACTTGACGGCCGTGACGATGCCGGCCTCCTCGTTGTACGC
This sequence comes from Terrabacter terrigena, assembly GCF_042676085.1. Taxonomy (NCBI): domain Bacteria; kingdom Bacillati; phylum Actinomycetota; class Actinomycetes; order Micrococcales; family Intrasporangiaceae; genus Terrabacter; species Terrabacter terrigena. The sequence continues at coordinate 396,177 of NZ_JBHTKH010000001.1, forward strand.
CGGCACGAGCAGCGAGACACCCGGAGCCAGCCCGGCCCCGTGCCACGGAAGGGCGGTGGCCCGTCGGCGCTCCTGGTCGCGGAACTCCAGGTAGGCCAGACCGATGATGAGCAGGAGCGATGAGTTGATGAGCACGAAGTAGACGAGGATCGGCACGCTCGAGACGTCCATGACCCACACGACGAAGGACCGCAGCCCCTCGACGAAGCCCTGCCAGCTCATGCGCTCGCCTTCTGCAGACTGGCCAGGAGCCGCGCCGTACGGACGGCTGGGTTGTCCTCGTGGCCGACGAGGGCGTCGTGGCCCTCGGTGCCGAGACCGAGGAGCGCCGTGGCCGAAAGCTCGGCCAGACGCGGGTCGGCGTCCTCCAGCAGGGACGCCAGCGTCGGGACGGCCGCCTCCTCGCGGAGCTCGCCGAGGGCCTGAACGCACGCGCGACGGAGCGGGAGGGGCTCGTCGACCGCCGTGTGCCGGGCCAGCACGGCGACGTCCTCGCTGCGGCCGAGTCGACCGATCGCGACGGCGCAGGTCTCGCGGACGGTGACGTCGACGTCGTGGCCGAGCAGGTGGCGCAGCTCCGGGAGCCCGCGGGTGAAGCTTCGCTCACCACCGAGGTGGGCCGCCACCATGCGCGTGCGTGCGTCGTCGGAACGCAGTCCCTCGCGCAGCACCTCCGAGATGCCCACACCCATCGACTGGAGGGTCTCGGCCGCCGTGGCCGCCGGCAGCCCGCGGTCGGGCACGCCGATCGCTGCCAGCACGGGGCCGGCGGCGGCCGGGTCACCGATGAGCCCCAGCGCGTACGCCGCGCTGTTGCGGACCTCGACCGACTCGTCGTGCAGCGCTTCGACGAGGAGCGGCACGGCGTGGCCGGCCCTCGCCAGCCCGAGCAGCTGCGCCGCCCTGGCCCGGCGGACGGAGGAGCGGTGGGTGAGGTCGGTCACCGCGGCCTCGACCGCGCCGTGGACCTCCAGCACTCGCACGAGCTGCTCGGCAGGGACCCCGCGGATCTTCGTCAGCAGCTCGACGATGTTGCGGTCGAGAACCGTGCGGGACATGCCCGTGGCCCAGGTGAGCTGCTCCGCTGCGGCGCCGTCGTCGTCCTCACCGGACGCGACGGTGATGAGGGGCGGGCGCAGCGGTGACAGGAGCATCTGGTCACGTTGGTTGCGGCTCTGGCGTCGTGCGCGCACCGTGACGACTGCGATCACGAGCAGGAGGCAGCCACCCAGGATCGCGATGATCGCGGCCAGGAGGAGGGCACCGCTGACGGTCACGGCCAGGCGCCGATCGTCGCCGGGGTCGACGTGGCGCGCCGCCGGCTCATCGCGCCCGGGCGAGCATGCCGTTGACCCGGTGCAGGAGCTCGCGGGGGCTGAACGGCTTGATGACGTAGTCGTCCGCGCCGACGGCGAACCCGGTGTCGACGTCGGAGTCGCGCGACTTCGCGCTGAGGAGCAGGACGGGCACCGCCGCGTTGTCGCTCTCGCGGATCTTGCGCAGCACGTCGATGCCGGACAGGCCGGGCATCATCACGTCGAGAACGGCGAGCTGCGGCGGGTTCGCGGCGAACGCCTCCCACGCGCTGATTCCGTCGGGAACGGCTTCGACGGCATACCCGGCCTGGGTCAGCTTGAACTCGACGAGGTCGCGGATGTCGGCGTCGTCGTCGGCCACGAGGACTCGGACGGGGCTGGCATCGGGGTCGCCGGCAGGGGCAGACATGGCACTCCAGGGTGACGTTCGGTGATGGCACCCCAGTTTAGGAACAAATCGCCCGAATGGGCCATGAAACGCCGAAGGGGAGCAGTGCCGTCAGGCACCACTCCCCTTCGCGCGAGCGCTTCGTCAGGACGGGTCGTCGAGCTTCGAGCCGCTCGTCTGCTGCACCTGCGTGAGGAACTCGTAGTTCGTCCGCGTCTTCTTGAGGCGGTCGATCAGCAGCTCGATGGCCTGCTGCGGGTCGAGTGCCGCGAGCACCCGGCGCAGCTTCCACATGATCTTCAGCTCCTCGCTCGCGAGGAGGATCTCCTCGCGGCGCGTGCCGGAGCTGTTGATGTCGACGGCCGGGAAGATCCGGCGGTTGGCCAGGTCGCGGTTGAGCCGAAGCTCCATGTTCCCGGTGCCCTTGAACTCCTCGAAGATCACCTCGTCCATCTTCGAGCCGGTCTCGACGAGGGCCGTCGCGAGGATGGTGAGAGAGCCACCGTTCTCGATGTTGCGCGCCGCCCCGAAGAACTTCTTCGGCGGGTAGAGCGCGGCCGAGTCGACACCACCGGAGAGGATGCGACCGCTCGCCGGGGCCGCCAGGTTGTAGGCACGGCCGAGCTTGGTGATCGAGTCGAGCAGCACGACGACGTCGTGGCCCAGCTCGACGAGACGCTTGGCGCGCTCGATGGCGAGCTCGGCGACCGTGGTGTGGTCCTCGGCCGGCCGGTCGAAGGTCGAGGAGATGACCTCGCCCTTGACGGCGCGCTGCATGTCGGTGACCTCCTCGGGGCGCTCGTCGACGAGGACGACCATGAGGTGGCACTCAGGGTTGTTCGTCGTGATCGCGTTGGCGAGGGTCTGCATGATCATCGTCTTGCCGGCCTTGGCCGGGGCGACGATGAGGCCGCGCTGGCCCTTGCCGATCGGCGCGACGAGGTCGATGATGCGCGTCGTCAGGACGTTCGGCTCGGTCTCGAGGCGCAGCCGCTGCTGCGGGTAGAGCGGGGTCAGCTTGCCGAACTCGACCCGCTTGGCGGCCTCCTCGGGCGTGGTGCCGTTGACCGTGTCGAGGCGGACGAGGGCGTTGAACTTCTGGCGCCCCACGTTGCCCGAAGGCTGCTCGCCGTCGCGCAGCGCCTTGACCGCGCCGGTGACGGCGTCGCCCTTGCGCAGGCCGTTCTTCTTGACCATGCCGAGAGGGACGTAGACGTCGTTCGGGCCGGCGAGGTAGCCGGACGTGCGCACGAACGCGTAGTTGTCCAGCACGTCGAGGATGCCGCCGACCGGCACCAGGACGTCGTCGTCGCCGACCTGCAGGTCGGCGTCGTTCCAGTCCTGGCCGCCCTCGCGGCCACGGCCACGCTTGCGGTCACGGCTGCGCTGGCGGTTGCGGCTGCGGCGGCTGCCGCTGTCGTCGTCGAAGTGCGACTGCTGGCCGCGGGTGTCGCCCGGGCGGCCGTCGTGCTGTCGGTCGCCGCCCTGGTCCTGCTGGCGGTTGTCCTGCTGGCGGTTGTCCTGCTGGCGGTTGTCCTGCTGGCGGTTGTCCTGCTGGCGGTTGTCCTGCGGGCGGTTGTCCTGCTGCCGACTCTGCTGGCGGTCGGCGCGGTCGTTCTGCCGGTCGTTCTGGCGCTCGAAGCGGCTGCCCTGCTGGCGGTCCCCCTGCTGGCGCTCGCCCTGCTGGCGGTCCCCCTGCTGGCGCTCGCCCTGCTGGCGCTCGCCCTGCTGACGGGCCGGACGCTCGGGCTGGCGCTCCGTCTGCTGGCCGCGCCCACGCTGGCGGTTGCCCCGGTCGTCACGGTCGTCACGGCCGGCGGCGTCGGCGGCGTCGGCAGCAGCGTCACGCGACTCGTGCGACGAGCGGTCGTCGCCGGGAGCCTCGGACGGCGTGTGCGCCGGACGCCCGGTCGCGGGGCCGGCCTGGTCGCCGTCCCGCGCGACGGTCGTCGCTGTCGTGTCGGCCGAGGCGACCGCCTCGGTCTTCTTCTCGGCCTGCTCCGTGCCGGCCGAACCCGCCGGGCGGCTGGCGCGCCGCGACGTGCGGGCCGGGGCGGGGGCGTCCGGCGTCTCGCCCTTCGCGGGCGCGGGGGCCTGGGCTGCGGGGGCTGACGAGCCGCCCGCCTGCCGTGCCTTGATGGCCTCGACGAGGTCGCTCTTGCGCATCTTCGTCGTGCCCGTGATGCCCATCGACGACGCGACGCCCTTGAGCTCGTCCAGCTTCATGGCCGACAGGCCGGACAGCGGACGGGTGGTGGTTTCTGACACGAAGGATCCTTCCCCCTCGTTTGCGGCCCGGGAGGTGGGGCGGGCCGGAGCTGGACCAGCTGAACTGGCCGTCTGAGATCCACTTCGGCGCAGAACGCGCCACGAGGCAGGTGACTTCGCCTCAGCGTGGGGGTGATGCACCGTCCTGCGAGTGTCGCGGCTGTGGTGCGCGCCCAGAATACCACCCGGGCGCGTCGGCGCCCGGGCGGATGGCGGGAGTGTCGATGCTCAGCACGCCCTGACCGTGGCGCCGTGCGCGGGCACGCCAGGGGTCAGCCGCTCCCAGTGCGGAGCGAGACGGCCCGCCTGCACGCTGTCGGCCGCGTCGTGCGTCGTCAGCACCAGGACGCTGGGTCCGGCGCCGGAGACGACGGCCGCGTGGCCCTGCGAGCGCAGCAGGTCCACGAGCTGCATCGTGTCGGGATAGGACGGGCGGCGCGCCTCCTGGTGCAGCCAGTCGCGCGTCGCGGCGTGCAGGTGTGACGGGTCGGCTGTGAGCGCGTGCACGAGCAGGGCGGCGCGCCCCGCGGCGGCGGCAGCCGCGGCGAGGGGAACGGTCGCCGGCAGGACGGCGCGAGCGGTACGCGTGGCGAGCTGGGTCTCGGGGACGAAGACGACGACCTCGACGTCGGCGTGCGGCTCGATGCGTGCCGTCACGGTGCGCTCGCCGTGGTCGTGGCCGCTGTCGTCGGGCATCCAGCTGACCGTGAGGCCGCCGAGGGCGCTCGCCGACGCGTTGTCGGGGTGCCCCTCGAGCTCGCTGGACAGGTGCGTCGCCAGCCCGAGGTCCACGGGCACCTCGTCGCCGGTGCCGGGCCAGGCGGCATACGGCTCGGGGCGTGAGGGCGTCGTTCCGAACGAGAGTGCTTGTGCGGCAACGACGCCGGCGACGATGGCAGTGGCCGATGAGCCGAGACCGCGACTGTGCGGCACGCCGTTCGTCGCGACGATGCGCAGACCCGAGGGTGCTTCGACCCCCAGCGAGCGCCAGGTGTGCTGCATCGTCGCCTGCACCAGGTGCCGCTCGTCGGTGGGCACGTCGGCGGCCCCCTCGCCCGCGACCTCGATGACGAGACCCGGCTCGTCGGAGGTCGTGACGACGTAGTCGTCCCAGAGTCCGAGGGCGAGTCCGATGGAGTCGAAGCCGGGGCCGAGGTTGGCGCTGCTCGCCGGCACGCGGACGTGCACGGACCGCCCCGCAGGCACCCGGCTCACGCGGTCAGCCCTCGAGCCCGAGCGCCTGCGCCGCGCTGAAGGCGTCGACGCTGACCCGCTTGGGCACGACGTCGCTGCCGTCGGCGGTGCGCAGTGCCCACTGGGGGTCCTTGAGCCCGTGGCCGGTGACGGTGCAGACGATGCGCGCACCGGGGGGCACGAGGCCGGCTGCGTGGCTCGCGAGCAGGCCGGCCACGGAGGCGGCCGAGCCGGGCTCGACGAAGACGCCCTCCTCGGAGGAGAGGTAGCGGTGCGCGTCGAGGATCTGCTCGTCGGTGACGGCGTCGATGCGGCCTCCGGACTCGTCACGCGCGGCCACCGCCTGCTGCCACGAGGCCGGGTTGCCGATGCGGATGGCCGTGGCGATGGTCTCGGGCTGGTCGACGGGGTGGCCGAGCACGATGGGCGCGGCACCTGCCGCCTGGAAGCCCCACATCGCGGGCAGGCGCGTCGCGGGCCCCGCCGGCGCGTCGGTGACCGGCGAGGCGAGGTACTCGCGGTAGCCACGCCAGTACGCGGTGATGTTGCCTGCGTTGCCGACCGGCAGGCAGTGGACGTCGGGCGCGTCGCCTAGGGCGTCGACGACCTCGAACGCGGCGGTCTTCTGGCCCTCGATGCGGGCGGGGTTGACCGAGTTGACCAGCTCGACGGGGTAGGCCTCGGCGAGCTTGCGCGCGAGCGTCAGGCAGTCGTCGAAGTTGCCGTCGACCTGCAGCAGCGTCGCCCCGTGGGCGATGGCCTGGCTCAGCTTCCCCATCGCGATCTTGCCGTCGGGCACGAGAACGCCACAGGTCATGCCGGCCTTCGTCGCGTATGCCGCCGCCGAGGCCGACGTGTTGCCGGTGCTGGCGCAGATGACGGCCCGCGCACCCTTGCCGGCAGCGACGCTGATGGCTGTGGTCATGCCCCGGTCCTTGAACGAGCCGGTCGGGTTGAGGCCTTCGTACTTGAGGTGCACCTCGGCGCCGACACGCTCGGAGAGCTTCTCGGCGTGGATGAGCGGCGTGCCGCCCTCGTGGAGGGTGACGACCGGAGCCCCCTCGAGCATCGGGAGCCGGTCGGAGTACTCGCGGATGACTCCGCGCCACTGGTGGGCCATCACGAACCTTCCACGCGCATGACGGAGTTGACGCCACGGACGACGTCGAGCGTGCGCAGGCGCTCGACCGTGGACGAGAGGGCGGCGTCGGTCGCGGTGTGGGTCACGATGATGAGGTTGGCCCTCGCGGACTCGCCGTCGGCGGCCGCGACGAGCTGCTGGCGCACGGTCTCGATCGACACGTCGTGGTCGGCGAAGGCGGCGGCGACCTGTGCGAGCACGCCGGAGCGGTCCTCGACGTCGAGGCTGATGTGGTACCTCGTCTCGGCGTCGCCCATCGTGAGGACGGGCAGGTCGGCGTAGCTGGACTCCCCCGGGCCGAGGCCGCCGCCGACGCGGTGGCGGGCGACCGCGACGAGGTCGCCGAGCACCGCCGAGGCCGTGGGGTCGCCACCGGCGCCCTTGCCGTAGAACATCAGCTCGCCCGCGGCGTCCGCCTCGACGAACACGGCGTTGAACGCCTCACGGACCCCGGCGAGCGGGTGCGAGCGCGGGATCATCGCCGGGTGCACGCGTACGCTGACGCCGCGTTCCCCGCGCTCGCAGATGGCGAGCAGCTTGACGACGGCGTCCATCTCTCGTGCCGCGGCGACGTCTGCCGCCGAGACCTCGGTGATGCCCTCGCGGTAGACGTCTGTGCCCGAGACGCGGGTGTGGAAGGCGAGCGAGGCGAGGATCGCGGCCTTGGCGGCGGCGTCGAAACCCTCGACGTCAGCCGTGGGGTCGGCCTCGGCGTAGCCCAGCGCCTGGGCCTGCTCGACCGCGTCGGAGAAGCCGGCGCCGGTGGTGTCCATCTTGTCCAGGACGTAGTTCGTCGTGCCGTTGACGATGCCGAGCACCTTGCGCACCTCGTCGCCGGCGAGCGACTCGCGCAGCGGCCGCAGCAGCGGGATGGCACCGGCGACGGCGGCCTCGTAGTAGAGGTCGACGCCCTTCTCGGCGGCCGCGGTGTAGAGCGCCGGGCCGTCCTCGGCCAGCAGGGCCTTGTTGGCCGTGACGACCGAGGCCCCGTGGTCCATGGCCCTGAGGATCAGCGAGCGGGCAGGCTCGATGCCGCCGATCACCTCGACGACGACGTCGGCGCGCGTCACGAGTTCGTCGGCATCGGTCGTGAAGAGCGACGGGTCCACGCCGAGCTCCGACCGGTCGCGCCCGCCCCGCCGCACGGCGATGCCGACGATCTCGAGGGGTGCACCGACGCGCGCTGCCATGTCGTCGGCGTGCTCGGTGAGCAGGCGGGCCACGGCTCCACCCACGACACCCGCCCCGAGGAGGGCGACGCGCAACGGCCGGGGGTCACTCACAGCACTGTCCACGGTGCGAATCCTGCCGCCTGTCCGGGATCTGGACGTCCATTGTTTCGCGATCCGGACATGGACGGCGCAGGATCTGCGGCGACATCAGACGTCGAGCGCGAGCAGGTCGTCGATCGACTCGCGCCGCACGATGACGCGCGCCACGCCGTCGCGCACCGCCACGACCGGGGGCCGCGGCGTGTGGTTGTACTGGCTCGAGAGCGACCGGCAGTAGGCCCCGGTGCCGGGCACGGCCACGAGGTCACCCGCCGTCACGTCGGCGGGCAGGAACTCGTCCTTGACGACGATGTCGCCGCTCTCGCAGTGCTTTCCGACCACCCGGGCAAGCACCGGGTCAGCCTGAGAGGCACGGTTCGCGAGCGTGCACGAGTAGTTGGCGTCGTAGAGGGCGGTGCGCACGTTGTCGCTCATGCCGCCGTCGACCGAGACGTAGACGCGCTGCGCCCCGCCGTCGAGCTCGACCGGCTTCACGGTGCCCACCTCATAGAGCGTGAAGGTGCTCGGCCCGGCGATGGCACGGCCCGGCTCGACCGAGATGCGGGGCACGGCGACGCCGTCGGCGCGGCACTCGCGCTCGATGATCTCGGCCATGCCGGCGGCGAGGTTCTTCGGGGGCAGGGGGTCGTGCTCGGTCGTGTAGGCGATGCCGAACCCGCCGCCGAGGTCGAGCTCGGGCAGCTCGGTGCCGAGCTCGCGGGCGATCTGCGTGTGGAGACCGACGATGCGCCGGGCCGAGACCTCGAACCCGGACGTGTCGAAGATCTGCGAGCCGATGTGGCTGTGGAGGCCGAGCAGTCGCAGCGACTCCGGCCTGCCCAGGATGCGGCGCGCCGCCTCGAAGGCGTGACCTCCCGAGAGCGACAACCCGAACTTCTGGTCCTCGTGGGCCGTGGCGATGAACTCGTGCGTGTGGGCCTCGACGCCGACCGTGACGCGGATGAGGACGGGTGCGACCACTCCGAGCTCGGTCGCGACCGCGGCCACCCGGTCGATCTCGTCGAACGAGTCGACGACGATGCGCCCGACGCCGTACTCGAGGGCGGCACGGATCTCGGCGATGCTCTTGTTGTTGCCGTGCACGCCGATGCGTTCGCCGGGCACGCCGGCGCGGATCGCGACGGCGAGCTCTCCTCCGGTGCACACGTCGAGGCTCAGTCCCTCGTCGAGGATCCACCGCGCGACCTCGGTGCACAGGAACGCCTTGCCGGCGTAGAACACGTCGGCGCCCCCCGACAGGCTGTCGAACACCTCGGCGTACGTCTGCTTGAAATCCCTTGCGCGCGAACGGAAGTCGTCCTCGTCGATAATGTATGCCGGCGTGCCGAAATCGCGTGCGAGGTCGGCCACGCTCACCCCACCCACGGTGAGGACACCGTCGGCACCACGTCCGACGGACGTCGCCCAGAGCGAGGGCACGAGGGCGTTGACATCGACGGGGGTCTGGAGCCACGCGGGGCCGCGATAGCCCTCGGCGTGCAGCGCTCCTGCTTCGTGTGCGCGCATTCCTACATCCTCTCGGGGGCCGGCGCGCCCAGGCGCGCGAGTCCATTGCGCAAGACGACCCGGACGGCGTCGGCGAGCAGCAGACGCGCCGCGTGGACGGACCGCACCGGTTCGTCCACGACCGCGGGTCGCAGGGGGTGGTCCCAGCCGTCGGCGAGGTCGGCCAGGTCGGTGACGGCGCGACGCTGCTGCGCCGCGTCGCCGGTGTGGGTGTCGAGCCGTTGGGGCAGGTCAGCGAGCGCCACGAGCAGGTGCCGCTCGACGACGTGGGTCAGGTGCTCGACGCGGGCCGAGTCACGCCGCTCGACACCGGCAGCCTCGGCGTTGCGGATGAGGCGGCAGAGCCGGGCGTGGGCGAGCTGGGCCCCCAGGACGGGGTCACCGGGCCCCCTGCTGCCGGGCGCCTCGGCACAGACGGGAAGGGTCACCGCGTCGCCGAGGGCGTAGTCGTCCTGGTGCTCGAGGACGTGGGCGACGATCGCGGACCGCGCGGCGTCGTCGAGCGTCACGGCGATCAGGCCGCTCGGTGCGACCTCGACCGCGGCAACGGGCTTCTGGAGGGTGAGTCCCTGCGCGAGGACCCGCGCCAGGTCACGAGGGCCGAGCCCGAGCCGCGGCGCCCACCGCTGGGCCACGGGTGTCACCCAGTCGGCCACCACCCCGGCCGCCCGGGTGTCCGTCGGTCGGAAGATGGCACCGTCGGGCGGACCTGAAGCCGCCCCACCCGGCAGCTCCCCACAGCGTACGGCCTCCGCGGCGACCTGCTCGAGGAGGGCGCGCAGCTGCTCCGGCGTCATGGCGCCGAGTCTACGAGGGGACCTCCGGCCCGCAGCCGGGGCACCGGCCTCGCGCCCGGAACGCCACGTATCGCCGCACCGGCGCCCGGTCGTGCCGGGGCCATGGCTTTCGCGAGTGTCGTGGCGATACGGCGAGAGGCCGGCCCGGAAGGCGCTCAGCGCCTCCAGGTCGGCCTCTCGTATCGTGCCCCCGGCAGTGTCCGATCTCAGGACATCGGAATGGGGTGTCTCAGGTCATCGGAATGGCGTGTCGCAGGACATCGGAATGACCGGCTCCGGCAGGGTCGGCGGTGTCGAAGCGTCGTCTTGTCATCAGTGCCGTCCTGGCCGGTTCCTCGCAGTCGGAAGTCGCCCGCAGGTACGGGGTCTCGCAAGGCTGGATCAGTCGCCTGATGTCCCGATACCGGCTCGAAGGAGACGCGGCGTTCGAGCCCGCCTCTCCCGGGCCCCGCGCACCTCCCCGACGGCGACCAGCGCGCAGGTCGTGGCGCTGATCCTGCAGCTGCGCACCGAGCTGACCGGCAGCGGGCACGACGCCGGCGCCGACACCATCGGCTGGCACCTGCAACACCGCCACCAGGTGAACGTCTCCCGGGCCACGATCCACCGGATCCTGGTCCGCCACGACGCGGTCACCCCGGACCCGCGCAAACGCCCCCGCTCCTCCTACATCCGGTTCGAGGCCGACCAGCCCAACGAGACCTGGCAGTCCGACTTCACCCACTACCGCCTCGCCGATGGCACCGACGTGGAGATCATCACCTGGCTCGATGACCACTCCCGCTACGCACTGCACGTCAGCGCCCACCCGCGGATCACCGGCCAGACCGTGGCCGCCACGTTCACCAGCACCGCCGCGTCGCACGGCCACCCGGCCTCCACCCTGACCGACAACGGCATGGTCTACACCGTCCGCTTCGCCGGCGGCCGCGGCGGCCGCAGCCGCCTCGAGGCCGAGCTACGCCGGCTCGGGATCACCCAGAAGAACTCCCGCCCGAACCACCCCACCACCTGCGGCAAGGTCGAACGCTTCCAACAGACCCTGAAGAAGTGGCTGCGCGCCCAACCCGTGCAGCCACACACCCTGACCGCCCTGCAGGCGCTGCTCGACACCTTCCAGCAGCAGTACAACCACGACCGGCCCCATCGCTCCCTGCCCCACCGCGCCACCCCAGCAGCCGCCTACGCCGCCCGACCCAAAGCCCGCCCCGGCGACCGCAGCAGCGACACCCACGACCGCGTCCGCACCGACAAGGTCTCCAAGACCGGCAACGTGACCCTGCGCCACAACGGACGCCTGCACCACATCGGCCTCGGACGAACCCACGCCGGAACCTACGTCCGCCTCCTGGTCCACGACCTGCAGATCACCATCATCGACGCCACCACCGGCGAGGTCCTACGACAGCTCCTCCTGGACCCCTCACGCGACTACCAACCCACCGGCCACCGCAAAAACCAATGAGCCGGACCTACATTCCGTAGGTCCGGCTCATTCCGATGTCCTGAGACATCACATCGTGCCCCCGGCAGGATTCGAACCTGCGCTCCCGCCTCCGGAGGGCGGTGCTCTATCCCCTGAGCTACGGGGGCGGTGCGCACTTTCGTGCGCCCGGTGAGATTAGCAGCCGAGGCGGCTGACTGCTCAATGCACCCCCGGGACCGCCCCGACGACCGTGGTGGCGGACTCCGGTGCCTGGTGACGGAGACACTCCGCGACTCGGACCACGGCGTCCGACCCGGACGGGGGTGCCACGATGGGGCGTGCTCATCTCCAAGCCGGTCGCCGAGGCCATCCGCGCCGGGACCGTGACCCAGGCCTTCCGCCGCTGGGACGCTCCTCGGGTCAAGGTGGGCGGCGTGCAGCTGACGCCCGCCGGACTGGTGCGCTTCGACGCCGTGAGCCAGGTGCGCGACCCCGCGAAGCTGACCGAGCGCGACGCGCGCAAGGCGGGCGTGAAGGACCTCGCGACGCTGCAGAAGTTCCTGGCCCCGACCGCCCGCAAGCCCTCCGCCCGCGGCGGCCGCGGTGGTGACAAGGTGTATCGGGTGCGATTGAGCTGGGCCGGTGAGGACCCGCGAATCGCCTTGCGCGAGAGGCTCCCCGACGACGGCACGCTTGAGGACCTCGCGACCAGGCTGGCTCGGCTCGATGCGCGACCGAGCGGCCCCTGGACGCGCGACATCCTCGAGTGGATCCGCGACAACCCCCGGGTGGTGTCGAAGGAGCTGGCCGCTCTGCGCGGCTGCGAGCTGCTGCCGATGAAGGTCGACATCCGCAAGCTCAAGGCCCTCGGGCTGACCATCAGCCACGAGGTCGGATACGAGATCTCGCCGCGCGGCGCGGCCTACCTCGAGTGGGCCGCCCGGCACGGGCGCTGACTGCTTCGCGAGCCACCCAGGTGTCCGCGAACGCCTCGGGCAGGGTGACGGTCAGCAACGCTCCCCCGCCGTCGGCAGCTCCGAGCACCAGCTCTCCCCCGAGGTCGCGCACCGTGTCCCTCAACAGGTGCAGGCCGACGTGTCCCTGCCCGGAGCCCACGGGACGGACCCTGGCGGCGAGGCCTGCGGGATCGCGCGGGCCGATGCCGTCGTCGCGCACGGTGACGACCACCTGGTGCCCGACGACGCGGGCGCGCAGCAGGACCGACGAGGCCTCGGCGTGCTTGAGGACGTTGCGCAGGCCCTCACGGACGGAGCGGTAGACCACCTGGACCATTGGCATGCCGGACCGGTCCAGGGCCGGGTCGAGGTCGACCTCGACGTCGAGGCCCGACGCCCGGGCATGGTCGGCGAGCCACTCGACGGCCGGCACCAGGCCACCCTCGGCGAGGTCGGCCGGGTAGATGTCGGTCATGAGCGAGCGCAGTCCTTCGGCGTCGCGCTTGAGCCCCGACGACAGTTCCCCGACGATCGAGCGAGCCCGGGTCGCCTCTCGCGGGAGGTCGTCGACCAGGGCGCCCATCAGGTAGCCGAAGCCCGCGAGGTCCTGGAGGACGCCGTCGTGCAGGTCGTCGGCGATGCGGCGGCGCTCGAGGTCCGACGCCGAGAGGGCGTGGCCCAGCATCGTGCTGCGGTCGGCCTCTCCGCGCTCGACCCTGCGCGCCAGCGACACGGCCAGCGGCAGCACCATGACCGCGAAGAGGATCAGCGAGCCGAGGCCCAGCAACGCCAGCCGGCCGAGCAGGGCCGCCTCGTCCTCGTGGAGCGGGTCGGCCGTCCAGTAGGACTCGAAGACGAGGGGCACCCCTTCCGCGTCGTGCAGGCCGGCATACACCTCGAGCAGCTCGCCGCTGCCTCGCTCCTCGGCGTTCTCGGCCTTCGACAGGTCCGACACTGCGGCCGTGACGTTCTCGGAGCCGAAGAGCTCGGCCACGTCGGGGTCGAGGGGGAAGGTGTCTCCGACGAGGTCGGTCTCGTCGGACCACAGGACCCGGCCTTCCTGCGTCCAGATCTTCATGTGGACGATCGACCCGTCCTTCATGCGGCTGCGGAGGAGGTAGTCGAGCGTGCCCGTGGGGCCCGGCTCACCGGCGCGCACGTGCCGGTCCACCAGAGGGGCGACGACGGCGCGCGCGAGCCCCGAGCCACGGACCGCGGCGTCGCGCAGGGCGATCTGCGATGCCAGCGGTCGGGCCAGCAGCACGGTGCCGACGCCGACCAGCACCAGCGCGGCGAGGGTCCAGAGCAGGAACCGGCGCAGCGCCGAGCGCCTCACCCCGTCGGGCAGGGGGTCCGCAGGACGCAGCAGCGCCACGTCAACCAGTCCCTCTGAGGCTCACCATCCCCAGCCTGCTGGCGGTCACCACGGCTTCGAGCTGCGAGTGCGCGCCCAGCTTCGCGAGCACGCTCTTGATGTGCCCACGGCTCGTGAGCACGGCGATGCCGAGGGTCCGCGCGATCTCGGCTGCGTCACGCCCCTCGGCGAGCAGCCCGAGCACCTCGGCCTCGCGTGAGGTGAGGTCGACGGGCGGCAGCCCCCGGGCAGTCTGCGAGCCCATGAGTCCGCGCAGCAGCTTCGGGTGCACGTGGAAGCCGTCCCGGGACGCCGAGTGGACGGCCGTCAGGACGTCCTCCCACGAGCCGTCCTTGGGCAGCAGAGCGCACGCGCCGGCGTCCGCCGCACGCCTCAGCAGGCCCTGGTCGAGGTGCGCGGTCAGCACGATGACGCGAAGGTCGGGCAGCCTCTTGGTCAGCTCCGCCGTCAGGGCGATGCCGTCGTCGTGGCCGAGCCGCACGTCCATGAGCACCGCGTCGGGGGTCTCGCGCTGGAGCAGCTCGAGCGCCGACACGGCCGTGTAGGCGACCCCGGTGCAGGTCAGGCCCGCCTCGCGCTCGACGGCGAAGGCCATCGCGTCGGCGACGGCGCGGTGGTCGTCGACGACGGCCACGGTCAGCTGCGCGAACGGCTCGACGTCGTCGCCGACGTGCTGCAAGTGCCCAACGGGCAGGACACGACCCATCTGATCCCCCATGTGTTCGATTGCGGGCACCCCCTCCCGTCCGGCAATTATCACAAGGCCGGGACGTCGGGGCAGGGCTTTCACCCCAAATCTTGGGGAGGGGTTCTCCCGCCGGTGGGTGTGGTCGCTGGCTCGACGACGACTCAGGCTGTAGGGGTGCCGGTTGCCTCCCCGACGGTGACCCGGTCGTACCGCCCTCCCCGGACCGGTGTCATCCACGGTGGCCGCGCGCCACCGGCTGAGGCCCGCCGGCCGCCCCGCGGCCGGCGGGCCTCAGCGCTGCGTGGTGTCGGTGACCTCGCCGACGAGCTCCTCGAGGACGTCCTCGAGGAAGACGACGCCGGTCACCGCGGCGTCGGCGTCGATGACGCGCGCGAGGTGGGCCCCGGTCAGCTGCATCGTGGCGAGGACGTCCTCGATGTCGTCGGCCTCGCGGACGGTCGCGAGCCGGCGGATGCGCTTGGGTGGGATGGGCTGCTCGTGACGCTCGTCGTCGGCGTACAGCACGTCCTTGAGGTGGATGTAGCCTGCGATCTCGCCGGCCGCGTCGAGCACGGGGTAGCGCGAGAAGCCCTGCTTCGCGACGAGCCGCTCGATGTCGGCGGGGGTCGCGCCGAGCTCGACGGTCGTCAGCTCGTCGGTGCCCACGGCCACGTCGCGGGCGAGCTTGTCGGAGAACTCGAGGGTCTTGGCGACGAGACCGTGCCGCTCCTCCTCGATGAGTCCCTCGCGACGTGACTCGCCGACGATGTGCGCGACCTCCTCGACGGTGAAGGCGGAGGTGATCTCGTCCTTCGGCTCGACCCGGAAGAGCCGCACCAGCGCTTTGGCGACGGTCTCCATCGCGTGCACGATCGGGCGGAGGGTGCGGGAGATGAGGAAGAGCGGCGGCACCAGCACGAGCGCGGCCCGGTCGGGCCCGGCGATGGCGAGGTTCTTCGGGATCATCTCGCCGACGACGACGTGCAGGTAGCTGACGATGAGCAGCGCGAGCGCGAGGGCGACCCCACCGGCCCAGGCCTCGGACAGGCCCCAGGCGTGGAAGACGGGCTCGAGCAGGTGGTGCAGCGCCGCCTCGGCGAGTGCACCGAGACCGACCGAGCACACCGTGATGCCGAGCTGTGCCGTCGCGAGCATCGAGCCGAGCCGTTCGAGCGCGAGCAGGCACGATGCAGCCCGCTTGCTGCCGGCGTCGGCGAGCGGCTCGAGCGTCGAGCGACGCACGGCCATCGCCGCGAACTCCGCACCGACGAAGAACGCGTTGCCGACGAGGAGCAGGAGCGAGACCACGTAGGCCCAGAGCCCGTTCACGACCGCCCTCCCTCGTCACCCGAGGACGTATGCCGTGTGCCGGTGCGCGCTGGCGCGTCGCCGGCCCGGCCCCGCGGTTCGTCGACGCCGTCCGTGCCGCGGTGGTGCGTCGGGTCGGAGCCCGGCAGCGAGTCGGGGTCGGGCACGAAGCGGAGGCGGTCGACCCGACGCCCCTCCATCCCGACGACGTTGATGCGCCATCCGGGCAGGGAGACCACGTCGCCGACGACGGGCACGCGGCCGAGCACGTGCATGACGTAGCCGCCCATCGACTCGTACGTGTGGCCGTCGGGGACGTCGGCGTCGAAGGCGTCGCGCACCTCGTCGGGCCGCCACAGCCCGGGAACCGTCCACGACCCGTCGACGAGCTCGCGGCCGCCCTGCCTGCTGCGGTCGTGCTCGTCGGAGACCTCCCCGACGATCTCCTCGACGACGTCCTCGAGCGTGACGATGCCCGAGGTGCCCCCGTACTCGTCGACGACGACGGCCATCTGGAACCCACCCTCGCGCAGCTGTCGCAGCAGCGGCGCGAGCCGGATGGTCTCCGGGACGACGAGCCGCTCGGACATCAGGGCCGAGACCGGCACGTCCTTGCGCCGCTCGTGCGGCACCGCCATCGCCTTCTTGACGTGGACCACGCCGTCGATGTCGTCCCAGTCGTCGCCGAGTACGGGGAAGCGGGAGTGGCCGGTGCGTCGCGACAGGCGCAGAACGTCGTCGGCGGACTCGTCACGGTGGACGCCGGTGCACCGCACCCGGGGCGTCATGACGTCGTCGGCCGTGCGTTCCCCGAAGCCGAGCGAGCGCGTCAGCATGCGCGCGGTCGTGACGTCGAGGGTGCCCGCCTCGGCGGAGCGCTGGACGAGGCTCGCGAGCTCCTGCGGTGTGCGGGCACCCGACAGCTCCTCCTGCGGCTCGATCCCGAGGGAGCGGAGGAAGCGGTTGGCCGACCCGTTGAGCACGACGATGAGGGGCTTGGCGACCACGGCGAACACGCGTACGGGCAGGGCCACGACCTTCGCCGTCGAGAGGGGCGCCGAGATGCCGAGGAACTGCGGCAGCAGCTCGCCGAAGACCATGGAGAAGACCGTCGCGAGCACGAGGGCGAGCGAGCTCGAGACCGCGTCGACCGGCCCGTCCCCGAGGCCGAGGCCGCGCAGCGGGCCCGACACAAGCACGCCGATCGAGGGCTGCGCGAGGTAGCCGACCACCAGGGTGGTGATGGTGATGCCGACCTGCGCCGCCGACAGCTGGGTCGACAGCTGCTTGAGCGACTGCAGGACGACGCGCGCGCGTGAGTCCCCCTCGTCGATGGCGCGCTGGACGGTCGGCCGGTCGAGCGCGACGAGCGAGAACTCGGCGGCCACGAACACGGCCGTTCCCGCCGTCAGCAGCACGGCGCCGAGGACGAGGAGCCACTCGGTCACCGCCGCGCCACCCGTCGGGCCGGGACGGTGCGCACCTGGGGTCGGATGGACGTCATGGTGGAGCCACTATAGGGAGCCGTCGCGGGCGCGCGGCTACGCGAGCACTCGTCGTCGTCGGGAATCGGGAGCCCTGTGCTCGGGTGTCCCGTCCTCCTGTCCTACGGTGGCCGCCGGATGCCGTGTGGTTGAGTTGGGCGCGCCGGGGGATGGACTCGGCGGGGCGAGTGGAAGAGGGCATGGTCGTGGGTGCAGGACCTGAGTGGGGCGGCCGCATCGAGGTGCGCGGCCTGACCAAGCGGTTCGGCTCGTTCACCGCGGTCGACCACCTCGACTTCGACGTCGAGCCCGGTCGGGTGACCGGGTTCCTCGGCCCCAACGGGAGTGGCAAGACGACCACGCTGCGCATGCTGCTCGGCCTCGTGCGCGCCACCGCCGGCACGGCGACGATCGACGGCCACCGCTACCGCGACATCCCCAACCCGCTCACGGTGGTCGGGTCGGCACTCGAGGCCACGAACTTCCACCCGGGACGCACCGGGCGCAACCACCTGCGGGTCCAGGCGGCCGTCGCCGGCGTGCCCGACCGGCGCGTCGACGAGCTGCTCGAGCTCGTCGGCATCCCCGCAGCGGCCCGCAAGCGCGCCGGGGGCTACTCCATGGGTATGCGCCAGCGGCTCGGTCTCGCCGCGGCGCTGCTGGGCGACCCGCGCGTCATCATCCTCGACGAGCCGGCCAACGGCCTCGACCCCGAGGGCATCCGCTGGCTGCGCGGCTTCCTGCGCCACCTCGCCGACGAGGGCCGCACGCTGCTCATCTCGAGCCACATGCTCTCGGAGGTCGAGCAGACGGTCGACGACGTCGTCATCATCGCCAACGGCAAGCGCGTCGCGCAGGGGACGGTCGCCGAGCTGCGAGGCAACCCGACGGCATACGTCCGCACGTCCGACCCCGACCGGCTGGCGGAGGGTCTGCGGCGTCGCGGGCTCGCCGTGACCGCGGCAGGTCGCGGACTCCGGGTCACGACCGACGACCTCGCGAGCGTCGGCGACGTCGCCCACGCGAGCGACGTCGCGATCCACGAGCTGCGCTCGGAGCAGACCCACCTCGAGGAGCTCTTCTTCAACCTCACCGAGAGAGACGAGTTCCGCAACCGCAACCTCCTCTCCCAGTCCGGGCCCGACGGAGCGCCGTCCGGGGCGCCGTCCGGGGCGCCGTCCGGGGCGCCGACCGACCTCCCCCCGCCGAGCGGACCGCCGATCGACCCCGCCCTGCTCGCCGAGCCGGGCCTGCACACCCGCCGAGACGGAGACGCACGATGACCGCCGTGCGCGCCGAGCTGCGCAAGCTCTTCACCACCAGGCTCTGGTGGGGCATGGCGATCGCCGTGCTGCTGAGCGGCGCCGCCTTCGCCGTGCTCTTCGCGTTCGTGTTCACCAGCGACGCGGTGCAGGGGCCCCAGGCCGCCGTCGCGCCCCGCACCGACGCCGCCATCGCCAAGGCCGTCTTCACCGGCGGGCTGCAGGTCGGCTACCTCCTGACGCTGGCGATCGGGGTGCTCACGATCGGCTCCGAGTACCGCCACCAGACCGTCACCGCGACCTTCCTCGCCATCCCCCGCCGCGGACGGGTCATGGCGGCGAAGGTGGCTGCGCTGCTCGTCGTCGGCGCCTTCTACGGAGTGCTCTCCCTGGCCGGCGCGGTCGGCGCCGGGTCGCTGGTGCTCGGCTCGAAGGGCATCGCTCCCTTCGCCGACACGTCGATCTGGCGCACCCTGGCGCTCTGCCTGCTCGTCCTGGGACTCTGGGCCCTCATCGGGCTCGGCGCCGGCATCCTCATCCCCAACCAGATCGCCGCCCTGCTCATCTCGGTCGCTGTGGCCTGGATCGTCGAGCCGGTGCTGGGCCTCGTCCTCGCCCTCACCGAGTGGGGCAAGAACATCTCGCCCTACCTTCCGAGCCGGGCCACGAGTGCGATGGTCGAGTCGACGAGCGGTGGCTTCGACGGGCAGCCGATCGAGCAGCTCTCGTGGTGGGCCGGGGCCCTCGTGCTCGTCGCGTATGCCGTCGTGATGGCCGGGCTCGGCACGTGGCGCACGCTGCGCGCCGACATCAGCTGAACACCCGTCGGGGCGCCGATACGAGCGCGCCGCAAGGCCGCTCGGGCCTGTTCTGTCAACGTGAGAAAGGCCTCGGCCACACCCCGGCTCGACATCCGAGCCGCCGTCGGGTATCGGAGCGTTCGGGGCTAGGCTGGACCCCTGTATACGCAACGTCGCTCCCAAGCCAAACGAAAGAGGCGCATTCGCCGTGTCCGATCAGTCCACGTCCGGTGACCCGATAGCAGCGTTCGGGCCGAACGAATGGCTCGTCGACGAGCTCTACCAGCAGTTCCTCACCGACAAGTCGTCGGTCGACAAGGCCTGGTGGGGGTTCTTCGAGGACTACCGGCCGAGTGAGGCCGACACGAGCTCGAGCACCACCGCGGCCCCGAGCCGCACGGCGACCGCGACGAAGCCCGACCCCAGCACCGCGCCGACCCCCAACGGGTCGAGCAACGGCGCCCCCGCCCCGGCCGGCCCCGCCACCGCGCCGAGCGCCGCCACCTCGGCCGCACAGCCCAAGGCCGCCGCCCAGCCGCCGGCCACCGCGGCGCCCGAGGCGGCCCCCGCCGCCCCCACAGAGGCGAAGACCGAGCCGAAGACCGAGCCGAAGACCGAGCCGAAGACCGAGCCGAAGACCGAGCCCGTCGCCGAGGCGCCGAAGCCCCGCGACATCCCCGCCGTCAAGGGCACAGGCCCGGTCAACGAGGACGTCGTCACGCCGCTGCGCGGTGCGCCCTCGCGGGTCGTGTCCAACATGGAGGTCTCGCTGACGGTGCCGACCGCGACGAGCGTGCGCGCCGTCCCGGCCAAGCTGCTCATCGACAACCGCGTCGTCATCAACAACCACCTCGCCCGCTCCCGCGGCGGCAAGGTCAGCTTCACCCACCTCATCGGCTACGCCATGGTCAAGGCCCTGGCGATCATGCCCGAGATGAACAACGGCTTCACCGAGGTGAACGGCAAGCCGGCGCTGGTGCAGCCCGCCCACGTCAACTTCGGCCTCGCCATCGACCTGCAGAAGCCCGACGGCAGCCGTACCCTCGTCGTCCCGTCGGTCAAGTCGGCCGAGGAGATGGACTTCGTGCACTTCTGGACCGCCTACGAGGACATGGTCCGCAAGGCGCGCAACAACAAGCTGACCGTCGAGGACTTCCAGGGCACGACCATCTCGCTGACGAACCCCGGCGGCATCGGCACCGTGCACTCGGTCCCGCGCCTCATGGCCGGCCAGGGCGCCATCATCGGCGTCGGCGCCCTCGACTACCCCGCCGAGTGGCAGGGCGCGAGCACCGAGACGCTCAACCGCAACGCGGTGAGCAAGATCATCACGCTCACCTCGACCTACGACCACCGCATCATCCAGGGCGCCCAGAGCGGTGACTTCCTGCGCATCATCCACCAGCTGCTCCTCGGCGAGAACCGCTTCTACGACGAGATCTTCGAGTCGCTGCGCATCCCCTACGAGCCGGTCCGGTGGATCCAGGACATCGACTCCTCCCACGACGACGACATCAACAAGGTCGCCCGCGTCCAGGAGCTCATCCACGCGTACCGTGTGCGCGGCCACCTCATGGCCGACACCGACCCGCTCGAGTACAAGCAGCGTCGCCACCACGACCTCGACGTCACGACGCACGGTCTGACCCTGTGGGACCTCGACCGCACGTTCGCGACCGGCGGCTTCGGCGGCTTCCCGTTCCTCAAGCTGCGCAAGGTCCTCGGCATCCTGCGCGACTCGTACTGCCGCACGGTCGGCATCGAGTACATGCACATCCAGGACCCCGAACAGCGCAAGTGGATCCAGAACAAGGTCGAGCGGCCCTACGAGAAGGCCAACCGCGACGAGCAGATGCGCATCATGCGCCGCCTCAACGCGGCCGAGGCGTTCGAGACGTTCCTGCAGACGAAGTTCGTCGGCCAGAAGCGCTTCTCGCTCGAGGGCGGCGAGTCCGTCATCGCCCTGCTCGACCGCATCCTGTGCCGTGCCGCGAGCGAGAAGCTCGACGAGGTCTGCATCGGCATGCCGCACCGTGGCCGCCTCAACGTGCTCGCCAACATCGCGGGCAAGTCCTACGGCCAGATCTTCCGCGAGTTCGAGGGCACCCAGGACCCCAAGTCGGTCCAGGGCTCCGGCGACGTGAAGTACCACCTCGGCACCGAGGGCGAGTTCGTCTCCGAGGACGGCAGCAAGACGAAGGTGTACCTCGCGGCCAACCCGTCGCACCTCGAGGCCGTCAACCCCGTGCTCGAGGGCATCGTCCGCGCCAAGCAGGACCGGCTCAACCTCGCCGGTGAGTCGTTCACCGTGCTTCCCGTGCTCCTGCACGGCGACGCGGCCTTCGCGGGCCAGGGTGTCGTGGCCGAGACGCTCAACCTCTCGCAGCTGCGCGGCTACCGCACCGGCGGCACGATCCACGTCGTCATCAACAACCAGGTCGGCTTCACGACGTCGCCGAGCAGCTCGCGCTCGTCGGTGTACTCCACCGACGTGGCGCGGATGATCCAGGCGCCGATCTTCCACGTGAACGGCGACGACCCCGAGGCGTGCGTGCGCGTGGCCGAGCTCGCCTACGAGTTCCGCCAGGAGTTCAACAAGGACGTCGTCATCGACCTGGTGTGCTACCGCCGTCGGGGGCACAACGAGGGCGACGACCCGTCGATGACGCAGCCGCTGATGTACAACCTCATCGAGGCCAAGCGCTCGGTGCGCAAGCTCTACACCGAGTCGCTCATCGGTCGCGGTGACATCAGCGTCGAGGACGCCGAGGCGGCACTGCGCGACTACCAGCAGCAGCTCGAGCGCGTCTTCGTCGAGACCCGTGAGGCGATGAAGGCCCAGGCGGCCGGTCCCGCCGGGGGCGGCCACCGCGACTCCGACGCCCCCGACAACGCCGGCCTCGAGAGGCCGACGGCGCAGGTGCTCGACGACGAGGCGCCGGTGCGCTCGGCCACCGAGACGGGCGTTCCGGCGAGCGAGATCGTCCACATCGGCGAGACGTTCGCCAACCCGCCGCGGGGCTTCACGATCCACCCGAAGCTCAAGCAGCTCATGGACAAGCGCGCCCAGATGGTGCACGAGGGCGGCATCGACTGGCCGATGGCCGAGCTCCTCGCCTTCGGAACGCTGCTCAAGGAGGGCACCCCGATCCGCCTCGCGGGTCAGGACAGCCGCCGCGGCACGTTCGTGCAGCGTCACGCGGTGCTCATCGACAAGGACACCGCGGAGGAGTGGACACCGCTGCTCTACCTCGGCGAGGGCCAGGCCCGGTTCTGGGTCTACGACTCGCTGCTGTCCGAGTACGCCGCGATGGGCTTCGAGTACGGCTACTCCGTCGAGCGTCCCGATGCCCTCGTGCTCTGGGAAGCGCAGTTCGGCGACTTCGGCAACGGCGCCCAGACGATCGTCGACGAGTTCATCTCCAGCTCCGAGCAGAAGTGGGGCCAGCGCAGCTCGGTCGTGCTGCTCCTCCCCCACGGCTACGAGGGCCAGGGTCCCGACCACAGCTCGGCGCGCATCGAGCGCTACCTGCAGCTGTGCGCCGAGAACAACATGACCGTGGCCTACCCGTCGACGGCGGCGAGCTACTTCCACCTGCTGCGCCGTCAGGCCTACGCCCGCCCGCGCACGCCGCTCGTCGTCTTCACGCCCAAGTCGATGCTCCGCAGCAAGGCCGCGGCCAGCCCGGTCGAGGCGTTCACGCAGGGTGGCTTCCAGCCGGTCCTCGCCGACCACGAGGGTGCCACCAAGGACGTCACCCGGGTCCTGCTCGCGAGCGGCAAGATCGTGCACGAGCTCGACGCCGAGCGTCAGAAGCGCGGCGACACCTCGACCGCCATCGTGCGCGTCGAGCAGCTCTACCCGATCCCCGAGCAGGAGATCGTCGACGCCGTCGCGAAGTACCCCGACGCCGAGCTGGTCTGGGTCCAGGACGAGCCGCGCAACCAGGGCGCCTGGCCCCTCATGGCCCAGTGGCTGCACGAGGACCTCTGCGACATGGGCGAGACCCGCCCGTGGCGCGTGGTCTCGCGCAAGGCCGCGGCCTCGCCGGCCACCGGCTCGTCGAAGAAGCACGCCGCCGAGCAGGCCGAGCTCATGGAGCGCGCCTTCGGGCGCTGACCTGCCAGCACGACACGAGGGGCCCCGCCGGCACGGCGGGGTCCCTCCGTCGTCCCGCGCCCCCGTCGCGGACCGGTGACCGCCGCTCCCGTGCACGTGTGCGCCCGCTCACGGCCCGCCTCCGCCGGGGCACCGACCACTCGCGATAACCTCCAGACGTGTACTTCACCGACAGGGGCATCGAGGAGCTGGCGGCCCGTCGCGGCGAGGAGGAGGTCACCATCGAGTGGCTGGCCGAGCAGCTGCGCACGTTCGTCGACCTCAACCCCGAGTTCGAGGTGCCGATCGAGCGACTGGCGACCTGGCTCGCTCGGCTGGACGACGACGAGGACTGAGCACGTGAGAGACCGCACCAACCCACCGCAGGGCACCGAGGCTCCGCGGGAGCCCTACGGCGTGGGCCCGGCCTACCCCTCGTCCCACACCCAGTTCACCGACGACGCCCCGGGGCGGTATGCCGGCTCGCCGGCTCCCGAGGACACCGCACCGTCCGGGCCCACCCCCGCGCCGCCGGCCTCGCCGGCGCCCCCGCTGGCCCAGGCCCCAGTCGCGGAGGACCCCTACTACACGCCGAGCGCCGAGTTCACGGTGGCCGAGGGCCTGCGAGACGTGGGCATGGTCTTCGTCGGCGCGTCCATGACGGCCGGCTACGGCGACCCCAAGGGGCTGGGTTGGGTCGGCCGGGTCGTGGCCCGCACGCAGCATCCCGACCTCGACCTCACGGCATACAACCTCGGTGTCCGTGGCAACACCTCGGGCGACGTCGTCGCACGCTGGGGCGCCGAGTGCCACCCGCGCTGGAAGGGCCGCACCGAGCGCCGCCTCGTGCTGTCGGTCGGCACCAACGACGTGCTGTCGGGCATGACCATGGCCCGCTCCCGGCTCAACCTCGCCAACGTGCTCGACGAGGCCACCAACGCCGGCATCGGCGTGTTCGTGGTGGGGCTCACGCCCACTCTCGACGACGACCTCAACCGCCGCATCGAGGCGCTCGCCGAGGCCCAGGCCGACGTGTGCGCCCGCCGCGGCATCACCTACGTCGACTGCTACCGGCCGCTCGCCACGCACGACCAGTGGATGGCCGACCTCGCAGCGAGCCCCGACCGTTCCCACCCCGGGCAGGCCGGCTACGGCCTCATCGCCTGGCTCGTGCTGCACAACGGCTGGAACGACTGGCTCTCGCTCAGCTGACGACGTCGGACTCGCCGTCCGCCCCGCCCGTCCCGTCAGCGTCGTCGCGGCGGCCGGGAGCCGAGAGGGCGGCGACGATGCTCGCCACGGCGAGGGCCGCGACCGCGAGCGCGACCGGGTCGCGGTCCGACTCGTGCAGCGACCACGCGACGGGCAGCAGCAGCACGTTCCACAGCACGGTGGGGGTCCTGGCCCACTGCGACGCCCCGGTCCACGCGCGGGCCAGGGCCAGCAGGGCCAGCCCGAAGACGAGGATGAGGGCCCCGGACGTCGCGGCGCGGGTCAGGTCGTCTGTGGCACCCGTCACCATCTCGTAGACGTAGAAACCCGCGAAGCCGAGGACGACGAGGGCCTCGACGAGCGTGAGCACGGCTGCCGCGCGGCGGGATCGGCCCGCCCGACGGTTCGGCGCGGTCGGTTCTGTCACCCCGGCAGCCTAACGACCGCAGAGCGCGGGCCGGTGCCGGCACCCGTCCGAGCGGCTCCGGCCGGCTCGGGGTCTGGAACTGGGAGCCGTCTGCCGATAGACTCAATCCTTGGTGTGACCTGCGCCCACGGCGTTGAACACGGACACGGCTGCCGGCCACACTGGTTCATGGTCCACGACGCGTACGGAACAACTTCGTGCGCGTTTCCGTTGGTCAGGGGGGTCAACTCCCCCGATGACCACCCCCAGCACCATGACCTGGCTCCGACAATGACGCTGGCGCCCGAGCACATGCACCGCGACCGACACCCGGACGCCGGTGCCGAACACGACACATGAAGGAGCACGATCCACATGGATTGGCGCGACCGCGCTGCCTGCCTGGATGCCGACCCCGAGCTGTTCTTCCCCATCGGGAACACCGGACCGGCCATCCTGCAGATCGAGGAGGCGAAGGCCGTGTGCCGGACCTGTCCGGTCATCGACACGTGCCTCAAGTGGGCCCTTGAGTCCGGCCAGGACGCCGGCGTCTGGGGAGGCCTCTCCGAGGACGAGCGCCGCGCCCTGAAGCGTCGCAACGCACGGGCCCGCCGCGCCGGCTGAGGCCGCACGACCCCTCGTGCGCAAGCCCGGTGACCGTCACGGTCGCCGGGCTTTTGGCTGCCCCGACCGCTCCGCGTGCTCCGGCTGCTCCGGCTGCTCCCGGCCCACCGGACCTCAGCTGATCGGGCGCAGGCTCGCGGTGAAGCGGGCCCGGGTGCCGTGCGGTGTCACCGGCTCCCAGGTGATGCGGCCCTGCAGGTCACCGACGAGCGACTGGACGATCTGGGTGCCCAGCCCCGATCCGGGGCGCCTTTCGGGGTCGATGCCCTTGCCGTCGTCCTCGACCGACACCACGAGCATCGGCTGTCCCCGCTCGTCGGGGTGCCGCTCGATCGTGATGCGCACCTGTCCCCCGGCGTCGCCGAGCCCGTGCTCGATGGAGTTCTGGACGAGCTCGCTCATGATCATCGCCAGCGAGGTGGCGTCCTCGGCGCGCAGGCGACCGAACGAGCCCTGCGTCACCGTGTGCACGGGGGCGCCGTTGGCCGAGACCTCGACGACGGCGTTGAGCCCCCGCTGCGCGATGCCGTCGAAGTCGACGGTCTCGTCGAACCCCTGGCTCAGCTGGTCGTGGACCATCGCGATGGTGCCGACCCGGCGCTCCGCCTCCGCCAGCGCCACCCTTGCCTCGCCCTCGGGCAGCCGGCGCGCCTGCAGGCGCAGCAGGGCGGCGACCGACTGGAGGTTGTTCTTCACCCGGTGGTGGATCTCGCGGATCGTGGCGTCCTTGGTCATCAGCTCGCGTTCGCGCCGGCGCAGCTCGCCGACGTCACGCATGAGCACGATCGCGCCGAAGCGCTGGCCGGCCTCGGTCAACGGGATCGCCCGCATCGACACGGTGGTGCCGCCGGCCACGACCTCGGTACGCCACGGCTGACGGCCCGTGACGACGAGCGGGAGGCCCTCGTCGACGGGGTAGGACTCGCGCACGTTGTCGGTGACGATCTGGGCCAGGCTCGCCCCGACGACCTCACCGAGGTGCCCGAGCCGGTGCAGCGCAGACACGGCGTTCGGGCTCGCGTAGGTCACCACGCCGTCGACGTCGAGGCGGATGACCCCGTCGCCCACGCGTGGGGCTCCGCGGCGCAGCCCGGTAGGGGCTCCGCTGTGGGGGAACTCGCCACCGGTCACCATGCGGCACAGGGCATCGGCGGTCGCGAGGTAGGTCAGCTCGAGGCGGCTCGGCGTGCGGGTCGTCCAGAGGTTCGTGTGCCGGGTCAGCACGGCCACGACGTGCCCGCCGCGGACGACCGGGATGTACTCCTCGCGCACGGCCTGGTCGGGCCCGGGCTCGTGCGGCACGACCACCTGGCGCACCCGCAGGATCCGCTGCTCGGCGGCCGCCTCGTCGAGCAGGTCGCGCGTGCGCCCCGGGTCGGCCACGCGGCCGACCTGGTCCTCGACGAAGACGAGCTGGCCGGTGGTGGGTCGGACGTGCGCGACGGCCTCCCAGCGGTCGCTCACCGAGCGGACCCAGAGCACGAGGTCGGCGAAGGAGAGGTCGGCGACGAGCTGCCAGTCCCCCACGAGCAGCTGCAGCCACTCGACGTCGTGGTCGGGCAGGTCGGTCCGCCCGCGAAGGAGCTCGCTCAGGGTTGCCACAGCACGAGCCTAGTGAGCCGGTCGCGGACCACGGGCGGGCGCCCCCCGCCCCGAGGACGGGGCAGGGCGCCGGCGAGCGCCCTCCGGTCGGCGCGCACGCGCCCGCTGCTCAGCTGGTCGAGGTCCTGGCTGCCGATGCAGACCGCTTGGCGCCGGACGTGCTCGTGGCCTTCTTGGCCGCGGGCGCCTTCAGGTCGGCGACCTTGCCCGCCGGCGTCGTCTTCGACGCTGCCACGGCCGACGTGCGCGACCCCGTGGAGGCCGCCGCCTTCCGGGCCGCGGGCTTCGGGGCCGCGGTCTTGGAGGCGGCAGGCTTCGTGCCGGCCCGCTGCGTCGCCGTCTTCTTCGTCGAGGCCTTGGTGGCGGCCCTGCCGGCATCCTTCTTGACCGACTTCTTGACCGCCTTCCTGACCGCCTTCTTCGCGGCCGGCCCCGGCGTGAGTGCGGTCCGCGCGGAAGCCGCCGCGGGCGCCGGTGCCGGTGTCCCCGACGCGGCGGGCTTGGTCACCGTGCGCAGCGTGCGCAGCGCGACCGACAGCGCGGCGATGCCGGCATGGCTCATCCGCTCGATGCCACCGAGGGCGGCACGGGCCCGACCGAGCGCGTCGGCGTTGAGCTCGGACCACTCCGCGAGCCGGGCCTTGGCATCGTGCCCGGGGTTGCTCACCTCGAGCACCGACCGGGTCAGGCTCTCGAGCACCGCGTAGAGGTCGTCGCGCAGGGCCCCACGCGCCATGGCGTCCCAGCGGTCGTCGCGCGGCAGCCTGGTGACGCGCGTCAGCATGGCGTCGATCGAGAACGTCTCGGACGTGAGGAAGTAGGTCTGCACGACGTCCTCGAGCTTCTCGCCCGTCTCCTCGGCGATCTCGATGCAGTCGAGCAGGGAGTACGCGTCGAGCAGGCAGGCGGCCGACAGCGCGAGCTCCTCCGGCACGCCCTTGCCCTCGAGCTCACGCGCCCGTCGCTGGAGGCGGGTGCGCTCGCTGCCCTGGAGCAGCTCGGGGATGCGGCCGCTGAAGGCCCGGATGCCCGGCTGGAACCGCGCCACCTCGGCGGCGATGTCGAGGGCGGCCGGCCGCGACGAGAGGAACCAGCGCACGGACCGGTCGACGAGCCGACGGAACTCGAGGTAGAGCGCCGTCTGGGCGGCGGTGGTCACGACGTTGTCGGTAGCCTCGACCCGGCGCACGAAGCCGGCCAGGTCGAAGATCTCGCGACAGACGACGTACGCGCGCGCGACCTGCTCGGGGCTGGCGCCGGTCTCCTCGCCCGCCCGGTATGCGAACGTGATGCCCCCACGGTTGACCATCGAGTTCGCGACGGCGTTCGTGATGATCTCGCGGCGCAGCGGGTGGGCCGCGATCTGCTCGGCGTACTTGGTGCGCAACGGCTTCGGGAAGTACTCGGCCAGGGTCGTCTCGAACCACGGGTCGTCGGGCAGGGACGTGGAGATGAGCTGGTTCTTGAGGTAGAGCTTGGCGTAGGCGACGAGCACCGAGAACTCCGGCGAGGTGAGACCGAGGCCGTCCTTCTGGCGACGGGCGATCTCGGCGTCGCTCGGCAGGAACTCGAGCGAACGGTCGAGGTCGCCCTTCTCCTCGAGGAACTGGATCAGCCGCTCGTGCACGCCGAGCATCGCGTGCTGCTGTGCCCGGGCGTTGCCGAGCAGCACGTTCTGCTCGTAGTTGTCGCGCAGAACCTGCTCTGCCACCTCGTCGGTCATCGAGGCCAGCAGCGTGTTGCGGCGCTTCATCGTCAGCTCACCGGACCGGGTCAGCTCGGTGAGCAGGATCTTGATGTTGACCTCGTGGTCGGAGGTGTCGACCCCGGCGCTGTTGTCGATGGCGTCGGTGTTGACCCGCACGCCGGCGAGTGCCGCCTCGATGCGGCCGAGCTGGCTCGCGCCGAGGTTGCCGCCCTCACCGACGACCTTGCACCGCAGGTCGGCACCGTTGACGCGGATCGCGTCGTTGGCACGGTCGCCGATCTCGGAGTTCGTCTCGGCGGTCGCCTTGACGTACGTGCCGATGCCGCCGTTCCAGAGCAGGTCGACCGGCGCGAGGAGGATCGCCTTCATGAGGTCGGCGGGCGTCATCGACTTCGTGTTGGCCCGCAGCCCGAGCGCGGCGACCATCTGCGGCGACACCGGCACCGACTTGGCCGAGCGGGGGAACACGCCGCCGCCCTTGCTGATCAGCTTCGTGTCGTAGTCGGCCCACGACGAGCCGGGCAGGTCGAACATGCGGCGGCGCTCGGCGTACGAGGTGGCGGCGTCGGGGTCGGGATCGACGAAGATGTGCCGGTGGTCGAAGGCCGCGACGAGCCGGATGTGCTCGGACAGCAGCATGCCGTTGCCGAAGACGTCACCACTCATGTCGCCGACCCCGACGACGGTGAAGTCCTCGGACTGGGTGTCGGTGCCCAGCTCGCGGAAGTGGCGCTTGACGGACTCCCACGCGCCTCGGGCGGTGATGCCCATGGCCTTGTGGTCGTAGCCTGCCGAGCCACCCGAGGCGAACGCGTCGTCGAGCCAGAAGCCGTAGTCGGACGAGATGCCGTTGGCGATGTCCGAGAACGTCGCGGTGCCCTTGTCAGCGGCGACGACGAGGTAGGTGTCGTCCTCGTCGTGCCGGACGACCCGCTCGGGGGGCACCGCCGTGCCCGATACGAGGTTGTCGGTGACGTCGAGCAGGCCGGAGATGAACAGCTTGTAGGAGGCGATGCCCTCGTCCATCCACGCCCCGCGGTCGACCGTCGGGTCGGGCAGCTGCTTGGCGTAGAAGCCGCCCTTGCTGCCGGTCGGCACGATGACGGCGTTCTTGACCATCTGCGCCTTGACGAGACCGAGCACCTCGGTGCGGAAGTCCTCGCGGCGGTCGGACCAGCGCAGGCCACCGCGCGCGACCTTGCCGAAGCGCAGGTGCACGCCCTCGACGCGCGGGCTGTAGACCCAGACCTCGAACATCGGGCGCGGTGCCGGGAGGTCGGGCACCTTCTTGGGGTTGAGCTTGAGCGAGACGTACGGCTTGTCGTGGCCGTGCTCGTCGGGCTGGTAGAAGTTCGTGCGCAGGCTCGCCTGGATGACCCCGAGCAGTGCCCGGACGATGCGGTCGTGGTCGAGGCTGGCGACGTCGTCGAGGGCCTCTCGGACCTTGGTCACGAGGCTCTTCTCGCGCGCCGCTCGCTTGTCGCGGCCGGCGTCGGTGGCGGGGAAGGCGTCGGGACGGAAGCGCGCCTCGAAGAGCTCGACGAGGCCGCGCGCGATGCCGGTGTTGGCGACCAGCGCCGACTCGACGTAGTCCTGCGAGAAGGTCGAGCCGGTCTGCCGGAGGTACTTCGCGACGGTGCGCAGGATGACGACCTGGCGCCACGTCAGCCCGGCGGCGAGCACAAGGGCGTTGAAGCCGTCGGACTCGGCGCGGCCGTCCCACACGGCCCGGAAGGCCTCCTCGAACCGGCCTCGGACGTCGTCGGCCAGTGCGGCGTCGCCGTCGCCCCACGTGCGTGCGTCGGCGCACAGCCCGAAGTCGAAGATGTGCAGGGTGCGGCCGTCGGCGCCCGGGATCTCGTAGGGCCGCTCGTCGGTGACCTCGACGCCGAGGTGGGTGAAGAGCGGCAGCACCTGCGTGAGCGACAGGTCGGCCCGCCGGTAGAGCTTGAAGCGCCGCTCGCGAGGGTCATCGGACGCGGGGTCGTCATAGAGGTGCAGGCCCGTGGTGCGGTCGCCGTCGCCGAGCGCGTCGATGCGGTCGAGGTCCTCGACCGCGGTCGCGACGTCGAAGTCCTCCTTGTACGCCTCGGGGAGGGCCTTGGCGTACGCCGCCATCGTGCGGGCGGCCCCCTCGAGCCCGCGGGCCTGGGCCAGGGCCTCCGCGAGGTCCTCGTCCCACGTGCGGGTGGCGTCGATGACGCGCCGCTCGAGGGCCGCCTCGTCGATGTCGGGGATGTCGGTGCCGGCCGGCATACGGACGACGAAGTGAAGGCGGGCGAGCGTGGACTCGCTGACGCGGGTCGTGTTGTCGATGTTCGCGCCGCCGAAGGCCTCGAGCAGCAGCGACTCGATGCGCAGCCGCACCGTCGTGTTGTAGCGGTCGCGCGGCAGGTAGACCAGGCACGAGACGAAGCGGCCGAACTCGTCGCGGCGCAGGAAGAGCTTGGTCTTGCGGCGCTCCTGCAGGTGCAGGACGCTCGTCGCGATGTCGGCGAGCTGCTGGGCGCTCGTCTGGAAGAGCTCGTCGCGCGGGTACGTCTCGAGGATCTGCAGGATGTCCTTGCCCGAGTGGCTGTCGGAGCTGAGGCCGGTCAGGCGCAGCACCTCCTGGGCGCGCACGTCGATCAGCGGGATGTCGTGGATGGTGTCGTTGTAGGCCGCCGACGCGTAGAGCCCGAGGAAGCGCTGCTCGCCGACGCACTCGCCACGGGCGTCGAACTTCTTGATCGAGATGTAGTCGAGGTAGACGTCGCGGTGCACCGTGGCCCGCGAGTTGGCCTTCGTGATGATGAGGATGTTCGAGTCGCGCGCGGCGCGACTCGCCGCGGGCGTCAGCACGAGTCCCTTTGCGGCAGAAGGGCGGTCGTAGCGCAGAAGGCCGAGACCGGTGCCGGGGACCTGGCGTGAGACGTCGTGGCCGTCCTCGCGCACGAGGGAGTACTCGCGGTAGCCGAGGAAGGTGAAGTTGTTGTGGGCGAGCCATTCGAGGAAGCGGCTCGCCTCGCGTGCGTGGTGCGGGTCGGTGCCGGGCGGGGTGGCCGAGCGCAGCTCGCTCGCGATCGTGAGCGCGTGCGCGCGCATCTTCGGCCAGTCCTCGACGGAGTCGCGCACGTTCTCGAGGACGTGGCGCAACCGGGACTCGACGTCGCGCAGGGCGTCGGCGGGCAGGCGGTCGATCTCGAGGTGCATCCACGACTCTCGGACGAGCCCGAGCGAGGACGACTCCACCGTCGTCGACCCGTCGGTGACCACGGACTTGAGCTCACCGGTGATGGTGCGCGAGACGGTCATCTGCGGGTGCACGATGAGGTGCACCCCGCGGTCGAAGCCGCCGAGCGCGGCCACGACCGAGTCGACGAGGAACGGCATGTCGTCGACGACGATCTGCACGACCGTGTGGCCGGTCGACCAGCCCTCGTCGTCGGAGCTGGGGTTGAAGGCCCGCACGTTGAACGTGCCCACCGGACGGTCCTGCGCGAACGTGCGGTGCTCGGAGGCGATCGTCGCCAGCTCGCGCGCCGGGCGGGCGAGGAGGTCCTCGGTGGCCACCAGACGGTAGTAGGCGAGGAGGAACTCCTCGAACTCGCCCTGCGCGGTGCCGGCGGAGCGCCCTCGAGCCCGTCGGGTGGGGGGCGCGGGTGCCGCCGCGGCGGCCTTCATGACGTCGATTCGGGACTGTTCGAGTGACGCTGACATTCGGTTGTCGGATTCCTCACCGTGCGGCCCGTGACGCGACACGTCGCTGTGCCGCGCATCTCACGATGTGAGCCTATCCCCGTCCGGCGCCCGGCCCGAACCACCCCCGGTGGAGAACTCCCGGGCCGTCGGGGCACAGTCCCTAGAGTGGAGCCATGAGCGAGGGGAACCAGGGGCCGGGTGTCGCGGACCCTGCGACCCTGAGGGGCCTGACGACCTCACGCGCCGTGACGAGGTCGATGTCCGACGACCTCCTCACCCACCTGCCCGACCTCGGCGACCTCCCCACCCAGCGGGCCCTCGACGCCTGGGTGGAGCAGGCGGCCGACACGCTGCGGGCACTGTCGGAGGCGTTGGAGGAGCGCCTCCTTCACCTCGGCTCGGCGGCCGTCCCCGACACCTCCGGCCGCGCGCACCGGGCAGGTCCGCGGTGAGCCTCTCCCCCGGAGACCCTGCCTCGACCTCGGCCCTCGGGGGTGCGCTGCGCACCCAGGCGGGCCGTCTCGCCGACCTCGTCGTCGACCTCGACGCCGCCGCGACGCGCCTGTCGCGCACCGGGGCGTCCGACCCCTCCGACCGCGAGCGTGACCTCGTCACCCGGGCCGCGACCGAGCTCGACCGGGTCGGCGGGCTGCTGCAGTCGTGGACCACCACCGCAGTCGAGTCGGCCGCCGGGCTCCGGTCGCTCGAGCCGGCCCTGCGCCGCAGCGACCTGGCCGTCGACGGACAGCTCGTCGTCGAGCGCAGCGGCCCGAGCCGGGTCGAACCGGCGCAGCGGCTGGCCGAGCGCGAGCGCCTCCAGGAGCTGCTCAACCGCGTCACGGCCGTCCGCTCGCGCGAGCTGGCCCGGTTGCGCCGCGAGCTCGAGATCTCGCACGCCTCCCTGGCCGCGCTCTCCGACCGGGCCCGGTCAGGCACCTGACGGATCCCCCGGGTCGCCATCTGCCGCAGCCGGGTCGCCACGGGGACGGCGTGCCCGCGTGCAATAGCGTGTGCGCCATGAGGATCACCGAGACGATCACGTATGCCGCGCCGCCAGAGACCGTCTACGAGATGGTCACCGACCAGGCCTTCCAGGAGCGCAAGTGCGTCGAAGCCGGGGCCCAGCGGCACGAGGCAGCGGTGAGCGCGGCCGGGGACGGCGCCCGCGTCGTCACCAAGCGCGACCTTCCTGCCGACGACCTGCCCGACTTCGCCAAGTCCATCGTCGGCCCGACCCTGTCGGTGACCGAGACCTACGAGTGGGCGGGTGCG
Source organism: Terrabacter terrigena (assembly GCF_042676085.1). NCBI lineage: Bacteria > Bacillati > Actinomycetota > Actinomycetes > Micrococcales > Intrasporangiaceae > Terrabacter > Terrabacter terrigena. The sequence continues at coordinate 429,982 of NZ_JBHTKH010000001.1, forward strand.
TCGGGCGACGGCGGGCGCGCGGGCACGCTGACCGTCGAGGTCGCGGGCGCCCCGGTGGCGATGCGCTCGAAGATCAGGCTCGCCCCTGCGGGCGGCGGCGGCAGCGAGATCACCATCGACGGCGACCTCAAGGCGTCGATCCCGCTCTTCGGCGGCAAGGTCGAGAAGGCTGCTGCCCCCGCCGTCATCGACGCCATCCGCAGCGAGCAGCGCACCGGGACGGCCTGGCTCGCCGAGCGCGGCTGACCGGACGACGCACCACGCGGTCGGGCCCGCCCCCGGTTGGGGACGGGCCCGACGGCATACCTGCCTTGCCGTGCGGCCGGGTGGTCAGCCCATGTGGGGATAGGTGTGGTTCGTCGGCGGGACGAAGGTCTCCTTGATCGAGCGGACGCTCGTCCAGCGCAGCAGGTTCTGAGCGGCGCCCGCCTTGTCGTTGGTGCCGGACGCCCGGCCCCCGCCGAAGGGCTGCTGGCCGACGACCGCGCCGGTGGGCTTGTCGTTGACGTAGAAGTTGCCGGCTGCGAAGCGCAGCCGCTGGGTCGCGTCGGCGATCGCCCGGCGGTCCTGGGCGATGATCGAGCCGGTGAGGCCGTACGGGGCGAACCGCTCCATCTGGTCGAGCACCGCGTCGTACTGCGCGTCGGGGAAGACGTGCACCGAGAGGATCGGGCCGAAGTACTCGGTGCGGAACGACTCGTCGGCGGCGTCCTTGATCTCGAGCACGGTCGGGCGCACGAAGTAGCCGACGGAGTCGTCGTAGGTGCCGCCGGCGACGACGTCGATGCCCTTGGTCGCGTGCGCGCGGTCGATGGCGTCCTTGTGCTTGGCGAACGCCCGGTCGTCGATGACGGCACCCATGAAGTTCGACAGGTCGGTGACGTCGCCCTGGCTCAGGCCGTTGGTGATGTCGACGAGGTCGCCCTTGATCTGCTTCCACACGGAGGCCGGCACGTAGGCGCGCGAGGCGGCCGAGCACTTCTGGCCCTGGAACTCGAAGGCGCCGCGGATCATCGCGGTGCGCAGCACGGCCGGGTCGGCGCTCGGGTGGGCGAGGATGAAGTCCTTGCCGCCGGTCTCGCCCACGAGGCGCGGGTAGGTCCGGTAGCGGTCCAGGTTCGTGCCGACCTCGTGCCACAGGTGCTTGAAGGTGGGCGTCGAGCCGGTGAAGTGGATGCCTGCGAGGTCCTCGTCGGCGAGGGCGGCCTTGCTCACGTTGATGCCGTCACCCGTCACCAGGTTGATGACGCCCGGCGGCATGCCGGCCTCCTCGAGCAGCTCCATCGTCAGCTGTGCGGCGAGCTGCTGCGTCGGGCTCGGCTTCCAGACGACGGTGTTGCCCATGAGCGCGGGCGCCGTGGGCAGGTTGCCCGCGATCGCCGTGAAGTTGAACGGCGTGATGGCGTAGACGAAGCCCTCGAGCGAGCGGTAGTCGGAGCGGTTCCAGATGCCCTTGGCGTTGAGCGGCGGCTGCTGCTCGAGGATCTGCCGCGCGAAGTGCACGTTGATGCGCCAGAAGTCGATGAGCTCGCACGCGGCGTCGATCTCGGCCTGGTAGGCCGTCTTGCTCTGGCCGAGCATCGTCGCGGCGTTGAGGCGGGCGCGCCACGGGCCGGAGAGCAGCTCGGCGGCCTTGAGCAGGATCGCGGCACGGTCGTCGAACGACAGCTCGCGCCACATCGGGGCGGCTGCCTTGGCGGCGTCGACGGCGGCCTGGCCCTCCTTGACCGTGGCGTTGCGCAGGGTGCCGAGCACCTTGCGGTGGGCGTGCGGCTGACGGACGGCGATCTTGCGACCGGTGCCGGTGACGCGCTCCCCGTTGATCGTGTGGGGCAGTTCGCGCTGGGTGGATCCCAGCTCGGCGAGGGCGACCTCGAGCGCGGCCCGCTCGGGCGAGCCCGGGGCGTAGTCGAGCACCGGCTCGTTGGCCGGTGCGGGCACGTGGGTCACGGCGTCCATCAAGTTCTCCTGCGGGTTGGCGCGGTGGTCGTCGCCCGGGACGGGCGATGGGGTGACCCCGCCTCGTGGGCGGAGCCACCCCATCGTTCCATGCCTTCAGGAGCCGTCAGCGCAGGATCGTGATGCCCCACGGGTAGTGGAAGACCTCACCGCGGTTGGCCGCCATGGCCGCACGGATGTGGAACCACAGGGCCGCGACGACGGCGACGACCCACACGATGATCGCGACGGGGATGAGGATCACGGTGAAGAACATGATCCAGCCGACGATGATCGCCGCCCAGACCGCCAGGTTGAAGTTGAAGGAGCCCGCTGCCGCCTGGCGGACGAACGCGCTGCGGTCCTTGTAGATGGCCCAGATGAGGAGGGGGCCGACGAAGCTGAGCCAGCCCACGGAGATGATGGCGGCGACGATGGCGGCGAGGTGCCCGAGGATCGCCCACGTGCGCTCGTCGCTGGTGGGCGTCGTCAGGTCCCGGCCCGACGGGTTGGGGATCGGTTGTGTCATGGCTCCATCGTGCCCGCGATCGGGGCCCCGGCGCTCCCGGGGACGGCCCTGATCCGACCCTGACCCGGCCCTGACCCCGGCTGGGTCGGAGCCGGTGCGAGCCCTGAGCTCGCACGCTGGACCGGCGGAGCCTCCGCCGGCCCCGTGGGTCGTCCTCCGGGGCGCGGCCTCAGGCGCTGGCGCCCACGCCGTCCTCGACGACGAGCGAGCACACGGGGCTGGCCGCGTCGTGGATGCCGAGCGTCGACAGCAGCGTGAGGGTCAGCTCGTGGTGGCCACGGGCGCCCGGGTGGAACGAGTCGTCGAGCCAGCCGGCCGGCGCGACGTCGTCACCCGCAGCCTCGGCAGCCTCGTGCCACGCCGCGGCGTGGTCGACGACGAGCACACCGAGGTCACGCGCGACCTCGCGCACGGCCTCGGCGTAGAGCGAGATGAGCCGGGGGTTGCGGCCGCCCTCGTCGAGCACCGGCGGAGGCGTCTGCAGCACGACGGTCGCGCCGACGTCGCGCGAGCGCTGGACGATCTGGTCGATGCGGAACCGGAACCCGCGCACGCCGTCCTCACCGGCGAGGACGTCGTTGGTGCCGAACATCACGAAGACGACGTCGGGTGCGAAACGGCCTGCGCGCCAGTGGAACTCCGGCAGCAGGTCCTCTGCGGTGGCGCCGGACACCCCGCTGTTGACGACGGTGTCGCCACGACGGCCGAGCTCACCGCGCACGCGCTCGGCGAAGTGCTCGACGTAGCCACGGTGTCCGTGCGTGTGGCTCACGCCCTGAGTGATGCTGTCACCCAGGAACACCCACGTCACGGGCGGTCCCGAGAGGATCTCGCGGAGTCGGTCGGCATCGCGGCGGGCGTACTCGTCGGCGGTGAAGTCCATTCGCGCAACGTAACAAGCGAGCGCGTCAAAGCAACTCCCCCGGACCAGCACGTGGACGGTCAGGCGGCGCCGGCCACGCGGCTGTTCGCGTCCACCGTGAGCCCGCGGGGGAAGGAGGCAGGGCGCTCGTCGCCGTGGAGCGAGGGCTCGACCGGCAGCCGGTCGACGAAGCGTGACACCGCACCCCCGACGGCGGCATCGGCGAGGACGCGTCGGTGACCGAGTCCCGAGGTCGAGAGGAGCTCGGCGCCGGGCCAGGAACGGATGAGGCGGGTCGAGGGCTCGTGCGGCGCCTCACGGTCGAGCAGGTCGTGCACGACGAGCAGCTCCGGCCGCTCGTCGGCGCCCAGCCCGGTCGCGATACGGACGAGGTCGAGCTCGTCGACGGCGTAGCCCGTTCGACGGCGCGCGCGCTCCGCGAGCCTCCGGGACGCCCCCGGGCCGAGGCCGAGCTCACGGCTCACCCGCTCGAGGAGGTCGGGGACCCCGCTCGGCGGCGCCACGAGGACGAGTCGCTCGGTCGCGAGCCACCCGTCACGCACCGCGAGCAGCGCGGCGAGGGCTCCCATCGAGTGGGCCACGACGGCCCTGGCCGGGCCGAAGCGAGCGGCGACCGCGTCGAGGGACCGGCCGAGCTCGACCGCATCGCTCGAGCGCGGTCCGTGCGCACCGGCGTCCGAGCGACCATGACTCAGGCCGTCGAACGCGACGACCTGCAGACCACGGTCGAGCAGCGGCGCGACGAGGGGCACCATCTGCTCGAGGTCGCCGCCCCAGCCGTGCACGAGGTAGACGACCGGGCCGGAGCCCCAGGACCAGCCCCGGACGAGCCGGCCGCGCAGGTCGGCCTCGAAGGGCGCTCCCAGCAGCTCGCGCACCGTGGGGGCCGAGTCAGCCGCCGGGGCCGCGGCGGCGGACGGCAGACGGAACCACAGGCCCTCGGCGGCACGCGCGGCCAGACCGGGCAGGGCCGCGCCGACCAGGCCGAGGCCGCGGCCCGCAATAGACCGAACGATCGTGCTTTTCTGAATAGAGGAAAGAGCCATGGGGCTGACCTGTCTTCTCGTGGGGGCCGTGCGGCGGGCGCCGCTCAGGCCTGGCGGACCTCGCCGGCGCGCGGCCGGCAGCTCTCGAGGAGCCGTTCGAACGCGCGACGGGCGCGCGACTCGGCGGTGCCGTCGCGCATGAGACGGCGGGCGTGGTGGTGGGCGAGCACGATCCCCTCGAGCTCGTAGGCGAACTGCTCGGGGTCGACGTCGTCGCGGAAGTGCCCCTCGCCCACGGCCGTGCGCACGATCATGGTCACCGACTCGAGCTTGTCGCGCTCGGCGCGCACCAGCTCGTCGCGCACCGCACCCTCCTGGTCGTCGAACTCGCTTGCCGCATCGACGAACACGCAACCCCCGCCGAAGGCAGTGGACTGCCACCTGAGCCAGCGGTCGAAGAACTCACGCAGCCGGGGCTCGCCACGGGGTGTGGCCAGGGTCGGGCGCATGACGACGTCGACGAACTTCTCGCGCGCGTGCTGGAGCACCTCGACCTGGAGCGACTCCTTGGACGCGAAGTGGGCGTAGAGCCCGCTCTTGCTCAGCTTGGTCGCCGCGGCGAGCGTGCCGAGGGTGAGGCCGCCGAGGCCGACGAGCGAGGCGAGCTCGGTGGCCTCGTCGAGGACGGCCGCCTTGGTGCTCTCTCCCTTGCCCATGCAGCCATAAAAGCACGACCGTTCGGCTCTGGCAAGAGCGGTCAAGAACGCGCTACGAGGAAACCCAGCCGTGCAGGACGGCGCGCCAGACCGCCACGCTGTCTGGCACGAGGCTCTCCGGCTCCTCCTCGAGGCGCCGCACCAGCTCGGCCACGCTCACCCAGTCGCCCCACGCCACCTCCTCGGGCTGCCAGCGGATCGGACCGTCCCAGGTGGTGACGTAGCGGAAGGCGCGATAGCGGGTCTGGCTGTCGGCGTAGTCGACGGGTCCGAGGTCGACCAACGGCACGCCGGCCACCCCGAGCTCCTCCTCGACCTCGCGCACGGCACCGACCGCGGGATCCTCCCCCGCGAGGACGACCCCGCCGGCCGCGAAGTCGAGCAGGCCGGGATAGACGTCCTTCGTCACGGTGCGGCGGTGCAGGTACACCCGACCGATGGAGTCGCGCACGACCACCGACGAGGCAGCGTGACGGAGGTTGAGCGCCCGCATCCGCGAGCGGGGCGCCGAGCCGGACACCTGCCCGGACTCGTCGTAGAGGGCGACCTCCTCGTCGGCCACGGCGACCGCTCAGCCGAAGAAGGCGCGTACGTCGTCGAGCTCGGTGACGTCGTACCAGAGCAGCTCGTCGGCCTCCTCGTCGACGCCGGCGGTGACCTCGTCGTCGACGTGGAACGAGGCGACCCGCGACAGCGGCACCGGTGCGATGAGCACCACACGCGAGACCGGCCGGCCGTCGCGCGGCGCGACGGAACCGGGATCGGCGTCGGCGGACGCCACGACGCGTCGGTCACGGGGAGCCGACCTGAGCGCCCCGGCCGCCTCGACGGCGTCGCTGAACGCGGCGTACTCGAGGTCCTCGACGTCGAGACCCGGCGCGCTCTGCTCGAGACCCGACGTGACGGCATACGCGACCCGAGGGTTGCCGGGACCGGCGGCCAGCGAGCCCTCGCTCGACAGCTCCTCGAGGCCCGAGCGCCCCAGCGGCACGTAGACGCGCACGACGGGCATCAGCCCTCCCTCCCGCTCGTCAGCTCGGCGAGCGACTCGACGATCGACTGACCGAGGACGTCGACGTCGGGCATCGCCTCCCGGTCGGCGTTGAGCCCGAAGTAGACCCCGCCGTTGTACGAGGTGATGCCGATCGACAGCGCCTGCCCCTTCGCGAGCGGCGTCACGGGGTAGGTCGACAGCATCTCGGCGTCGCCGGCGTACAGCGGCTCCTGGGGCCCGGGGACGTTCGTGATCATGACGTTGTAGAGGCGGCGCGACATCGCCGAGCCGAGACGGGCCCCGAGCGCGTGCAGTGTCGGCGGGGCGAAGCCGGCGAGGTTGGCCAGCGAGGTGGCCCCGACCGCCTGCCCGCCCTCCATCTGCTGGCGCATCGCGAACGCGATCTGGTGCAGCCGCATCGAGGCGCCGGGCTCCCCCACGGGCAGGTTCACCACGCACGCCATCACCTGGTTGGCGTACATCCCTGCGGGGTCGTCGCCGTAGATGCTGACCGGCACCATGGCGCGAACGGCCGTGTGGGAGCCGACGGGCTCGCCGCGTCCGAGCAGCCAGGCGCGGAACCCACCAGCGATCGTCGCGAGCACGACGTCGTTGATCGTGACGTCCTCTGCGTAGGCCCCGCGCGCGAGTCGCTTGCGCACCAGGCGGTAGTCGTCGAGGTCGGTGGCGACCATGACCCACCGCCGTGCCGACCCGATCTCGGCATTGAGGGGCGAGTCGGGAGCCGGGCGGGCGGCGGTGCGCGCGACGGTCGAGAGCACCTGCCCGGCGGACTCCACGGCACGCAGCCCGACGTTGAGGGCGTCGTTGAGGCCGCCGCGCACGAGGTCGACGACCTGGGTGGGTCGACGCACCGCGTCGACGACCGCCCCGGTGACGAGCTCGACCGACGACGGCCCGCGCTCGGGCTCCCACGGCGGCGGGTCGTCGTCGAAGTCCTCGCCCTTGACCGCGTCGACGATGACGTGCGCGATGTCGAGGGCGTTGACACCGTCGATGAGCGCGTGGTGCGTCTTCGTGACGACCGCGAAGCGACCACCCTGCAGCCCCTCGACGAGGTAGACCTCCCAGAGCGGGCGGGTGCGGTCGAGCTTGCGTGGCTGGACCCGGGCCACGAAGTCCTGCAGCTGCCGGTCGCTGCCCGGCCGGGGCAGCCCGGCGCGCCGCACGTGGTAGCCCATGTCGAACGCCTCGTCGTCGACCCACACCGGGTTGGCGATGCGCCCCGGCACGTCGCGGACCTTCTGCCGGAAGCGCGGGATGGCGCCGATGCGGCTCTCGATGATCCGAACGAGCTGGTCGTAGTCGAAGCCCTCGCGCGGCGGCTGGAAGACCATGACCGACCCGACGTGCATCGACGTGGTGGACTCCTCGAGGTAGAGGAACGACGCGTCGAGCGAGGTCAGGCGGTCAGACATGGTCACACTCTGCCAGAACGGCTTACGTAGGATCGTGGCCATGCCAGCGTTTCGCGCCCTGCCGTATGCCGTCTGCGTCCTCGCCCTCGCGGGCGTCGCCGCCTGCTCCTCGAGCAGCGCCACCGACGGCGCCGCGACGCCCGCCGGGGTGAGCTCCACCGGCTCGGTCGAGCGCCTCGAGGTCACCATCAAGGGCACCACCGTCACGCCGGCCCCCGCCCAGGTCGAGCTGCCCGTCGGGTCGACGCTCGAGCTGGTCGTGACGTCCGACCACGACGACGAGCTGCACGCACACGGCTTCGAGGCCGAGGCCGAGATCAAGGCCGGCGTGCCGGCGACGCTGCGGCTCACCGCCAAGGAGCCCGGCTCCTACGAGGTCGAGACGCACGAGCCGGCGCTCACGCTGCTCACGGTCGCCGTCCGCTGACCTCGCCGCGACCCACACGCTGACCGCCATGGCCCACTCCTTCTCCCCGGCGCTCGTCCCGGCCCACGGTGTCGGCAGCCGAGGTGACCTGCCGCTGCCCTTCACCGCGCTCGTCGTCTCCGCCCTCGCCGCCCTGCTCATCTCGTTCGTCGCGATCAGCACGCTGTGGCGCGAGCCGCGGCTGCGGGCGAGCGACGGGATCCTGCTGCCCGCAGCCGTCGCCGCCGTCCTCGACTCGCGGTGGGTGCGGGTCGTCGCCCGTCTCCTCGCGGCGGTCCTCACGGTCTGGACGCTCGTCGCGCTCCTGCTCGGGCCGGACTCCGCGCGCAACCCTGTGCCGCACGTGGTCTACGTGTGGCTGTGGGTCGGCCTCGCCTTCGCCTCGATGCTCCTCGGACCGGTGTGGCGGGTCGTCAACCCGATCCGGGCACTGCACGCCGGGCTGCTCAGGCTCGCCCGCGTCTCGCCCGACCTCGCTGCCCTGCCCTACCGGTGGGGACTCTGGCCGGCCGCCGTCGGGCTGGGCACGTTCACGTGGGTCGAGCTCGTCGCCGAGGACAACACCTCGCTCGGCTTCCTGCGGGTTCTCATCTCCGGCTTCATCGCGCTGTCGCTGCTCGCTGCCGCCGTCTTCGGCCGCGCCTGGTTCGAGCAGGGCGACCCGTTCGAGGTGTGGTCGCGCCTCCTCGGGCTGCTGTCACCGCTCGGGCGCCGCGACGACGGGCGCTGGGTGCTGCGCACTCCCCTGCACGGCGTCAACAGCCTGCGAGGGCAACGGGGACTCGTGCCCACAGTGTCCGTGATGCTGGGCGGCACGGCGTACGACGGCTTCTCGGCGAACCTCTCGTGGGCCACGTTCGTGCAGACGTCGTCGGTGCCCTCGTCACTGCTCAAGACCGCGACGCTGCTCGCGTTCTTCGCCGTCGTGGCCGCGACGATCTGGCTCGCGTCGGCGGTGTCGGTGCGCCTGGCCGGTGAGCCGCTGCGGCGATCGTTCGCCTTCGTCAGCGACATCGCGCCCTCGCTCATCCCCATCGCCGGCGGCTACCTCGTCGCCCACTACTGGTCGCTGTGGGTCTACCAGGGACAGCTCGCCTGGGTGCTGCTCACCGACCCGCTCGGCACGGGTGCCGACCTGCTGGGCACCGCCGGGCTCACCCCGGACGACGCGCTCATCCAGCCCACCCTCGTCGCCACGATCCAGGCGGTGAGCATCGTCGTCGGCCACCTGCTCGGCGTCCTCGCCGCCCACGAGCGGGCCATCACCGTGCTCGAGCGACGAGCCGCCGTGATCGGGCAGGTCCCACTCATGGTGGTCATGATCATCTACACGCTCGGCGGACTGACCATCCTCTTTGCCCCCTGAGGCAACGGTCGACGGTCGGGTGTCATGCGTCGACCGTGGCGGACGGGCGCCCGGACGACCGTGAGCGGCGCCCCCGACCACCCGTGCGCTGCCGACGGTCACCGGCGGGGAGCGTCCACGGCAGGATCGCGGTCGCGAGGTCGCCGACGGCGCGACGGACGGGCGACTCGGGGGCGTGCTCGACGAGAGAGCGGCCTGCGAGCAGCGCCCCGTCGAGAGCCGACGGGTCGTCGGGGACGAAGCGCACCGACGTGAGTCCCGCGAAGCGCAGCAGCGAGTCGGCGATGCGCGACTCGGGACGGGATCCGACGGCACCGGCCCGCACGCGGTTGACGACGGGTACGGGCTCACCCGAAGGGACGGTGCCGAGCTCCTGGAGACCGCGCACGAAGCGCTGGAGCGCCACGGGGTCGGCCCCGCCGACGGCGACCACGAGCTCGGATGCGGCGAGCGAGGTCAGCGTCGCCTCGTTGCGGCGGGGCGCTGCGGTGTCGTAGCTCAGCTCCTCGTCGTCCTCGAGGCAGAAACCGCAGTCGACGACGACCACGCCCACGAGCGACCTGCTGAGGTCGAGCACGCGCTCGAGGGCGGCCGAGCGTACCTCGGGCCAACGCTCCGCCTTGGGCAGCCCGGTGAGGACACGCAGACGCGGGACCACCTCAGGAGCCAGCCGGGCGAGCAGCGGCAGGTCGAGCAGGCCCTGGTCGGCCGCGCGACAGGCAGCGGCCACCCCGGGCGCCTCGTCGAGCAGGCCGAGCGACTGGGCGACGCAGCCGCCGTAGGTGTCGGCGTCGACGAGCAGGACCTCGACTCCACGGCTCGCGAGCTCGGCGGCGAGGGTCGTCGCGACGACGGTGCGACCCGGAGCACCCGTGGGGCCCCAGACCGCGACGAGGGGTGCCCTTTCGGGACCGCGTCCTCGACGGGGGGCGGCGGCGTGGTCGGCGGCGTCGTCGGCGGTGTCTTCGCCCGCGCTCGGAATGGACGGCCCGGGCTGGGACGCTCCGGCCGGGAGCCATCCCGTGACGCCGCCGGCGGCCGGGCCGGCACCGACATCATCCGGCCCGGCCAGACCCGCGGAGGACCCACCGTGCGCGTCGATGCGCGTGGCGCCGGGAACGTCGTCGGGCCCACCGTCGAGTCCCGCCCCGGCTGCCAGCGCGCCTTCGAGGTCGGCGACGTCGGAGTCGTCGTCGAGGCAGCGGGTCCAGCGCTCGGGGCCTGCATCGGCGGGCAGGGTGCTGCTGATCGTGAGCTGGCGCAGCCGACGCTCGGCCTGCTCGTCGTCGCCGGGGTGCACCCCGATGACACGGATCCGGTTGGAGCGCAGGCGGTCGACGACCGAGAGGTCGAGTCCCCGCAGGTCGGACGACACGACCGCAGTGTCGCCGAGACCGGCCTCCGCGACCGACAGGAGCTCGGCCACGTCGGCACACCGCCGGCTGACCACGACGCCCCGCACAGCCTCGAGCGTCGTCGCGACCGCGGACTCCCACTGGTGGCTGAGCGCGGTCAGGATCTCGGTCATGCGCCGCCGCCGGAGACCGCCCCGACCGATGGCACCAGGGTGAGCTTGGACTCGGCGTCGACCGCCTCGACGAGCGGCTGAACCTTGTCGGCCGGCACGTAGATCTGGACCGAGGTCATGGACCCGGCGCCGAAGCCACCGCTGCTCGTCAGCACGTTGGCGACGGCCGCCGACCGGAGCACGCGCGTGGTCGAGGCCGACGCCTGGTCGCCGGTCGTCGTCGCCTTGGGGGTGACGAAGACGTCGACGCGGCTGCCACGCGTCAGGCCCGAGGTCGACATGGCGTCGGCGCGCACCGTCACCCGCTGGACGTCGACCTCGTCAGCACCGCCGACGGCAGAGGTGGGCACCATCTCGCCGGCGCGGACGTCGCGGAGCATGAACGACCCTGTGGGTGCCGGGGCATCGGCACCCAGGTAGGCATTCATGCCGTCGGCCAGACGTACGTCGGCGCGCACGAAGGATCCAGCGTCGACCGTGTCGCCGGCGACGAGGTTGGTGGCAGCGACCCAGACCGGCACCCGGTCGTCAGCGCTCGCGACCGCCTTGGCGCCGAGGGTTGCGGCGAGAATGACGAGAAGGACGCCGACGACGAGACGGCTGTCGCGCCAGGAGGGTCGCTGCAGTCGTTTGGCGCTCGGCCTGGCCAGCTCGGTCATCTGGGCCCCCTGTGGTCCGTTCGTCGATGGCGACGCCGTTCGCGGATGCTCACCGCACGACGCCGGCAACATCTTGCATCAGGTCGTGGCAGACCGCGCGCGGAGCTCACAGCTGTGGACGGCGGACGGCGGCGGTCTCGACACCCAACTACGATGAGGGCGTCCGACCCACCGGCCCGACACCACCCGAGCCCGGGTGGGGCGACGGCCGTCCACCGACCGTCGGGTCGGGGTACGACGGGTCGGGATCGTCGTGTGCCGGTGCCTGAGGAGGAGTCAACGTGGCCCAGCGGTTCCTGCAGCTCACCGAGGTGTCCGAGATCCTCAACATCTCCTCGGCCCAGGCGTACGCCCTGGTGCGTTCGGGCGAGCTGCCCGCCATCAAGATCGGTGGCCGCGGCCAGTGGCGTGTCGAGGCGACCGAGCTCGAGAGCTACATCCAGCGGATGTACGCCGAGACCAAGTCCTTCGTGCAGGCACACCCGTTCGGTGGCGGCGGCGAGGAGTGAACCGAGGGCCCCAGCACGGGGCCCGTGCGCCGAGGCGCAGCCCCCGGTCCTGCACCTGCTCAGTGGATCCGGCGCACCGATCCCAGTGACCAGAAGGGCACGAGCAGCCGGCCCGTGAGGTTGGCCGTGCGCCGCATCTCGTCGGGAGCGTGCTCCGCCAGCTCGAGGTGGTCGGCTCCCACGACGTCGATGGTGCCCGTCACGACGCGGCCGTCGACGTCGGCGAGCTCGACGACGGCCCGGTCACGACTCACCGCCCGAAGGGCTGCCCCGAGCCCGAAGCGCTTCGCCACGACCGACGGGGTGCGAGCGCCGGGGCCCAGACCGGTGATGCCGCGCACCGCGGCCAGGGCGACGAGGCACGGGCGCCCGGGCGCCGTCTCCACGAGAGCCCAGTCCGGACCCACGTCGGCGAGGCGACCGGTGACCACCCGACCCGGCAGGCGAAGTCCGACGTGGCCTGCGTCGGTGTTGGCCAGCATCCGGGTGTGCACGTCGAGCAGGGCCCGTTCGCGCCGGGTGCGGTCGGCGACCTCGGCGTCGAGCTCACGCGCCTCGTCGAGCGCCAGCTGGGCGGCGAGGTCGTCGAAGAGTCGGTCCCAGCGCATGCCCACACCCTTCCCTGCCGGCTCGTCGGCGGCCACTCAGCACTTCTTGACCAACACCATACTTGACCAAACACACGCAAACTGCATTGAATGAAGACATGCACAGGGGAAAGCACACAGGAGCAGACGTCCACCGCGTCCTCACGCGCTGGCGAAGCGACCGCACTCCGCGCCCGTCGTCCGAGGCGCGACAGCCCCGCGAGGAGCAGCGGGGCCCCCGGCTGCCGGGCCTCGCGATGGCTGTCACCGGCCTGGTCGTGGCCGTCGTGGCCCTGCGCCTGCTGTCGGCCGTCGCCACGCGGGGAACGGGCGCACCGTCCGGAGCAGCACGACCCGATGACGTCCTGCTCGTGCTCATGGCCTGGGTGGGTGTCGCCCTCGCGGTCTGGCTGGCCCTCGGCTCGCTGCTTGGCCTGCTGGCAGCGCTCCCGGGCACTGCTGGACGCCTCGCCGCGACGACGGCGGAGCGCATCACGCCCGTGGCCGCCCGCCGGGCGCTGACCCTGGTGCTCGGGGCCTCGGTCGGGTCGGTCGCCCTCCCTCCGGCGCCGGTCTCCAGCGCGGGTTCCGCACCGCTGTCGGTCAGCGCAGCCGAGGCGGCCGCCACCGGAGGCGCGCTCACGCCAGCCGACCTCGGGCCGGGCTTCGTTCCCAGCCGAGCCGTCACCGGCCCCACCTCCACGCCCTCCCCCGGCTTCGCACCCACGGGCGCGGACGTCACCCCCGCCTTCGTTCCGACCCCGGGCGAGCCGAACGAGCGCCGGCGTGACGACGTCGGCCCCGGCTACGTCCCCTCCGCGCCTCCCCCGGTGCTCGTCCCCGACCGCTCGCGACTGCTGGCCCCCTCGCCGCGGCCGACGGCCGTCACCCACGACGTCGTCATCGTGCACCGCGGCGACTCGTTGTGGGCCGTTGCCGCGCGCCACCTGGGGCCGGGCGCCGGCGACGCGCAGGTCGCGCGCGAGTGGCCCCGCTGGTACGCCGCCAACCGTGACGTCATCGGCGACGACCCCGACCTGCTGGTCCCGGGGCAGCAGCTGCGTCCGCCGACGGCCTTCACCCCCGCACCGTCCGCCCTCGAGACGACGCCCGTCCGGGCAGAGCGAGGAGCACACCGATGAGCAGCGCCTCCAGCGCCACCCCCGGAAGCGCCTCGTCCGATGCAGGTGTGCACATCCCCGGAGGCTTCGTCGTGCGCCGCATCCCGCAGACCGCCCCGCGCGTGATCAGTGCTGACGAGGCCTGGCACGGTGAGCAGCCGTACGCCCAGGACGCGCTCGCGCTCGACTTCTTCGGAGCGCGGGACGACGAGGACTTCGGGCGGCGGCCGACGCGGACCAGCCTGCTGCCCGACCCCGCGGCGGTCGTGGGACGGCTGGCCCAGGCCGTCGTCGAGGTCGTGTCGGGGCAGCGGCCGGCACCCCAGCTGATCCGGCACACCGCCCCGACGGTCTACTCCGTGATCGCACGACAGGCGATGGTGGCGGCCCGGCGCCGCACGCCGGGTCCCCAGCGTGCCGCAGTCGTGCGACGGGTCCGGGTCTGCGAGCCCGCCGACGGCATCGTCGAGGCGTGCGCCGTCGTCGTGTCGCACGGGCGGGTCCGGGCGCTCGCGCTGCGCCTCGAGGGCCTCGACGGCCGCTGGCTCCTGACAGCGCTCACCATCGGCTGAGCAGCAGGGCGCACGCCGGACGCCCGGTCCTCACACCCACCCTCGGCCACGCACCAGCGTCCACCAGCGGCCACCATGGAGAAAGCGACCCGTCCGGATGGACGGGTCGCTTTCTCGATGGTCCTGCCTGTCGGCGGCCTGAGCGGCCGGCCTGTCCGACGCGACGTCGGTGGCGGCGTACGTCAGCGGCGCTTGCGCTTGACCTTCTTGCCGCGGCGGTCGGCCTGACGCTCGACGGTGTGCTGCCCGCCCGTCTCGACGGCACGACCGTCCTCGCCGGGCGCCGTGTAGCGCAGGGCGCCGCTGCGCTGCCCGTCGGCGTGGTCGACGCCCGAGACCAGGACGCCGGCACCGAAGGCCCGGCCGCCGTTCGCGCTCGCCGGCTCGTCGTCGGACGCGGGGCCGGCGGCGTCGTCGGGCACCGGGGCTGCGGCCGTGAGACCGCCGACGAGGTCACTGACCGACATGGGGGCCGCTCCGACGGGAGCCGCCGGAGCCTGGGGCACCTGCACCTCGACGGAGAACAGGTGCGACACCGACTCCTCCTTGATGGCCTCCATCATCGCCTCGAACAGCTGGAAGCCCTCGCGCTGGTACTCGATGAGAGGGTCGCGCTGGGCCATCGCGCGCAGCCCGATGCCCTCCTGCAGGTAGTCCATCTCGTAGAGGTGCTCGCGCCACTTGCGGTCGAGCACCGACAGGACGACGCGACGCTCGACCTCACGCATGGTCTCCGAGCCGAGGGTCTCCTCGCGCTGGTCGTACGCGTGGTGCGCGTCGGACATCAGCTGCTCGCGCAGCAGCTCGGCGGTGACGGCCTGGCGGCCACCTGCCATGTCCTCGACCTGCTCGATCGTCAGCGACACCGGGAAGACCTGGCGCATCGCGTCCCATAGCTTCTCGAGGTCCCAGTCGGCGGCGAAGCCGTCGGCCGTGGCCGCGTCGACGTAGGAGTTGACCACGTCGTTGACGAAGAGCCGCAGCTGCTCGTGGAGGTCCTCCCCCTCGAGCACGGCACGGCGCTCCTCGTAGATGACCTGCCGCTGGCGGTTCATGACGTCGTCGTACTTCAGGACGTTCTTGCGGATCTCGTAGTTCTGGGCCTCGACCGCGCCCTGCGCTTTCTGGATCGAGTTCGTGACCATCTTGGACTCGATCGGCACGTTGTCCTCCATGCCGGCGGTCTGCATGAAGCGGTCGACGAGACCGGCGTTGAACAGACGCATGAGGTCGTCGTTGAGCGAGAGGTAGAAGCGCGACTCGCCCGGGTCGCCCTGACGGCCGGAACGGCCGCGGAGCTGGTTGTCGATGCGACGCGACTCGTGTCGCTCGGTGCCCAGGACGTAGAGACCACCGAGCTCGGTGACCTCCTCGTGCTCGGCTGCGACGTCACTCTCGGCCTTGGCGAGCGCCTCCTCCCAGGCGGCCTCGTACTCCTCGGGCGTCTCGTGGGGGTCGAGACCGCGCTTCTTCAGCTCGGCCACCGCACGGAACTCGGAGTTGCCTCCGAGCATGATGTCGGTGCCTCGACCCGCCATGTTCGTGGCGACGGTGACGGCTCCCTTGCGGCCGGCGTCGGCGACGATCGCCGCCTCGCGCTCGTGCTGCTTGGCGTTGAGGACCTCGTGCCGGATGCCGCGCTTCTTCAGCTGCTGCGAGAGGTACTCGCTCTTCTCGACCGACACGGTGCCGACGAGCACGGGCTGGCCGACGGAGTGCTTCTCGGCGATGTCGTCGACGACCGCGTCGTACTTGGCCACCTCGGTGCGGTAGACGAGGTCGGGCTGGTCCTTGCGGATCATCGGCCGGTTGGTCGGGATCGGGATGACACCCAGCTTGTAGATCGAGTTGAGCTCGGCGGCCTCGGTCTGGGCCGTGCCCGTCATGCCGGAGAGCTTGTCGTACATGCGGAAGTAGTTCTGCAGGGTGATCGTGGCGAGCGTCTGGTTCTCGTTCTTGATCTCGACGCCCTCCTTCGCCTCGATCGCCTGGTGCATGCCCTCGTTGTAGCGCCGCCCGGGAAGCATGCGACCGGTGTGCTCGTCGACGATGAGGATCTCGCCGTTCATGACGACGTAGTCCTTGTCCTTCTTGAACAGCTCCTTGGCCTTGATGGAGTTGTTGAGGTAGCCGATGAGCGGCGTGTTGACGGTGTCGTAGAGGTTGTCGATGCCGAGGAGGTCCTCGACGCGGGCGATGCCCGACTCGAGCACGCCGACGGTGCGCTTCTTCTCGTCGACCTCGTAGTCGCCGCGGCCGTCCTCGCCGCGGCTGAGGCGCTGGGCGATCCGTGCGAACTCGACGTACCACTTGGTCGCGAGGTCGGCCGGGCCGGAGATGATGAGCGGCGTGCGGGCCTCGTCGATGAGGATGGAGTCGACCTCGTCGACGATGCAGAAGTTGTGGCCGCGCTGCACGAGCTCGGCGGGGTCCCACGCCATGTTGTCGCGCAGGTAGTCGAAGCCGAACTCGTTGTTCGTGCCGTACGTGATGTCCTTGGCGTACTCGGCACGACGCTGCTCGGGCGTCATCTGGCTGAGGATGCAGCCGGTCTCCATGCCGAGGGCGCGGTGCACGCGGCCCATGAGCTCGGACTGGTACTCGGCGAGGAAGTCGTTGACGGTGATGACGTGCACGCCCTTGCCGGACAGGGCGTTGAGGTAGCTCGGGAGGGTCGCGACGAGCGTCTTGCCCTCACCGGTCTTCATCTCGGCGACGTTGCCCATGTGCAGCGCCGCGCCGCCCATGATCTGCACGTCGAAGTGCCGCTTGCCCAGGGTGCGCTTGCTGGCCTCGCGCACGGCCGCGAAGGCCTCGGGCAGGAGCATGTCGAGGGTCTCGCCGTTGTCGAGCCGCTCGCGGAAACCCTTGGTCTCGTCGCGCAGCTCGTCGTCGGTGAGCTTCTCGAAGTCGGCCTCGAGGGCGTTGACCTGCTTGGCGATGCCCTGGAGCTTCTTCAGGGTCCGGCCTTCGCCGGCGCGAAGCAGCTTCTCGATGACGGCCATCTGGTGATCTCACTCCCGACTGAACGTGTGGACTCGCCCGGTGGGCGGGCTCCATCGCCCGTGATGGGTCACGGGACCCGCCTAGGCTAGCCGCCTTCCCGACGGAACGACCAACGCACCGGCCGACGCTGAGGTTCCGGGTCGGCCCCGGGATCGCACCGGCCGGGGTGCGGACGTTCAGGCAGCACCGAGGTCTACCCGTGACAGGCCCAGCCAGGTGGCCATCGACTCGAGGTTGGCCACCAGCGCGAGCCGCGCCTCGACGGGTGCACCGGGCTCCCAGGTGACCCGGTGGCAGCGCAGCACCCCGGCCGGGCGGTCGGCCTTGAGGTCGCAGCGTGCCACCAGCGCGTCGCCGAAGAGGAAGGGCAGGACGTAGTAGCCGTGCACCCGCTTGTGGGCTGGCGTGTAGATCTCGATCCGGTAGTGGAAGTCCCACAGTGCGTGGATGCGTTCGCGCTGCCACACGAGGGAGTCGAACGGGCTGAGCAGCGCCTCCGCGTGGACCCGGCGGGGCAGGCGCGCCTCGGCGTGCAGCCAGGCCGGCTTCCACCCGGGCACGGTGACCGGGATGAGCTCGCCCTCGGCGGCGAGCCGGGCGATGGCGGGGCGGGCGTCCTCGCGGCGGATGCGGAAGTAGTCGGCCAGGCACAGCTCGGTGCCGACCCCGTGCGCCCGTGCGGCGATGCGGACCAGCTCGACGAACCTGTCGGGGTCGGCCTCCGCGCCGGGGCGGTGGGTCCACGCCGGTCGCAGCGCCGGTGGGGCCGTGGCGGACAGCGCGGCGTAGCGCCGCTCGAACTGGCTGGTGCGCCCGGCGGAGCTGATGCGCCCCGCCCAGAAGAGGTACTCGAGGGCCTGCTTGACCTCGGACCAGTTCCACCCCCACTGGTCGGTGCTGCGGGGCTGGTCGTGCTCGAGCGCGACCTCCACCTCGCGCGCCGTCAGCGGCCCGCGGGCCTCCACCTCGGCCTGGACGACGTCGACGAAGTCGGGCCGCTCCT
Source organism: Terrabacter terrigena (assembly GCF_042676085.1). Taxonomy (NCBI): domain Bacteria; kingdom Bacillati; phylum Actinomycetota; class Actinomycetes; order Micrococcales; family Intrasporangiaceae; genus Terrabacter; species Terrabacter terrigena. The sequence continues at coordinate 448,245 of NZ_JBHTKH010000001.1, forward strand.
GCAGGATGCGGCGCATCCCGCCCCACGCCTTCTCGGCGGCGGCGCGCATGCGGAAGTCGAGCAGCGGCCAGGTCGAGGGCGGGACGAGGCTCGCCTCGTGGGCCCAGTACTCGACCAGTCGACGAGGGGCGCGGTCGCGGGCCCGGTCGAGCAGGCTCGTGTCGTAGGGCCCGAGCCGGGCGAAGAGCGGGAGGTACTGGCTGCGCGCCAGCACGTTGACGCTGTCGATCTGGATGATGCCGACCCGGTCGACCACCCGCTGGACGTGCCGCATCGTCGCGGTGAAAGGCGCCGGGCGCGGGTCGAGGAAGCCCTGGGCCGCGATGGCGACGCGGCGCGCCTGGGCACGCGACATCGCGCGCGTGGCCACGCTCATGCGGTCACCGGGCGCTCACTCACCGGGGTCGATGAGCCGCTGGCGCACGGCATACATGGCCGCCTCCATCCGCGAGTGCATCTGGAGCTTGTCGAGGATGTTGCGGATGTGGTTGCGCACCGTGTTCTCGGAGATGAACAGCTCGCCGGCGATCTCGCGGTTGAGCTTGCCACGGGCGACGAGCTTGAGGATCTCGAGCTCGCGCTCGGTCAGTCGCGGCAGCTCGAGCCCGGGGGTGGGTGCGGGGACGGTCTCGCGCTGGCTGATCTGCGCGAACTCGAGGAGCAGCTTGGAGGCCATCAGCGGCGACAGGAGCGACTGGCCGTGGAAGACGCCGCGTATGCCGGCCGCGACCTCCTCGGGCGGGACGTCCTTGAGGAGGTAGCCGTTGGCCCCGGCGCGCACAGCCTCGAAGAGGTTGGCCTCGTCGTCGGAGCTCGTCAGCATGAGGATGCGGGCGGACGGCACGCGTTGCTTGATGACCCGGCAGGCGTCGATGCCGCCCCGCTTGGGCATGCCGACGTCCATGACGATCACGTCGGGCAGCTTCTCCTCCGCCTGGTCGACCGCCTCGACCCCGTCGGCCGCCTCTCCGACGATCTCGATGCCCTCCTCGGTGGCCAGGACGGTCTGCAGCCCCCGACGGTAGAGCGCGTGGTCGTCGACGATGAGGACGCGGATGACGTCAGGCGGCGGGTTCACGCGCCCAGTTTGTCAAAGACCGCCCACAACGCGCCCGGTGAGGTGGCGCGACGCCGAGCCGGAGGTCGGAGGGAGCCTCGCCGCAGACGCGTCGAGGCGCCCCCTCGACGGGGACGCCTCGACCTCGCGAGAGCAGGACGGACGGTCAGCCGGTGGCGGCGACGTCGACGTCGGTCTCGAGGTGCAGCACCCCGTAGCTCCATCCGCGTCTGCGGTACACGACGCTCGGACGGTCGGTGTCGGCGTCGTGGAAGAGGAAGAAGTCGTGGCCGACGAGCTCCATCTGGTTCACGGCGTCCTCGAGGGACATCGGAGCCGCGGTGTGGATCTTCTCGCGCACCTCGATGGGCGAGTTGCCCAACGCGCCGAAGCGCTCGAGGTCGTCGACAACGCCGTCGCCGGCAGCGCTCTCGGTCTCGACCGGACGCGAACCGTTGGCTGACGCGTCGATGCGCGCGGTCGCCTGCGCGACCGACTCGGGGATCCGTCGTCCGCGGCTGACCCGCCGCTTGTCGTGCACCCGCCTCAGGCGTTCCATGAGCTTGTCCACGGCCGCGTCGAGGGCGGCGTACTTGTCGTCCAGACAAGCCTCGGCCCTGATCACGGGTCCCTTTGCGTGGCAGGTGATCTCGACCTTCTCGGACCCGCGGGCAACTCGCTCGTGGGTGACGACGACGTCGACACGGTGCACCTTGGGGGCGAGCGCCTGGACCTTTGCCAGCCGCTCGTCGAGCTGCTCACGGAATCGGTCGGGGATCTGGACATGACGTCCAGTGACGACGATCTCCACGTTTCCTCCTTGATCACGCACGTCTTCTTCGTGCGGTGCAGTGAGAGTGGTCCGGGCCTCTGGTCACCTAGGACAGGCCCGCGGTCAACGCGGCACCACCTCTTCCGGTCGATCACGTCCTGAGGAGTCGGCCGGGAGGCCGCTCCGTCCTTCGGACGGGTCCATGACCCGACACTACTTGGGCCCCGCGTCCACTGGGAAGCCATCCGGCGGAACGTGCTGGAACATCACATTCCGTACCCTCGGAGAGCCACCGGGTCGGCCGCCACGGAGGCCCGCCGTCACCCTCGAGTGCGCTGCGTGGCGGCGATCGCAGCACCCGCCACGGGGCCGGCACCGGCCTCTCGCAGAGCCCGTGCGGCCTCGGCGAGGGTGGCCCCCGTGGTCACGACGTCATCGACCAGGAGACACCTCCTGTCGCGAACGACGTTGAGCCACAAGGGATTCACTTCAAGAGCACCCCGGAGGTTGACTCGCCGCGCCGCCGTGCCGAGGCCGGACTGGTCCTCGACGCGGCGCACGTGGTGGAGGGCCGGGGCGACCCGGATCACGACCCCGGCGCCCGCTCCGGAGCCGACCTGCTCGGTGCGGCCCACGGCGGCAGCGGCGGCCCGGCAGAGCTCGACGATCGGCGTGTCGCCCCGCTGGCGCTCGGCGCGCCGCGACGAGGGTGCCGGCACGACGAGGACGACGCCCTCGACCCAGCCGACGCCGTCGAGCGCGCCCGCGATCGACGACGTCAGGACCGGCTCGAGGAGCCGAGCGAGATCGCGCCGGCCGCCGTCCTTCCAGGCGGAGACGACCGCACGCAGGGGGTCTGCGTAGATGCCCCAGGCGTGGACTGGCGGCATGCCACCGGGCGCCCGGTGGGGCACCACCCACGGCGCGCCGCCGATGGCGCGGGGTGCGCCCCCTCCGGACGCCGGTGAGGCGACCCGGGGTGCAACGCCCGGCGCGCCGTCGGGCTCGACCGCTGCCGTACGCGTACGGCCGGGTGACGGGGCCCCGCGCGCCGCCGGGGCGACGAAGGCGAGCGCGTCGAGGGCGCGAGCGCACCGCCCGCACCACTCCTCCCCGGCCCGCAGGCAGCCCCCGCACTCTCGCGGCAGCACGAGGTCGAGCACGTCGCTCCCGCGCGCTGCCACGACCGCTCGCCCGAGCAGCTCGCGGGCTCTCCGCGCCCACCTGGCAGGGTCGACGACGGTCATCCGCCACCTCCGTCCCGTCGACGCCACGCCGTCATGGGGCCAGCCAAGCGGTTCCCCGCGGGGGTGGGCAGCCCGAGCCCGGTCACCTGTGGACGCTCGCACGACGGGCCGGGAGGGTGTGGACGACGGGACCGGCCCCGCGCAAGAGTGTGCCGGGCTCAGCCGCCCGGGACGAGGACGTCGCTGCCCTCCTCGATCGGCGGCCAGTTGGACCCGGCCCGGGCGAGAACGCGGTCGTCGCTCGTCACGATGAGCAGACCACGAGGGCCGCCGACCGACGTGATGGCCACGGCACCCGGGACAGCGTTGAGCCGCCCCGTCTCCCTGCGCGTGCCGTCCACACCGGCCCCGATCGTCGCGAGCCAGGGCCGCATCGGGTCGTTCGTGCGCACCTGCCCGAGCAGTGCATAGCTCGTCGGGTCGAGCCAGGTGACGTCCTGGATGCGGGTCAGCGACTGGGCCTGTCGCAGGGGCGCGGTCAGCGACTGTGGCTCGCCGTTGGGCGCCCGCACGATGCCGCTCAGCCCCACCTGCTCGTCGATGCCGTTGCGGTCGGTCGTGACGAGCAGCAGGCGTGCGCCGTCGGCCGACACGGAGAGCGTCTTGACGCGACGGTCCTTGAGCCAGGGCGTGCTGACCGCCTTCGGGACCGTGGTGACGTCGCTCGACACGGAGTCGAGTGCGAAGACGCGGTCGTTGCCGGCGTCGTCCCGTCCGGCGATCCAGAGGTAGCCGACCGGGTCGTAGACGGGTCTGGTCAGGGACGTCGCGAAGGGTGGCACGGCCCGAGTCGGTTCGGTGGCCCGCCAGATGGAGAGGTCGCTGCCGCTGCGCGACACCGCAGCGACCTGCTTGCCGTCGCCCGACAGCGCCAGGTTGCGCCACGTGTCGGGGATGCGTGCGACGTCGATGTCCTTGGGCTTGAGGTCGGGCCGTTTCGCCGCCTGGGTGTCAGGGACGTAGCGCGGGTCGATACGGCGGATCGTGTCGCCGCGCCGCAGCAGGGCGGTGTCGAGCGCGGGCTTCGCCACGACGTCGTAGCCCAGCTCCGCCGCCGATCCCACCGACGTCACCCCTCCCGGCAGCTCGAGCGGTGTGTTGTCGACGGCCAGGGAGACCGAGCCGACCGACGCGACCTGCCCGAGCGTCTTGGTCAGCTGCGCCCACATGGCAGCCCGGTTTGCCGGGTCGGCCGACAGGGCCTGGGTGCTCAGGTTGACCTGGGCGCGGCCGTTGGAGACCGGGACGGCGTTCACGACGAGGCTGGTGTTGGCAGGCACTCCGGTGGTGACGGCACCGTCCAGGAACGGCGGAACCCCGCTCAGCTGGGCGCGCGCGAGGGTCGTCGCCAGGCGGGAGCCGTTCTGGAACCAGCGGGAGTCGGGCACGAGGGCCCGGGTCGTGCGGCTGACGTAGTAGATGAAGCGGTTGGTGAAGACGCGGTTGAACTGGTCGTTGTCGAGCCACAACCCGAAACCGGTGGTGGGCAGCTCGATCCGCCACTCGCCGCCGACCTTCGTCAGGCCGAGCATGAGTCGCTCGCGCACGCCCGGTGCCTGCTCGACGTAACGGCCGTCGGGAGTCAGCCTGGCCAGCACGGCCGCGGTCACCTCGACGGAGTCCTCGTCGACCTGGCGGAAGGAGAGGTCGCCGTCGTAGACGATGACATCGGCGCTGGACCACCGCCACAGGTCCACCGACTGGGGCGCGAGGAAGCTCTTGCCCGTCGCGTGGGTCTCGTCGGCGTCCTCACCTGCCCTGAGGAAGCCCCTGACCACGGCCTCCTGGCTGGCCCCGTCGGCGGGTCCGACCGCGACGACGCGCACCGGCTCGTTGACGACGTCACCGAGAACCCGGCCCTCGAGCACCGGGCCCGTGGTCGGCAGGCCGCCACACCCCGCGAGGAGGGTGGCCGCCGTCGCGAGCAACCCGACGAGCAGCTGGCGTCTCACGGGGAGCGCTCCACCGTGATTCGTCGCAGCCGCTTGGTGTCGTCGTCGGCAGCGCCGGTGCCCGACCCGGCTCCGGAGGGCGCCTCCCTGGCCGCACGTGCGGCCTCGGCCGCGAGCGGGCTCAGCGGCAGGGGGGAGCTCGTGATGGTCGCCTCGGCCCTGCGCGGCAGGGTCAACCGGAAGCAGGAACCCTCCCCCCTAGCGCCCCAGGCCTCGAGCCGGCCGGCGTGCAGACGGGCGTCCTCCAGCGCGATGGCGAGGCCCAGGCCCGTCCCGCCGGTGGTGCGGGCACGTGCGGGGTCGGCCCGCCAGAACCGGGTGAAGACGAGCGCGGCCTCGCCCGGTCGCAGACCCACGCCGTGGTCACGCACGGTGACGGCGACGGCCGTGTCGTTGTAGCCGATCGTCACCTCCACGGGCTTGCCCTCGCCGTGCTCGATGGCGTTGGAGACGAGGTTGCGCAGGATTCGCTCGATGCGGCGCGAGTCCATGTCGGCGATGACGGGCGCGGCGGGGGTGCTGACGACGAGCCGCGTCCCCTTGCGAGCCGCCAGGGTGCGGTGTGCGTCGACGGCCCGCTCGACGCAGGCTCGCAGGTCGCTCGCCTCGACCTCGAGCACGGCGGCACCGGCGTCGAAGCGCGAGATCTCGAGCAGGTCGCTGAGCAGCGACTCGAAGCGGTCGAGCTCGCCGCGCAGCAGCTCCGCCGACCGCGCCACGGTTGGCTCGAAGTCACCGCGGGAGTCGTGGATGAGGTCGCCGGCCATGCGGATGGTCGTCAGCGGCGTGCGCAGCTCGTGAGAGACGTCGGAGACGAACCGCTGCTGGACGCGTGAGAGGTTCTCCAGCTGCGCGATCTGCTGCTGGATCGAAGCGGCCATGCCGTTGAACGAGTTGCCGAGCCGTGCGAGGTCGTCCTCGCCCTTGGCCCGCATGCGCTCGTTGAGGTTGCCCTCGGCGAAGCGTTCGGCGACCGCAGCCGCACGCCGCACCGGGTCGGCCACGAGACGGGTGACGACGAACGCGATCGCGCCGATGAGCACGATCAGGGCGAAACCGCCGACGAGGAACGTCTTGCCGATCGAGCTGATGATCTCGCGCTCGCGGTCCATCGGGTAGATGAAGTAGAGGCCGTAGTTGCCGGCGACGGGCAGCACGACCGTCTGCCCGACGATGACGGCGGAGATGCTGTCGTTGCCCTCGTCGATGGTCGCGACCTGCAGGTGCTGGCGGTCGGGCTGGGTCGCGACCTGACGGCGCAGCTCGTCGGGGATGAACCGGAGGCCGACGCTACCGCTCTCGATGGACCTGACGTTGAAGGGCGAGGTGTTGTCGTCGGAGCGGGTGAGCACGACGTAGCGGGTCTGGTTGCCGGCATCACGCCGGTAGGAGTTGATCAGCGTCGTGGCGAACTGCGTCAGCTTCGCCTCGGTGTCGGTCTGGTCGGTGGAGTCGAACTGGTCCTGGGCGTTCTGGGCGTCACGCAGGCTGTCGTCCACCGCGATGCGCTGGCGGCTGTCGACGAGGTTCTGCGCGATGGAGCCGTAGAGGTACGTGCCCACGGCGGTGAGCACGAGGATTCCGAGGAGCATCGTCACGACGACGACGCGGAACCCGAGCGATGCCCGCCACAGGTGCAGGATGCGCTGCCACCAGCCGCGCAGCGTCGAGCCGACCCGCGAGGCCAGGCCCGCGAGTCCGCTGGTGGCCGCGCGCTCGCTCATCTCAGGAGGGGCCGGCCTTGTAGCCGACGCCGCGGACGGTCACGACGATCTCGGGACGCTCGGGGTCGTGCTCGATCTTCGAGCGCAGGCGCTGCACGTGGACGTTGACGAGGCGCGTGTCGCCGGCGTGGCGGTAGCCCCAGACCTGCTCGAGCAGCACCTCGCGCGTGAACACCTGCCACGGCTTGCGGGCGAGCGCGACGAGCAGGTCGAACTCGAGCGGCGTGAGCGACAGCGCCTGGCCGTCGCGCTTCACCGAGTGTCCGGCGACGTCGATGTCGAGGTCGCCGATCGAGAGCTTCTCGGGGGCCGGCTCGTCACCGCGACGCAGCCGGGCCCGCACGCGGGCGATGAGCTCCTGCGGCTTGAACGGCTTGACGACGTAGTCGTCGGCCCCGGACTCGAGCCCGACCACGACGTCGACGGTGTCGGTGCGCGCCGTGAGCATGACGATCGGGACTCCGCTCTCGGCGCGGATGCGGCGGCACACCTCCATGCCGTCGAGCCCGGGGAGCATGACGTCGAGGAGCACCAGGTCGGCCCGCGACTCGCGGAACGCGGCGACGGCCTCGGAGCCGTCGGCCACGTGCGTGACCTCGAGCCCCTCGTTGCGCAGCACGATCCCGAGCATCTCGGCGAGCGCGAGGTCGTCGTCGACGACCAGAACCCGACCCTTCACGACACACTCCTTCCCGAGGCCGTGGACCACGGCCCCGCATGTCCTGACCAAATCATCACACACGCACGTCGACGGGCCGGTGCGCGCCGGAGTGTGCGCGCGCCCGCCTGCACCGGCGGCTGGGATCAGCCCTGCGTGATGTACCACTTCCCGGCGATCTTGACCGCCTTGAAGCTGGCGACGACGTCCGCGGCGAGCGCGGGCTCGGTCGTCACGCTCTCGAACGTGGCGTTGTTCCCGTTGACCGTGGCCCCGTTGATCTGCAGGCCCTGGAAGGCGGCACCCAGCTCCTTGATCTGGTCGAGCATCGGCGTGATGGACTTGCCGCAGGCGGCCGCGGCGCCCGGGATGCTCGTGATGGCCTTGCCGCCCGCCGCCATGAGCGAGCAGACGGCGGTGCCGTCACCGGCCACCATGGAGCCGAGCCACGAGGTCATCGCGGCCTCCGGGGTCGACTGGTCGATGGGCGGTCGGGTCGGGGAGGCCGTTGCCGTGCCCGAGTCGTCGGCGGTGCCGGTCGACATCGAGTCGGTGGGGGTCGTGACGCTCGACGACGAGCCGGTCGGGGAGGTCGGGGTCGCCCCCTGGTCGAGCGACTTCGAACAGCCGGCGAGCGAGACGGACAGCGCCAGTGCGAGCGCACCGGGGAGGAGCTTGTTCATGGAGGGTCCCTGCGATCCAGGAGGTCGGTGAGTCCGGCAATCCTCCCACGACAGAACCGGGTCGGCCCGGCGCCGAGGCGGCCCCAGCAGCACACCAATCCACCCAAAACGCCCCGACCTGGCGCGCGAACGGGGATGATCGGGCGGTGACGAGCGACACGAGGGAACTCGCCGCGACGACCGACGCGGCGCCTGGCTCGGCGACCGACGCGGCGCCTGACGCGGCGCCTGACGCGGCTGCTGACGCGACCGCCGCGACGACCGCCGGCGAGGGTGTGACCCTGCCCACCGGGGACGGCTCCGGGCACGCGGACACCGGCCGCCGCTCGGCGCTGCCGCTGCTCCTGCGTCAGCTCCTCCCCGGCCTCGTCGTCTGCTTCACCGTCCTGCGCATGGTGAAGCCGGTCGACGACCCCGACACGTTCTGGCACATCGCCGCGGGCGACCGGCTGCGCGAGACCTGGTCGTTCAGCGGCCCCGACCCGTGGAGCACGATGTCGACGCAGCCCTGGCGGCTGCACGAGTGGCTCCCCGAGCTGGTCATGAGCTGGGCCCAGCAGGCGTTCGGCCTGCCGGGGGTCTCGTGGCTGCTCCCGGCCGGTGCCGCGGCGGTGGTCCTGTGCTTCTGGGTCGTCGTCCGCCGTCAGGCTCCCCTGCTCGTCTCCGCCATCGTGCTCGTCGTCGCGACGGTGGCCCTGAGCGGCAGCCTCTCGTTGCGTCCCCACCTCGTGTCGTTCGCCCTCGCCGCGGTGACAACGGGCGCGTGGCTGGCGACGCGACGCGACCTGAAGCCGCGCTGGTGGCTCGTCCCGCTCACCTGGGTCTGGGCGTGCAGCCACGGGATGTGGTTCGTCGGCGTCGCCATCGGGGTCGTCACCCTCGTGGGCCTCTTCCTCGACGGGTCGGTGCGCGGCCGCGCCTGGCTGCGGCTGGCGCTCGTGCCGCTGGGGTCGGTCGCTGCCGCAGCGGTGACGCCCGTCGGTCCCGAGCTGCTCGTCGCGCCGTTCTCTGTGCGTGAGTACGCGAAGTTCGTGACCGAGTGGCGGTCCCCGTCTCTCACCGACGCCGCATTCGTCGCCTTCCTCGTCGTGGCGGCGGTGACGCTGCTGGTCTGGTCCCGGGATCGTCGGCGCACACCGTGGACCGAGATCCTGCTCGTGGGCCTCGCGACCGGGTTCTCCCTGCTCTACGTGCGCACCATCGCCGTCGGTGCGGCGGTCATCGCGCCGCTGGCCGCCCTGACGGTGGCCAGGGTCGTGCGACTTCCTCGCGAGCCCATCGCCCGACGAGAGGTCGCCCTGACGCTGGGACTCGCGGCGGCCGCCCTCGCGGTCGCCGCCCTGCTCGCGCCCTCGCGTGGCGCCCAGCCGGAGTGGGGGCCGAACGACCTGGACAGCCAGATCGCGGCCCTGCCCGCCGGCACGGTGCTGTGCAACGACTACGGCAGCGGGGGCTGGCTCATCTGGAAGCACCCCAACGTCCGTCCCGCGATCGACGGGCGCACCGAGGTGTATGCCGTCACGCACGTCGAGTCGTACATGACCTTCCAGAGCGCCGCCACCGGCTGGGACGACTACCTCGACCGGACCGGGTGCCGGTGGGCCCTCGTGCCCAAGGACCTTCCCGTGGCGGAGGCCCTCGTGCGCCAGACCTTCTGGACCGTCGCCGCGCGCGGCTCGACCTACCTGCTCCTCAAGGCGCCCACCCCCTGACCGACGCGCACCCAGCCCCGAGAGCACGTATGCCGCCCACCTCGCGAGGTGGACGGCATACGTGAGCGGTCGGCTGGGCTCGTGGGCCCGGCGGACGGGTTGTCAGTAGCGGTAGTGCTCCGGCTTGTACGGGCCGGCGACGTCGACGCCGAGGTACTCGGCCTGGCCCTTGGTCAGCTCGGTGAGCTTCACACCGAGGGCGTCGAGGTGCAGCCGCGCCACCTTCTCGTCGAGGTGCTTCGGCAGCGTGTAGACCTGCTTGTCGTACTCGCCGGTCTTCGTGAAGAGCTCGATCTGGGCGATCGTCTGGTTCGAGAACGAGTTGCTCATGACGAAGCTCGGGTGGCCGGTGGCGTTGCCGAGGTTCATGAGGCGACCCTCGGAGAGCACGATGATCGAGCTGCCGCCCTCGAACGTCCACTCGTGGACCTGCGGCTTGATCTCGGTCTTCTGGATGCCGGGCACGCGGGCGAGGCCGGCCATGTCGATCTCGTTGTCGAAGTGGCCGATGTTGGCGACGATCGCCTTGTTCTTCATCTTCGTCATGTGGTCGGCGGTGATGACGTCGTAGCAGCCGGTCGTGGTGATGAAGATGTCGGCGCTGTCGACGACGTCCTCGAGCCGGGCGACCTGGAAGCCCTCCATCGCGGCCTGCAGCGCGCAGATGGGGTCGATCTCGGTGACGATGACGCGGGCGCCCTGGCCGCGGAGCGACTCGGCGCAGCCCTTGCCCACGTCGCCGTAGCCGGCGACGACGGCGACCTTGCCGCCGATGAGCACGTCGGTGGCCCGGTTGAGGCCGTCGATGAGCGAGTGGCGGCAGCCGTAGGTGTTGTCGAACTTGCTCTTGGTCACCGCGTCGTTGACGTTGATGGCCGGGAAGAGCAGCTCGCCGGTCTCGGCGAGCTGGTACAGGCGGTGGACGCCCGTCGTGGTCTCCTCGGTGACGCCCTTGATGCCGGCGGCGACCGTGGTCCACTTCTGCGGGTCGACGGCCATCGTCTGGCGCACGAGCTCCTTGAAGACGCCGAACTCCTCGGAGTCGTCCTCGGTGGTGGCGGGGACCTGACCGGCCTTCTCCCACTCGAGACCCTTGTGGACGAGCATCGTGGCGTCGCCACCGTCGTCGAGGATCATGTTCGGGCCCTCGCCGCCGGGCCAGGTGAGGATCTGGTCGGTGCACCACCAGTACTCGGGGAGGGTCTCGCCCTTCCAGGCGAAGACGGGCACGCCCTGCAGGTCGTCGGCCGAGCCGTGGGGGCCGACGACGACGGCGGCCGCGGCCTCGTCCTGCGTCGAGTAGATGTTGCAGGAGGCCCAGCGGACCTCGGCGCCGAGCGCTGTGAGCGTCTCGATGAGGACCGCCGTCTGGACGGTCATGTGGAGGGACCCGGCGATGCGCGCGCCCTTGAGCGGCTGGGCGGCGGCGTACTCCTCACGGATGGCCATGAGACCGGGCATCTCGTGCTCGGCGAGCCGGAGCTGGTGTCGGCCGGCCTCGGCGAGGCCCAGGTCGGCAACCTTGTAGTCGAAGGACATGAGTGATCGCTTCCTTTGATGGTCGGTGTCCTGACCCGGCGCGCCCCTCTGGGCTCATCTGGCGGGTCATCACCCACGCCGGCAGTCCCCGAGTCTAGCGGCGACGGCGCGTCGACTCGAACGCCGTGTCGAGCGTTGCGCGCGGCCTCCGCGCATCCGCAGACCTACGAGGCGGCCACACCGCGTGCGCGGTGAGTGCTCAGTGGGCCGACGCGGTCGCGTCGGCCTTCTTCCGACGCGGCACCACGTGCAGCACCGCGACGACGACGGCACCGACGACGAGGCCGATGAGCGCGGAGGCGAGCGTGTTGACCACCCACGCGAGGACGCCACCGACACCGGCGACCCCGGCCACACCCTCCTCGAGGTGGTGCACGAGGTCGTAGGGCGGGTGCCAGCCGAGCTCGTCGGCGCCGACGAGCAGGATGTGGCCGCCGACCCAGAGCATGGCCGCGATGCCGACCGTCGACAGGACCGACAGGAGCCTCGGCATGCCCTTCACGAGGCCGCGGCCGATGCGCTGGGAGGCGCCGGAGTCGCGCTCGGCGAGCTTGAGGCCGACGTCGTCCATCTTCACGATGAGGCCGACGACGCCGTAGACGAGCGCCGTGATGAGCAGCGCGACGATGACGAGGATGATCAGGCGCGAGACGAACGGCTCTGTCTCGACCTCGTTGAGGGCGATGACCATGATCTCGGCCGACAGGATGAAGTCGGTGCGGATGGCGCCCGAGACGACGGAGCCCTCGTCGACCTCGCCCTGCCCGGCGTCGTGCTCCTCGCGGTGACCGGAGACGATCTCCCACACCTTCTCGGCACCCTCGTAGCAGAGGTAGGCCCCGCCGACCATGAGGATCGGCGTCAGCAGCCACGGCAGGAACTGGCTGAGCAGCATGATCACCGGGAGGATGACCAGCAGCTTGTTGCGCAGTGAGCCGAGCGCGATCTTCTTGATGATCGGCAGCTCGCGCTCCGGGGCCAGCCCCTGGACGTAGCGCGGCGTGACCGCGGTGTCGTCGACCACGACGCCGGTGGCCTTGATGCTCGCCTTCGCCGCCGCGGCGCCGACGTCGTCCACCGAGGCGGCGGCGAGCTTGACCAGGGCCGCGATGTCATCGAGGAGCGCTACGAGTCCGCCTGCCATGGCGTCATCCTAGGGTGGTCTGGGAATCGGCTGGGAACGCGTTCAGGCCGTGCGCTCGAGGCGCAGGCCGAGCAGGGCGTTCTCGACGACCTCGGCGAGCGCCGGGTGGATCCAGTACTGGCCCCGGGCGAGCTCGTCGACGGGGGTGCCCAGGGCGAGTGCCTGGATGAGCGGCTGGATGAGCGACGTGGCGTGCGGGCCCATGAGGTGGGCACCGAGGAGCCGCCCCGTGGTCGGGTCGGCGACGAGCTTGCACACGCTCGAGCGGTCCTCGAGGGCCCAGCCGTATGCCGTGTCGCCGTAGGCCTGAACGTGGGTGACGTGGGGACGGTCCTGCTCGATGCAGTCCTGTTCCGTCAGCCCGACCGTGGCGACCTGCGGGTGGCTGAAGATGCCGGACGGGACGTGGTCGTGCGGGAGCCGCCGCAGGTCGTCGGGGTGGACGAGGTTGTGGGCGACGGCACGGGCCTCGGCGTTGGCGACGTGCTTGAGCTGGAACGGTGAGCTCACGTCGCCGAGCGCCCACACGCCGGGTGCCGTCGTGCGGCCGTACGCGTCGACCTCGAGGCGCCCGTCGTCGAGGACGGCGAGGCCCCCGGCGTCGGCGCCGAGACAGCTGGTGTTGGGCCGACGTCCGGTGGCGACCATCAGCAGGTCGGCGTCGACGACCGCGGCACTGTCGAGGTGCAGCCGCACGCCCCCTCCCCCGTCGCCCCGCCCGACGGCCAGGACGTTCGTCCCCGTGCGCACGTCCCACTGCTCGCGGGCGAGGTCGGTGAAGCGCTGTGAGATCTCGGTGTCGATGTGCCGCAGCAGCTGCGAGCCGCGCGCCACGACGGTCACGTGCACGCCGAACGACGCGAAGACGTGGGCCATCTCGGCGGCGATGAACCCGCCGCCGATGATGGCGAGGCGCCTCGGCAGCTCGTCGATGCGCATGATCGTGTCGGACGTGTGGACGAGGTCGCCGAGCTCGAGACCCGACTCGGTGACGACGTCGGGGATGACGGGGTGGGCGCCGGCCGCCACGACGACCTGGTCGGCGGTGATCGTCTCCTGGCGGCCGCCTGGCAGCTCGACCATCAGGCTGCGGTCGCCCGTGAACGTGGCGTGGCCGAGGAACGCGGTGGTGTTCGGCCCGTCCTGCCGGTAGCGGCGGCCGCCGTCGGAGATCGGGTCGATGCGCCCGAACACCCGGTCGCGGACGTCGGCCCAACGCACGCCCTCGAGCGTCGCGTCCACGCCGTACCGGCCCGCCTCACGCACGGTGGTCGCCACCTCTGCGGCGTAGACGAACATCTTCGTCGGGATGCAGCCGACGTTGAGGCAGGTGCCCCCGAAGGTGCCGCCCTCGATGACGGCCACCCGCTTGCCGTCGAAGTCGGGGGTCACGAGCGAGTTGCCCGAGCCGCTGCCGATGATGGCCAGGTCGAAGTGCTGGGTCACCGGGGCAGCCTACGTTCCGGCGCCGAGGCGCGGCGGTCAGGTGCCCCGCGCACCCCGGAGCAGGCGTACGTGCGGTGAGGTCGCCGGGTCGAAGCCGAAGCCGAGCGCGAGGTAGGTGGCGGCGAAGTCGGCGAGCGCGACGTGGTGCGCGAGTCGCAGCAGCGGGTCGGGAGCGTCGGCGTCGAGCAGCGACACGCGTACGCCGGCGTCCTCGGCCACGGACACGACGGTGTCGGCCAGGCGCGAGCGGTCACCGCCGGAGGTGTCACGAAGCATGATCAGGCGCAGGGGCGGCCGGGTCGGGCCGTCGAGGAACGGGTCGGCGAAGATGTCGTCGGCGCCGCCGCCCTCGGACTGTCCGGACGCGAGGGGGCCGTCGAAGCAGGCCACGATCTGGCTCGCCGCGTCGGGCAGGCAGCCGTGCGCGACGGGGACCCGGCCGGTTCGACCGAACATCGACGCGGCCCGGCGGGAACTGACGCCACCGAACGGTCCCTCGCCCAGCACGATCGGGGTCGACTCGGCCAGCTCGGCCGCGAGCACCTTGGCCGGGTTGACGAACGCCTCGGACGAGGGTCGGGCGTCGGTGGCCACCCGGTCCAGCAGGTCGGCGAGCTCGGTCAAGGTGTCGTGGCTGCACGAGGCGATGCCCATGGCGTCGGCGGCCAGCAGCGCCGGGGTGGCCTGGGCCCACATCGACGTGCGCGACGACGAGCCGACGACCGGGATCGGCACGTGGACGCCGTGCGCCCTCGCGCTCACGTCGGCGAGAGGTGAGCCGTCGGCGCCGACGGTCACGAGGAACGCTCCGCGCCGAGCCGCCTCGGCGGCGAGGGAGAGGGTGCCGGCGGCACGACCGGACTGGGACACGGCGATGACGACGTCGAGGGTGCCGACCCAACCGGGCAGCGACCCGGACGAGCAGCTCTGGACGGGCAGGGCCGCAGCCCCGTGGGAGACGGCCTCGAACAGGTCGGCGACGGCGACCGACCCTCCGGCAGCCGCGACCACGACGCCGCGGGGCTCGATGTCGCGCAGGCGGTCGAGGCCCGCCTCACCGGCCGCGGCCACGGTGCGCCGCACCTGGGCACCGGAGCCGGCGAGAGCGCGCAGCGTCTCGCTGCGGTCGAGGGCGCCGAGGGCGTCCTCGTCGTCGAGGCGGGCTTCGTCGAACACGGCGCCCACCGGAATCAGCTGTCGGTGCGGCGGGCGAGGTCGACGAGCAGGACCGGCACGCCACCCTCGACGGGGTAGGCGAGGTGGCAGGTGTCGCACCGCAGCTCGGCGACCTCGGTGCCGCCGGAGGCAGCAGGCACGTCGGTGACCTCGCCCTTGCACTGCGGGCAGCGGATGATCCCGCGCAGCCACGGCTCGATGGTCTGGTGGCTCTGGCTCACGAAGCGTCTCCTGCGTCCTGGGTGGTGGAGCTGGTGGTCGAGCTGGTGCTGGAACCCGTGGTCGACCCGTTGTGGTCGCCCGCGGGGGCGGTGGCGTCCGAGCGGATCAGGGCGAGCAGCTCGTCGCGCACGTCCTGCATCGTCTCACGGTCGGCGGCCTCGACGTTGAGGCGCAGCAGCGGCTCGGTGTTGGAGGCCCGCACGTTGAACCACCACGTCGGCGACTGGCCGTCCGGACTGGTCACGGTGAGTCCGTCGAGCTCGTCGGTTGCGGCCCCCCGCACCTGGGCCCAGGCGCGCACCTGCTCGACGACGGCGGCCTGGTCGGTCACGGTCGAGTTGATCTCACCGGACGCGACGTAGCGCTCGTAGGCGGCGCAGAGCTCGGCCAGGGGCCGCTCCTGCTCACCAAGCGCCGACAGCACGTGCAGGGCGGCGAGCATGCCGGTGTCGGCGAACCAGAAGTCACGGAAGTAGTAGTGGGCGGAGTGCTCGCCGCCGAACACCGCTCCGGCACGGGCCATCTCGGCCTTGATGAAGGAGTGCCCGACTCGCGTGCGCACGGGGGTCGCCTCGGCCTCGAGCACCACCTCGCGGACCGCGGCGCTGGAGATGACGTTGTGGACGATCGCGACGTCGGTGTCGCCGGCCGCCCGGGCGCGAGCGATCTCGCGCACCGCCACCAGCCCCGTCACGGCGCTCGGTGAGACGGGGTCACCGTCGGCGTCGACGACGAAGCAGCGGTCGGCGTCGCCGTCGAAGGCGAGGCCGATGTCGGCGCCGTGCGCGCGCACCGCTGCCTGCAGGTCGACGAGGTTGGCGGGGTCGAGCGGGTTCGCCTCGTGGTTCGGGAAGGTGCCGTCGAGCTCGAAGTAGAGCGGGACGACCTCGAGGGGCAGCGCGGGCAGCCCGGCGCCCGTGCCCAGCACGGCGGGGACCGTGTGCCCGCCCATGCCGTTGCCTGCGTCGACGACGACCTTGAGGGGACGTGAGCCGGAGAGGTCGACCAGGCCCCGGAGGAACGCCGCGTAGTCGCCGAGCAGGTCTCGGGTGGTCACCGTGCCGGGGCCGCCGACGGGCTGGGCCAGGCCGGAGCCGCCGTCGAGCATCCACTGGGCGAGGTCGCGGATCTCGGCGAGGCCGGAGTCCTGCCCGACCGGGCGCGCCGCCGAGCGACACAGCTTGATGCCGTTGTACTGGGCCGGGTTGTGGCTCGCGGTGAACATCGCACCGGGCAGGTCGAGCGCGCCGCTCGCGTAGTAGAGGCCGTCGGTCGAGCACAGGCCGATCATCGTGACGTCGACGCCGCGCGAGGTCACGCCCGCCGCGAAGGCCGCCGACAGCTCGGGCGAGCTGGGCCGCATGTCGTGGCCGATGACGATGCCGGCGGATCCGTCGGGAACGGCGACCACCTCGGCGAAGGACGCTCCGAGAGCCTGTGCGACTGCCGGCGAGAGCTGGTCGGGGACGGTTCCGCGTACGTCGTACGCCTTGACGAAGTCTGCGAGGCGAGGCACGCCGAACACCTTAGTGGTCAGGAGTCCCTGAGGATGCGCAGGTGTCCACGACGGCCGGACTCGACGGCGCCCGAGCCCGCCTCGGCGTCGGCCTGGCCGCGGGGGGTGCTGCGCGGGTCGCTGCCGCGCTGCGCGCGCGGCCGGCCCGCCTCACGGACGGCGTCGGCGAGCGCGAGCAGGTCGTCGGCCGCCAGCACGGGCTCGGGGAACTCCCCGCCGACGCGGACGACCTCCCAGCCCCGCGGGGCGGTCATGCGCTCGGCGTGCTCGAGGCACAGGTCGTACGTGTGTGGCTCGGCGTACGTCGCGAGCGGGCCGACGACGACGGCCCGGTCTGCGTAGGCGTAGGTCAGGGTCGCGACGGCCGGGCGAGCGCATCCCGTCTTCGAGCAACCACGTGTCAGACCCACGATCCGGGACTCTAGCCCGCGCCTCCGCCGAGAACGAATCACCACGCCGTCCGAGGCGTTCGGACGTGCCCCGTGGTGCCCCGTGGGGCCCCGTGGCGGGCCCGTGGCGGCGCCAGGAGCTGCCCGGAAGCGGGCACCGCGGCGAGGTCAGGCAGCGAGCGGGCCCTCCCGGCCTCGTGCCGCGCACGTGCGGGGCGGAGGTCAGGGCCCGGCGGTTCGGTGGGCCGTCGGTCTGCGACCGAGATCTAGAGTGGAGGCGTGGACACCGTCTCGCCCCGCACCCCAGCGCGACGCCGGCGGCGCGACCGGCACGGTCGCGGGCAGCGCGGGCCGCTGGCGTGGCCTCCGGTGCCGGCCATGACCTCTCGCCGCGACGAGTTCGACGACTTCGTGCTCGACGCGGCAGCGCGCCTGGAGGCCACGTGCGGGCGCGCCTTCCCCGCCGTGGAGTTCGCGGTCGAGGACGTTCCGAGGGGTCCGGCCCCCTGGGACCACCGCGAGGTGCCTCTGGGACGTCTCTACCCGGCGACGAGCGCCCGGCCGGCGCGCATCGTCGTCTACCGCCGCCCCGTGGAGACGCGGGTGACCGACCGGCGCGACGTCGCCGCGCTCGTCGCCGACATCGTCACCGAGCAGGTCGCGGGACTCCTCGGGGTCTCCCCCGAGGAGCTCGACCCCGGCTTCGGCGAGTGACAGCCCGGGTCGCCCGGCGCTGCCTTCAGCGCATCGAGACGGTGACCGACCCGCACTGCGTCAGTTGCGGACCTGACGCACCGGCACCGAGAGCGCCCTGACCGGGGCGTCGACGAGCGGGGCGACCGAGTAGAACGGCACCCCCGCGTCGTCACCGGTGACCGACACGGCGCCCCGCACGGTGCCCTTCACCGGCACGACCCAGACGGCGGTGGCGTCGCCGGCATCGACGACGGTCGTCGAGTCGGGCGCGACCTGCACCGTGGAGACCTTGGACGCACCGTCGCCACCCAGGCGGACGGTGACGGTGCTCGGAGCCGAACCCGCTGTCAGCAGAAGGCGTTTCGTGGCCCCTTCGAGCCCGGGGAGCAGCACTCCGGCAACGCCGCGGATCGCGGGTGCAGCGGGCGTCCACGCGAAGTCGCCCATCTGGTCACCGGTCTTCGCACGGCGCTCCGCCCACGCGGACGCGACGAGCGGCTGGTCGGAGCGGATGCCCAGCCCAGACGTCGTCGACGGCGCGACGGGCACGTCGAGCGTCGACCCGGCGGGCACGCGGAGCGCGCGCAGCTCGGCGGGTTGCTCCACGCCCTTCGTGCCCAGCAGACGCACCTGCGCCAGCGCCTCGGTGTCACCGGGGTTGGCGAGGCGCAGCCAGATGCGCGCAGCGGCGTCGACGCCCGGGACGACGAGATCGGTGCCGGGCGACGCCGCCCGGGTGGAGTCGTCGATGCCTCGGCCGGTGGCGCCGACGATCCACTGCTCGTCGAGGACCGCTGACACGACGCCGCCCGTGGCGACGACGTGGACGACCGGGCTGGTCTCGTCGGGCGCGATGGCGTCGAGCGAGATGACCTGCCGGGAGAGCGGCGGCACCGGGACGCTGCGGTCGGCGGCACCTTCGATGCGACCCGAGCGGCCCAGCACGTCGACCGACACCGACACGGCGTTCGCGCCCGGGTTGCTGACGATGATGCGCTCGGTGCGGGATGCGCCGCCGCCACCTCCGACCAACCACACGTCGGACGACGGCAGCTGGCAGGGAGTCAGGGCGAGTCCCCTGTCGTCGTCGCCCGTGTGGCGCCACACCTGAGTGGCCGCGAGGCCGGGCGCGAGGGCGTCCTTGCCTGCTGCGACGACCACCTCCGGTGTGGAGACCTCGGCCGTGGCGAGGCTGTCCGCCGACGAGGTCTGCGCGAGACCGGTCGACGACGTGCCGAGGGACAGCCGGACGGAGCCGGCACCGCCTGCGGGCGCCCCCGCGACGACACCCGACTCCGGGGCCGCAGCCGCGACCGAGACCGTGCCCGGCACGTCGCGCAGGCCGACGGCGCCGAGCCGCTGCTGCCCCGGGCACACGAGCGAGGCCTCGTCGACGAGCACGCTGGAGGACTCGGGCAGGCCCGCCCGCTCCCCGGCTGTCGCGAGCTGAACGGAGCCGCTGACGCGGGTCGCGCCGACGGCCAGCGCCGCAGCGACGAGTGCGACCGACCCGACCCGGACGATGCCTGAGGTGTTGCTCATGCGCGCCTCCTCGAGCGGCGGTTGCCGAACGGCACGGCAAGGAAGACGACGAGGCCGAAGAGCAGGGCCTGACCCAGACGCCACCAGGGCTGCGCGGCGGCGAGGTCGACGACGAGGTCGCCCGAGGTCGGTGGGACGGCATACGTCGGCTGGGCGGTGCCGGGCACGGGGTCGAGGCGCCTGCCGTCGAAGGTCACGACGGCCTGGGCCGACCACTCGGCCGGCTCGGCCAGCACGAGCAGCCGTCGACCGGAGCCCGCAGGGATGGTGGTGTCGACCGCGGCGTGCGGTCCCGTGGTGGGGACGACCTGGAGCAGGGCGCCCTCGGGGTCGACGAGCCGCGCCCGCGAGGGTGCCGTGGCGACCGACGCGCCGTCGGAACCGCGGAGCGGTTGCACCTTCCAGAGGATGCCGCGCTCACTGGCCCCGAGTCGGCTCAGCCCGGCCGAGGAGTCGAGACGTCGCGTCAGCGTGGACTCGCTCGTGGCCCCGACCTGCACGAAGCCGATGCCCAGCCGGGCCAGGGTGGTCGAGTCGAGGGAGTCGGCACCCCGGCCGCCCACGATGTTGGCGACCGCCGCGACCAGCGGTGCGTCGTCGGCGTCGGGGACCCGGTCGAGGTCGCGCAGGACATCACCCGGCTCCTGTCCGGCGAGCACGAAGTCCACGACCTCGTCGGACGGGCGGAGCACGAGCAGGCGGTTGCCGAGTGGGCCGCTGCCCTGCTCGACGGCGACGGCGGGCAGGGTTGCCTGCCCGACGGACAGCGTGCGCCCGAGGCCGTCATAGGCCTGCAGCCCGGCCGCGGCGACCAGGGGGACGACGGCGACGGCCGCGGCGACCACGGCCGCGACGAAGCTCCATCGGCGGCCGGGCCGTTGCAGGACTGCCAGGACGGGGCGGCTGCCGGCCAGCAGGCCGACCAGCAGCCCCGCCAGCCACAGCTGGACCCCGAGGCCGCTCCACAGGTGCGCTGGGCCCGACTGGCCCACGCCGGTCTCGGCCGAGCCGAGCACGACCCGCTGTGAGACCAGCGCCCCGGCGAGACCGAGCAGGCCCAGGAACGCACCGGCGAAGAGGCCGACCGACTCGGCGCGGCTCCGTGCGCGGACGGCGAGGCCCAGCACCCCCAGGAGCACGAGCGGCGCCGCGAGCCAGACGGCGGCGCCGGCGCTGCCCGGCTCACCGAGCACCACGGCCAGCACGCCCCACGGCCCTCGGTCATCAGAGGTGGAGACGAGGCCGGGACCGGACAGGAGCAACCGCCAGTCCTCGACGAAGCGGGCTGCCCAGGGCCCCAGCAGTGCGGCCGGGACCACGACCAGCACGAGCGCGCGAGCGCGGCGCAGGCCTGGCCCGAGCAGCAGCAGGAGCAGCGCCGCCACGGCCGAGAGGCCGAGCAGCGGCGGGGCGAACGCGCCGAGCACGGCGGTGGCGAGCGCGGTCGCGAAGGTGGCCGTGAACGTGCCGTCGCGGCGGCCCGCGAGGCAGAAGCCCGCGAGCACGAAGGGCAGCAGCACGTGCACGACGGCGACGCTGACCCGGCCCTGGGCGATGCCCGCAGCCGCGACGCCGGCGGTGCCCCAGGCGACGGCGCCGAGCGCGCGGGCCGTGCGGGCCGGGGTGACGACGCGGGCAGCGAGATAGGCGGACCACACCGACAGCACGGGGGCGAGGAAGAGCAGCCACGCGATGGTCACCCCGGCACTCGACCGGCTCTCGGCCACGCCGGGCACGCGTTCGGCCAGCCAGGTCAGTAGCGACAGGACGGCCAGGTGCGGACCCGGGTCGGCCCCGGTGCCGAGGCCGGCACCGTGCCAGGCGTCGCGGAAGGCGTGCCACAGGCCGGAGGACCCGGACGTGACCGGGAGCAGCTCGCCGCCGGCGACCCCGGTGTGGGTCGGAGAGAGGGCGCCGGTGCGGATCGCGTCGCGCCAGGCCACGACGGTCGTGACGAGCACCGCTGCGACCGCGAGGAACCCGGGATGGCTCACGATCCTGCGCGGCAGCGACGCCGGGAGGTGGTCGAGCGACTCGGACTCGTCGGCCACGGGTCCGGTCTCGGTGGTCGCCGCGGCCTCACGGCGCGCTCGGGCGCGCTCGGGGGTGATGGCGTCCTGGATGTGGTCGATGGTCGTGCGCGCGGCGACACCCGGCGGCACGAAGAGGGTGCCCAGGTGGTCGCGGCGTAGGCGCTTGGTGCGCCGACCGCGCCAGCGGGCGGCAAGGGTGGCGAAGGGGTGCAGCAGGGCTGCCACGTCGGTCAGCTCACGCCAGGCCTGCCTCGGCCGCTTGGCCACGAGGAGGGTCAGCGAGGCGACGACGGCCGACAGCGCCATCCAGAGCGCGAGGAAGGGCGCGGCGAGGGGCGAGCACCTGGCGAGCGTGACCTGCCGGGCCGCGCGGCGGCCACGGCGCTCGATCTCCCTGGGGCGGGCACCGCCCGGGCGCTCCCCGTCGAGGCCGGCTGAGGCGTCGCGGACGACGGCCGCGGGGACGATGACGACGCGGTGACCCGCGAGCTGGGCGCGCCAGCCGAAGTCGAGGTCGGCGCCGTGCTCGGTGAACGAGGGGTCGAACCCACCGAGGTCGTCGTAGGCGGAGCGCCGGACGAGCATGCCGCTGGTGCTCACCGCGAGCACGTCGGCCCGATGGTCGTGCTGGCCCTGGTCGGCCTCGCCGCGCGCGGGCGAGGCGAGCCGTCGGCCCGTGCGGGTGATCTGGATGCCCATCTCGACGAGGCGGCGGGGGTCCTCCCAGCTGACGATCTTCGGGCCCGCGACGCCCACGCTCTTCGAGCTGAGCCCGGTCTGGAGCAGCTGCGCCAGGGCGTCGGCGCGAGGCACGGTGTCGTCGTGCAGCACCCACACCCAGCTCGACGACGCGTCGCCGCCGACGGGGAGCCGGGTCATGCCGCGCTCGATGGCGCGGCCGAGGGGGACACGTGAGTCGAGTGGGAGCACCTCGACCGAGCGGATGCGCGCCCGTACGCCTTGGTGGGCGGTGGCGATGGCTCTGGAGGTGTCGGTGCTCGCGACGTCCACGATGACGAGCCGCGCGGGCGGCAGTGTCTGAGCGGCCAGGCCGTCGAGACACTGCGCCAGCCACGCAGCCCCGTTGTGCACGACGACGATCGCGTCGACCGTCGCGTTCGGTCGCTGCCCGGTGGAGGGAGGGGCAGACAACGACACGGACGACACACTCCCCGCCCCGGCGGGGGTGCTTCGGTCTTCGGTCAGCTCGTCGGGCACAGCGGCTACCTTCACCCGGACACCAGCTCGGTGCCGGGGGCGTACCTCACGATCAGACCGCGCGCTTCTTCAGCTTGCGGCGCTCCCGCTCGGACAGCCCGCCCCAGATGCCGAATCGCTCGTCATTGGACAGGGCGTACTCGAGGCACTCCGAACGCACCTCGCAACCCACGCAGACCTTCTTGGCCTCGCGCGTGGAGCCGCCCTTCTCCGGGAAGAACGCCTCCGGGTCGGTCTGGGCGCAGAGCGAGCGCTCCTGCCAGGAGAGCTCACCCTCCTGCTCACCCGTGTCCGACCAAACCACCATCAGCTCGTGCATGACCCCTCCTCGACCCTGACTCCTCTTGTGTCAGCACATGCTGTACCCGTCATGACCGGTTTTCTGTGGGAATCGGGCGAACTGCCCGAATCTTCACAGCGACCCCGGAAGCAACGAATACAACAATGAAATTACATGCGTGTCATACCCCCCAAGTCAAGCCAGTTGGTGATATTCGCTGCACGAAATGTCGCTGTCCACCCGCAGGACACGACGTGTCCGGACGGCTGAGAGGATCGAGCCATGCGAATCACCGCCCTGGCCGGAGGAGTCGGCGGAGCCCGCTTCCTGCGCGGCCTGCTCCATCACGTCCGAACACCGCAGCCGACGGGTCCCGCCCCCCATTCCCTCGAGCAGGTAGAGCTGACCGTCATCGGCAACACCGGCGACGACATCACGCTGTTCGGCCTGCGGGTCTGCCCCGACATCGACACCCTGCTCTACACGCTGGGAGGCGGCATCCACGAGGGTCAGGGTTGGGGCCGTGCCGACGAGACGCACAGCCTCGCGGGTGAGCTGGCCGCGCTCGGGGCCGAACCACAGTGGTTCACGCTGGGCGACAAGGACTTCGCCACCCACGTCTACCGCTCGCAGCTGCTCGGCCAGGGTATGCCGCTGAGCGCGGTCACGCAGCGGCTCTCCGAACGCTGGGGGCTGGGCGAGCTCGGGGTGACGCTGCTCCCCATGACCGACACCCCCGTCGAGACGCACGTCGTCGTGCACGCCGACGGCGACGACGCAGGGCAGCGCGCGATCCACTTCCAGGAGTGGTGGGTCCGGCACCGCGCCGAGCTGCCGGCCGACCGCTTCGTCGTCGCGGGCCTCGACCGGGCGGCCCCGGCGCCCGGTGTGCTCGAGGCCATCCGCGAGGCCGACGTCGTCATCCTGCCGCCGAGCAACCCCGTCGTCTCGATCGGCATCATCCTCGGCGTCCCCGGGGTGCGCGATGCCCTGCGCGGCACCCGGGCCCCGGTCGTCGGGGTCTCGCCGCTCGTCGGCGGCCGCCCGGTGCGCGGCCACGCGGACGTGTGCCTGCGCACCATCGGCGTGGAGGAGACCAGCGCCGGCGTGGCGGGCCTCTACGCCGACTTCCTCGACGGCTGGCTCGTCGACGAGGACGACCCGATGCCCGACGGGCGTGGCCTGCAGGTCGTGCGCCGCCCGCTGCTCATGAGCTCCGTCGAGGCGGCGGCCGAGATGGCGGGCGCGGCACTCGACCTCGGGATGCGCCTGCGTGCAGAGCGGGCGCCCGCGTGAGCGGTCCGATCACGATCACCCCGCTGACCGGCATACCGGAGGTGCGCGAGGGCGACGACCTCGTCGAGGTGCTCCAGGTGGGGCTCGACCACTCCGGCGTCTCGCTCGCCGACGGCGACGTCCTCGTCGTCTCGAGCAAGATCGCGAGCAAGGCGCTGGGGCTCGTCACCCACGACCCCGACAAGGACCGGGTGGTGCGCGGCGAGACCGAGTACGTCGTCGCGGAGCGCGTGGTCGGCGACCGGGTGACCCGCATCGTGCGGGCCAAGGCGGGGCCGATCATGGCGGCCGCCGGCGTCGACGGGTCCAACACCGGGGCCCGAGGTGGGTGGCTGCTGCTCCCCCACGACCCCGACGCCGTCTGCGAGCACCTGCACGACGCGCTCCTCGAGAGGCACGGCGTACGCGTCGGCGTGGTCCTCAGTGACACGGCCGGGCGCCCGTGGCGGGTCGGACAGGTCGACTTCGCCCTCGGCGCACACGGGGTGGAGGTGCTCGACGACCTCCGCGGCGGTGCCGACGCCGACGGGAGGCCGCTCGAGGTGACCACGCGGGCCCTCGCCGACGAGGTCGCAGCCGCTGCCGACCTCGCCAAGGGCAAGGTGTCGGCGGTGCCGGCAGCGCTGCTCCGGGGTCTGCCGGACGTTCTCGTCCCCGAGTCGCGCACGTCGCACCTTCGCGGGCGCGACCTCGTGCGCACGGGCCCCGGCGACTGGTTCGGCTACGGACGGGTCGAGGCGGTGCGCGCTGCCCTCGGCGTCGAGCCCGGAAGTGCCGACGCCACGGCCGTCGGCGTTCCCCCGGCCGGTGACGACACGAGGATCGACGCCGTCGGTCGGGCGGTCCGGGTGGCGCTGCACGGCGTTCCGTCGGCGACGGCGGACGTCGGCCCGCTCACGGTCACGCTCGGTGCCGACACGGCATACGATCTGGGCCGCCTCGTGACCCGGCTGTGCGCCGCCCTCTGGTGCGAGTGGTTGGAGGGCACGCCCAGTGCCCCCTCCGCCGACGGCCTGTCGGTCGAGGTGCACGTGTCGGGGGCCCAGCGCGGCTGAGGCCCTGCCACACCGGCCGACACCCGGCTGCCGACACCCGACCGAAGCGCGCGTCAGCCGACGGTGAAGACAACCTTGCCGAAGACGTCGCCGTCGACCATGCGTGCGAAGCCGTCGCGGGCGTCGGCGAGCGGCAGGACGGAGTCGACCGCCGGCTCGATCCCCTGCTGCTCGACGAGGCGTGCGAGCTGGGCCAGCTCCTCACGCGTGCCCATCGTCGAGCCGACGACCCTCAGCTGCTTGAAGAAGATCTTCGTGAGCTCGGCCTTGGTCGGGGCGTCACCCGACGTCGCGCCCGAGATCACGATGGTGCCGCCGGGACGAAGGCTGTTGACCGAGTGGCTCCACGTCGCCGCCCCGACCGTCTCCATGACGGCGTCGACGCGGTCGGGCAGCCGCTCGCCCGAGGCGAACACGCGGTCGGCGCCGATCGCGAGGGCACGCGCGCCCCGCGCCTCGTCGCGCGAGGTCACCCACATGCGGTAGCCGGCGGCCGAACCGAGCTGGACGAGGGCGGTGGCGACACCGCCACCGGCACCCTGCACGAGCACCGTGCCGCCCGGCTGCACGCCGGAGTTGGTGAAGAGCATCCGGTATGCCGTCAGCCACGCCGTCGAGAGGCAGGCCGCGGTCTGCCACGACATCGACTCGGGCTTGGCGACGACGTTGCCGGCAGGCACGAGCACCTTCTCGGCGAGCGTGCCGTCGTGCAGCTCCGACAGGAGCGTGCGGCGCGGGTCGAGGGTCTCGTCGCCGCGCCAGCCCTCCGAGGGGACGACGGCGTGCACGATGACCTCCTTGCCGTCGGGGTCGACGCCGGCGCCGTCGCAGCCGAGCACCATGGGCAGCCTGTCCGGGGCGAGCCCCACACCTCTCAGCGACCACACGTCGTGGTGGTTGAGGGCGGCGGCGCGCAGGTCGACGACGACCCAGCCGGGCCGCGCCTCGGGGTCGTGCCGCTCGCCGACGACGAGGCCGGAGAGGGGGTCTGACGCGGACTGACTGGCGGCGTAGGCAGCGAGCATTCCAGCACCATAGTGAACGGGGCACCGCGCGGGCCCCGGTAGGGTCCTGCCGTGACCGACGACACCCGGCTGACCGCGGCTCCCCCCGACGCGCCGACCCACACCGCGACCGACCCGGCGACCGACCCGGCGACCGACCCGGCGAACGAACCGGCGAACGAGGTGGCGGGCGCAGCGCGCGGCGTCGATGCCCAGTCGGTGGCGCTGGTCGCCGTGTTCACGGCGCTGCTCGTCGCCGCTGCCGTCGTGCCGGGCATCCCGGTCGGGGGGTTCGGCGTGCCGATCACCCTGCAGACCCTGGCCGTCATGCTCACCGGTCTCGTCCTCGGACCCGTTCGCGGCGCTCTGGCCGTGCTGCTCTACCTCCTGCTCGGTCTCGTCGGCCTGCCGGTCTTCAGCCGGGGCCAGTCCGGGCTGCAGGTCCTCAGCGGTCCGACAGCCGGCTACCTCGTGTCGTTCGTCGTGGCGGCCGCCGTCGTCGGTCTCGCCGCCCAGGTCGTGCTCCGCCGCACGCGCCGCGCACTCTGGGCTCCCGTGCTCGTCGCCGCCTCGTTCGTCACGAGCATCGCGGTCGTGCACGTGCTGGGCGTGGCAGGCCTGATGGTCAACCTCAAGGTGCCACTGGCCGCTGCCGTCAGCGCCGACCTGCCGTTCCTGCCGGGCGACCTCCTCAAGGACGTCGTCGCGGTGCTGGCCGCCGTGGCGGTGCACCGCGCGTTCCCCGACGTTCTCGTGCGACGGCGCCGCCACGCGGCAGGGGCGGCTCGTCGTTGAGCACCCCGTGACGCGGGCCATGACCCATGGGTGAGGCGGCGGTGGCGTCGGTCCGCATCACCTCGGCCACCGTCGAGGTGCCGCTCGACGACTCCCCCGGTCGCACCCGCACCATCCTCGGCCCGGTCGACCTCACCCTCGAGCAGCGCAGGGTCAGCGTCGTCGGTGCCAACGGCTCGGGCAAGTCGACCCTGCTGCGCCTGCTCAACGGCCTCGTCGCCCCGACGTCCGGTGCCGTCACCGTCGACGGCCTCGACACCGTGCGCCAGGGGGCCCGCGTCCGCCGCCGGGTCGCCTTCGCCTTCACCGACCCGTTGTCGCAGCTCGTCATGCCCACGGGTCGCGAGGACGTCGAGCTGTCGCTCCGTCGCCGGCACCGGTCGCGCGGCGAGCGCAGGCAGGCGGCGCAGGAGGTGCTCGACCGGTTCGGGCTCGGACACCTGGCCGACCAGAGCGTCTACGACCTGTCGGGCGGCGAGCGACAGCTGATGGCCCTCGCCGTCGTGCTCGCCACCGACCCGGCGCTGCTCGTGCTCGACGAGCCGACGACCCTGCTCGACCGGCGCAACACGCGGCGCCTGCGCGACCTGCTCGACTCCCTGACGCAGACGGTCGTCGTCGCCACCCACGACCTCGACCTCGCACTCGTGGCAGAACGCACCCTCGTCGTCGACGCCGGCCGTGTGGTGTTCGACGGGCCCCCTCCCGAGGCGGTGGCCCGCTACCGGTCGATGGTCGACGAGTCGTGACGGCGCACGGGCTCTTCGGCGCCCACGTCCCGGGCACGTCCTTCGTGCACCGGATGCCGTTGTGGGCCAAGCTCGCCGGCGTCCTGCTCGTCGGCGCATCACCGTGGCTGGCGCAGTCGGCGTGGCCGCTCGTCACCGTGTCGGTCGGGCTGGTGCTCGTCATCTCCGTGGCCGGGCTGCCCGTCCGTCGCCTGGCGCGGTCGATGCGGGGGCTCGTCCCCCTGCTGGTCGTCCTCCTCGCCTTCCAGTGGTGGTCCGCCGACCTGCCGTATGCCGTCCGCGTCGTCCTCGGGGTCGCCAACGCGTTCGTCGCGGCGGGCATCCTCACGGTCACCACGCCGGTCACCGACCTGCTCGACGGCGTGGCTCTCGCGGCACGTCCGCTGCGACGCCTGGTCGACCCGGAGGTCGTGGCTCTCACGCTGGGCATCGTGGTGCGTTCGGTGCCGTGGGTCGCCGGGTCGTTCGCGAGCGTCCGCGAGTCCGCCCGCGCCCGCGGTCTCGACCGCAACCCCCGGGCGGTGGTCGTGCCGACGGTGGTGCACGTGGTCGCGTTCGCCCGTGCCACGGGCGAGGCCCTGGCCGCGCGGGGGCTCGTCGACCCGGCGGAGCAGCGCTCGCCGGCCGTCCCGGGCCCCGAGCGGGACCAGCCGCGCGGCCGCGACCACCACCACGACCGCGACGACGCCCCCGGCCACTGACGGGCAGTGACCGGGGGCGGAGCCGCTCGGCCTTCAGGTCGTCGTCGGACGATCCCCGTCGGGCACGAGCGCCGACACGGCGGCCGCGACGGTCGGCGCGACGCGCTCGTCGAACACGCTCGGCACGACGCAGTCTGCCGTCGGCTTATCGACCAGTCCCGCGATGGCCCTGGCCGCTGCCAGCTTCATCTCCTCGGTGACGCGGCGCGCCCCGGAGTCGAGCGCTCCCCGGAAGATCCCGGGAAAGGCCAGCACGTTGTTGATCTGGTTCGGGAAGTCCGAACGCCCGGTCGCCACCACCTCGGCGAAGCGCGCGGCCACGACCGGGTGCACCTCGGGGTCGGGGTTGGCCAGCGCGAAGATGACGGCGCGCGGCGCCATGCGCAGGAGGTCGCGCTCGGCGACCGTGCCTCCGGAGACCCCGATGAGCACGTCGGCACCCGACAGCGCGTCGCCGAGGTCGCCGGTGACTCCGCGAGGGTTGGTGACCTGGCGCAGCTCCTCCTTGTGCGGGGCGAGGTCGTCGCGGTCGGGCCCCAGGACCCCGCGAGAGTCGACGACGACGACGTCGCGCACACCCGCGGCCAGCAGGATCCTGCTCACGGCCACACCGGCGGCGCCCGCGCCCGACACGACCACCGTCAGCTCGGCGAGGTCCTTGTCGACGACCTGGACGGCGTTGAGCAGGGCCGCCAGGGCGACGATCGCGGTGCCGTGCTGGTCGTCGTGGAAGACGGGGATGTCGAGCTGCTCCTGCAGGCGTCGCTCGATCTCGAAGCACCGGGGAGCCGAGATGTCCTCGAGGTTGATGCCGCCGTAGGTGGGCGCGATGCGGGAGACCGCGTCGACGATCTCGTCCACGCTGCCCGTCTGCATGCACACCGGCACTGCGTCGACGTCGGCGAAGTGCTTGAAGAGCACCGCCTTGCCCTCCATGACGGGCATGGCCGCGAGAGGACCGACGTCACCGAGGCCGAGCACGGCCGTGCCGTCGCTGACGACGGCGACGGTGTTGCGACGTGACGTGTAGATCGCCGCGAGGGTCGGGTCGGCCGCGATGGCCAGGGACACCCGGGCGACGCCCGGCGTGTAGAGCAGGGACAGGTCGGCTGCGTCGCGCAGCTGCGACGTGGCGTGTACCCCGAGCTTGCCGCCCACGTGGACGCGGAAGACCGGGTCGCTCGGGTCGAAGAGCTGGCTGGTGGGCAACGCACTCATGCTGGAACACCTCGTTCGCATGGAGAAGAAGAGGGCAGACGCCCTCACTGGTGGAACAGTGCCGGGGGTCTGGCCTGCACGCTTCGTTCTCGCGACGGGGGTTGCCCGAAGCCGTCATTCTGGCACGCCGGTGGCGGCCACCCAAGGTGTGGCGCGTGGGTGTGACGGCTGTCTCAGCCGGTCTCGGCCGCGTTCCCGATCGACTTGAGGAGGGCGTCCACGACGCGCGGGTCGTACTCGTAGCCGAGCCCGAGGTAGATGCGCTCGACGGCCGCGTCCCTCGCCCGCGTGCTGCGGGCACCTGCCGTGAGGTCCTCGTAGGCGTTGACGACCTTGACGATGCGGCTCGTCATCGGGATCTCCTCACCGAGCTCACGCACCTGGCGGTAGGGGGTCGTCTGGTGCTCGAGGATCTTGGCCACGCCCTCGAAGACACCGGTCTCGCGGACGATCGCCACGGTGTCGGCCTCGATGCGGCGCTGGTCGGCCGGCGCCGCCAGCACCGTGGCGCCGCCCGGGATCGGCTCGACCAGAGCGACCTGGCCGATGTCGTGCAGCAGGGCGGCGTACTCGAGGTCGAGCAGCTCACGCTCGGACAGGCCGAGCTCGCGCCCGACCCGCACCGAGAGGGCCGCGACCCGCTCGGAGTGCCCCGCCGGGGTGTAACCGGCGGCGTCGGTGAGACGCGAGAGCGTGCGGATGCTCTGGAGGTAGGTGGCGCGGATGCTGACGTAGCGGCGGAAGGCGAAGAGCGTGAGCACGAGGGGCATGAGGAAGAGGGGCAGGGCCGCGACCCCGAGCGGTGGCGCGGCCAGCGCGATGAGCACACCCGTCACGGCGACCGCCATCGACAGGGCGAAGGACGACCGGAACTCCTCCACGAAGGTGCGCCGCAGGCTGACGGCCGCCGACAGCACGCGCATGACAGACGTGAACAGTGCGTCGGTGACCAGCGCGAGCATGCAGATGCCGAGCAGCAGCAGGGCGTGCTGCCACGGCTCCGGGATCTCGTCGGGAACGGGCGTCGCGGGGTTCTGGCCGAGCACGGCGACGCGGTAGACGAGCGTCGCCACCAAGATGGCGACGAAGCGCCCGGTCGTCTCGACGATGCTCGTCTCGCGTCCCGCCACGACGCGCACGGTCGCCCCGAGCGCCATCGACGCGGCCGTCACCGACAGCACGAAGGCAGGCCCGTAGGGAAGCTCTTCGCCGGCCGGCATCTCGGTGGTCAGGGCGAGCCCGAACGCGGCCGCCATGGCGATGGGGGCGCCCCCACGGAAGCCGGGGGCCGCGAGGTGGAACCACTCCCCCAGCACGATGGCGAGCGCGAAGGCCGCGACCGCGGCGAACGTGGCCTGGTCTCGAAGGGGCGGCACGTCGCCGCTGCGGATCGTCACGACGAGTGAGACGAGGAGGCCGAGCAGGCCGAGGACGGCGGCGACGGGCTCACGCCTGAGGGTGCCCTTCACGACGACACCCCCGTGGTGGTCCTGAGCGGCACTCCGTGCTTGTCGAGGGCGACGATGGTGGCCGCGACAACGTCGGGGTCGAACCGGCCCGGGTCGCCTTGGAGCTGTCTGGCGACGTCGGCGATGGCCGCCCGTCCGCCCGTCGTGGGGTCGACCAGGGCGCGCTCGACCGCGGCGACGACGGCGACGATGCGAGCGGCGACCGGGATGGTGTCGCCGGCGAGCCCGTCGGGCCGCCCCTCACCGTCGAAGCGTTCGTGCTGGTGACGGATGCCGGACCGTGCGTCCTCGAGGAAGTCGATGCCCTCGATCATCCGGGCGCCCATGACGCAGTGCCGGTCGAGCACCCGGCGCTCGGCGGGGGTCAGCGAGTCAGCCGGCCGGCGCAGCAGTCTCGTGGCGACGCCGAGGTGGCCGATCTCGTGCAGCGTCGCGGCATACCTGACCGTGCCGATCTGGCCCGGCGGCAGGCCGAGCTCCTCCGCCACCCACTCGGCGAGAGCCGCCGCGCGATGGCTGCGGTCGACGGCGGCGGGCTCCTTGGTTCCGAGCGCGGTCACCAGCGTGTCGATGGTCCTCTCGTGCGACCGCATCTCCTCGCCGTACTGGACGAAGGCCCACCGGGCGGCCAGCAGCGGAGCCATGATCAGCAGGGCGCTGAAGGCCCCGAGGCCGGCCGGGAACCACAGGATCACGAAGAGCAGCCCGATGATGCCGTAGCCGATGTACGCGACGCCGGAGCCGGTGAGCACGCGGCGCAGCTGGACACCGAACGGCACTCCCTGGTCGAGGTGGATCACGCCGGAGAGCAGCACGGCGTTGACGAGGCAGGCGACGACGTCGGCGGCGAGCAGCGGCCAGCCGACCGTCGCCGCGAGCTCAGCGGTGTCCTTGCCGAGCATGCCGTCGCCCTCGACGCCCCCGAGCAACGCGTACGTCAGCCCACCGGCAGCACCGAGCAGGCCGCTCATGGCCGCGTTGAACATCGTTGCCGACCAGCGCCGCTGGTTGCGGTCGACGAGCATCGACACCGACCCGACGACCCAGGCGCCGAAGACACCGGAGATGGCGGCCGACGCGACGAGGATGATCGAGAGGAACGAGAAGCTGATCCGCAGGCCGACGTCGAGCTCTCGGATCTGGAAGCTCACGATGCCCATGAGACAGAGCAGGAGCAGCGGCCACAGCTCGGGTCGGGGCAGCTCGACCCAGGCGAGCACTCCCGTCACGAGGGACAGGGCGAGGACGCCCGCGAGGTATGCGGGCAACCACCGTGACCGGACGGTCACGGTGGTCGTGTTGCTCACGTCGCCCACGGTAGCGCGACGGCACCGGGACCTTCGGGCCCCGGTGCCGTCTCGAGAAGGTTGGTCGGCCTCAGCCGCCCCAACCCCACACGCTGGACATGGTGAGCAGGGCGCGCGTGGCGAAGTCGTTTGCGGCGAGTGCCGACAGCAGGGCAGCGAACATGTTGGGGGGCTCCTTGATCCAAGTGGTGTTCCGGATGCGTGCGCCATGGAGGGGCGTTGCTGCGGCAGCACAGAACAACTGAGGTTTCCCTCGGAAAGCAGCGTCCCAGAAACGGCAGGCGCACGTAAGGGATCCGATCGTCGTCGACCGGATCCATACCAAGATTTTACCGTTGAACCGGCAATCACGTGGGCGAATCGTCCCCGAATTGGGTCGGCTCGCCCGGTTGTGGAAGAATCGGGGCTTCGTGCCCGTACGGGGACGAGACCACAGCAGCACCAAGGAGAGCCGACGATGAGCAAGCGCGCCCGCAAGCGCCGCTCCCGCAAGGGCAACGCCGCCAACCACGGCCGCAAGCCCAACGCCTGAGCCGCAGACGCAAAAGGCCCGCACCCGATCGGATCGGGGCGGGCCTTCGTCGTGTCCGAGCCAGGTGCCGCAGCCACCACCAGGGCGGCGCTTGACCAGCGCGTGTCAGGGCCGTTCAGCAGCGATCCGGCACGGGGCCGGCTCAGCCGCGGTCGACCTGGATCACCGTCATCGAGATGCGCGACATGATGGTCGTGCGCAGCGCGTCGGGCGCCTGCTCGCACTCGCACGAGCGCTTGATCAGCGACTTGAGCGTCGTGTCGAGGTCGTACTCCTTGAGGCACGGGCCGCACTCGTCGAGGTGCGCCTGGATCTTGGCGCACTCCTCCGGACCCAGCTCGCCGTCGAGGTACTCATAGACGCGCAGCAGCGCCTCCGAGCAGTCGGTGCGCGACTCGCTCCCGGGGGCGGCCGCCGTGTGCTCGTTCATGACCGGCTTCCTTCCGTGCCGTCGCCCGTGGCCCCGGCGGTGCCGGCGGCGGCGAAACCGCGGTCGGCGGCATACCCCGAGAGGAGCTCGCGCAGCTGGCGTCTCCCCCGGTGCAGGCGGCTCATCACGGTCCCGATGGGCGTGTCCATGATCTCGGCGATCTCCTTGTAGGAGTAGCCCTCGACGTCGGCGAAGTAGACCGCGAGGCGGAACTCCTCCGGGATCGACTGGAGGGCGCGCTTGACGTCGCTGTCGGGCAGGTGGTCGAGCGCCTCCGCCTCGGCCGAGCGCAGTCCGGAGGACGTGTGCGACTCGGCGCGCGCGAGCTGGTAGTCCTCGATCTCTGCCGAGTCGGACTCGAGGGGCTGGCGCTGCTTCTTGCGGTAGCTGTTGATGTAGGTGTTGGTGAGGATGCGGTACATCCACGCCTTGAGGTTGGTCCCCGGCTTGTACTGGTGGAAGGCCGCGTACGCCTTCGCGAACGTCTCCTGGACGAGGTCCTCGGCATCGCTGGGGTTGCGCGTGGTGCGCAGCGCGGCGCTGTAGAGCTGGTCGAGCAGGGGCATGGCCTCGCGCTCGAAGCGCGCGCGGCGGTCGGTCTCGTTCTCGGCTGCGACGTCGACGCTCGCGTCGGCGGCCTGCTGTGCGGCCGTGGCGTCGAGGGCCGCGTCGAGGGCCGGGTCGGCGGGCCTGTCGGCGCCGGGCGCGTCGCTGCCCGGCTCGGCGAGCCGCAGCGCAGCGCTGGGGTCGGTGTTCTTGTCCTTTGCCATCACGGCCCAGCCTAGTCCGGCGAGCCGGGCCTGCCGCCCGTGCTCCACGGCCTGGTTGTGCCAGGGCAGCACCGAGGCCTCGTCGGGTGCGCAGGTGCGGCTCGTGACCATGCCTGCTGCAACGACACCTAGCCGGGCAGCATTCCCGCGATCGAGGTCAGGGCCTGGGTCAGGGCGCCGCGGGACCCCTTGGGGTAGCTGTGCGCGCCGGGGACCTCGACGAGGCTCGTCCCGGCGGGCAGGTGGGGACGCACCTCCTCGGGCGTACCGAAGGTGTCGTGGGTGCCCTGCACGACCCACGACGGGTCGGGCGCCAGCGCGAGCTCGTGGGCGCGCAGCTTGTCGGGTTGCCCGGGCAGGTGCAGGGGGAAGCTGAGCAGCAGGCCGGCGTCGGCCTCCAGGGGGCCGGCCGTGCGGCACGCCACGCGGGCCCCGGCACTACGGCCACCCACGACGAGCGGCCGCGGCAGCCGGCCACGACCCGTGAGGAGCGCCTCGACGATCGGCACCCAGGCGGCGTCGAGCGTCGGTGGCCGCCCGGCCACCCTGCGGCCGGCGACGAGCCAGGGCTGCTCGACGAGCACCACGGCCCAGCCCGCACCGAGCAGCACCTCGCGCGCGATGGCGAGGTCGATGGCGCCGAGCCCTCCCCCGGCGCCGTGGCCCAGCACGACGGTGCCGCGCGGCCGGGAGGGACGCTGGACGTGCGCCCGGCCGGGCCCGCCCGGGGTCTCGATCTCGCGGACCGTCGTGCGCGTCGGACCGCTCACGCCCCGATCACCTCGCCGGTCATGGGGTCGACGACGCCCTCGAGCTCGGAGGCGGCGACCGGCTCGACGAGGGTGGGTCCGTTGTTGGCGGTGGCCCCGACCGCCCGGCTCACGGGGTGGGCCTCGAAGCGGCCCGGGTCGGCGAACTCGAGGACGCCCTGGACGTAGCCGGCGTCGTTCTCGTCGGGGTCGAGCCACTGCTCCCACTGTGCGCGTTCGAGGACCAGGGGCTGCCGGTCGTGGATGCGGTCCATGCCGGGGTCGGCGGCCGTCGTGATGATCGTGAAGGTCGTCAGCCACGCCCCGGGGTCGCCGTCGGGCAGCTCCTTGTCGCGCCAGAACTCGTAGAGGCCGGCCAAGGCGACCGGGTCGCCGTCGGCGCGGTGGATGAAGAACGGCTGCTTGCGGGGCTTGCCCTTGGCGTCGAGGGCCGTCGGCGAGACCTGCCACTCGTACCACCCGTCGGCCGGGACGATGCAGCGTCGCGAGAGGGCCGCCTTGGCGAACGCGCCCTTGCCGAGAACCGACTCGGCGCGCGCGTTGGTCATGCGCAGGCCCATCTTGACGTCCTTCGACCACGCCGGGACGAGGCCCCAGGTGAGCAGGCGGAGCTGGCGGGTCGGCTCCGCGTCGTCGGGTGCGTCAGTGCCCCGGGGCCGTCGGGTCAGCACGACCGGCGCCTGCTTCGAGGGCGCCATGTTCCAGTCGGGCTCGCCCGCCGGCGGGTTCTGTGGGTTCTTGAGCACGCTGCGCGCGGGCTCGGCCGTGTGGTCCTCGTCGACGTCGAAGGCCTCGATGAGCTCGTCGGGCCGCGCGCTCGCGGCATACCTCCCGCACATGCGGCACAGCGTATGCCGCTGCGCCGACCCGCACGGGCAGGGGCGGGCGCGGGGGCGAGACGGCATACGGACTGATCCGGAAGGTGCGTCACACCGCACCCTCGGTGGGCGCGCCCACCGAGGGTGCGGGTATGTCGATACCGTAGGTGTCCACTGGTCCACGATGGTCGCGGCGCGGTTCGTGCCGCCGACCCGAGGAGGAGCTCCGCATGATCGTCCGTCGTCTCGCCCGTCCGCTGCTCGCATCCGTGTTCGTCGCCGCCGGCGTCGAAGCCCTGCGCCACCCGGCGGCCCGCACCGACCAGGCGGCCCACCTCCTGCAGAAGGTGCCGGGCCAGGTGCCCGGCGCAGAGGTCGCCGCGAAGGACCCCGACCTGTTCGTGCGCGTCAACGGGGCAGCCCTGCTCGGCGGTGGCCTCCTCCTCGCGACCGGACGCATGCCGCGTCTGGCCTCGACGGTGCTTGCCGCGTCCGTCGTGCCGACCACGGCCATCGAGCACGCGTTCTGGGAGGAGATCGACCCGACGCGAAAGGCCCAGAGCCGCAGCCTCTTCCTCAAGAACGTCGGGCTGCTCGGCGGCCTGCTCCTCGCCGCCGTCGACACCGAGGGCAAGCCCGGCCTGGCCTGGCGCGCCCAGCACGCCACGAAGACGACGCGCCGCGAGGCACGGCACGCCAAGCAGACCGCCAAGCGCGAGGCCCGCCTCCTCGCCCATCGAGCACAGGACGTCGTGAGCTGAGTTGAGTCCCGCTGATCCATCGCCCCAGTCCCCCTCCCCGAACGGTGTCACCACAGGCGACACCCTGACGGACGAGCCGGACTGGGCGGCGCCGCTCGCCCCTGGCCCACTCGACGCGACGGTCGTGCTGCCGGGGAGCAAGTCCCTCACCAACCGCTACCTCGTGCTCGCCGCCCTGGCGAGCGACCGTTCCCGCCTGCGGGCCCCGCTCCGCTCGCGCGACACCCTGCTCATGGCGGACGCACTGCGGTCGCTGGGGGTCCGCATCGACGACGTGGCCCCCGAGGGCGAGTCGGCGCCGGGGGCGGTGCCCGACTGGCTGGTCACGCCACCCGAGACCCTCACCGGGAACGTCACCGTCGACTGCGGCCTCGCCGGCACCGTCATGCGCTTCCTGCCCGCCGTCGCGGCACTCGCCGACGGCCCCGTGCGGCTCGACGGCGACCCGCAGGCCCGGGTGCGGCCCATGGGTCCGGTCATCGACGCGCTGCGCGCCCTCGGGGCCGACCTCGACGACGACGGTGGCTGCCTTCCCGTCACGGTCCGCGGCCGGGGGCGCCTGCCCGGCGGGTCGGTCACGATGGACGCATCCGCGTCGTCGCAGTTCATCTCGGCCCTGCTGCTCGCGGGCGCCCGCTACGACGACGGCGTCACCGTGCACCACGACGGCAAGCCGGTGCCGAGCGAGCCACACATCCTCATGACCGTCGAGACGCTGCGTGACGCCGGTGCCATCGTCGACGACAGTGAGCCCGACACGTGGCGGGTCGAGCCGTCCGAGATCAACGCGCTGGACGTCTCCGTCGAGCCCGACCTCTCGAACGCCGGTCCGTTCGTCGCCGCGGCCCTCGTCGCGGGTGGGGCGGTGCGCGTCCCCGGCTGGCCGCAGCACACGACGCAGGCCGGTGACATGCTCCGCGAGATCCTCGACACGATGGGTGCCGACGTCCGGCTCGACCGGGCCGGGCTCACCGTCGTGGGCAGCGGCGAGCTCGTCGGCATCGAGATCGACCTGCACGACGCGGCGGAGCTCACCCCCACCGTGGCCGCCCTCGCGGCGCTGGCGTCCACCCCCACCTGGATCCGCGGCGTCGCGCACATCCGCGGGCACGAGACCGACCGTCTCGCGGCCCTCACGGCCGAGCTCGGGAACCTGGGCTCGCGGGTGACCGAGACCGACGACGGCCTGCGCATCACGCCGTCGACCCTGCACGGTGGACGTTTCCGCAGCTACCACGACCACCGCATGGCGACGGCGGGCGCCATCATCGGCCTGCGCGTGCCGGGCGTCCACGTCGAGGACATCGGCACCACGCGCAAGACGCTGCCCGACTTCGTCGGCCTCTGGCGCGGCATGCTCGACGGCTCGGCGTCCGTGGTGCTTCCTCGATGAGCCGGCGGGAACTCGACGAGGCAGACATCCGGGTCCGCCCGAGCCGCAGGGGATCGAGGCCCCGCACCAAGGAGCGCCCGGCTCACGCGGATGCCGTCGTCGCGATGGTCATCGGCGTCGACCGGGGCCGCTACACGTGTCTCGTGCCGAAGGGCGTCCTCGGCAAGAAGGAGCCCGAACGCACCGTCACCGCCATGAAGGCGCGCGAGATCGGCCGCACCCGTGTCGTCGTCGGCGACGACGTCGCGCTCGTCGGTGACCTGGCCGGCGGACCCGACGCCCTGGCCCGCATCGTCCGCATCGAGGAGCGCCGGTCGGTGCTGCGCCGCACCGCCGACGACACCGACCCCTACGAGCGCATCATCGTCGCCAACGCCGACCAGCTCGTCATCGTCACGGCGCTCGCCGACCCCGAGCCGCGCCCCCGCATGGTCGACCGCTGCCTCGTCGCCGCCTACGACGCCGACCTCGAGCCGCTGCTCGCCCTGACCAAGGCCGACCTCGTCGACCCGGCCCCGTTCCTGGCCAGCTACGCCCCGCTCGAGGTCGAGCACGTCGTGACCTCGCGCACCGCCGACGGCTTCACCGGTCTCGACGACCTTCGGGCCCGCCTGTCCGGCAAGGTGTCGGTGTTGGTCGGCCACTCCGGCGTCGGCAAGAGCACCCTCGTCAACGGCCTCGTGCCGGGCGCCCTGCGGGCGACCGGCGTCGTCAACGACACCACGGGCCGCGGCCGGCACACCTCGACCAACGCGGTCGCCCTGCGGCTGCGCGGCGCCGACGGGGCCGACGACGGGTGGGTCATCGACACCCCCGGCATCCGGTCGTTCGGCCTGGCCCACATCGACGTCGACCGCATCATCGACCACTTCCCCGACCTCGCGGCGGGCACCGACGAGTGCCCACGGGGCTGCACCCACGACGAGGAGGAGTGCGCCCTCGACGCGTGGGTCGCCGGCGGTCACGCCGGCGCCGCCGGGCCCTCGCGTCTCGCGTCGCTGCGACGGCTGCTGTCGAGCCGGTCGGGTGAGGAGCACTGAGCCGCAGCGGCATACGGCCGCTCGCCGTCGTGGCGCACGACGATCCGGCGAAGCCGCGCCCGTGTGCCGGGTGCTCCCCGCCCGCGCGCCGGGCGTTGCCGCTAGGTTGACCCGGTGACCTCCTACGACGACGACCTCCGTTTGGCCCACGTCCTCGCGGATGCCGTCGAGCGGGTGACCATCGCCCGCTTCCGGGCCGCCGACCTCGTCGTCGAGAGCAAGCCCGACCTGACGCCGGTGACCGACGCCGACCGGGCCGCCGAGGAGCTCGTGCGAGGCCAGCTCAAGCGCACGAGGCCCCGCGACGCCGTCGAGGGCGAGGAGTTCGAGACGACCGGGCACGGCCCGCGTCGGTGGATCATCGACCCCATCGACGGCACGAAGAACTTCGTGCGAGGCGTGCCCGTCTGGGCCACGCTGATCGGTCTCGTCGTCGACAACAAGCCGGTTCTGGGCCTCGTGTCGGCGCCGGCCCTGCAGCGCCGCTGGTGGGCGGCCACCGGTTCGGGCGCGTGGACCGGTCGATCCCTCTCGTCAGCCCGCCGCATCTCGGTGTCGCAGGTCGGCCGGCTCGGCGACGCGTCGCTGTCGTACTCCTCGCTCGCGGGGTGGCGGGTGCGGGGCCGGCGCGACGACTTCCTCGACCTCATGGACGACTGCTGGCGCACCCGCGCCTACGGCGACTTCTGGTCCTACATGCTCGTGGCAGAGGGCGCGGCCGACATCGCGGCCGAGCCCGAGCTCGCGGTGCACGACATGGCCGCCCTGGTGGCCATCGTCGAGGAGGCCGGGGGCCGGTTCACCGGCCTCGACGGCCGCGACGGCTGCTGGAGCGGCAACGCCCTGGCCACGAACGGGCTGCTGCACGACGAGGTGCTGGGCCGCATCGGGATGTCGTCCGAGTGAACCGCGGCGCCATGACCTCGCCACTGCCACAGGCGTTTTCGACATGACCGGGTCGCCGACGGCGCCGGGCGCGGCCGCCTCCGTGCGGCCGGCCACCCCGGACGACGTGCCCATGCTCGCCTCGGTGGCAGCCGCCACCTTCGTGCTTGCCTGTCCCCCGTCGATGGCACCCGAACGCGTCGCGGCCTTCGTCTCGGAGGTGCTCTCGCCCGAGCGGTTCAGGGCGTACCTCGCCGACCCTGACCGCCGGCTCCTGCTTGCCGAGCGCTCGGGCGCCGTCCTCGGCTACGCCATGCTCGTCTCGGGCGAGCCGAGCGACGGCGACGTCCGTGAGGCGATCCACTACCGTCCCACCGTCGAGCTGTCGAAGATCTACGTCCTGCCCGAGGCGCACGGCACGGGTGCCGCGGGGCTGCTCATGGAGCGCGGTCTCGACTGGGCGCGCAGCGTCGGAGCGGCGGGCGTCTGGCTCGGGGTCAACCAGCAGAACGAGCGCGCCCAGCGCTTCTACGCCAAGAGCGGCTTCCACCGCGTGGGCACCAAGCGCTTCCTCGTCGGCGGCGTGCATGAGGACGACTTCGTCATGGAGCGCGCCCTCGCCCCGCTTGCCTGACCGAACGCGGCGTTCGGTGTCGGACGCCGTGTTCCACCGGCGCGTTCGAGGCCGAACGCCGCGTTCGCAGGCTGTGGAGGCGGGTCAGGTGTCCTGGACCACGGTGATGTCGCCGAGTCCGAGGGCCCGGAGCGACTCGAGGTGCTCTGACGCGTCGCCCGCCATGACGATCGTCCACCCTGCCCCCGGCGCACCGGTGCCGATGCCCGCCCCGTCGGCGAACCGGGCGTATGCCGCGTCGACGCGGGCGCGGTCGACGGTTGCGAGGTCGCGGAGGTTCGCCGTCGTGAACGCTGTCGTGCGACCGTCGAGGGCCATGCCGACGGCCTCGTCGGCGATGGTGTCGGCGGTGGCGTAGCGACCTGGCGCCGTCTTGGCGATGAAGTCGACGCCGGAGCGAACCTCCTTGTCGCTGAAGCCCGCTCGTCCACCCTCGAGGATCTCGACGAGCAGCCGCAGCGACTCGGCCGTCGAGTCGGCGCGCACCGACCCCGACGTCAGGAACACGCCTCCACGACGACGGGGGCGGAAGCTCGACCGGATGCCGTAGGTGTAGCCCTTCTCCTCGCGCAGGACGGCGTCGACCCGGGCGTTCGGCGATCCGCCGAGCACGAAACCGAGGACGGGGTACGGCGCCCAGCCGCCCTCGACCGACCGGTCAGGCCCCGGGGCGCCGATCACGAGCTCGGTCTGCACCGATCCCGGTCGCGACACCAGCACGATGCGGCCGCGGTCGGCGGCCAGAGAGGCTGCGTGGTCGAGGTGGCGGGGTCGGTCCGTCGGCCCCTTCTGCCAGCCGCCGAGGGCGGACTCGACCAGATCCGGGACGTCGAGGCCCTCCAGGTCGCCGGCGACGACCGCCGTCACGCCGGCTGCGACGACGTGCTTCTCGTGGAACGCCGCCACGTCATCGCGGATGATCGCCTGGACGGTCTCACGCGTGCCGCCGGTGGGCCGGGAGGACCGGTCGTCGGCGGCGTAGAACGTGCGCACGAACTCGAGACCGGCCCGGTGGGCAGCCACGGACCGTTCCTGCTCGATCTCAGCGAGCCGGGTGCGCACCTGACGCGCCACCTCCGCCTGCGGGAACACGGGCTCGGTGAGGATCTGCCGCAACAGGTCGAGCGCCGGCTCGAGGTTGCCCTTGACGACGTCGAGGTCGATCGACAGGCCCGCGTCGGCCATACCGGCACCGAAGCTCACGCCCTTGCGCTCGAGCAGCCGTGCGAACTCCTCCGCCGTGTGGTTCGCGGTGCCCTCGTCGAGGGTGCGGGCCATGATCGAGGCCACACCCTCGCGCTCACGGGGCTCGTCGCGCAGCGACACCGGCAGGCCGAGCCGCACCGACAGGACGTACTGGCCAGGCACGTCGTAGGTGATGAGCCGCAGGCCGTTCGGCAGGTCGTGCGTGTGGCCCTCGGGGAAGTCCCACGGCTCGGGCGGGGCCACCACGGGGCGGGCGACGGCGGTCATGCGGCCTCCTCCGAGTCCTTGTCGGAGTCCTTGTCGGAGTCCTTGTCGGAGTCCTTCACGGAGTCCGTCTCGTCCGGCTCCTCGAAGGGCAGGCCGGGGTCGGCGAGGTAGCGCACGACGGCGCGCGACCGCGGGTCGAGCCACGCCTCGGCGGCGGCCCGCGCCTGCTCTGCCGTCACGGCGCGGATGCGCTCGACGAACGTGTTGACGTAGGCCGGGTCGCCCGTCAGCAGCGCGTGGTGGCTGATGTGGTCGGCGCGCTCCTCGATGCTCGCGAGGGCGCTCAGCCACGAGCGCTCGGTGTCGGCGATGACCGACTCCAGCTCGGCGGCATCCGGGCCCTCGGCGATGAAGCGAGCGATCTCCTCGCAGACCGCGGCCTCGACCTGCTCGACGTCGGCGCCGGCCGACACGTCGACCGTGATGGTGCCGAGACCGACGCCGTCGACGAGACCCATGGTCCAGCCCCCGACGGCGACGGCGGTCTCGTCGGTGCGCACCAGGCGTCGCACCAGGCGCGAGCTCGCGAGCCCCCCGAGCACGTCGACGGCCACCTGGCACGCCAGGTAGTCCGGCGTCGTGTCGACCGGCAGTCGGAAGCAGACGTAGATGCGGTCGTTGGGCACGTCACCGACGCGGTCGAGGCGTACGGGCTCGGAGAGCGGCGGCAGCTGCGCGAGGCGCTCGCGGGCCTGCAGCTCGATCGCCGGGAGCGGCCCGAAGTACTTCTCGGCGGCGGCGAAGCCCTCGTCCGGGGTCACGTCACCGACGAGGGTGAGCACCGTGTTGTTGGGCCCGTAGTGGGCCCGGTAGAAGGCGTGGACGTCCTCGAGCGTGGCCGCGTCGAGGTCCTCCATCGAGCCGATCGTCGGGTGGTGGTAGGGGTGACCTTCGGGGAAGACCGTCGCGTAGATGTCGATGAGCGCCTTGCCGTAGGGCACGTTGTCGTAGCGCTGGCGCTTCTCCTCCTTGACGACGTCACGCTGGTTGTCGAGGTTCTCCTGCGTCACGGCGTCGAGCAGGTGGCCGTGGCGGTCGGCCTCGAGCCACAGCGCGAGCTCCATCGCTCCGGTCGGCACCGTCTCGAAGTAGTTCGTCCGGTCGAACCAGGTGGTCGCGTTCAGCCGTGCGCCCTCGTCCATGAGCGCCGAGAAGTGCTCGCCCGAGGCGACGTTGCGGCTGCCCTGGAACATCAGGTGCTCGAAGAGGTGGGCGAACCCGGTGCGGCCCGGGCTCTCGTGGCGGCTGCCGACGCCGACCCAGAGGTTCACCGCGACGTTGGGCACCGTGTGGTCCTCGCTGACGATGACGCGCAGGCCGTTGGCCAGCGTCCGTTCGACGAGGGGGTAGGAGATCGCTGTCACGCGCTCGACCCTATGCGACGAAACGCTGGGAAACGGCTGGTGTGGCACCCCGGAGGCCGTGCTGGGTGCACAATGCTCTCCGCCGCATCCGGCACAGCACCTGCACAGGAAGAACCCACATCTCATGAGCGACCGCACGCCCGCCGACCCGACAGTCCCCGAGCCGACGCCGGAGCCCGTCGTCCAGCCGGTGCCGCCGACCCCGACCGACGCGCCCCGTGCCGACACGCCCGCCGCGGAGCCGTCCAAGCGGACGGCCCTGTTCAAGCGCTTCGGCGGGGCGTTCCTCGCGATCATCGCCTTGTTCGCCTTCCGCGCCTTCACGGCGGACGACGGCACCCACGGCATCAAGACGGGTGAGTGCGTGGCTGCCGTCGGCACCGA
Source organism: Terrabacter terrigena (assembly GCF_042676085.1). Classification (NCBI taxonomy): domain Bacteria; kingdom Bacillati; phylum Actinomycetota; class Actinomycetes; order Micrococcales; family Intrasporangiaceae; genus Terrabacter; species Terrabacter terrigena. The sequence goes on from NZ_JBHTKH010000001.1 coordinate 492,099, forward strand.
CGACTTCAAGAAGGTCGACTGCGCCGACTCGACGTCGCTGGGCACGGTGACGTTCATCCAGGCCGACACGGCGACCGACCAGACGTCGGCCCTGTCGCTGTGCGAGAAGCACGGCGCCCAGGGGGCCTTCACGAGCGTGGTCGGCGACGGCGGCAGGGGCACCATCGTCTGCGTCGCCGATCCGAAGTAGTCGACGCGCGACCCGCGCACTGCGACACGCACCGCGCCACGCATGACGACACCCCTGCCGGCCGCGGTCGGCAGGGGTGTCGTCATGTTCTCGTTGGCCATTGGCTAACCAATGGTTATGGTTTGAACAGATAGCATCACTTGGCGCTATGGTTTGGTCATGGGTGCTCTCGACGACGGCGACGACCTGCTGGCCACGATCCGGGGGAGCGTGATCGGTGACGACCACGTCATGGTCGGTCCCTACGGTCCCCGCCGGGTCACGTATGCCGACTACACGGCCTCCGGGCGCGCCCTGGGCTTCATCGAGGACTTCATCCGCGACGAGGTGCTCCCCCGCTACGCGAACACCCACACCGAGAGCTCGGGCACCGGCCTGCAGACGACGCGACTGCGCGAAGACGCGCGGCGCACCATCCGCGAGGCGGTCGGCGGCGACGACGAGACGGTTGTCGTCTTCGCGGGGTCGGGCTGCACCGGGGCGATCGACAAGCTCGTCGGCATCCTCGGCCTGCGCGTGCCATCGAACTTCGAGGACCGTTGGCACGCAAGCCGTCTCGTGCCCGCCGACCAGCGACCCGTGATCTTCATCGGCCCCTACGAACACCACTCCAACGAGGTCATGTGGCGCGAGTGCGTCGCCGACGTCGTCGTCATCCCCCAGGACCTCGACGGACACGTCGACGTCGCCGTGCTGCGCGAGCAGCTGACGGCACACGCCCACCGCCCGCTGCTCATCGGCTCCTTCTCGGCGGCGAGCAACGTCACCGGCATCGTGACCGACACCGACGCGATCTCGACCCTGCTCCACGAGCACGGCGCGCTCGCCTTCTGGGACTACGCCGCCGCGGCCCCGTACGTCGACATCGAGATGTACGGTCGCGGGGGGCCCGGCGTCGCCCACCCGTGCGCCTACAAGGACGCCGTGTTCCTCAGCCCCCACAAGTTCATCGGCGGACCGAGCACGCCCGGCGTCCTCGTCGTGCGCCGGGCGCTCATGACCAACCGCGTGCCCGACGTGCCGGGAGGCGGCACCGTCAGCTACGTCAACCCGGCCGACCACGACTACGTCGTCGACCCCGCCCACCGTGAGGAGGGCGGCACCCCGGCCATCATCGAGGCGATCCGGGCCGGGCTCGTCTTCAAGCTCAAGCAGGCGGTCGGCGTCGACACGATCCGTGCGCGCGAGGCCCGTTTCCTGCAGCGGGCCGTGCGGGCCTGGCAGGCCGAGCCATCGATCGAGATCCTGGGCAACCTTGCGGCAGAGCGCCTTTCGATCGTGTCGTTCGTCGTCCGCGCCGAGGGTGAGCGCTATCTCCACCACAACTTCGTCGTGGCCGTGCTCAACGACCTCTTCGGCATCCAGGCGCGCGGTGGCTGCTCGTGCGCCGGCCCCTACGGCCACTACCTGCTCGGCATCGACCTCGAGCGCTCGCACGAGTTCGAGCGCGAGATCGGCCGCGGCTGCGAGGGCATCAAGCCCGGCTGGGTGCGGGTCAACTTCAACTACTTCATCTCGGACGTCGTCGCCGACTACGTCATCGACGCGGTGCGCCTCGTCGCGAGGGAGGGCTGGCGCCTCCTCGGCGACTACGACTTCGAGCCCGCGACGGGGCTGTGGCGACACCGCAACGGCCCCGTCGAGCCGCCCCTGCGCCTCGACGGGATCGGGTTCGGCGGCGGGCGCCTCACCTATGCGGCCCAGCCGGAGCGGGCCGGCGAGGAGGCGCTGGCGGGCTACCTCGACGAGGCCAGGGCGATCCTCGCCTCGGCAGAGCCGAAGCGGTGCGACGAGGCCCACGTCAACGTCGACTTCGACCACCTGCGCTGGTTCGAGCTGCCCGTCTCCAGCCTGCCCCGCTGACGACCGGCCCAGCGTCCGCGCGCGAGTGCCGTGCCTGCACGGCATTCGTGTGCCCCCGGGGCCTGGCCGTACGGGCTGCGGACCGTTGAGGACAAGACGAAGGCCCCCACACTGTGGGGGCCTTCGTTGCCGCGCGATGCGCTGTAGTAGCGGGGGCAGGATTTGAACCTGCGACCTCCGGGTTATGAGCCCGGCGAGCTACCGAGCTGCTCCACCCCGCGTCGGCAAGAGCAACGTTACGCGAAACCTCCCGCAGGACCAAATCGAGGTGACGCCTTCGCCTGCCAGACGCGTACGCCACGCGAAACGACCTGCGGCAGCACGCGATTCGCGTGCTGCCGCAGGTCGGGCAAACCGTGGGTGCGTCAGGGTCTTGCGGTCGGAGTCGACTTCGGTGAGGCCTCGACGGCGCGCTTGAGAGCGTCCTTGAGCCTGGTCTGGGCCTGGCCGTAAGCCGCGAAGTCCCCCTTCTTGAGCGCCGCCTCACCCTCGGCGTAGGCCGCCTCGGCGTCCCTGAGCGCCTTGGACAGAGCCGCAGCGTCCTGCGCACCCCCGGGAGGCGGCGTGCCGGTCGGTGGCTGCGACGGCATTGCGGTGCTGCCAGGGGTCTGCGTCGGGGTCGAGGTCGGGGGCGTGGAGGTCCCGTTGTCGCCGGCCTGTACCCCCGAGCCGCCGAAGAGGTCGTTCAGCGCGGCATCCAGTGACCCGGCCCAGGCGATCTTGTCGCCGAAGGCGACGGCCACGGCCGACAGGCGCGGGTAGGTGCCGGATCCGCTCGAGCGGGCCTGGACGTAGATCGGCTGAACGTAGAGCAGGCCGTTGCCCACCGGCAGCGTCAGCTGGTTGCCGAAGATGACGCTCGCACCGGTCGACGAGGTCGTCGAGATGAACTGCGCGAGGGTCAGCTGGCGGCCGAGGGAGGCGTCGTTCGAGGTCACCGCCGAGGTGCGCATGTCGTTGTAGACCTGGCCGGGGCCGTTGACCGAGCCACCGGTCGTCTCGAGCAGGCGCATCTTGCCGTAGTTCGGCGACTTCTTGCCCGACTCGGAGCCGGCGTCGCCGTCGACCGCGAGGAACCCGGACAGGACGTTGCGGTCGCCGGTCGGCATGAACGTCGAGGTGAGCGAGAACGCGGGGCTCGACTGGTCCGGCATGGCCAGCGACAGGTAGTACGGCGGCTGGAGGAAGTCCGAGCCCGACTGCGTCGGGTCGTCGGGCACCCGCCAGAAGTTCTGGCCGCCGTAGAACGACGCGGCGTCGCGGTCGTGGTACTTCTCGAGCAGGGTGCGCTGGACCTTGAAGAGGTCCTCCGGGTAGCGCAGGTGCGACATGAGCGAGCCCTTGATGGCGCTCAGCGGCTTCACCGAGTCGGGGAAGATGGCCATCCACGCCTTGAGGACGGGGTCCTTCTCGTCCCACTGGTACAGGGTGACGGTGCCGTCGTACGCGTCGACCGTCGCCTTCACGGAGTTGCGCACGTAGTTGACCTGACCCGCCTGCACGGCGCGCACCGAGTTCCGCGTGCTCGTGACGGCGTCCTCGGTCGCGGCGTCGAGGGTGGTCGTCTCGGAGTACGGGTAGTTCGAGGAGGTCGTGTAGCCGTCGAGCACCCACAGCACGCGACCGTCGACGACCGCAGGGTACGCGTTCCCGTCGAGGGTCAGCCACGGCGCGACGCGCTGCACGCGGTCACGGGGCGTGCGGTGGTCGAGGATGCGCGACCCGTCACTCACCTGGTCGGAGAGGAGGAAGTTGATCTCGCGGTACTTGACGGCGTACGCGAGGCGCTTGGCGGCGTCGAGCGGGACACCGCCGGTTCCCTTGTAGGTGTAGTTGATCTGGCCCGTGCCCTGCGGGTCGGGGTAGTCGAACTCCTTGTTGGCTCCGACGATGGAGTACTCGGGCGAGCTCTCGCCGAAGTAGATGCGCGGCTCGTACTTGCCGAGCGCGCCGTCGGTGCCGATCTGCGACTCGAAGAAGCTGGGACGGCCGTCGCTCGTGCGCGTGTTGCCCTTCGCCGCGACGACCCCGTAGCCGTGCGTGTAGACCGTGTGGTCGTTGAGCCAGTTGCGCTGGCCGTCGGGCACGCCGCTAAGGTCCAGCTCGCGCGCCGCGATGACGGTGTCCTGGTTCCTGCCGTCGATCTGGTAGCGGTCGACGTCGAGCACGTCGGCGAACTGGTAGTAGCCCTTGCTCGCCTCGAGCTGCTTGAACGTGGGGCTGACGACGTTGGGGTCGATGAGGCGGATGCCGGGGACCGTGGCCGCGTCGTCGCGTAGCGCGTTCTGCGTGGCGACGCTCTTCGTGTCGTAGGGCTTGACGTCGATCTGGTCGAAGCCGTATGCCGCCCGCGTCGCGTCGATGTTGCGCTGGATGTACGGCACCTCGAGCGACTTCTCGGAGGGGCGCACCTTGAGCGACTGTACGAGCGCCGGGTAGATGCCACCGACCGCCACCACGATGACCGCCAGGACCGCGACGCCGACCAGCGGCAGGCGCCACGAGCGGGTCCAGATCGTCGTGAGGAACATGATGGCGCACATCACCGCAGCGACCGCGAGGATGCCCTTCGTCGGGATGATCGCGTGCGACTCGGTGTACTGGATGCCCGTGATCTTCGTCGACTCGGCGGTCGCCAGGTTGTAGCGGTCGACCCAGAAGGCGACGGCCCGCACCAGCACGAGGGCCGCCGCGATGCCCGACAGGTGCACGCGGGCGGCGTGCGTCGAGCGCATCTTGTTGCCGGCGACGATGCCGCCGTACAGATAGTGCGTGAACGCCGCGGTGATGAAGCCGATGACGAGGATCATCGTCAGGAACGCGACGACGAAGTTGATCCAGGGCAGGTCGAAGACGAAGAAGCTGATGTCGAGGTTGAACTCGGGGTCGGTGGTGCCGAACGGGTTGCTGTTGCGCCACAGCAGGAAGGTGTCCCACTGGGTCGCCGCCGACAGTCCGGCGAAGAGCCCCACGGCGAGCGGCGCGGCCACGGTGGCCGTGCGGCGCATCGGCTCGACGAGCTGCCGGTAGTGCTCCATCGCCTGCGTCTCGGGCGACGGCGCGTAGATCGGCCGGCTGCGGAAGGCGATGTGGATGCTCGACCACACCATGGCGGCCGTCAGCAGCCCACCGACGATCCCGAGCAGCAGCTTGGTGACGAGCTGCGTGGTGAAGACGCCGGAGAAGCTGACCGACTGGTACCACAGCACCTCGGTCCAGAACTGCGCCGCGATCGCGATGACGACCAGCAGGGCGGCCGCCACCACCAGGGCGGTGACGAACGGGCGGCGGGTCGGCGGCAGGGTGGCCGTCTCAGCACGCCGGGGCGCGCCGGAGTCGTCGTCGTTGAAGTTGCCCGGCGGAGGGCCGAAGTTGCTGTCGCTCACGTGGCGTGCCTTGGGTGCGAGGGCGGGCAGGTGGTCGGGCGAAGCCCGGTGGCGGCCACCTCGGGCCGCCTGCGGCAACCATAACCCGCGCGTGCTGCGAGGCCGCCGGGCGATACCGCACCGTGACCCCGGGTTTCCGTCCGGCGGCACGTCCGGGTCGGCGCGACCTCGCCATGACACGGCACGACCGGGCCGGCGGCACCGTCCGGCCCACACGTGCGGTCTCGCAGCGGACGGCATACGGCAGCATGGGGGCGTGAACGCGCAGCCCGTCATCGACCCTCTCGCCATCGCCGCCCTGGACACGGAGCGCCACGTCGCGGCCGCCGGCTGGGACCAGCCCGCCCGGCTCTTCGCCCTCGTGCGCACCTCTGACCTGCTCGAGCGCGAACCCCAGCTGCGCGACCAGATGGGCCCCGCCGACCTGGCCGACGGCGCCCTCACCGCGGTCGAGCAGGAGGGCCTGCCGACGACGACCTCGCTCGAGACGCTGCTCGGACGGCTTGCGTGGCCCGACGAGGTCGACGGCTGCGCCTTCGCCATCGAACGCATGGTCGTGCCACCCGAGGCCGAGCGCGACCTGCCCACCCGCGGCGACGAAGCGGTCGACCACCTCGCCGGCCACCCCGACCGCAAGGACGTGCGGCTCGTGGTCGCGGTGCTGCGCGACGGGTCGTCCATCTGCCTGCTGCGGCAGCGCGACCACGACTCCGACGACGCCGTGGCGACCGGCAAGGACATCGCACCCGGCCTCGTCGAGGCGCTCAAGGCGACGTTCGAGGACTAGTCTCGCTCAGCCGCTCGGCCGGCCCTCGCGTGACGGGGTCAGCAGCGCGGCAGTGAGCCGGTCTGCCCCTTGGCGACCGACTCGACCGCGGTGCGGGCGTCGTCGAAGGTGCCGACCTTGAAGACGTCGAGCCCGTCGGGGACGTGACCGACCACCTCGTCGCAGTTGTCGGCCGGGGCGAGGAAGAACTGGGCGCCGTCGGCGCGGGCGCCGGCGAGCTTCTGGTGGATGCCCCCGATCGGGCCGACCTTGCCCTCGTCGTCGATGGTGCCCGTGCCGGCGATCTGGCGCCCGCCCGCCAGGGGGCCCGGCGTCAGCTTGTCGTAGATGCCGAGCGAGAACATCAGGCCGGCGGAGGGACCACCGATGGCGCCGGCGTCGATCTTCACGGTGGCCGGGAAGTCGTGGTCGAGGCCGAGCAGCACCCCGAGTGCCGTGCGGCCGCCCTGCCCCGCGATGGTCGGGACGTCGAGCTTCTCCTGCTTGCCCGACCGCGTCACCGTGAGCGACACGGTGTCGCCCGGCCGTGACTTCTGGAGGGCGTCGCGAACGGCCTGCGTCGAGGTGATCGAGTCGGACCCGATCGCGGTGATGCGGTCGCCGACCTTGAGGAGGTCCTTGGCCTTGGACGAGTCGGTGAGGCCGGCGACGGCGATGTGGGTCGGGACCTCCTTTCCGATGGCGCGCAGGGCCACCGCAGTGGCCTCCTCCTGCGACCCCTCCATCTGGATGGCGTTCTCCTCGGCGACCTGCTCCTTCGTGACCTGCGGGTCGAAGATGTCGTCGACCGGGAAGACGTCGCGAGCCGGGTCGACCCAGGCCTGCAGCACGTCGAAGGCGTCGACGGGGAAGCCTGGCCCGCCCTCGACGCGAACGGTCGTGAAGCGCAGCGCGCCGTCGGTCGGGTAGGTCGGCAGGCCGGAGACCGAGATGATCGGCGTGTTCTTGCCGTCGGCGGAGGTGCCGAGGGTGTCCTGCGTCGGGCCCGGGCTCATGACGGCATACGGGAGGTGGACGACGGATCCGGCGACGATGACAACCAGGAAGAAGAAGAAGGCCGCGAGCACGGCCTTGTTGCCCCGGGTGAGCCTGCCCCGACCCTCGCCGTCGAGCAGCTCTGCGCGGGTCGGCGCCTCGGTGCCGGGTGGCTGCTGGGTGCCGGGTGGCTGCTGGGTGCCGGGTGGCTGCTCGGGGACGCGCTTGATCGTCTTCACGGCAGGCCCACCCACTCGTCGGCGCCGTCGGCGAACTGCTGGTGCTTCCAGATCGGGATCGTGGCCTTGAACTCGTCGATCAGCTGGCGGCACACGTCGAAGGCCTCGCCGCGGTGCTCGGCACTCACCCCGACGACGACCGCGATGTCGCCGACCTCGAGGTGACCGACGCGGTGCACGACGGCGAGGCGCACGGCGCGCCCGTCGGCCGCAAGCCGCTCGGCCAGGCTGCGAGCGGTGTCGGCCGCCTGCGGATGGGCGGAGTAGTCGAGGTGGGTCACGGCACGATCGGCGGGCGCCCCCTGCGTTGCACCGGCACCGGCGTCATCGGGCTCGGCGGCGGGGCCGTCGTGGTCGCGGACGGTGCCGACGAACAGGCACACACCACCGGCCCGCGGCGAGGAGACGCTCGCGAGCACCTCGTCGACCGACAGGGGCGTCTCACGGATCTCGGCAAGGGTGACCGTCACGCGGGCAATGGTATGCCGCCGAGGTGACCGCTGCGGCCCACCGACTCCGCGGACCACACCCCACCGGGGGAACCAACGACGTCGATCCGTGGTTGTCTTGGGTGTACGGCCGAGTGGCCGTCACGAGACCAGTTCGAGCGGGGATGAGCACGCATGGCCGACGACCGCGGACGCGGTGACGACAACAGCAGCGACCGGGACGACGACAGCGCGGACGACCGGGACGAGCAGCAGCCTCGTCACCCTGACCGTGCCCCCGGCGAGTCCCCCTTCGGTCTGCCCCTGGGCAGGCCGGCATCGGGTGCGGGCTCAGACGACGCCGGGCCGGGCGACATCCTGCCCGACCTCGGCGGGATGGACCCGTCCGACCTGGGCGCGATGCTCGAGAAGGTGCTCGGCGAGGCAGCCGAGAACCCCGACCTCGCGGAGGCGATGCGCTCCATGGGCGTCGACCCCAGCGACCCCGCGACCCAGGCCGCCATGCGCGCCCAGCTGGGCACCTTCATGGCCGCGCAGCAGTCACCGACCGGCTCCCGCGACCTCGCCACCGAGGTCGCCCGCCGACACGTGCTCACCGTGGAGGGCAACGACGTCCACGACGACACCGCCGCGCGAGCCGTGCACGAGGCCGTCGCCGTCGCCACCCTGTGGCTCGACGAGGCCACCACCCTCGACTCCCCCGCCTGGCGGGCGACCGGCCTGAGCCGGGCGGGGTGGGTCGACGCGACGATGCCCCGCTGGTTCGAGCTCATCGAGCCGGTGTCCGACGGCGTGACGGCCGCGACGTCGGACGCCATGCGCAAGCAGGTGGGCGAGCTCGGCCCGGAGGCCTTCGGCGAGGCCCTTCCCGAAGGACTGCCGCCGGGGTTCGACCCCCAGCAGATGGTCGAGCAGTGGGCGCCGATGCTCGGCAACCTCAGCCGCCAGATGTTCGCGGCGCAGCTCGGTCAGGCCGTCGGCACTCTCGCCACCGAGGTCGTGAGCGGCACCGAGGTCGGCCTGCCCCTCACCGAGCCCGGCCTGGTCGCCCTGCTGCCCGGAAACGTCGCGCAGCTCGCCGACTCCCTCGAGCTCGACGTCGCGCAGGTCCGGCTCTACCTCGCCGTCCGCGAGGCGGCACGCGTGCGCCTCTTCTCGGAGGTCCCGTGGCTCGGACCGCAGTTGCTCTCCGCCGTCTCCGACTACGCCCGCAACATCACCATCGACACCGACGCCATCGAGTCCGCGCTGTCGACGATCGACCCCTCCGACCCCGAGGCGCTGCGCACCGCACTGCAGGGCAACCTGTTCCGCCCCCAGCCCACCGCCGCCCAGCGCACCGCCCTCGGCCGGCTCGAGACGCTGCTCGCCCTGGCCGAGGGCTGGGTCGACCACGTCACCGACCGCGCGACGGCGGCTCACCTCCCGCAGTCGGCAGCGCTCGCAGAGACCATCCGCAGGCGTCGCGTCGGCGGCGCGGCCCAGAAGACGTTCGCCGGCCTCGTCGGCCTCGAGCTGCGTCCGCGCCGCCTGCGTGACGCCGCGAACCTCTGGGCGGCGCTGGAGAGCGCCGGTGGCCAGAGCCTGCGCGACGGTCGCTGGGCCCACCCCGACCTCGCCCCCACCTCGGCCGACCTCGACGACCCCATCGGCTTCGTCGAGCGTGCCACCGGCAGCGGCGCTGCCGACGCGCAGCCCGTCGGTGGTGACCTCGGCGACGGCATCGGCGACGGGTTCGGCGACGACCTCGACTCGGTGCTGAAGGGAATCCTCGACGAGGCCGACCGCGAGCGCCGGGGTGAGCCACCCGCGGGCCCCGGCGCAGGACCCGACGACACACCCGACGAGCCGGGTGAGCCCGGCGGGACCCGGTGACCGCGTCGAGTCCTGCCTGGCGCCTGCTGCACGACGACGCCGTCGCGCGCCTCGAGGGGTGGATCGCTCCGGACGACGAGCAGGAGCAGCTGCGGCTCGCCTATCTCGACCACCTGGGTGTCCATCCCGACGCGATGAGCAAGACCGGCCCGCCGGCTCACCTCACGGGAAGCGTCATCGTGCTCGACGAGGCAGGCGAGTCCGTCCTGCTGACCCTGCACCGACGGGCTCGGCAGTGGTTCCAGTTCGGCGGCCACTTCGAGCCCGGCGACGAGTCGGTCTGGCACGCGGCGACGCGTGAGGCCCGCGAGGAGTCCGGCATCCCCGAGGTGACCGCCCTGCCCGAGATCGTCCAGCTCGACCGGCACGTCCTCGTCGGCGACTTCGGCACCTGCCGCGAGCACCTCGACGTCAGGTTCGCCGCTGTCACCGCCCGGTCGACGTCGGCAGCGGTGAGCACCGAGTCGATCGACGTGCGCTGGTGGCCGGTCGACGCCCTGCCGGAAGGCACCCGCGACGAGCTCGGCCCCCTCGTCGCGGCTGCCGCCCGGGTCATCGGTCCCTGACGGACCCCGAACGGGTCACATCGGCCTTTCCGGCACACCGAACTGCTGCGGCACGGTGTGATCTGCGTCATGCCGTTCCGTCACTCGAACCACATCAGTCACATGGGTCACAGTCCCCGACTCGGGCAGTTCGCGCGCAGCACGCCGTGGGAGGCGCAACCCACCGGCCTGCGATCGCGGTGAGGCTGACCCGCACGGGTGCAGCCGGGAGGACGCCCGGGCCGTGCACGAGACCTGGCGTGGATCTGGTCGCAGCCGGGCACGGCCGCGGCGGCGGACGCCCGCGGCGAGGCTCCGTCAGGACCGGAGGACGGGGCGGTGCCCGCCGCACGACAGACCGCCTCCGAAAGCCTTCGGGACGGGTCAGTCGTCGCTGAGGTCGAGCCCCGCTGCAGCGGAGACACCCTGCAGGTAGCCGCGCGCGCGTTCGAGCCGGGGATAGCCGCGCAGCAGCTGCCAGAACTCGGGGCCGTGCCCCGGCTGCAGCAGGTGTGCCAGCTCGTGGAGGAGGACGTAGTCGACGACCCACGCCGGCATGCCACGGAGCTTGTCGGACAAGCGGATCGAGCCCTCGGCGGGCGTGCAAGAGCCCCAGCGGGAGTTCTGGTTGCCCACCCACCGCACGCTGGAGGGGACGGCGCGCCCGCCCAGGTGCTCGCGGGACAGCGCGAGGGCTCGCTGCTCGAGATCGCCGTCGGTGCGTTGCCGGCGCTGCTCGGAGGCGGCGACGCGCGCGACCATCGTGCGCACCCACTCCCCCTCCTCGGCCTGGCTCATGCGCGCAGGCACGAGCACGACCAGCCGCCCCTCCTGCCGGTAGGCGGACACGGTGCGGCGGCGCTTGGCGCTGCGGCGGACCTCGACGGTGACACCGTCGACCACCGTGTGCACCACCTCGCGCCGCGTCGTCGCCATGAGGGCAGGGTAAGCCCGCCGACCGACAACCGGCCGGAGCACGGCACCGACACGTCCGCGCACGCCCGGCATACCCCATCGCCGGCGGCCACGCCAAGCGGGGATGAGCATGATTTCGTGCTCAGCGTGCTCTAGGGTTGAACGAGTCGAGGCGCCCGTCGGATGGGCGCCGTCAACAAGGAGACACCAATGGCTGACGAGACCTACAAGGGCGAGTTCTACTGCGTGAAGTGCAAGGAGAAGCGCGAGGCCGAGGGCAAGGTTGTCGTGTCCGACAACGGTCGCCGCATGGCCAAGGGCCAGTGCCCCGTCTGTGGCACGAACCTCAACCGCATCCTGGGCAAGGCCTGACAAGGTCGCGCCGGCGTCGCTGACGCCGCAGATCGAGGGGGCGGGACCACACGGTCCCGCCCCCTTCGTGCGTGCGCGCAGGCAGGCGGGAGGGGCCGTATGCCGCCGGGTGCGCAGGCGGTCGGGTGGCCGCGACCGAAGGGACCTGGTGAGGACACCTGCCCACGACAGCCCTCGACGGTACCTGTGGACGACGGTCGCGGCGGGCGCCGCACGGCTGCGAGCCTGACGACCGAGGGTGGTGCCGCAGGCGGCACCACCGGGTCAGGAGGTCCCATGTCTGCTGCCGTGCCGCCCCACCCGCGCGTCCCCGTCTGGCTGCGCCCGCTGAGGCGACGACGCGACGAGGTGCAGTTCGGGGTGCTGCCCGGGGGTCCGGTCGTGAGGGGCATCAGCGTGGCCGAGGCCGACCTGCTCGCACGGCTCGACGGTGCGCTCCCCCTCGCCTCCACCGACCGCGTGGCGGCCGAGGCCGGAGTGCCGGTCGATCGCTGGCGCACCCTGCTCGAGCTCACCCAGCACCTCGGCATCCTCGTCGACCGCGAGAACGACGGCTCTCCCGCATCCGGCACCGAGCCGTCTCGCGTCGTCGTCGACGGCTCCGGCGGGCTCGCCTCCGAGATCACGGCCGCCCTCTCACGCAGCCACGTCACCGTCGTGCACGGACGGGCCGCCCTCGACCGCACGGTGGCGGCTCCCGAGCGGCCCCGCCCCGACCTCGTCGTCCTCATCGGGTCACCGGTCGTCGACCCCCGCCGTGGCGACCTCTGGCTGAGACACGGCATACCGCACCTGCCGGTCGCGCCGGCCGGCCCGCGCACCGTGGTGGGGCCGCTCGTCGACGCCTCACCTGCCGCGCCGTGCCTGTGGTGCCTCGACCGGCACCGCGCCGACCGCGACGACGCGTGGCCCACCGTGATGAGCCAGGCCGCCCCGCCCCGGCAGCTCGCGCTCGCCGGGGGATCCGACGGCGTTCACGAGACGCTCCCGCCGGGCCTCACCCACATCGTCGTCGGCACGGTGACACTCCTCGTGACAGGTGTGCTGCAGGGGCATCCGCCGCCTGCCGGCGTGTCCGTCGAGGTGAGCCTGCCGTGGCCACGCATGGACCACCGACGCTGGCCCACGCACCCGCTCTGCCTCGCACACCCCGTCGCTCACCCCACCGCTCTCCCCGCCGCGGTCGGCGCAGACGTCGACAGGGCGGCACGGGCACGCTCGCAACGGTTGCGGGCGCGTACGACATAGAGTCGGGGGCGGGAACGGGCCCGGATGCGGCACGCCCCCGACCACCCGCCGTCGCCCTCGCCCCGGCGGGGCGGATGCCGTCGAGCCAGCCGAGGAGGTGTGCCGTGACCGACCTGCCGCGCAAGGCCGTCGTGCGCTCGGCCAAGCTCGCCTCGGTGCCGCTCGGGTTCGCCGGCCGCACGGCCCTCGGCATCGGCAAGCGCCTCGGCGGCCGCCCCGCCGAGATCGTCGCCGCGGAGCTCCAGGCCCGCACCGCCCAGCAGCTCTTCCAGGTGCTCGGCGAGCTCAAGGGCGGGGCGATGAAGTTCGGGCAGGCGCTGTCGATCTTCGAGGCCGCCCTCCCCGAGGACCTCGCGGTGCACTACCGGGCGACCCTGACCAAGCTGCAGGACAGCGCACCGCCGATGCCGACGAGCTCGGTCCACGGCGTCATGCGTACCGCGTTCGGCACTCGGTGGCGCAGCCGCTTCGAGTCCTTCGACGACCACCCCGTCGCCTCGGCCTCGATCGGTCAGGTGCACCGCGCGGTGTGGAAGGACGGGCGCGACGTCGCCGTGAAGATCCAGTACCCCGGCGCCGGCCCGGCGCTGATGAGCGACATCCGGCAGATCAGCCGGGTCGCGAAGGTGGCCGCCGGCTGGGTGCCGGGCATCGAGCTCGGCCCCATCCTCGACGAGCTGCGCGACCGGATGGCCGAGGAGCTCGACTACCGGCTCGAGGCCGAGTCCCAGGCGACCTTCGCCGCCGCCTTCGACGGCGACCCCGACTTCCACGTGCCGCACGTCGTCGAGGGCCGCGAGCACGTCATCGTCTCGGAGTGGCTCGATGGCCTGCCGCTGTCGCGCATCATCGCCGAGGGCACGCAGGAGCAGCGTGACACCGCCTCGCAGCTCTACCTGCGCTTCCTGCTCGCCGGACCTGCGAGGGCGGGCCTGCTCCACGCCGACCCGCACCCGGGCAACTTCCGCATGACGCCCGCAGGGCGCCTCGGCGTCATCGACTTCGGCGCCGTCAACCGGCTGCCCGACGGCATGCCGCCCGAGATCGGGCCGCTGCTCACGACGGGCCTCGAGGGCAGCGCCGAGGACGTGCTCGAGGGCCTGCGCGAGATCGGTTTCGTCAAGAGCAGCATCGACCTCGACCCGCAGCGGCTGCTCGACTACCTCGAGCCCTTCATGGCGCCGTTCCGCACCGACACCTTCGCCTTCAGCCGCGACTGGCTGCGCGGGGTCTTCGCCCACATCAACGACCCACGGCAGCCCAACTACGCCGTTGCCTACAAGCTGAACCTGCCGCCGGAGTACCTGCTGATCCACCGGGTCTGGGGCGGCGGCATCGGGGTGCTGAGCCAGCTCGGCGGCACCGTGCACGGGCGTGCACTCGTCGACGAGCTGCTTCCGGGGGCCGACCTACCGCCGGTGGGCGACCCGAGCTGAGCGGCGGGGCCCCGGGGCGACGGGCGAGGGGGGCCGTCACCACCAGACGGGGTCGAGCTTGCTCTCGATGGAGCGCAGGTTGTCGCGGCTGCATCGCTCGCACGTCCAGGTGGTGCGCCCGCCGTCGGTGCCGCGGCTCCAGGTGAGACGGGCGGCTGCCTGCTGGTCGGCCGGCGGGGTCGTGCCACAGCTCGAGCAGACGAGCACCGGGGCGATCTCTGAGGTGTCCATGGGGTTCTCCCTTCTCCTCACTCCCAGTATCCGCCGGGGGCCGTGGCTGTCGTGGAGCCACGCGGGAATCGTGCACCCGCGCGGGAGCGCGGTCAGGGGGTCGGGCGCGCGGGAAGGCCCCCGGACATGAGGAACCGCGGGTGACGTGCGCGTCACCCGCGGCTCGCTCACTCGATTCAGTTGTCCTGCTACGCGCCCGGCGGCGCGCTCGTTCACTTCTCGTTGTGGCGTCGACTGGCGCGGATCTCCAGGGCGATCAGCCGGGCGCTGCGACGGATGCCGCTGCGGTCCTGGCGCTGACTGCGCTGGTTGATCCGGTCGCGAGCCAGCAGTTCGAGCTGGTTCATGACGATCTCCTGGTCTGTGAAAACGGTTGGTGTTCAAGGTTGTTGGCGCCTGGGTCATGCGTCTTCACGCAGGCTCAGGCAGCCACGGGGTGCTTGCGCGGACGTCCGCGGGGCCTCTTGCGAGCCACGACCGCGCCCTGGACGAGCAGCTGCCCGCCCCAGACGCCCCACGGCTCCTGGCGCTCGAGGGCGCCGGCGAGGCACTGCGTCCGTGCGGGGCAGAGCCCGCAGAGGGTCTTGGCGAACTCGACGTCCTCCGGTCGCTCGGCGAACCAGAGCTCGGCGTCGTAGTCGCGGCACGGGATGGTCTCGCCGACCTGCTCGGCCTCGGTCCTCATGTCGATCAGTTCGCTCAGCTGCATCGTCCTCACCTCCGTCTCCGGGGCCCCCACGGCCGGGCGCCCCTGCTCACTCGTCTCTGTCCTGCTCTCCGTGCGTGTCCGAAGGTCTGCACCGACGGTGCGCGACTCGGTCCTGCTGCTCGGCATCCGAGGAGTCATCTCTTGTGTCCCTGATCTGTCGGCGCCCGATGGGGCGCTGCTGCGGTGTCGGTTACTGCGGTGTGGGGCGGCAATCGTTCGGGAGCTGCTGGAGCTTCCCGGGGAAACACGAAGGCCGCGGACCCGGTGATGTCGGGTTCGCGGCCTGGAGGTGAGGCTTCTGGGTCTGTGTCAGACCGGGGGCCTCCCAGAGCGGGAGCGAACGACATCGATGGTCTTGTAGGCGGAGGCGGACGTGCGGCCGAGAACCGAGACGTCTCCCGTGATCGGGGCGCGGAAACCGGCAACGCGGCCGCCCATGACGGCGGCGACGGACACAGTGGTCCCCTGGGCCTCGAACGTGGAGTCCGCAAGACGGATCTGGCCGGCTGCGCGCGGACGCACGGAAAGGACGCAGGTTGCTGCGTTCATCGTCATCGTGGTGATGTCCATCTGGCCGACCCTCCTATCTGCTTCTTGCGGGCCCCAGCCGGCTACCTGAGCCACTGGGCTTGACGTCCTAAAGGGTACGCGTGCCCGTTGCGGGCGAACAACTCATTTAACGAAGTTTTCGAGACAATTTTTCGTGGGCAGCTGCTAGCCGGTCGATTCCTTTGCGGCAGAACGACTTTCGAGCAACTCTTGCGGGTCGGCGCCACCCAGGATGGCCAGCACGTCGCTGCCGTACTGCTCGAGCTTGCGCGCGCCGACGCCACTGATCGTCGACAGCGCCCCTTCGTCGGAGGGCGCCTCCTCGGCGATCGCGGTGAGCGTCGCGTCCGTGAAGACGACGTATGCCGGCACGCTCGCCTCGCGGGCGACGGCCAGCCGCCAGGTGCGCAGGCGCTCGAACGTCGCCTCGTCGTAGGTGGGCGGGCAGTCGTCGCAGCGGCCGACCTTGCGCTGCGCGGCCGAGACGAGCTCGGCGCCGCAGCCGCGGCAGTGCGCGAGCCGCGCGACCTTCGGGGCGGTGCGCTTGGAACCACCAGACCGGGCCTCGCTGCGCGCCCCCTGCCCGAGGATCCCGGCGGCCGGAGCGAGGAACCGCGAGACACGGCGGGTGGCCCGGGCGCCGGGGGTGCGGGCCCCCGACCACGAGAGGAAGAGCTGCTTGCGGGCACGGGTCAGGCCTACGTAGAGCAGGCGGCGCTCCTCCTCGATGGCGTCGGGCCCCTCGGCCATCGAGATCGGCATGAGGCCGTCGGAGGCGCCGACGAGGAAGACGGTGTCCCACTCGAGGCCCTTGGCCGCGTGCAGGCTCGCGAGGGTGACGCCCTGCACGGCCGGCGCGTGCTGCTCGGCCGCGCGGCGGTCGAGCTCTGCGACGAGCTCGGGCAGCCGCGCGTCGGGTGCGGCCGCCGCCATGTCGTCGGCGAGGGTCGCGAGCGCGCTCAGCGACTCCCACCGCTCACGGGTGGCGCCGCCACCGGATGGTGGCTCGTGCGACCACCCGGCCCCGGTGATGACGTCGCGTGCGATCTCGCCGAGGGACTTCTCGCCGTCGTCGCTGCGAGCCGCACCCCGCAGCAGGAGGATGGCGTCGCGCACCTCCTTGCGCGCGAAGAACCGCTCGCCCCCGCGCACGAGGTAAGGCACGCCCACGTCGGTGAGCGCCGACTCGAAGGCCTCGGACTGGGCGTTGGTGCGGAAGAGGACCGCGATCTCGGCCGCCGGGTGCCCGGAGTCGACGAGGGCGCGAATGCGATCGGCCACCGCCCCCGCCTCGGCGGGGTCGTCGGGGTAGGAGGTGAGCTGCGGGTCGGGGCCCGGCTCGCCCTGGGCGAGCAGCCGCACCGCACCCTCGCGGGCCGCCTGGGTGCCCGAGGCGACGATCGTGTTGGCCAGGCCCACGATCTGCGGGGTCGAGCGGTAGTTGCGCACGAGCCGCACGACCTGCGCCTTGGGGAACCGCTTCGAGAAGCCGACCAGGTGCTTGGGGCTCGCGCCCGTGAAGGAGTAGATCGTCTGGGCCGGGTCGCCGACGACGCAGAGGTCGCTGCGCTCCCCGAGCCACTGGTCGAGCAACCGTTGCTGGAGGTCGTTGACGTCCTGGTACTCGTCGACGACGAACTGGCGGTACTGCCCGCGCACGGTGCGCGCGATGTCCTCGCGCTCGTCGAGGATGCCCACGGTCAGCAGCAGGACGTCCTCGAAGTCGATGACCCCGCGACGCTGCTTGACGTCCTCGTAGGCCTCGAAGAGCCGCGCCATGGCCGTGAGGTCGAGACCCGGGGGCTCGCGGCGCTGCTCGCGGGCGCGGGCGGCATACGACTGCGGCGTCAGCAGGTTGACCTTGGCCCACTCGACCTCGGCGGCCAGGTCGCGGATGGTCGTGCGGTCGAACTGCATGCGCAGCCGGCTCGCGGCCTCGGCCACGGCCGGCGCCTTGTGGCTCATCACCTCGGGGGCCGCGCCGCCGATCGCCTGGGGCCAGAAGAAGTGCAGCTGGCGCAGCGCAGCCGCGTGGAACGTGCGGGCCTGCACGCCCGCGACGCCGAGCCCGCGCAGACGGGTGCGCATCTCGCCGGCGGCGCGCGCCGTGAAGGTCAGCGCGAGCACGCGCTGCGGCTGCTGGGCACCCGAGTGGACGGCATACGCGATGCGGTGCGTGATGGCGCGGGTCTTGCCCGTGCCCGCACCCGCGAGGATGCAGAGCGGGCCGGGCGGCGCGAGTGCGACCTCTCGCTGCTCGGGGTCGAGCCCCTCGAGGATCTGGTCGGCGGAGGCGGAGGTCAGGAGCGATCACCCTTCGCGATGGCGAGTGCCCGGGCGGCGTGGTCGGGCACGTGGTTCTGGGACTCCTGGGGCGGGCGCTCGTAGCCGCGAGGTGCGGGCCGCTCGGGGACCGCCGGCACGTCCGGCGTCATGGCGACGTGCGGGATGGAGCCCAGGAGGTGGTGCATGACGTTGACGCGCGAGCGCCGCTTGTCCTCGGACTCGACGACGTGCCACGGGGCCCACTCGGTGCTCGTGGCCGCCATCATGTGGTCCTTGGCCTCGGAGTAGTCCTCCCAGCGCGTGATCGACTCGAGGTCCATCGGCGAGAGCTTCCACTGGCGCATGGGGTCCTTGGCGCGCGAGCGGAAGCGCCGCTCCTGCTCGACGTCGGACACGCTGAACCAGTACTTGCGCAGGATGATGCCGTCGTCGACGAGCATCCGCTCGAAGACCGGCGCCTGCTCGAGGAAGCGGGTGTACTGCTCGTCGGTGCAGAAGCCCATCACCCTCTCGACGCCGGCCCGGTTGTACCAGGACCGGTCGAACAGGACGATCTCGCCGGCCGCGGGCAGGTGCGCGATGTAGCGCTGGAAGTACCACTGGGTCTTCTCGCGGTCGGTGGGCGCCGGCAGAGCCGCGATGCGTGCCACGCGTGGGCTGAGGTACTCGGTGATGCGCTTGATCGCCGACCCCTTGCCCGCGGCGTCGCGTCCCTCGAAGACGACGACGACGCGCTGACCCGTGGCCCGCACCCACTCCTGGAACTCGACGAGCCCCGCCTGCAAGCGCCTGACCTCGGCCTCGTAGACGTCGAGGTCCATCTTCGGGGGTCGCTTTGCGCCTTTGCGGGCCATGGGGTCATCCTTGCATCGAGGGACGACGTCAGAGGGACCCGTCCCCAAGGTCTCACCCGCGCCGACGGGACTCCGACGCGACTCCGACCGGACGCCACCAGCACGACGAATGGGAACCGATGCCCGAGCTCACCCCGCTCACGCCCGACGAGGGCACGATCACGATGTTCACCACCACGTGGTGCGGCTACTGCACCCGGCTCAAGGGCCAGCTGTCGCGTGAGGGCGTCCCGTTCACCGAGATCGACCTCGAGGCCAGTCCCGAGCACGTCGACTTCGTCGAGCGGGTGAACGCCGGCAACCGCACGGTGCCCACGGTCGTGTTCCCCGACGGCACGGCCGCGACGAACCCCTCGCTGGCCGAGGTCAAGCAGCGCCTCGCCGGCTAGTCACCACCTGCGGCTGGCGCCCCCGACGACCGACTCGACCGTCGACCCGAGCCAGCGCTCGATGATCCGCTTCGCGATCGAGATCCCGCTCGGGGTGCGGATGGCGTCGCTGCGCAGCAGGTCGCGGTACTCCTCGCGCGTCACCCACCGCGCCTCGGCCATCTCCACCGGGTCGATCGTCAGCTCGGTCTCCCGAGTGGTCGCCGCGAACCCGATCATGACCGACGAGGGAAACGGCCACGGCTGGTTGCCCAGGTATCGCGCGGAGTCGATGGCCACCCCGACCTCCTCCGCGACCTCGCGGGCGACCGCCAGCTCGAACGACTCCCCCGGCTCGACGAAGCCCGCCAGGACGGAGAACCGCCCTTCCGGCCAGTGGGCCCCGCGGCCGAGCAGCAGCCGGTCGTCGGGGTCGACGACCGACATGATGACCGCGGGGTCGGTGCGCGGGTAGTGCTCGCTGGCGTCGCGCACGCAGCGTCGCACCCAGCCGGCCTCCACCGGCTCGGTCGGCGCCCCGCACCGTGGACAGAAGCGGTGCGTGGCGTGCCAGTGCGCCAGGGCGAGTGCGGTGGTGAAGACACCGGCGTCACGCGGCCCCAGCGCCTCGCCCGCCTGCCGCAGCGTCAGCCAGCCGCCGGCCTCGGGGTCACCAGCGCCGGCGGACGACCCGTCGGGCCCTTCGCCGGCGGGCTCTTCCGGCGCCACCACGCCGACGTATGCCGTTCCGGCGCCGTCCCGTCCGAGGTGCACTGCCAGCCGCGTGCGGTCCTCGGGCTCGGGCGCCCGCAGCACGAGGCCGAGCGAGCCGTCAGCCGCCGTGGGGTCCGTCGCCACACGCATACGGTCGCCTCGCACCTCGGCGACGAGCGTGCCCGGTTCGTCGAGCAGCTCGGCGAGGACGTCGGGTCGCCCTCGCTCGCCGGCCACCCGGTCCAGGGAGCTGCGTGAGAGTGCCAGGTCCGCCAGGGTCTCGTCGGTCAGCGCCACGCGGCCCACCCTAGGACGGCTTCGCCCCGGCACGTGAACGACCCTGCCCGGGCGCTGCCTCCCACGCTCGACGGCCCGTTCGACTTACCGTGGACGCGTGACCCGCAGCCCGCTCTTCCTCGCCGCCCTGGCGAGCTCGGCCGTCCCGGGTCTCGATCCGGTGTCGGTCGAGGGCGTGCCCAGCCGGTCCGGTGACCTCTTCGAGATCGCCTACGTGCAGGACAGCCAGGACCGCCGCTGGGTGGTCAAGTGCCCGGTGACGCCGGCCGCCGGAGCCATGCTCGACGACATCGCCGCGCTCTCGAGCCTGCTCGGCCGCCGGCTCGACGTGGCCATGCCGATGGTGCGCGGTTTCGCCCCGGTGCCCGAGGGGCGCGCAGCCGTGTACCTCCGGCTGCCCGGTCGGCCCCTCGACTTCGCTGGGCTGCAGCCGGGGCGGCTCGCCGCCGAGGTCGGCCGCTCGCTGGCACACATCCACAACGTCGAGCACCTGCTCTTCGAGGAGGCCGGGCGCCCGACCTACGACGCGGAGGCGCACCGGCGACGCCAGCTGTCCGAGCTCGACCGCGCCGCGGCAACGGGGCACGTGCCCACGGGGCTGCTGACGCGCTGGGAGCATGCGCTCGAGGACGTCTCACTGTGGCGCTTCGCGCCGAGCGCGGTCCACGGCACGTTCACGGGGCCGAACGTCCTCGCGTCGTTCGACGACGAGGACGACTCCTCCACCGGACGAGTGCGCGGCGTGCTCGCCTGGGAGGAGAGCCGCATCGGCGACCCCGCCGACGACTTCGCCGACCTGACCAGGGAGGCTTCGCCCGAGACCCTCGACGCCGTGCTCGAGGCCTATGCGCAGTCGCGGGTGGAGAGGCCCGACGTCCACCTCGTGCGCCGCGCACGGCTCGCCGCCGAGATGGCTCCCCTGCGCACCCTGCTGCACGCGCTCGCCTCCGGCCGGCTCGACGTCGTCGAGCGCACCGCCGACGAGCTGCGCGCCCTCGACGCGCGCATCGAAGCCGACGACCGGCGCCACGCGCGGGAGGACGCCGCGCGCAGCGAGCGCACCCGCGAGGCGCGTGAGCGCGCCGAGGCGGTGCTCGACCCCGACGACCCCGAGCGTCCTGAGCCGGCGTGGGACGCCACCCAGCCGCACACGCCGTTCCCGATGCTCGGCGAGACACAGGCCATCTCGACGACCGACCTGCTCGACGACCGGCACCCCGCCGCCGCCTCCGACGAGCCCGTCAGCTCCGCACAGGCTGAGCCCGCACAGGCTGAGCCCGCACAGGCTGAGCCCACAGTGCTCGAGACGGCAGCGCCTGGTGCCTCCGCAGCAGAGCCCACACCTCTGGTCGCCCCCGACGCGGGCGCCTCCCCGTTCGAGATCGACGAGGTGGAGGCGCTGCCCGACGATGACGGCGACCTGCACGACGGCGCCTCGGACGTCGTCCCGCTGGTCCGGCACGAGCACGGGACCGACGTCCGCCGCCACTGAAGGCCGGTCAGCGTCAGGCGGGCCACGCGGGCCACGCGGGTCACACGGGTCACCCGGTCAGGCCGGCAGGGTGCGCAGCAGCTCCACGAGGTCGGCCTCGCCCGGGACCTCGGGTCGCACGGTGACTCCCTCGGCCGCGTAGTAGAACGCTGCGTCGACGTCTCTGGCGTCGACGCCCCGCAGCCGGGCGAAGGCGACGGCGTACGCCGCGAGCTGGAGGGCACGCACGCGGGCATCGCGACCCGTGGGGCGTGCGCCTGTCTTCCAGTCGACCACCGTCCATCCGCCGTCGTCACGCGCGAAGACCGCGTCGATGCGGCCGCGCACCGCGATGCCGTCGATGATCGTCTCGATGGACAGCTCGATCTCGTCGGGCACACGATCGGCCCACTCGCTCGCCAGGAAGCGCTCCTTCATCACGTCGAGGTCGGTGTCGTCGGATGCCCCCTCGTCTGCGCTGCCGGGCAGGTCGAGCAGGTCGACCATCGCGGCGCGGGAGTAGTGCTCCTCGATCCAGGCGTGGAACGCCGTGCCCTGACGGGCTGCCACAGCCGGAGCGCTGGGCATGGGGCGGCGTAGGTTCATCGCGAAGGCCTCGACGTCGCGGGCCAGCGAGACCACGGCCGAGGCCGACAGGTGGCGGGGCACGTCGACGACCGGCTCGCCGCGCGAACGGCGGGCGGCCTGCTCGGCGAGGAGGAGGCGCAGGTCGTCGAGGCGGGGGTCGCCCGCAGGAGGCACGTCGCCGGATCGCACGGCCTCGGCGAGGCGGTCGACGACCCCCTCGAGGGCGGCGCGGCGGTGGGCCATCGGGTCGTGCGGCCAGACCGCCGAGACGGGGTCGACGAGGTAGGGGTTGGTCGGCGCGACGGCGCGGCCCCTGGAGTCCTCGACGGGCTCGGGCGCCGGGTGCCAGACCTGCTGGGTGACTGCGTCACCAAGTGCGTCGCGGATCTCGAGGAGGAAGCGGCTGGGCACCGAGAGGGTCTTCTTCGTGGCGCCCCACACGTGGGTGGTGAGCAGCACGTCGTTGCGAGCGCGGGTCACGGCGACGTAGGCGAGGCGACGCTCCTCGGCCACGGCGTGCCGGCCGCCACCGAGGGCGAACTCCTCGATGGCGACGCCGAGCTGCTTGCGGTCGGGGACGCTGCGCCAGTCCAGGTGCGGCAGCCCGTCGCGGTCGCCACGCAGGTCGTAGGGCAGGGAGTCCAGCCCCACGAGCCAGCCCTTGTCCTTGGGGGTGCCCGAACAGGCGTACTCGGGCGGGTCGGAGTCGTCGACGAGCGACACCGAGGTCGACGCGTGGTCTGGGAACGCCCCCTCGACGAGCGCGGGGATCGCGACGACGTCCCACTCGAGGCCCTTGGAGGCGTGGACCGTGAGGACCTGGACGGCGTCGGCCTCGGACTCGGTGTGGCCGGCGTCGAGACCGCGCTCCTGCTCACGCGCTGCGTCGAGCCACGCTAGGAAGCCGCTCAGGGCGGGCCGGTCGGCGCTCGTGGCGTAGCGGGCAGCCACGTCGGCGAAGGCATCGAGGTGCACGCGAGCCGTGGAGGCGGTGTGCTCGTGACGGGCCAGCACCTCGATGTCGAGGCCGAGGGCGACCTCGGCCTCGGCGACGAGGTCGACGAGGGGCAGGGCCGTGAGTCGCCGCAGCCGGCGCACGACGTCGGCCAGCCCGTGCAGGCGACGCAGCGCCTCGGCACCGATGCGGGCACCGTCGCGCGCCACCCAACCGGGGCGCGGCAGCTCGTCGAGGGCCTCGACGAGCGTGGCCGTGTCGGCGCTGTCGGAGGCCAGGTCGCTGCCCCGCCGGTCGTCGTCGGGGCGGTCGTCGTCGGGGCCGTCGTCGTCGGAGCCTTCGTGGTCGGACGGCAGACCGGTCGGACCATCGGCGGATCGCGCGACGCGGGGCGGCTCGGGCGTCGACACCGCTGGGGCGGGGCTCTCGAAAGCCGTTGCAGCAGAACCGGACTCGTCGTCTTCGAGAACCTCGCCCGGCCGGCGCGGACCGGCCGGCCTGTCGTGCAGGTCGCGGGCCCACGCCCAGAGGCCGGCGAGGTCGGCCGCGCCGAGACGCACGACGGGGCCGGTGAGCAGGCGCATCAGCTGGTCGCCTCGGGTGGGGTCCTGGACGACCCAGAGCGCCGCGACGAGGTCGCTCACCTCAGGGGTCACGAGCAGGCCTCCGAGGCCCACGACCTCGACCGGCAGGTCTGCGGCCCGCAGCGCCTCGATGACGAGTGGGAACGACGAACGGCGCCGGCACAGCACGGCTGCGGACCGCCCGGTGCGCCGGCCGCTCGGTGAGCGCCAGCGCTCGGCCACCCAGGCGGCGACGTGCGCCGCCTCCGCCTCGGCGGACTCGAGTCGGTCGATGGTCACGGTGCCCGGGCCGGCTCCCGGCCGCGCCGTCAGCGGCTGGACGTGCGCCGTTGCCAGAGGGGCCGCCGTGACGTTGGCGGCCGCGAGGATGAGCTCGTCGTTGCGCCAGCTCGTCGAGAGGGGCAGCACGTCGGCGGGGCCCCGCGGGCCGGCGAACTCGGCGGGGAACCGCAGCAGCGTGGTCGCGCTGGCTCCGCGCCAGCCGTAGATCGACTGGTTGGGGTCGCCGACGGCAGTGAGGGCGACAGCCGGGTCGTGGAAGAGGCTGCGGAGCAGCGTCAGCTGGGCCTCGGAGGTGTCCTGGAACTCGTCGAGCAGCACGGCCGTGAACCGGTCGCGCTCGATCTGGCCCACCTGCGGCATCGTCGACGCCAGCCGGGCGGCCAGGGCGATCTGGTCGGCGAAGTCGAGCGACTCGCGAGACCGCTTGAGCTCGAGGAACGCCTCGACGATCGGCAGCACGAGCCGCCGCTCGCGCAGCACGCCGAGCACCTCCTTGGCGGGCGCGAGGCTGCCCTTCCCGTCACCGTCGGGCAGGGCGTCGAGTCGGGCCAGCACGTCGTCGAGGTGCGCCATCACCTCCGCCGGTGTGCGCACGTGCTCGGCCATCTCTCCGGCGAGCGACATGACGGCGTCGATGATGTTGCTCTCGGACCGTGTCATGCCGTCCATGGGGCCGTCCCACCGTGAGACGGACTCGGCGGCCAGCTGCCAGGCACCGGCCTCGGTGAGGACCCGGAACTCCGGCTCGATACCGACCCGGAGGGCGTGCTCGCGCACCAGGCGGCCGGCGTACGAGTGGTAGGTGGAGACGGTCGGGGTGCCGCCGAGCACCTCGGCGCCGGTGCCGTCGTCGTCAGGCGGGGTCCACAGACCGGCGCGCTCGAGGCCGCGCAAACGCTTCCCGATGCGCGCGGAGAGCTCGGCCGCGGCCTTGCGGGTGAAGGTGAGGCCGAGCACCTGGTCGGGCGTGACGATCTCGTTGGCGACGAGCCACACGACTCGCGCGGCCATCGTCTCGGTCTTGCCCGAGCCGGCGCCGGCGACGACGAGGAGCGGCCCGGGGCCCGCCTCGATCACGGAGGCCTGCTCTGGTGTCGGCGGGGGCAGCTCGAGGGCGACGGCGATCTCGTGGGCGGAGTGACGCACCGTCGTCGTGGTGCGGTCGAGGGTCTCGGTCACAGTGCGTCACCTTCCGGCTGGACCGGGCACGACGAGCGGACGGGGCAGGTGCGGCAGGTGCTCTGGGACGCCGTGAACGTGGCCGCCCCCATGCCTTCGGCCGTGCCCTCGACGAGCGCTCGCGCCCACGTCGGGTCGCCGACCGTCGTGACGGCCTCCTGGACCATCACCGCCGGCTGGAGGCCGGCGAGCCCACCCTTGCCGATGAAGACGAGTGCGGCACCGGCGCTGCGCTCGCCGAGCTCCGCGAACCCGCCCTCCTCCACGGCCACCTGGTAGGCGCCGAGCTGGCCGTGCTCGGCGAGGTCGGCCTTGGTGGGCTTGCTCGTACCGGTCTTGAGATCGACGATGCGCAGCCCGCCGTCGCGGTCTCGCTCGATGCGGTCGACGCGTCCCGCGACCACGGCGCGGCCGACCTGCACGCGGAACGGGGTCTCGACCCCCACTCGCTCGCGCTCCCGCTCGGCCACGTCGCGGTAGCTGACGAACCTGGCCACCATGTCGTGGGCCTCGCGGCGGGTGCGCTCGGTGACCCAGCCGGGTGGCAGCCCGAGCCGACCCCATCGCGCGTCGACCTCGGTGTCGAGCTGGTCTCGTGATGCGTCGGGCTGCTCGGCGACGATGTCGTGCACGAACGTGCCGACCGACGCGGCTCCGAGCTGCACACCCTCGCCCCCCACCGCCGTGAGGAACCAGCGCAGCCCGCACTCGTTGAAGTAGGTCACCTTGGACGGCGAGACGTGCACGGGCTCGTCGGCGGCCCGGACGGGGCGGTCGCTCGTGACGTCGCGCAGGGCCCACCACGTCGACGGGTCGGCGCCGCGGACGCCCTCGCGGGCGGCGACTGCGAGCAGGGCGAGGGCGCGCTCCGCCACGCCCGGGTCGGGGCTCGTGACCTCGCGGCGCAGCTCACCGACGAGGCCGGGAAGCGTCATCGTGCGGGCGACCTCGCTGTGGGGGCGCACCTCGTCGGCGAGGCGGGTGCGAGCGGGCGGGTCGACGAGGTCGAGGTAGACCGAGGGCTGCTCGTCCTCGTTGCCGACCGCGGTCACCAGGAGCCGCTCGGTGGCCCGCGTGACGGCGACGAGGAAGAGTCGGGTCTCGTCGTAGCGCACCGCCGCCTGCGCTGCGCGGAAGCCGACCGGCCGCTGGGCGACGACGTCGACGAGGTCCTCGGAGCCGAGCACCGAACCGCGAAGCCGGAGGTCGGGCCACACGCCCTCCTGGACGCCGGCGACGACGACGATGCGCCACTGTCGCCCGGCTGCCGTCTGCGGCGTGACGAGCGAGACGCGGCCGCCGGACTGGCCGCCGACGAGCAGGGTGTCGCCGGGAACGTCCTGGCCACGGATGTGTTCGAGGAACGTGTCGGGCCCCGCCGTCGGAAGCCGGTCGACGAACGCGCCGGCGGCGTCGAACAGGGCGAGCACGGCATCGAGGTCTCGGTCGGCGCGCTCGCCCGTCGAGCCGCCGGCGAGGGCGGCGCGTCGCCACCCCTCCGCCACTGCCGCCCCCTGCCAGATGGCCCAGAGCACCGACTCGGCGTCGACCCCGGTCGCCCACCGGCCGTCCTCACCCAGGCGCGCGGCGGCCGCTCCTGCTGCGAGGGCGGCGGCCACGCGGGCAGCGGGTCGGGCGACCCCGCCCAGCAGCGCCGCACGGGGCGCATCGAGGAGCAGCTGCCCGAGCAGCTCGTCGCTGGAACGGCCCCCACCCGACTCCAGCTCGTCGTGGCGCAGCAGGCGACGCAGCCGTCGCAGGCCCACGGTGTCGGCGCCCCCGATCGGGGACAGCACGAGGTCGGCCGCGCGCACCGGGTCGATGACGTGCTGCTCACCGCGGTGCTCGCCGCGAGCGACCTCGAGGCTCTCGGCGAGCAGCTGGAGCAGGGGGCGGACCGCGCTCTCGTCGCGCACCGGGGTCTCGGCGCTGCCGGCCTCGACCGGGACGCCGGCCTGCCCGAGCAGGCGGCGCATGGTGTCGGCCCGGGCCGAGCCACGCACGACGACGGCCATGTCGGTCCACGGCACGCCCTCGACGAGGTGCGCCCGACGCAGGAGCGCAGCGACGTGGGCGGTCTCCTGGGCGGCCGAACGGAGCAGGGCCACCTCGACCGTGCACCGGTCGGTCTCGGCCGAGGACGCCGCCATGCGCCGCTGCTCGCCGCCTCCGAGCGCCCCGATGCGCCGCGAGACGCGGTCGGCGACGGCGGTGAGCGCCGGGCCGAGCCGGTGGCTGCGGTCGAGCACGACGGTCGCCGTGCCGGCGTGCCCGCTCGGCCCGGGGTGGCCGGACGACAGCTCGGGCTCGATGAAGTCGAGCAACGTCGGCTCGTCGCCCAGGGCATAGGGGCTGCGACGGACCTCGCCGAGCTCGCTCCACCCGCTCGCGAGGAACCGGGGATCGGCACCGCGGAAGGTCTGCACGGCGACGTCGGGGTCGCCCAGCAGCACGATGCGTGGTCCACCGCGGGCCACGACCCGCAGCAGACGCGCGGCGGCCGAGGTCAGCTCCTGAGCCTCGTCGACGACGACGAGGCCCACGCGCTCGTGCAGCCGGTCCAGGGCCGAGGGGTCGTCGTCGAGCAGCTCGGCTGCCGCCGTCAGCACCCAGGCGGGGTCGTAGGAACCGTGCCGGCTGAACGAGGTGACCTGGTCGTACTCGCGCAGCACCTGGGCGGCCGCCACCCACTCGGGCCGGTCGTGCTGGGCACCGAGCCCGGCGAGGTCGTCGGGACCGAGGCCGTGCTCGACGGTGCGCATGAGCAGGTCGCGCAGCTCGTTGCGGAACCCGCGGGTGCGCAGCGCCTCGCCCAGCCCGGCTGGCCACGTCGGGCCGGGCACGTCGCCGGACTCGTGCCCGGCCAGCAGGTCGCGCAGGATGACGTCCTGCTCGGGCCCGTTGAGCAGCCGCGGGGCCGGCTGGCCGTGCAGGGCGGCCTCGGCGCGCAGGATGCCGAACCCGAACGCCTGCCACGTGCGGGCGAGCGACTCGGTGGACGTGCCGTCGAGACGGGCCGTGACCTGCTGGCGCAGGCCGGCTGCCGCGCTGCGGCTGGAGGTGAGCATGAGGCACGCGTCGGCCCGAAGCCCGTGCCGGCGCACCGCGTCGACGACCAGCTCGACGGCGAGGGTCGACTTGCCCGTGCCGGGACCACCGAGCACCCGGAGCACCCGCGCGCCGGAGTCGAGCGCGGCCTGCTGACGCTCGTCGAGCCGCACCGCCGCCGAGACGAGGGCGGGAGCTCGACGGAGGATGACCACCCGCAGATTCCATCACGGGACACCGACAGGGGCGCGGCCCCTCGCTCCGGCACACCCATGGGGCGGGCATGCGTGGGGGCCGGGCATGCGTGGGGCCCGTGCCGGCACGTGGCCGGCCCGGGCCCCATCACGTCAGGAGGTCACCGCAGGTCGAAGCGGTCCGCCTCCATGACCTTGGTCCAGGCGGACACGAAGTCGCGCACGAACTTCTCCTTGGCGTCGTCGCTGGCGTACACCTCGGCGAGGGCCCGCAGCTGCGAGTTCGAGCCGAAGATGAGGTCGACGGCCGTGGCCGTCCACTTCAGGTCGCCGGTCGCGACGTCGGTGATCTCGTAGACGTTCTCCTCCGACACCGACGTCTTCCACTGCGTGCCGGGGGCGAGCAGGTTCCTGAAGAAGTCGTTCGTGAGCACGCCGGGACGGTCCGTCAGCACGCCATGGGCCGTGCCGCCGACGTTGTTGCCGAGCGCCCGGAGGCCGCCCACGAGAACGGTCATCTCGGGCGCCGTCAGACCCAGCAGGTACGCGCGGTCCAGGAGAAGAACCTCCGGCTGGAGCTTCACGCCGGGGCGCAGGTAGTTGCGGAACCCGTCGGCACGCGGCTCGAGCACGGCGAAGGAGTCGACGTCGGTCTGCTCCTGCGTCGCATCGGTGCGGCCGGCGTGGAACGGCACGGTCACCTCGACGCCCGCGTCCTTGGCGGCCTTCTCGACGGCCGCAGAGCCCGCGAGCACGATGAGGTCGGCGAGCGAGAGCGCCGCACCGCCCGCCGCGTTGAACTCACGCTGGATGCCTTCGAGCTTCTCGAGGACCTCGGCCAGCTGCTCGGGCTGGTTGACGGCCCAGCTGCGCTGCGGCTCGAGGCGGATGCGCGCCCCGTTGGCACCGCCGCGCTTGTCGGTGGAGCGGAAGCTCGCAGCCGACGCCCAGGCGGTGGAGACGAGCTGGGAGACCGACAGCCCCGAGCCCAGGACCTTCTCCTTGAGGGCCGCGACGTCGGAGTCGCCGACGGGCTCGCCCTCGGCGGCCGGCACGGGGTCCTGCCACAGCTGCGGCTCGGGAACCCACGGGCCGAGGTAGCGCGAGACGGGACCCATGTCGCGGTGGAGCAGCTTGTACCAGGCCTTGGCGAAGGCCAGGGCGAACTCGTCCGGGTTGTCCTTGAAGCGCCGAGAGATCTTCTCGTACGCCGGGTCGACCCGGAGCGCGAGGTCGCTCGTCAGCATGGTGGGCCGGCGCTTCGGCGAGTCGGGCGTGGGGCCGGGGATGACAGCCTCGGCGTCCTTCGCGACCCACTGGTGGGCACCGGCGGGGCTCTTCTCCAGCTCCCACTCGTGGGCGAAGAGGAGCTCGAAGAAGTCGTTGCTCCACTGCACCGGCGTGCGCGTCCACGTCACCTCCAGGCCGGAGGTGATGGCGTCGGCACCCTTGCCCGAGCCGTACTCGCTCTTCCAGCCCAGACCCTGCTGCTCGAGAGGTGCACCCTCGGGCTCGGGGCCCACGAGGTCGGGGTCGCCGGCGCCGTGGGTCTTGCCGAACGTGTGTCCGCCGGCGATCAGGGCGACCGTCTCCTCGTCGTCCATCGCCATGCGGGCGAAGGTCTCGCGGATGTCGCGCGCCGAGGCGAGCGGGTCGGGGTTGCCGTTGGGACCCTCCGGGTTGACGTAGATGAGGCCCATCTGGACGGCGCCGAGGGCCTCGTCGAGCTCCCGCTCACCCGTGTAGCGCTCGTCGCCGAGCCAGGTGTCCTCGGGACCCCAGAAGATCTCCTCGGGCTCCCAGACGTCCTCGCGACCGAAGCCGAAGCCGAAGGTCTCGAAACCCATGTCCTCGAGCGCGACGTTGCCGGCCAGAACCAGCAGGTCGGCCCACGAGATCTTCTGGCCGTACTTCTGCTTGACCGGCCACAGCAGGCGGCGAGCCTTGTCGAGGTTGCCGTTGTCGGGCCAGCTGTTGAGCGGCGCGAAGCGCTGGCCGCCGTCTCCGGCGCCGCCTCGGCCGTCATAGATGCGGTAGGTGCCGGCCGCGTGCCAGCTCAGACGGATGAAGAGGCCGCCGTAGTGACCGAAGTCGGCCGGCCACCAGTCCTGCGAGTCGTGCAGCACGTGGACGATGTCCTGCTTGAGCGCGTCGAGGTCGAGCTTGGCGAACTCGGCCGCGTAGTCGAAGTCCGACCCGAGCGGGTTGCCCTTGGGCGAGTGCGCGTGCAGCACCGAGAGGTCGAGCGCGTTGGGCCACCAGTCCTTGAGGCTGTGGGGGCGGCCGCCGGTCTTGGGCTTCGGCGAGTCGAGTGCCGGGTTCTCGCTCTCGCTGCCGCTGGCGGCGGCCGAGTCGTGCATGACCGGGCAGCCACCTGCGGCCTTGCGGTCCACCCCCTGTGGGCTCTCGGGCGTGACGTCGTCGGGGCGTTCGGTCATGAGTGGGTCCTTCCGGGCATCGTTGTCACTTCAGGCAATACGGGCAGTCGAGCAGTCGGGGCAGGTGCCCCAGTAGGTCACCTCGGCTTGGTCGATGACGAAGCCGTGGTCGTCGGAGGCCATGAGGCACGGGGCGTCGCCGACGGCGCAGTCGACGTCGGCGATGGCACCGCACGAGCGGCACACGACGTGGTGGTGGTTGTCACCGACACGCACCTCGTAGCGTGCGACCGAGCCGGCAGGCTGGATGCGGCGCAGCAGACCGGCGTCGGTGAGGGCGCGCAGCACGTCGTAGACGGCCTGGTGCGAGATGTCGCCCGCGGACTCGCGGACGCGGCGGATCACCGAGTCGGTGTCGGCGTGGGGGTGCTCGCTCAGAAGCTCGAGGACCGCGACGCGTTGACGCGTGACGCGCAGGCTGGACCCGCGCAGCAGCGCTTCGACGTCGGTTCCGGGCATGCATCGAGTCTTTCGAGTTTTCTTGAACAAATCAAGTCTTGTGGTCGACGCGGCGTCGACCGTCCGTCGACGTGGTGTCGGTGGACGTGACGCGCCGTCTCGTACGATGCGAGGGGCCGGCCGAGTGGGACCGCCCCGACCAGACCCGTGACCACATCGCAGATCCGGGGGCAGCGGATGTCACCAGAGACCGGCGGCCGAGTGTCCCGGCGGCGCCGTCTGTCCGGGTGGGCCTGGCCCGGCCACCCGGAGACGTGGCAGGAGGTGCCGGCCCGGCTGCGCCCCACGCTCGGGACGGTGTTCCGCCTCACTGCCGCAGCAGTGGCGGCCTACGTGCTCTCGCAGGTGATCACCCCCGGCACCCCCGACCTGACCGGCCCCCTCACGGCGCTGCTCGTCGTGCAGGCCTCGGCCTTCTCGACGATCAAGATGAGCGCTGTCCGGGTCGGCGCGGTGCTGTCGGGCATCCTCGTCGCCACCCTCCTGTCGACCTGGATCGGCCTGACGTGGTGGAGCCTCGCTGCCGCCATCGCTGCATCCCTGCTGCTGGCCAAGGTGCTGCGCCTCGGCGAGCAGGCGCTCGAGACGCCCATCAGCGCCATGCTGATCCTCGGGGTGAGCAACCACGACGTCGCCTCCGAGACCCGCATCCTCAACACGCTCATCGGTGCCGCTGTCGGGGTGGCCTTCAACCTCGTGTACCCGCCGGCCATGCCGATCGGTCCGGCCAGACAGGCCCTGCTGCGCGTCGTCGAGGTGGCGGCCTCCGCACTCGACCAGGCGGCCGAGGCCCTCGAGAGGGGCCCGGTGACCCGGGAGCAGGTCGCAGCCTGGGTCGACCGGGTCCGCTCGGCGAACCGAGAGGTCGCCCGAGCCACCGAGACGATCGGCCACCTGAGGGAGAGCCGTCGCTTCAACCCGCGGGCCCTGGGCACCGTCGACGTGGAGCCCGTCCTGGCCTCGGCGCTGGACACCTTCGAGCAGTGCCTGCTCGCCATCCGCGCCCTCTTCACCCTCCTGCTCGCGGAGCTGCCACCCCAGGGTGCCCCCGAGGACCCGTACGGTGACGAGCTGCGCTCGGCGTTCGCCGTGGTCCTGCACGACAGCGCCGACTGCCTGCGCGCGTTCGGCGGTTTCGTCATCGCCGAGTCGGAGGGTCGGGAGCAGGACACCGAGAAGGCGCTGGCCGAGAGCCTCGACATCCTCCGCGAGACCCAGGCCATCCTCACCGAGCTCATCCTCGTGCGGGCCAGGGAGGACACCTCGTGGCTCCTGCGCGGTTCCGTCCTCGCCGCAGTCGAGCAGGTGCTGGCGCGGCTCGACCTCGAGGACCGTGCCCGCGTGCACCAGCAGTGGAAGGAGGCGCAGCAACGTCGTCCGCTCGCGCAGCTGCCCCGAATCGTCCACGACGCCCTCCCCCACCCGGATCGCCCCTACCCCCGCGGGCTCCAGCCGGGCCGCGGTAGGCGGCGCAACCGACGCGACACGCGATGACGGGCAGCCGGCGAGACCACTCCACCGGACCTACTCGTGGGTCGCGACGACCTCGACCTCGAAGCCCTCGCCGCTCTCCAGGTAGGCAGCATAGTGCTGCGGACCACCGGCGTACGGGTGCTTCTCGGCGAACATCAGGCTCCACCCCCCGTCGCCGCAGGCCTCGACGAGTGCATCGACCTCGGCACGCGAGCCACCATGGAAGGCAAGGTGGTTCAGGCCGGCACGGGTGCGTTCGTGGCGACCGGCCACGACGTCGGGACCGGCCTCTAGCACGACGTAGAGCGACCCGAGCTCCCACGCCTGGCCGTGGCCCCAGTCGTCGCCGAGGTGGTAGCCGAGCCGGCTGAGCAGCCAGCCCCACTCGCGACCGGCGGCGGCGATGTCGTCGACCCAGATCTCCACGTGGTGGAGGCAGCCACGCGGGCCACCCGCACCGGGTCCAGCGGCCACTCCCCCGAAGTCCCACCGCGCCCGGTCCATGTCGGCCCGGCCGCCGTCGACGAGCCCACGGACCAGGGGGGTGCCCTCGGCCCGCCAGTGCCCGACCGCCTCGTCCTCGAGCCCCTGCGGCGGGCGGCCGTCGGAGCGGATGACGCGCCACCACGGCACGTCGGAGCCGTAGCGGCTCATCACTGTGCCGACCGTCCGAGGACCCATGCCACCAAGGCGTTTCGCGATGTCGCCGTACGCCAGCACACGCCCCTCGGGGATCTTTGCGACGAGGTCGAGCACGCGCTCGGCGTGGTCCTCAAGCGGCACGGGCGTCCTCTCGCGGTCGGTGCTGATGGCGTACGCGGGTGGCTCAGTACTCGGGCTGGCTCGGGTCGATCTCCCGCAGGTACGCGAGTATGCCGCCCTCGACGTTGGCGACGTCGGTCAGCCCCGCGCGCAGGGCGAGCCTGGTCGCCTCGGCGGAGCGTCCACCGACCTTGCAGTGGATGAGCACCCTTCTGTCGGAAGGCAGCTCGTTGAACGCCTCCCCCGACCTGAAGCGGTCGAGGTGGATCGGGACGGCACCGGGGATGCTCGCGATGGCGCGCTCCTCGTCGCCACGCACGTCGACGAGCAGGGGCGGGTCGGCGGCCTCGAGCTCGGCTGCCATCTCCCGCACGGTGACGGTCGGCAGGTCGCCCTCGTCGTGGGCGGCGGCGCCGGGCACGCCGCAGAACTCGACGTAGTCGATGAGCTCGGTGAGCGTGGGCGCCTCGCCGCACACCGGGCACTCGGGGTCGGCGCGGACGGTGAGGGTGTCCCACGTCTGGCGCAGCGCGTCATGCACCACGAGCCGTCCGACGAGCGGCTCGCCGATGCCGAGGAGAAGCTTGATCGCCTCGGTCGACTGGACCGAGCCGATGGCGGCGCACAGGACGCCGAGGACGCCACCCTCGGCGCAGCTCGGTACGGATCCGGGTGGCGGCGGGTCGGGGAAGACGCAGCGGTAGCAGGGGCCATGGCCGGCCCACCACACCGAGACCTGCCCGTCGAAGCGCAGGATCGACCCCCAGACGTGCGGCTTGCCGAGCATGACGCAGGCGTCGTTGACGAGGTAGCGCGTCGGGAAGTTGTCGGTTCCGTCGACGACGAGGTCGTAGCCGCCGATGATCTCTAGCGCGTTGGACGAGTCGAGGGCGACGTCGTGGCGCACGACGGTGACGTGCGGGTTGACGCGGTGGACGGCAGCCTCGGCCGACTCGGTCTTGGGCCTGCCGATGTCTGCGTCGGAGTGGATGACCTGCCGGTGGAGGTTCGTCAGGTCGACGACGTCGGCGTCGACGACGCCGATCGTGCCCACCCCCGCCGCCGCGAGGTAGAGCAGTGCGGGCGACCCCAGACCGCCGGCACCGACGACGAGCACCCGCCCTGCCGACAGCCGCTCCTGCCCGTCGCGCCCCACATCGGGGAGGAGCACGTGCCTCGCGTACCTCGTCGTCTCCGCCCTGGACAGCGGCCGACCCGTCTTGACCAGCGGATCCGTCGACATGCCATCACCGTACTGCTCGGTATGGTGAGACGGACACGGTCGTCCGCCTCGGCGGGCGGCGAACAGGCACCACAGACACACGCAGATGCGAAGAGGACCCGCATGGCAGACGACATGACCCCGCCGGGCCGCGGCCAGCGGCTGCCCCGTTCGGAGCGGCGTGCCCAGCTGCTTGACGCCGCGCTCGGCGTGTTCGTCGAGAACGGCTACCACGCGGCCGCCATGGACGACATCGCCGCGCGCGCCGGTGTCTCCAAGCCCGTTCTCTACCAGCACTTCCCGGGCAAGCTCGAGCTCTACCTCGCGCTCATCGACCAGCACACCGGCGAGCTCGAGCAGCTCGTCCGCGACGCCCTGACGCTCCCCGACAACAAGGCGCGCATCAACACGATGACCCGCGCGTACTTCGACTTCGTCGGCCAGGAGGGCGCGGCCTTCCGGCTCATCTTCGAGTCCGACCTCGCCAACGAGCCCGAGGTCCGCAAGAGGCTCGACCAGATCGACCTCACGTGCGCGGAGGCGATGGCCGAGATCATCCGCAGCGAGACGTCCATGGACCAGGAGGAGGCGGTCCTCGTCGGCGTCGCCTTCGTCGGTCTGGCGCAGACCTCCGCACGCCACTGGCTGACGCACGAGGCGACCCTCTCGAAGGAGACCGCGGTGCGCATCACCGCAGCCCTCATCCGCCGCGGCTTCGGCGCGTTCCCAGCGGTCGGCAAGGCCGACGGCCGGGCCGACGCCGACAGGCCGAGCGAAACGGCCAGGGAATCCGTCGGCACGACGGCTGGTTAAGGTGACGACGGGACGCGGTCGACCGCGTCCACACGAACTCAGAAAGCAGGTTTGACGTGGAGGTCCGCATCGGCGTGCAGAACGTGGCACGCGAGATCACCTTCGAGACGACGCAGTCGACTGACGAGATCTTCTCCGCCGTCAAGGCGGCGCTGGGGTCCGACGTGCTCGAGCTGACCGACGACAAGGGTGGGCGCATCATCGTCCCGTCCGCATCGATCGGCTACGTCACGACCGGGGCAGAGCGCAAGGCGGGCGTCGGCTTCGGCGCCCACTGACGACCAGACCGAGAGCCCCGCGACATGCCGCGCTGACAGCTCTCGCTCGACGCCGCCGCTCACGGGTCCGCACGAGCAGCGCGCTCCCGCAAGGGATCCGGTTGCCTCACCGTCAGCGCAGAAGGCCGCAGACCACCAGGTCGGCGGCCTTCTGCGTCCCCTCCCGGACTCCCGGTCTTCAGGCGCCAGAACCCTGTGGGACATCCATACGTCCCGGGTAAGAGGTTGGGTGAGAGCGTGCCGGGGCCACCGGGCGCCGTCGCCCGCGCGCCGGGCACCGAAGGAGGAACGCGAAGTCATGATCGGAACCATCCTGATGGCGCTCGTCGCGGGAGCGATCGTGGGCCCGCTCGCCCGGCTGGTCCTGCCCGGCAAGCAGAACATGGGTGTCCTGCTCACCGTGATCCTCGGGGCCCTCGGCTCCCTCATCGGCGCCTTCATCTACTACAAGGCGACCGGTGTCAGTGACACCAAGGGCATCGACTGGATCTCGGGTCTGATCGGCGTCGTCGTCGCGGCGGCCCTCATCGTCGGCTACGGCATGGTCACCGGCAACCGCCAGACCCGCTGACACCCAAATGTGACGGCCACATCCACCACTCCAGCCCCACGGGGTGGGACATTGAACTCGTTGCAGTGACGTCCGCGCCGCGGACCAATCGACCACCCAGGTGGTCAGAAGAGGAGCTGTGAAACATGATCGGCACCATCGTCGGAGCAATCATCGTGGGCGCCATCATCGGCGCGCTCGGGCGGCTCATCCTGCCCGGCAAGCAGAACATCTCCATCATCGTGACGATCCTCATCGGCATCGTCGCCAACGTCATCGTCACCCTCGTGGTCCGCCAGATCGGCTACGCCAACAACGGCGGGATCGCGTGGATCCCGCTCATCCTGGGCGCCATCGTCGCGGCGATCCTGATCGTCGTCTACGGCCGCATGACCAGCAAGTCCGTCTGACGCAGACCCGAGAACGGAGGGGCCCGACCGCATTGGTCGGGCCCCTTTCGTCGTGTGCCGGCAGCGTGCGGCTCGGGCACGTCGGTCAGGAGTGCGGCAGTGCGGCATACGCCCTCAGGCCGAGAGGCCGAGGCTCTGCATGCGGCGCGAGTGCTCGTCGGTGAGCCTGGCGAACATGCGGCCGAGCTCGGCGAGGTCTGCACCGGCGCGCCCGGGGGCGCCCACGAGGATGCTCGCGAGCGCGTCGCGCTCGACGCCGACCCGTTGCGCCTGGGTGATCGCCTCGCCGACGAGCCGGCGGCCCCAGAGGGCGAGGCGCCCGGCCAGCCGAGGATCGGCCGCGATCGCCTCACGCACGACCTTCACGGCGAACTCCGCCTGGCCCGTGTCCTCGAGCACGCTGACGACGAGCGTGCGGGTGTCCTCGTCGACGTAGCGTGCGATCTCGCGGTAGAAGTCCTGGGCGATGCCCTCGCCCACGTACGCCTTGACGAGCCCCTCGAGCCAGTCGGACGCGCTCGTGCGCTCGTGGAAGGCGTCGACGGCCGGCACGAACGGTTCCATCGCCGTCTCGGGCTCGACGCCCAGCGACTGGAGGCGCTCGGTGAGGACCGAGTAGTTCCGCAGCTCGTGCGCGGCCAGGGTCGCGAGCGCTGACTTGTGGCGCAGCGTCGGGGCAAGCTCGGCGTCCTTCGCGAGCTGGCTGAAGGCCCGCAGCTCGCCGTAGGCCAGCGCCCCGAGCAGGTCGGTGACCGCCGCGAGGTAGCCGGGCTCATCCGTGCGTTCGGGCGTCGCGTCGTCACTCATGCGCCCAAATGTAGTGATTGGTTTCGGGCCTTCACCCCGGGTGCCGGTAGAGTGGGCGGGACAACTCGGTGCCCGGTCGGCCCGATGGTTTGCCCAGATGGTGCTCGCGGACTCCCCGCGCACCGGTGGAGCCCGCCCAGATGCGAGAGCCACCCGCCGTCCTGACAGTCTCCGATCGGCCCGTCACGCGCCACTGAGCTCCCGTCCACGGGGTGCTCGTGCCGATCGAGAGATGCCCATGACCCAGCCCCACGAGACCCCCGCCGACGCGGAGGTCACCACGGACGCGCCCGAGACGATCGCCGACGCCTCCCCCGAGACCACGGCCGAGGTGCTCGCCGAGGCCCCCGCCGAGCCGGCCGCCCCGGCGCCGTCGTTCGCCGACTTCGACGTCCACCCCGACATCGTGGCCGCCCTGGCCGAGGCCGGCATCACGACGCCGTTCCCGATCCAGGCGATGACCCTTCCCGTGGCCCTCTCCGGCCACGACATCATCGGCCAGGCCAAGACCGGCACCGGCAAGACCCTCGGCTTCGGCGTGCCGATCCTCAACCGCGTCGTCGCCCCCGGCGACGACGGCTTCGACGCGCTGACGAGACCCGGCAAGCCGCAGGCCCTCGCGGTGGCCCCCACCCGCGAGCTCGCCGTGCAGGTGGCCGGTGACCTCGAGCGGGCCGGCCGGAAGCGCGGCATCCGCGTGCTCACCGTCTACGGGGGCCGCGCCTACGAGCCGCAGATCGAGGCCCTCAAGGCCGGCGTCGAGGTCGTCGTCGGCACCCCCGGACGTCTCATCGACCTCTCGAAGCAGGGTCACCTCGACCTCTCGCAGGCGCGCACCGTCGTGCTCGACGAGGCCGACGAGATGCTCGACCTCGGCTTCCTGCCCGACGTCGAGACCCTCATGTCGCTGACCCCCGCCTCGCGCCAGACGATGCTGTTCTCGGCCACGATGCCGGGTGCGATCGTCGCCCTCGCCCGGCGCTACATGTCCCAGCCGACGCACATCCGCGCCATGGGCGACGACAGCGAGAACGCCCACACCGTCAAGGCCGTCGAGCAGTTCGTCTACCGCGCGCACGCCCTCGACAAGGTCGAGATGCTGTCGCGCATGCTGCAGGCGAAGGAGCGCGGCCTGACCATCATCTTCAGCCGCACGAAGCGCACGGCCGCCAAGGTGGCCGACGAGCTCGTCGAGCGCGGCTTCGCGGCCGCAGCGATCCACGGCGACCTCGGCCAGGGCGCCCGCGAGCAGGCGCTGCGCGCGTTCCGCAACGGCAAGGTCGACATCCTCGTCGCCACCGACGTCGCGGCCCGTGGCATCGACGTCGAGAACGTCACGCACGTCATCAACTACCAGTGCCCCGAGGACGAGAAGACCTACCTGCACCGCATCGGTCGCACGGCTCGTGCCGGCAACACCGGCGTCGCAGTGACCTTCGTCGACTGGGACGACCTGCACCGCTGGGCGCTCATCAACAAGACGCTCGACCTCGGCATCCCCGAGCCGCAGGAAACCTACTCCAGCTCCGACCACCTGTACTCGGACCTCGACATCCCGACCGACGCCAAGGGCTACCTGCGCAGGTCCCAGCAGAAGCTCGCCGGCCTCGAGGCCGAGGAGATCGAGGACCTCGGGGAGACCGGCAAGCGCCACGGCCGCGCCGGCGGGGGTCACGGCGGAGGCCGCGGCGATCGCGGTGAGCGTGGCGGTGAGCGTGGCGGTGAGCGTGGCGGTGAGCGCGGCCGTTCCCGCTCGGGTGAGCCCCAGGGCCGTCACGGCACCGAGGCCGGCGGCTCGTCGGAGGGCGCCGAGAGCCGCCCACGTCGTAGCCGCAACCGCAGGCGTACGCGCGGGGCGGGTGCCGCGGCCGCCGGTGCGGCGGGTGCCAACGGCACCGAGTCCTCGGCCCCCGCAGGCGGGTCGGCCGAGTCGACGTCGGGCGAGGGCCAGACGCGTCCTCCGCGCCGCCGCCGTCGCGGAGGCTCGGGCCGCTCCGGCGAGACCGCGACGGCCACCACGACCACGACGGGCACGACCGGCGAGGCCGGCACCGACTGAGCTTCGCCTGTCCAGCTCGTCGACAGGGCCGCGTCCACCAACCCGGTGGTCGCGGCCCTTTGCGTAGCCACCGGGCCGATCTGCCCGAATCCGGGCAGATTCTTGGCATTCAGCGAGATCGTGATCCATGATCGAGCGGTGCCCGACCCCGATCTCGTCGCCCACGTGGCCAGCTCGACCGGCCTGTCCGAGGGCGAGGCGGCCCGCGTCGTCGGCGACGTCCTCGCGCACTACCGCCAACCGGTCGAGGAGTACGTGCGTCGTCGGCACGCCCGGCTGCAGCTGCACGGCACCCGCAACCCCGAGATCTACCGCGCCATCGCGGCCGAGCTGGGCGAGCGCCTCGTCGCCGCGCCCGAGCTGAGCGAGCGGCAGCTGCGCCGCATCATCTACGGCTGACCCCGCGGCGACCCGACCCGCTGAAGCGGTGGGCAGCCCACACGCCACCACCCCAACCCGACCAGGAGGTCACCCATGTGCGGCATCGTCGGATATGTCGGGCGCCAGCCCGCCGCCCCGATCCTCGTCGAGGGCCTGACGAGGCTCGAGTACCGCGGCTACGACTCCGCCGGCATCAGCGTGGCCGGCCCTCACGGCCAGACCGTCGTACGGCGGGTCGGTCGTGTGCGCGAGCTCGAGGCCGCGTTGCCCAAGCGCCTCGCCGGGACCGTCGGGATCGGCCACACGCGCTGGGCCACCCACGGTCCGGCGACCGAGGCCAACGCCCACCCTCACACCAGCGGGGACGGGCGGGTGAGC
This sequence comes from Terrabacter terrigena, assembly GCF_042676085.1. Lineage (NCBI taxonomy): Bacteria > Bacillati > Actinomycetota > Actinomycetes > Micrococcales > Intrasporangiaceae > Terrabacter > Terrabacter terrigena. Next base: position 532,718 of record NZ_JBHTKH010000001.1, read on the forward strand.
GTCGTGCACAACGGCATCATCGACAACGCCGCCGCCCTGCGCGACCGGCTCTCCCGCGAGGGCGTGACGTTCACGTCCGACACCGACACCGAGGTCATCGCGCACCTCGTCGCGCGCTCCACCGCTCCTGAGCTGGAGGAGCGCGTGCTGGAGTCGCTCGAGCAGGTCGTCGGGACGTACGCGATCGCCGTCCTCGACGCGGAGGCCCCCGACCGCGTGGTCGTCGCCCGCAACGGCTCGCCACTCATCATCGGGGTCGGCGAGCGCGAGATGTTCGTCGCCTCGGACGTCGCGGCCCTCGTCAGGCACACCTCGTCGGTGGTCCACCTCGACGACGGCGAGCTGGCGGTCGTCACCTCGCGCGGCTACCGCACCTTCACCCGCGAGACCCCCGACACCGGACGGGAGCCGACGACGATCGAGACCAGCGACGAGGACGTCGAGCTCGGCGGCCACGGGCACTTCATGGCCAAGGAGATCGCGGAGCAGCCCGAGACCGTGGCCCGCATGCTGCGTGGCCGGCTCGACACCCGCTTCGGCACCGCTCGCCTCGACGGGCTCAACCTCTCCCCGCGCGACCTGCGGGCCTTCCGACGCGTCAAGATCCTCGGCTGCGGGTCGGCCTACTACGTGGGCGAGCTCGGCGCCCTGATGATCGAGGAGCTGGCGCGCATCCCGGCGCACGCCGAGGCGGCCAGCGAGTTCCGCTACCGCAACCCGATCATCGAGCCCGACACCCTCTACGTGGCCGTCAGCCAGTCCGGCGAGACCGCCGACACCGCCTTCGCCGTGCGCGAGATCAAGCGCAAGGGCGGCCAGGTCGTGGGGCTCGTCAACGTCGTCGGCTCGACGATCGCGCGCGAGTGCGACGGCGGCATCTACCTGCACGCCGGTCCCGAGATCGCCGTCGCGTCGACGAAGGCGCTCACCCACATGGGCGTCGGGTTCGCCCTGCTGGCCCTGCTGCTCGGCCGTGTGCGCGACCTGTCGGTGGCCGACGGCCAGCGCATCATCGCGGGCCTGGAGCGGCTGCCCGCCGATATCGCGCAGGTGCTCGGCCAGGAGGACTCCATCTCCGACATCGCCCGCGAGCTCTCGGCCGCCGAGAGCCTGTTCTTCATCGGTCGCGTTCGCGGGTTCCCCGTGGCCCGCGAGGGTGCCCAGAAGTTCAAGGAGATCTCGTACCGGCACGCCGAGGCCTACCAGACGAGCGAGCTCAAGCACGGGCCGCTGGCCCTCATCGAGCCCTCCCGCCCGACCGTGGCGGTGATCCCCGCGGACGACCTGACCTCGCGCAACCTGGCGGCGGCCGAGCAGGTCATGGCCCGTGGCGGCCGGGTCGTCGCAGTGACGCACCCCTCGGTCGACCTCGGCGAGGTGGGCGCGCGGCGCATCGACGTGCCACGCAACGAGACGGAGCTCGACCCGATCCTGCTCATGATCCCCATGCAGCTGCTGGCGTACCACGCAGCGGTCTCCCTCGGCCTCGACATCGACAAGCCTCGTAATCTGGCGAAGTCGGTCACCGTCGAGTGAGGAGCCACGCATGAAGCTGCATGAGCGCATCGAGGGTCGGCTGCGCGAGTTCATCGAGGCACAGCACGTCTTCTTCGTCGCGACGGCCCCGCTCGCAGCCGACGGTCACGTGAACCTCTCGCCGAAGGGCCTGGACGGCACCTTCGTCGTGCTCGACGAGCACACCGTCGCCTACCTCGACCTCACCGGTAGCGGCGCCGAGACCGTCGCCCACCTGCGGGAGAACGGCCGCATCACGCTGATGTTCTGCGCCTTCGAAGGCCCTCCCAACATCGTGCGGTTGCACGGATCGGGTCGTTTCCTGGCGCTGACCGACCCCGAGTTCGCTTCGTACCGTGACCTTTTCGCGGGACACCCCGGCACTCGGGGCGTCGTGGTGGTCGACGTCGAGCGCGTGTCGGCCTCCTGCGGGTATGCCGTGCCGCTCATGCGCCACGACGCCGACCGTGACCTTCTGACGCAGTGGGCCGACAACCGCGGCGAGGAGGGCCTCACGGCATACCGGACGACGAAGAACGCCGTCTCGATCGACGGCCTCCCCGCCCTCGACGCCCTCGACCAGGCCTGACCCCGCAAGGCACAGAGGAACGCACGACACCCCGGGACCGGATCCCGGGGTGTCGTGCTTCTCGGCGTGTTGCCGAGGGGTCGGTCAGGCGGGGACGGCGATCGTCGAGGTGTCGATGACGAAGCGGTAGCGCACGTCACCGGCGACCACGCGCTCGTAGGCCTCGTCGACCTGGTCGGCGGAGATCGTCTCGACCGTCGCGCCGATGCCGTGCTCGGCGCAGAAGTCGAGCATCTCCTGGGTGGCAGGTATGCCTCCGATGTTCGAGCCGGCGACGACGCGGCTGCCGCCCACGACGGCACCCGGGGCGAACTCGTAGTTGCCCGTGGGCAGGCCGACGTTGGCGATGACACCGAGGGGACGCAGCAGTCCGATGTAGGTCTGCATGGGCAGGTCGGCGCTCACCGTGTTGATGATGAGGTCGAAGGTGCCCTTGAGCTCTCGGAGCACGCCGGGGTCGGAGGTCGCGTGGTATGCCGTCGCGCCGAGGGCAGCGCCGTCGTCCTTCTTGGCGTCGGTGCGCGAGAGCACGCTGACCTCGGCGCCGAGGGCGGAGGCGAGCTTGACGGCCATGTGGCCGAGGCCACCGAAGCCGATCACGGCGACCCTCTTGCCCGGGCGTGCGCCCCACCGCTTCAGCGGCGACCACACGGTGATGCCGGCGCAGAGGAGCGGTGCCGCGACGTCGAGCTCGAGGCCGTCGGGGATCTTCACGGCGAAGCGCTCCGAGACGACGACCTGCTGGGCGTAACCGCCCTTGGTCGCCTCGCCGTCGTAGCCGCGGCCGTTGTAGGTCATGACGGCGCCCTTGGAGCAGAACTGCTCCTCACCGTTCTTGCAGAACTCGCACTCGCCGCACGAGTCGACCATGCAGCCGACCCCGACGCGGTCGCCCACCTTGTGGCGGGTCACCCCGTCACCAACGGCCGAGACCACGCCGGCGATCTCGTGGCCCGGGACCATGGGGAAGATCGCGCTCCCCCACTCCTCACGGACCTGGTGGATGTCGCTGTGGCAGATGCCGGCGAACGTGATGTCGATGAGCACGTCGTCGTCACGCAGGTCGCGGTGCTCGACGGTGCGCGCCTCGAAGGCGGCGCCGGCGCTCGGGGCGACCAGTGCAGGCGTGGAAGTCAAGAGAGGGTCTCCTTCGTGGGGGGGTTGGCGACACTCCTCGGTGCAGCACCGCGGGGCCGGGGTTCATTCCCGGCCGGGCGGCCGCCGCACATCCTCCGCGTCCGCGCTCAGAGACGTGCCAGCAGGGAGGCCGCGACGTCCCGGTAGGCCTGGGCTCCCTTGGACGTGCGGGCGGTGGTGAGGATCGAGCGGCCCACGGCCGGCGCCTCGGCGAAGCGCACGGTCTTCGGGATGGGCGGCTCGAGCACGGGGAGGTCGTAGCGCTCGCCCACGTCGGCGAGCACCTCGCGGGCGTGGTTGCTGCGGCCGTCGAAGAGGGTGGGCAGGATGCCCCACACCTCGAGGTCGCGGTTGAGGATCTTCTGCACGTCGGCGACGGTGTCGAGCAGCTGCCCGACGCCGCGGTGGCTGAGCATCTCGCACGGCATCGGGATGATGAGCGCGTCGGCAGCCGTGAGGGCGTTGAGCGTCAGCACTCCGAGGCTCGGCGAGCAGTCGAGGATCACCACGTCGTATGCCGTCTCGGCACCTTCGAGGGCCGAGCGCAGGACGTACTCCCGGCCGGGGCGCGGCAGCAGCATCGCTTCCGCCCCGGCGAGGTCGATGGCGGACGGGACGAGGTCGAGGCCCTCGTCGCAGGTGATGACGACGTCGGCGAGCCCCGCCGTCCCGGTGAGGACGTCGTGCACGGAGCGCTCCACCGTGTCGGGGTCGACCCCGAGCGAGAAGGTCAGGCACGCCTGCGGGTCGAGGTCGACGAGCAGCACACGCTGCCCCTGCTCGGCGAGAGCGGCGCCGATGCTCGCGACCGAGGTCGTCTTGGCGACCCCGCCCTTCTGGTTCGCGAGGGCGATGGTCGTGGGGCCGGTGTGCTCGGGGCCCGGTGACGTGTCGCGGGATCTGCCGGCGCTCCGTGAGCTGTCGCGCACACCTCGCCTCGGGGCCGTGGTCGCGTCGCTCTTGCCGGTCCGGGGCGCCATGCGGCCCAGTGTGTCAGGCCTTCGCGTCAGAACGCCGAGATCGTCCGCGGGGCACGCTCGGCACGTGACAGAGCCGACACCACGGCGCCCTGGCCGTGCTTGCGGACGGCCAGCCGGGTCAGCAGTGCGAGGACCGGGGCCAGCACCTCGTCGGGCAGGTGCGGGGAGTCGAAGCCCAGGCTCGCCGCGACGTCCTCGCCGTGCACGACGACCTCCATCATACGGCCGGTGAGGAAGTCGTCGCGCCGCAGCGCCCAGCCGGCCCACGGGATGAGGACTGCCCGGTCGGCCGGCTGGGCGGCGAGGAGCTCGGGCAGGACGGCCCTGGCCTCGCTCACCCGGGCCAGCACCGCATTGCGGCCGGCCGTGGCCTGCGCGTCGCCGCCGGCACGGATCGAGACGTTGACGTCGTCGTCGAGACCGGCCCGCACCCACGCCGAGCGCGCATAGTGCTCGTCGAGGGCGATGGCCTCGGGCCACGGCTCGGCACGGAGCAGGTCGACAGCGATCACCGGCTGGCTCGCCAGGTGCGCGACCAGACCGCCGACGCTCCAGTCGGGGAGCGCGCTCGGGGTGTCCCAGCCGGCTGCGACGTCGTCGCGCGCCACGACGGCGGCAACGTGGTCGACGGCCGCGAGGAAGGCCCCGCGCAGGTCGCGCGCCGCAGCCGCGGCGACCGTCGCGTCGGTCTCAGGCATCGGCTCGCTCCGGAGCGGTGGAGTCGTAGCCGGCAGGCTCGAGGCCGGCCCAGTCGGACTTCTCGGGGCCCACCTGCTGGCCCTCGGGGCAGTGGGCCCGGAAGTCGCACCACGAGCAGATCGCCGACGGGCGCGGCGCGAAGCGGGTCGACTCGACCCCCACCTGCGTGTAGTCGGCATCGGCCCTGCGCAGGTCGGAGGCGATCGACTCGGCCTCGGCGACCTTGCGCGCGAGCGACTCGTCGGTGTGCTCGTGCACGGCGACCGTGCCGGACGGCACGTGGTGCAGCTCGACCCGACGGCAGGGCCGACGGAAGATCCGCGCCGACGCGACGGCATACAGGGCGAGGGGCAGGGACGTGCGCGCGTCGTCGTCGGTGGGCACCTGCCGGCCGGTCTTGTAGTCGACGACGACGAGCTGGCCGTCACGGTCGTCGAGGCGGTCGATGCGGCCGGTGATCGCCACCTCGTCGGTCTTGAGCGAGACGCTGCGCTCGATGCCGACGGGCTGGTTGTCGCGGTCGCTGTGTCGCAGGTAGTCGGTGACGGCGTCACGCACGCGAAGGCGCCAGGCCGCCGACTGCTCGGGGTCACGGAACCCGACGTCGATCCACGACGTGCGCACGAGCTCGGCGACGCCCGCCGGGGTGCGCTGGAAGACAGGGAGGTCCCAGAAGTCACGCAGCACGTTGTGGGTGGCGATGCCGACCGAGGTGTGGGCGCGCTGCGGCCGGGCTTGCGGCCGCGGCCGGTCGAGGTACTGCATGCGGTAGCGGCGCGGGCAGTCGAGGTACGCGAGCAGCCGCGAGGGCGAGCCGGAGTAGAGCGGCGTGGGCATGCCCGCGAAGGTCGTCTGCTCGGCGGCTCCGGTCGTCACGCCGACACCCTACGACCGCGGGCCGACACGACGCGGGAACCGTGCACACCCGTCCCAGCCGGGTCGCGGGACGTCGGCCGCCGGGAGTCCGGTCAGCCCTGTCCGCTCACGAACGCCCGCACCGAGTCGGCCACCATCTGCACGGCGATGGCCGACAGGAGAAGGCCGGCGATGCGCGTGAGCAGCATCGTGCCGCTCTCGCGGAGCAGGCCGCGCACCTGGCCTGCGAACCTCAGCACGAGGTAGACGACGAGCATGGCGGCCACGAGCGCCGCACCGACGGCGACGTACTCCCCTGCCGTGTCGGAGCGCTGCACGGCGAGCATCGTCGCGACGATCGCGCCGGGTCCCGCCAGCAGCGGGGTGCCGAGCGGCACGAGCGCGACGTTGACGCCGGCGTCGGCGAGCGAGTCGGACTCCTTGCCTGTCAGCAGCTCGAGGGCCACGAGCAGCAGCAGGAGCCCTCCGGCACCCTGGAGCGCGGCGATCGAGATGTGCAGGTAGTCGAGGATGCTACGGCCGAAGAGCGCGAACATGGCGATCACGAAGACCGCCACGAGAGAGGCGCGCCGGGCGGCGACGTTGCGCTGGACCTTGGTGAGCGACCCCGTGAGGGCCAGGAAGATCGGCACCGCGCCGGGCGGCTCGAGGATCACGACGAGGGTGATGAAGGTGCTGAGGAAGACGGTCAGGTCGAAGAGGTTCACGCCCGTACCACCTGGGTGACCCCGCTCGAGGCGGCCTCGATCGCCTCGAGCACCTCCGGGGTCGTGGTGTTCTCGGCGAGCCGGTTGCGCTTGCCCGCTCCGTGGTAGTCGCTCGACCCGGTCAGCACGAGGCCCAGACGGTCCGCGAGCGCCGTGGCGCGTTCGACCTCGGCGCGTCCGTGGTCACGGTGGTAGGCCTCGAGGCCCACGAGTCCGGCGGCGGACATCCGCTCGACGAGGGCGTCGTCGAGGCCGCCCGAGCGCGTGCGGGTGAACGGGTGGGCGATGACGGGCACGCCACCGGCCGCCCGGACGAGCTCGACCGCACGCACGGGGTCGGGGGCGTAGTGCCCGACGTAGTAGGGCGAGTCGTCGCCGAGCCACTCGCGGAACGCCTCGTCCCGGTGCCGGATCGTGCCGTTCGCGATGAGGGCGTCGGCGATGTGGGGGCGCCCCGCCGTCGCCCCGGGGGCCACCTGGGACTCGACCTCGGCGTACGTCAGGGGTATGCCGTCAGCCGCCATCAGCTCGACCATGCGCTCGAGGCGCGTGGACCGTGAGTCGCGGGCCCGGGCGAGCTCGTGCGTGAGCGGCAGGTCGTCGGGGTCGGTGAGGTAGCCGAGGAGGTGGATCGAGGAGTAGCGCCAGGCGCAGGAGATCTCGATGCCGCGCACCAGCGAGATGCCGTGGCGCCGGGCCGCGTCGGCCGCCTCGTCCCAGCCCGCGACGGTGTCGTGGTCGGTGATCGCGAGGACGTCGACGCCGGCAGCAGCCGCAGCCGCCACGAGCTCGTCGGGGGTCTGCGTCCCGTCACTCACGGAGGAGTGCGTGTGCAGGTCGATGACCGGCCCCGCACCTGCCCCTGTCGACGTCACGCCCCAAGAGTAGGGCCGCGTGGCACCCGCCCCAGCCACCTCTCCCGCCTGTCGACTCCTGGGAGCCGACGACGTCCTCGTCGCGGCGACAGCTCCCGCGCGAGGGATCAGGCCTGGGAGGCCGGGTCGGGGCCCGGCCAGCTGCGGTCGGGCACCGGCGTCGGCCGGCCCGGCTGCTCCCCACCGCGGGCCTCGAGGTAGCTCTCCTTCGGCACCATCACCTTGCGGCGGAAGATGCACACCACGGTGCCGTCCTGCTTGTAGCCGATCGTCTCGACGTGGACGACGCCCCGGTCGTCCTTCGACGTCGACTCCCACTTGTCGAGCACGCGCGTCTCGCCGTAGAGCGTGTCGCCGTGGAAGGTCGGCGCCACGTGGCGCAGCGACTCGATCTCGAGGTTCGCGATCGCCTTGCCAGAGACGTCGGCCACCGACATGCCGAGCAGGATCGAGTAGACGTAGTTGCCGACGACGACGTTCTGGCCGAACTGCGTCGTCTCCTCCGCGTAGTGGGTGTCGAGGTGCAGCGGGTGGTGGTTCATCGTCAGCAGGCAGAAGAGGTGGTCGTCGTACTCGGTGACCGTCTTGCCGGGCCAGTGCTTGTAGACCGCCCCGACCTCGAACTCCTCGTAGCTGCGCCCGAACTGCATCCCAACTCCTCCGACCGACGACACGCGAATAGCCAACGGCTCCCAGCCTGCCGGAGCACACGGCATACGACCACGGGCGTATGTCGTGTGCTTGCTCACGGTCGGCCGGTGACCTCGGTGACCTCCGCGTCGCCGTCGGTGGGAGGGGCCACCGCCCCCAGCTCGCCCGTGTCGGAGAGGACGGGCGCCGACGACACGGTGGCGTGCGGCACGGGGTCGACCGGCAGGGTCGCACCGGCCGCGGGACGGGGCCGCACGCCCTGGGAGCGCGCCACGAGCAGGCCTGCGAAGTACGTGCCGAGCGACACACCGGCCGCGAGGCCGAGCCCCAGACCGAACGCCTGCACGAGCGTCGGGACCCCCACGGCGAAACCGTTGCCGTCGGGGTTGGTGACGAGCTGCGAGATTCCCTCGTAGGCCATGCGCCCGGGCAACAGTGGCACGATTGCGGCCGTGGTGACGGCGAGCGCCGAGATGGTGAGGCGCTTGGCGACGAGCCGTGAGGCGAAACCCACGACGAGGGCGGCCGTGGCCGACCCGGTGACGGCACCGAGCTGGAGGGCCCGCTCGCCGACCGCGAGGATCGCCCAACCCAGGCCGCCTGCGACGCCGGCGACGGCGACGGCCCGGCCACTCGAGTACGACATGACGGCGAAGGCGACGGAGATGACCACGGCGCAGACGATCTGCACGGCCACGTCGTCGGTGAGCAGGGTCTGCGAGCTGATCGCGATCGGGTAGTCGAGCCGCTTGCCGAGCGACAGCACGATCGAGATGCCGACCGCGATGCCGAGCGAGAGCACGACGACCTCGAACGCGCGCGCCCCCGCCGTGACGTAGTAGCCCTCGAGGGCGTCCTCCGCCGCGCCGACGACCGACAGCCCCGACAGGAGCAGCACGATGCCGGAGGCCACGACGAGCGACGGCGAGACGCTGCCGAAGAAGGTGACGCCCGCGGACTGCGCCACGACGACGAGCGTGGCGACGGCAGTCGGGATGGCTGCCGCGACGATCTGGGCGAAGAACGCCGCGACGCCGGCGCCCGTGAGCCAGTTCAGCACCCGCCCCACGATCGTGGCCGTGACGAAGCTGAGCGCGACGATGAAGACCCCGGCACCCACCAGCGCTGCGGCACCGGCGGCCAGCGCGCCACCGGCGACGGCCACGAGCCAACGTCGGTACGGGTGCGGGGCCGTGATGACGCCGTCGAAGCGCACCCGCGCCTCCTCGACGGGCACGGGGTCCTGCGACAGGTCGACGATGAGCCCACGCAGCCGCTCGAGCCGGGTGTAGTCCTGCACGCGGAAGCGCACGATGCGCAGCACGGTGATCGGGTCGGCGTTCGGGCCACGGTGGTAGGAGACGGTGACCGACGTGTAGGTGACGTCGACGTGCACCGAGCTCAGGCCGTACGCCTTCGTCAGCGTGAGCACGGTCGCCGTGACGTCCGCGGCTGCCGCCCCTGTCGCGATCATCGCGACGCCGGCGCGCATCGCGAGGTCGATGACGGCCAGGGCCGTGTGCGCGTCGACCCCGTCGGGGGTGGTCCAGATCGGGATCTCGTCGGTCGGTGGCCCACTCGGTCTCATCGCCCGTCGCGTGCTCGCGCGGAGCGACGGGAGCGTGCGGTGGGCGGTGGTCGGCCGGGACGTTCGCTCGGTGGAGGCCACCCCCAGACTGTATGCCGCCCCGGTCCGGCCGCAGGTACCCCCGAGGGGTCTCCCGGGGCCGGCGGGGGCCGGTCCGGGCGGCCGCCGCACTGACGGCACACGCCCGGAAACCCGGTTCGGCGCGTCTCCCGCTTCGTGACACGATGGCCAGGTGATGAGCGAAGAGCAGAAGGTCTCCCCGAGCCGCAAGCGTCCGACGACCGACGAGTTCCGGGCCTTCGTCGCGACCGGCTGGGCGCCCCGCAGCACCGAGGTGACCCCTCGGTCCGAGGTCGCCGACCACGCGGCGCGTCGCCGCGAGGCCGTCAGTGCCGCCTTCCCCGGCGAGCGCCTCGTCGTGCCGGCCGGTGGGCTCAAGGTCCGTAGCAACGACACCGACTACGTCTTCCGACCGCACAGCGCCTTCGCCCACCTCACGGGCCTCGGCAGCGACCGCGAGCCCGACGCCGTGCTCGTCCTCGAGCCGCGGGCCGGCGACGCCGCCGGTCACGAGGCCGTGCTCTACTTCCGTCCCCTCGCCGACCGCGACACCGAGGAGTTCTTCGGTGACTCGCGCTACGGCGAGTTCTGGGTCGGTGCCCGTCCGACGCTCGCCGACATCGAGTCCGAGCTCGGCCTGGCGGCCCGCCACATCGACGAGTTCTCCGACGCCGTCGGCAAGGACGCCGGACAGGTGACGGTCCGGGTCGTGCGTGACGCCGACGCCGAGGTCGCCGTCCGTGTCGACCGGGCGCGCGCCGCGGCCTCCGAGACGCAGGACGCCACCGAGGCCGAGACCCGCGTCGACCGCCAGCGCGAGGCCGACGACCAGCTCGCCCACTTCCTCTCGACGCTCCGCCTCGTCAAGGACGAGTGGGAGGTCGAGCAGATGCGTGACGCGGTCGAGGGCACCCGTCTGGGCTTCGAGGCCGTCATCGCCGACCTGCCCGAGGCGGTCCGTCGCGGACGCGGCGAGCGCTGGGTCGAGGGGGTCTTCGGGCTGCACGCCCGCCACCACGGCAACGGCGTCGGCTACGACTCGATCTGTGCGAGCGGCGACCACGCCAACACGCTGCACTGGATCAAGAACACCGGTGAGGTCAGGGACGGCGACCTGCTGCTCCTCGACGCCGGCGTCGAGGTCGACTCGCTCTTCACCGCCGACATCACCCGCACGCTGCCCGTCAGCGGCACGTTCACCGACGCGCAGCGCAGGATCTACGACGCCGTGTACGCCGCCCAGGAGGCGGGCATCGCCGCGTGCAAGCCCGGCAACAAGTTCAGCGACGTGCACGCCGCGGCGATCCGCGTCATCGCCGAGCACCTGCACGAGTGGGGCCTGCTGCCCGAGGGCGTCGACGTCGAGGGCACCCTCGACGCCGACCACGGCCAGTACCACCGCCGCTGGATGGTGCACGGCACGAGCCACCACCTCGGCCTCGACGTGCACGACTGCGCGCTCGCCACCCGCGAGGAGTACTCCGACGCCGAGCTGGAGCCCGGCATGGTCCTCACCGTCGAGCCGGGCCTCTACTTCAAGGCCGACGACGAGCTCGTCCCCGACGAGCTCCGCGGCAACGGCGTGCGCATCGAGGACGACATCCTCATCACCGACGACGGCTGCGAGAACCTGTCGGCCGCGATGCCACGCAGCAGCGCCGACGTCGAGGCCTGGATCGCCGGCATCTGGGGCGCTCGCAGCTAGCGCGTCATCGGCACGTCGGTCGGCAGCGCCTCCGGCGGGGTCGGCTGGGCGCCGGTGCTGCCCTGGAACCCTCCGCCGGGCGACCCCGGCACCTCGGTCGGCTGGTCCGGTGCCGGCACCGGCAGCGGCGGCGGCCCGACGGAGCCGTCCGACGAGACCGAGCCGTTCGGGTCCGGGCCGGGGATCGGCGGGCTCCACCGCTCGACGAGGGCCACCAGCGTGCTCGCCTCCCGGCTCTCGAGGTTCGTGCCCAGCACGGCCGGGTCGCAGCCGGGGTCGACGTCGACCCGCACGCTCGGCCCGGTGGCATACCGCAGCACGAGGCTGAAGCGTGGGTCGGACGCCTTGCCCGACCCGTCGCAGGTCCGGCCGGTGGGTCGGGTGGACAGGGCGCCCAGCGCCGCGACCACCTCGGCCGACCGGGCGGCATCCAGCGCGGTGGCCCGCGCCGAGCCGTCGACAGCGGGACGGCAGACGACCACGGTCGGGCCGCCCTCGGGGGCGAGCAGCCGGTCGTCGCCGAGCCGCCCCCACGACCGGACACGGCACGGCTCCTCCGCCACCGTCGGTCGCGTTCTCGCGCCCACGGTCTCGTGGAGCACGACTCCGAGCGGGGCACCGGAGACGAAGTCGCCGTTCGTCGCGGTCGAGCAGGCGTTGGCGTCCGCCTTGGCGGCCACCCACACGATCGCGTCACCGTAGGCGGCGCCCACGAGGTATGCCGTCTCGTTGCCGGCCATGTCCGTGCAGGGGCGGGGCCTCAGGGCCGAGCGCGGCGCCCAGGTCATCGCCTCGACGACCGCAGTGCGCTGTGCCCCGGTCGCGACCGTGCGCGTCCTCAGCGGGAACGGTGCCACGAGCGGTGTGGTCGCCGTGATGTCCATGACGGGATAGCCGCAGACGACGAGGGAGACCGGCGCCCGTTCCGGCAGCAGGCGCGCGGCACCGTCGACCCCTTGCGGCTTCTCGGGCACGGTCGTGCCCGCGGCGTCCTCGAGGGAGACCGGGCACGCGAGCGCACCGTCGGGCGCGACGGGCTGGGTCGTCAGCGGCCGCACGGCCGCCGTCGGCTCCGCGCCCGGGGCGTCGTACGTCGTGCTGCCGCACGCAGCGAGCGCGAGCGCCACGACCGGCGCGAGCGCCACGGCCGCGAGGGTGCGGCGCACGGCATACGGGAGGGGTCTGCGAGCCGACATCGGGTGCTCCTTCGTCGGGATCCGTCACCCTGTAGGACACCCTGTGGGGCTGGTTCGTTGCAGCCGGTCCGGGTTGAGCAGCCCGACGGGTCAGCCGGGGGGCGGCGCAGGCGGGTCGTCAGCCCGCGGCGGCGCGCCCGGCGCTCCCGAAGGGCCTCCCGGCCCTGCATGCGGCGTCCCCTGCGGCGTCCCCTGCGGCGTCACCGGCGCGATGCCGATGCTGGACTGCCCGCCGACGGAGATACCCGCTTTGGCGAGGATCTCGCGCCCCTGCTGGGCCACCTTGTGCTCGGCGAACACCTCGTAGCGGGTGGCCACGACCTGGCTCACCGACGAGAAGTCACGAGCACCACGGGTGAATGCGTAGCCGACGAGTGACCAGATGAGGCCGAACACGGCTCCGTACAGGGCGGTCGAGAGCAGCAGTGTCACCGCGCTCGTCGGCCGGGAGAAGAGCGACAGGATGAGCCCGACGAACAGGCCCAGCCAGATCCCGGAGAGCAGCCCGCCCAGCGCCACCCGGCCCCAGGTGAGCCGCGCGGTCACCCGTTCCAGCTGCTTGAGGTCGGTGCCGACGATGAGGCAGTTCTCGACCGGGAACTGGTTGTCCGACAGCGTGTCGACGGCCTTCTGGGCGTCCTCGTACTCGTCGAAGACGCCGAGCGACATGGGGTACTCCAAGGACAGCGTCGCGAATCCCTGGCGTCCCCCCGGGCCCTTCGGTTGCAGGCTCATGTCCCCATCCTCGCACCAGGCCCCCGGGCACCGGGTTGTCAGGCCTTGAGCTTGTAGTCCTCGACGAGCCTCCGGCCGATGATCATCCGCTGGATGTCCGCGGTGCCCTCGCCGATCAGCAGCATCGGGGCCTCGCGGTAGAGGCGCTCGATCTCGTACTCCTTGGAGTAGCCGTAGCCGCCGTGGATTCGGAAGGAGTCCTCGACGACCTGCGAGCAGTACTCGGACGCAAGGTACTTCGCCATGCCGGCCTCGAGGTCGTTGCGCTGGCCGGAGTCCTTCTTGCGTGCGGCCTTGACCATCATCTCGTGGGCCGCCTCGACCTTGACGGCCATGTCGGCGAGCCGGAAGAGCACCGCCTGGTGGTCGACGATCTTCTTGCCGAACGTCTCGCGCTGCTGCGCGTAGGACACCCCGAGCTCGAACGCCCTTCTCGCGACACCGCACCCGCGGGCAGCGACGTTCACACGGCCCACCTCGACGCCGTCCATCATCTGGTAGAAGCCCTTGCCCGGCTCGCCACCGAGAATCTGCGCGTCGGTCGTGCGGTGCCCCTCGAAGACGAGCTCGGTCGTGTCGACGCCCTTGTAGCCCATCTTGTCGATCTTGCCGGGCACGGTGACGCCCTGGGCGGTCTCGCCGAAGCCAGACTCCTTCTCGACGAGGAAGGTCGTCATGTTCCTGTAGACCGAGTCGGCGCCGGTGTCGGTCTTGACGAGCACGGCCACGAGGTTGGCGGAGCCACCGTTGGTCAGCCACATCTTCTGGCCGTTGATCGTCCAGTCGCCGTCGTCACCCTTGACGGCCTTCGTCTTGATCGCCGACACGTCGGAGCCGCAACCGGGCTCGCTCATCGAGAAGGCGCCACGGATCTCGCCGGTGGCCATCTTCGGCAGGTAGCGCTGCTTCTGCTCGTCGGTGCCGTGCTGGAGCACCAGGTACGCGACGATGAAGTGCGTGTTGATGATGCCGCTGACGCTCATCCACCCGCGGGCGATCTCCTCGACGCAGAGGGCGTAGGTAAGCAGGGACTCGCCGAGCCCGCCGTACTCCTCGGGGATCATCAGGCCGAAGATCCCCATCTCCTTCATCCCGTCGACGATCGCCTGCGGGTACTCGTCCTTGTGCTCGAGCTCGGTGGCGACCGGGATGATCTGCTCGTCGACGAACTCACGGACGAGCTTGACCAGCTCGTGCTGCTCCTCGGTGAGGCCTTCGGTCTGCTGGAGTCGGGACATGAGCGGATCGCCACCTTGCGAGTGCGTTGGGCTGGGACAACTGCGACCGAGTATGCCGCCGCGTCGGCTGCCCGGTCAGCGCGCTCGCGTGTGAGTACCGACACCTGTGTCGTGGGTCACCGAGGACCCTTGCTACCAGAGCTGTCCGAAGCCGACCTTCTTCGACTTGACCGGCCCTTCGAGTGTCGAGCGCTGGCTGAAGTCGCCGTCCTTGAGCCCGGCGGTGACGCTACGGAGCAGGTCGGCGCGGCTCGCGTGGGGGTTCGTCCTGACCGCCTTGAGGAAGAGGTAGGTGAAGGCGCCGTTGGACCGGCCGTCGAAGGTCGCGTCGGACGCGGTCTCGTCCGGCTTGCACGCAGCGAAGAGCACCGGCTTGGAGGCCGTGCTGCGGCTCCTGGTCAGCTCCACGAGGGCCTTGCGGTCGACAGTGCGCGCCGGGGCGACGGCTCGCAGCGCTCGGGTCTGCTGGAGGCCGCGGCGGGTCGGGGCTGGGAGGAACCGCGGCTTCCGCCCGAGCAGCTGGGACTGCAGGATCTCCTCGAGGTCCTTCAGGCCGGTGCCGCTGTGGCACGTGTCGAGAAGCACTTCGAGCAGCACGCCGGCCGGGACCCGGGCGAAGAGGTCGCGCAGCTCGTCGTCGACGATGACCGTGTCACGGTCCCACTGGTCGCCCTTCTGGCGGATGTCGTGGCAGGCGAAGGCCTCGTCGAGGTCGTCGGGCTCGACGTCGCCGCCCGGCTCGTTGGGCACCTGGGTGCCGTGGCTGGAGATCGTGAAGACGAGGTGGTCGCCCGGCTTCGCGGTGGTGACCAGCTGCGTGAGGGCCGCCATCACGTTCCTCTTCGTCGCGTCCGCGTCGGTGAGCACGGTCGTCGACCTGGCCGTGAAGCCCATCGGCCGCAGCGCCTTCGCGATGTCGCCGGCGTCGTTGACGCAGCCGGCCAGCCAGCTCGTCTGCGGCAACGACGCGAACTCGTTGATCCCCACGCACAGCGCCCTGCGTGCCATGGTCGTTCCCTTCTGCTCGTGAGCTCGCTCATGCGGCCGGGCTCCTTGTGGCGTATGCCGTTTCAGACCGTCTCCAGGACGGCGTCGGGTCGCGCGTAGACGACGTAGGCGAGCCAGGTCGGGTCGCCCGCGTCACGTGCCGCCTCGCGGGCCACGGCGCTGGCGCGTGACATCTGCGTGCCCTTGAGCAGCTCGTCGTAGAGGGTCTCGACGAAGAGGCGCGCGGGCTCCTCCTGCACCGACCAGAGGCACGAGACGAAGGCCGAGGCGCCGGCGTCGAGGAACGCCTTGGCGAACCCGCCGACCGTGGTGAGCAGCTCGCCCGACCGACCCGTCTGGCAGGCGTTGAGCACCACCAGCGGTCCGGGCACCCCGGGGTCGGTCCAGTCGACGTTCTGCGCGACGTCGGTGGAGCTCAGGTACTGCTCGCGGACGGTCGAGCCGCGCCTCTGGCCGCGCAGCAGCACCTTCGCGTCGGCGACGTCGTCGGAGCGCGCTGCTCCGTGGCCCGAGAAATGGAGCAGGTCGAACCCGCCGCCGCGCAGCAGCCGCTCGACTGCGTCGGGTGTGGCGGTCACCGCCTTGGCCCCGAACCGCTCCTTGAGGTAGCCGGCCTCGGCGAGCCCGACGTCGTTCTTGAACATCGGGTTCGCGTAGACGGGACAGATCGACCGGGCCCTGCCGCGCCGTACCCGCATCTGCTGGGGCGGGAAGCTGCCGAGCTGCCACCGCACCAGGCCGCCGGAGGCGAGGAAGCGCGGCGTGGTGCCACGTTTGCCGCGAGGAGGCTTGAGGTGCACGAGCTCCCACGGGACGTAGGGCTCGTCGGTGTAGACGATGAGGTCGTGCACGCGGTCCCGGCGCTGCCACAGGTAGGCCTGCAGGTCCTCCGGGAAGAACTGGTCGAAGAGCAGCGTGCCGGTGTTCTGCAGCTGTGACATCCGTTGGCGGGCAGTGAGATCCGGGTCCTTGATGACGCGCTCGACCTCTGCGATGCGTTGCTGGACGAAGTCGTCCCGCCCGGTCACCGGCGCCGACTCGAACACCCGCACGGGCTCGCCGGGCACGAGGCGGAGCGCGTAGCTGTAGACGCGCTCCCCCGTCACGCGCCGACCCTCCACGATGTCGAGGCACGGCAGTCCGTCGAGCTCCGGGGCGTCGACGCCGGCGTGCACCACGGCCGTGACGGGCTGCGGGCCGAGCACCGTCGCACCGTCGGCGGCCGCCTCGAGCGTCAGCGTCGCGACGAGCACGCTGCCCTGGCGCAGCGCCACCGCCACCCGGACCGGACCCACGGCGAGGGCTCGCACCCTGAAGGTCAGCTCGGCGGCCCAGTCGGCGCTGTCGGGGAGGCCGAAGACCTTGGGGTCGGGCTCCAGCACCTGCGCGTTGTCCTTGGCGTAGACCTGCACGCTGGCCGCACGCTTCGCGTCGACGTGGACCTTCTCGCCGACGTGCACCGTGCCGGGGGAAGCCACGAGGGCTGCTCTCGAGAGGCGGACCCGCACGGTGAAATCGGAGCCGGGTGCCACCGTGGACGGCATCTCGGCGGCGAGCTCGGCGGACGTCTCCTGCACCGGCGGCTGCGGCGGGGCAGGAGGCGGAGGCGCGGGCGGCTCGGCCTCGGCTCCCACCGGCTCGGGCCCGGCGGGCGCCTCCTCGAGATCGCGGTCGTCGGCCGGCAGCGCTGCGGTCATCCACGCCGGGAGCTGGGACTCGTCGCCGGAGGCCCCGAGACCGAGCGGCAGCCACTGCGAGAGCTGGCCGATCACGCGCAGCTGGGCGAAGTAGTTGACGTGGTGGACGATGTCGTTGGTGCCGAGCGCGCACGTCTCGCGCACGTGGCCGCCGGCTGCCGTGCCGATCGTCGCCATCGACTCCGTGTCGACCACGAGGTCGTTGCGTCCCTTGAAGATCCTGTCGACGAATCCCTCGGCGAGCCTTACCGCGAGCTCTCGCGGGAACTCCGGCGGGTTGTGGTGGTCGTCGAAGAGCGACACGTGGAAGTCGGAGGTCACCACGTACCACTCGGGCTGGTGCCTACGACGTGTCGGCCGGATGGCGTCGAGGGCGGTCACGAAGGTGCCTCCGGGTCGCATCGCCGCCAGGCCCGGCACGCCGTCGTCACCGGCGGCGCACGACGCGAGGTACTTCACGAGCGTCCCGATGCCCCGCACCACGCCGCCGACGATCGCCGCGAAGGGAGCCCCGCCCGGCACGAGCGAGAGTCCGCACGCCGTCAGGACGACGAGGTTCGTGTAGAGGTCGGCGAGGTCGTGCCAGCGCTCCGGGTCGGCCAGGTGGGTGCCGGCGTTCGTCGCCGCGACGAGCACGACGGAGCCGACCGTGGCCCGCAGGCCGGATGCCGGCAGCACGGACTCGACGAACGACCGCGTCACGAGGCCACCCCGGCTGTGTGTGATGACGTCGATGACGAGCTCGCCCTCGAACGGCTCGAGCAGCGCCACCAGGTCACGTGCGTTGTGCTCCGGGTCGACGCTGAGGGTGCGGTGGTCGAAGCCGAGCACGGCGTCGTATGCCGTCACGAGGGTGTCGACGAAGCCCTCTGCGCCGGGCGTGACCGCGAGCGCCCCGAAGGCCCCCAGCGTCGAGGAGAAGGTGCCGTGCACGAGCAGCAGCACCCGCGCCGGGTAGCGGGTCGGCAGCGCGACCTCGGCGATCGTCTCGACCGGTCTCCACGCGTCCAGGGAGCCACCGGTCACGTGGACGAGCCCGGTGCGCACGCCCGACTCGAGGCGCTCGACCACGGTGTCCACGACGGTGTCCACGACGGTGTCCACGACAGCCGGCACGGTGAAGCGCAGGACGACGGCCTGGAGCGCTCCGTGCAGCAGCTCTCCGAGCAGGCTGCGGTCGGCACCGGGGGACGCCCCGCCCTTCTGACGGCCGCGTCGCGGCGGACGGGCCGGCGGCTGCGGCTGCACGGGTAGCGCGAACGTCACGGTGCGCGCGCCGGTCTCGAGCGACCGGGACCGGGCCCCCTGGACCGGCAGGTGCCACGAGTAGACGCCTTCGCGCTCGAGCAGCACCACGGCGTTCTCACCGGCAGGGACATCGACGTCGACGTGCACGGTGCCGCGTCGGTTCGCGACGGGCTGCCCGTCGAGGTCGCGGGTGCCGCGCGGCGCCAGGTCGATGCGGTCGACGACGACGAAGTCGCTGTCGCCGAGCACGTCTGCGAGTGCTGCCCGCTCGGCGGCTCGTCGGTCAGGCTGCGGGACGTCCCGGTCCGCGCGACCGGACGCACCAGCGGCGGACACGTCGTACCCGTGAGGGGCACGCACGCGAACCGCTCCCCCGGCGAAGGACGCGGACGGCATACCTGGGCTCCCTCCCTGACGCTCCCTCCTGATGACACCGTAGAGGCGGACGACGTGCGCGGTGATACAACGCGGCAACCCGTCCGGACGCGTGGCGCCCCACGTGCGGGCCGGCAGCCGTCGGTCTCCCGTGCCGGCGATAAATCGGTTGCACACCTGGTGCGGCTGAGCCAGTCTCTAGGCGAGCGCTGCGGCACACGGCTGCACACCAGGACCCAAGGAGGGTGACATGTCCATCACGGCCACGGGCAGGCCTGCCCACACCATTTCTTCCTTGGAGTTCAATTGTCGTTCAATGCTTTTCACGAAGACGAGTACGAGGTCTTCGACGCCCGGCTGACCGACGGGCGGTTCGCCGACCTCGACCTCGAGTCGTTCGCGATCGACACCCAGCCAGACGCACCGCCCGAGGGCGAGCGCTGGTCGAGCTGGGACGGCGCGACCCACGGACCGAAGCCGCGGCCCGACTGGGTCATCACCGACCTCGGCGCCGTCGAGACGGACCTCGGCGTGCTGAAGACCGGCAAGGAGGCCGACGTCCACCTCGTGCGCAGGTGGGTGCCCGGGTCTGCCGACCGCGACGTCATCATGGCCGGCAAGCGCTACCGGTCGAGCAAGAACCGCCTCTTCCACCGCGACTCCGGCTACCTCGAGGGGCGGCGCGTGCGGAAGTCGCGCGAGACGCGGGCCATCCGGACCCGCACCTCTTTCGGCAAGGAGCTGATCAGCGGCCTGTGGGCCTTCGCCGAGTTCGAGACGCTGGTCCGGCTGTGGCACGAGGGGCTGCCGGTGCCCTACCCGGTGCAGATGTCCGACGACGAGATGCTGATGGAGTTCATCGGCTCTCCCGACGGGCAGGCCGCTCCGCGGCTCGCCCAGACGAGGCCCGCCCCGGACCTGCTGCCGCTGCTCTTCGAGCAGCTGCGCGACGCGATGCTCCGGCTCGCCGAGCTCGGCTGGGCGCACGGCGACCTGTCGCCCTACAACGTGCTGCTCGACGGTGAGGGTGACGACGCGCGTCTTGTCATCATCGACTGGCCGCAGGTGGTGGACGTGATCGGCAACCCGCACGGGCCCGAGTTCCTCGAACGCGACACGCGAAACATGTGTGACTGGTTCACTCGACGTGGGTATGCGGTCGACGAAGGCCTGCTCTTCGGTGACCTGATCGCCGCGGCGACGTCCCGCTGGTGATCGCGAGGAGGGCACGGACGCGATGGAGGCCACCCGTTCGTGGGGTGGCCTCCATCCATGTCCGGCGGTGCGTCGGGGGGTCGGCGCACCTCAGTCGGTGAGGAAGTCGGCGGTGTGGCCGAACTTGCCCGAGTGCACGAACGCCTCGAGGGGCAGACGCGAGCGGGGCAGGCGTGCGCGCGTGCGCAACCAGTCCGGCATCTCGGCGTCGCCATCCGGCCCAGCGGGCAGCCCGAGCGCGATGCCCGTCGTCACGGCCCAGTGCGGCGGCACGGCGAAGACCTCCGCGGCCGCCCGGTGGTCGAAGCCGCCGAACTGACGCACCTGCAGGCCCATCGACCGGGCCTGCACCGTGATGTGGGCGACCGCCTGGCCGAGGTCGAACATCGCGTAGTCGCTGTAGGCGATCTCGTGGTCCTCGTCGGTCGCGACCTGGTGCAGCGTGAGGATGATGGCCGAGGCCGACGGGGCCCAGACCTGGTTGGCCGACGACAGCAGCTCGACCATCGCGGCGTGCGTGTCGTCGCCGCGCAGCCCGACGATGAAGCCCCACGGCTGCGAGTTGCCGGCCGACGGTGACCAGCGCGCGGCCTCGAGGATGGCGCGCAGCGCCTCCGGCGACAGCGTGTGGGAGCGGTCGTAGACGAGGACGCTCTCGCGGTCGCGCAGCAGCGGCGTCAGCGTCTCCGGCTGCGCCGTCGGTCCCGCGGGCGTATGCCGTGCGCCCGACACCGTCGTGTCACTCACGTCGCGTCCTCCGTCCTCACCCACCCGTCAACGATGCCCGACCCCGCTCTCTTCCCGGCGGGTCCTGTGCCCCACGCCACGTAGGCGCCCCCTCTCGAGTCGAACGAGCACCCCGCCGGCTGCCACCGCCCGCGCCCCGACCCTCACGATAGAGAGAGCACTCCCTCACGCCTCCCACGCTGGCAGGGGCCGCCCTCGGGAATCGGGAGAGCGCTCCGTCGCCGATGTGCGGTGACGGAGCGTCCTCTCGACCGGGTCAGTAGGCGCGGCCGACCACGGCGAGCACGCCCTCGTCGTCCTCGGACTCCGGCACCGACCCGTCGGGCATCGTCAGGCACCGCACGGTCACGGCGGACTCGGCCAGGATCGCCTCGCCCTCCGGCCCGATCGTCGACCACGGGATCGTCGCCCAGCCGGTGCGGGCCGCCTCGCGGGCCTCGTCGATGCTGGTGACCGCGCTCGTGTTGGCGGTCTGGTGGGCCAGCGCGCCGGCATACAGCGCCTCGTGGTCCTCGTCGAGCGCACCGGTCACGCTGTCGACGACGCCGCCGAGCGGGACGGACACCTTGCCACCGGCGACGCGTCGGGCGACCGTGACGCTGCCGTCGGCGAGGTCGCGCGGCCCCACCTCGACGCGCACGGGGATGCCCTTGAGCTCGGCGTCGACGGCGCGACGACCGAAGGGCGTGTCGACACGGGCGTCGAGCTCGGCCCGCACGCCTCGGGCGAGCAGGTCCGCGACGACCTGCTCGGCCGCCGCAGCCACCCCGTCTCCGTCCTTGACGACCATCACCAGTGCCTGGACCGGCGCCAGGCGCGGCGGCACCCGCAGGCCGGCGTCGTCGCCGTGGCACATGATCAGGCCGCCGAGC
The DNA here is from genome assembly GCF_042676085.1 of Terrabacter terrigena. Taxonomy (NCBI): domain Bacteria; kingdom Bacillati; phylum Actinomycetota; class Actinomycetes; order Micrococcales; family Intrasporangiaceae; genus Terrabacter; species Terrabacter terrigena. The sequence continues at coordinate 554,431 of NZ_JBHTKH010000001.1, forward strand.
ATCCTGGTCGAGGTGCCCCACGACGTCGTCCAGCAGGTCTCCTGGCGCGACTGCTCGGAGAGGTAGGTGATGTCGAACGCCTTGGCGAAGTTCTGCCCGAGCTCGTGGCTCGTGCCCATCTGCAGGGCCTTGCCGTCGCGCATCATCGCTTCCAGCGCAAGGGTGTTGGTCGCCCCGGCGAAGCGCTCACGAGCGGTCTTGCGCCCGAGCACCACTGGCATCGCGAGGGTCTCGCGCATGAAGGCGGCGTAGACGTCGGCGTGGATGCGCCTCGCGTACGCCCGAGCGTCCTGCTCGGTCGCGTGGGCCGTGTGACCCTCCTGCCAGAGGAACTCGCTGGTGCGCAGGAAGACTCGCGGCCGCAGCTCCCAGCGCACGACGTTCGCCCACTGGTTGAGCAGCAGGGGCAGGTCACGGTAGCTCTGGGTCCACTTCGCCATGTACTCGCCGATGACCGTCTCGGACGTCGGGCGCACGACGACCTTCTCCTCGAGCTCCTTGCCGCCGGCGTGCGTCACGACGGCGAGCTCGGGGCTGAAGCCCTCGACGTGCTCGGCCTCGCGAGTGAGGTAGGACTCGGGGATGAAGAGCGGGAAGTACGCGTTCCTCGCGCCGGCCTCCTTGATGCGCCGGTCCATGTCGGCCTGCATCCGCTCCCAGATCGCGTAGCCGTACGGTCGGATCACCATGGTGCCGCGCACCGGTCCGTTGTCGGCCAGCTCCGCCTTGGCGACGACGTCCTGGTACCAGCGGGGGAAGTCCTCTGACTGAGGAGTGAGCACGGTCCTGGGCATGGGGCCGATCCTACGGACGGCACCAAACCAGGCGACCGCCCAGCGGATCCTCGATCGATCCCGACGCGAGGGCACACCGCCACAAGCCCTGCTCAGGCACGCTGCATCGTCGCGACCATGAACGCCTGCCACGCCTCCCGCGAGTCCGCGAGCTCGCCGGGCCCGCCGGCCTGCTCGAGTACGCGTGTGGTCGCGTCGCGCGTCATGTCGTCGAAGTCGCCGGTGATCGCCACGTCGGTGCGGCCCCAGACATGGCGGCACATCGCCTGCACCGCCTGGACCTGCGCGTTCGAGCGACGGATCAGCCGGGGCCGCTCGGGGCCGAACCGGCCGATGTCGACGTGGATGTGGTTCGCGTGAGCGTCATCGAAGAGGTAGGTCAGCACGTCGGCGAACTCGTGGTGGAGGCCGGCAGCCGTGCGCCAGTAGAGGGACAGCCGCCGGCGCAGCTCGGCCGCAGGGGCGTCACGCCACTCGTCGTGGCGCAGCGACGTCAGGTCACGGCCCCCGGCACGCAGCCTCGCGATGTCGATCGCCTCGCCGGAGCTGTGCCACGAGGTGGCCGACCCTCGCACCCAGGCACCGTAGGACCGGATCTCGTCGGGCACGTGGCCGACGTTCTCCCGGTGCAGGGCGAGCCATCGGTCGAGTCGGGCGCCGAAGGCCGCGGTGACGTAGTAGGTCGCCGGTCGGCCCGTGACCTCGTACGCGTGGGCCGCCGTGCCGATGCGTCGCCTCGCCTGCAGGGCGCGGAAGTCGACCGGCTGCGGGTCGACCCGCAGCTCGGGCGGCGGCGGCTCCGCGAACCCGGCGATCCCCGGCAGGGACGGGAGGCCGGGACCGCGCGACACGGCATACGCCCCACCGGCGGCAGCGGCCCCGAGCGCTCCGAGCGTGAGGAGGCGCCGACGGGTGAGGCGGGTCGATGGCGCCGGGACGGCGGCGTCGGGCGGCGGGGCGGCGCGCTCGTGCTCCGTCGTGTCGGGCCTCATGCCTGCTCCAACGTTCGGACCCGCCCTGGCGATCCCGGATGCGGTGCGCACCCGGTTGCGGGCCCTGCGCTCCGTCCATGCCGGCCGCCTCACTCCCCCAGCGCCGCACGCTGCTGCGTGCGGTGGTGGGCATCGCAGCTGCGAGCGCCGTCGCGGGTGTCTCCGCGTGCGGCGACCGTGCGCCCGGAGTCACGGTCTCGGACGGCGTGCTCGACGCGAGGTACGGTTTCGACGCACCGCGTTGGCGGCTCGCCGTGCCGGAGTCCGGCCGGGCCGCGGGCTCGTCGTCGCGCTCCACGGCGCGGGCGGCAACGCCGACGACGCCTTCGGACACGGCTACGACAGGTCCGTGGCGGCCACGGGGCTGGCCCTCGTCTCGGTCGACGGCGCCCGCAGCTGCTGGCACGCCCGCGCCGACGGCACGGACAGCGGCGCCATGGTCAGGGACGCCCTGATCCCGCTGGCGCTGAGCAAAGCCGCACTGCCGCCGACGACCCGGGTCGCCCTGCTCGGATGGTCGATGGGTGGCTTCGGGGCGCTGCTCCTCGCGAGTGACCTCGGGCCCACGCGCGTGACCGGCGTCATCGCGGCGAGCGCGGCGCTCTGGCTCCGCGGCTCCGACACGCCGGCTCGAGCGTACGACGGCCGTGAGGACTTCGACCGAAACTCGATCTTCAACCGGGTCGACAAGCCGGCCGGCATCGCGGTGCGGCTCGACTGCGGCCTGTCCGACCCGTTCGTCGGCGCCGACCATGAGCTCGCGACCCGGCTGCCCGGTGTCGAGACGCACTTCGAGCCCGGCGGGCACGAGCACGCGTGGTGGACCGACCACGCGGCCGGCGCTCAGCGGCGCCGGAGTGCTGCGGCGCTCCTGAGCGCCGCCCCGCCTCCTGAGACGTCCCGGCTCCGCGAGTCAGCCGAGGGCCGCGATGGCCTCGGCCGTGGCGAGCACCTTCTGCGCGGTGTCGACGTGGAGGTTCTCGATGAGCCGGCCGTCGAGGGTGGCGACGCCACGCCCTTCCGACTGTGCCTGCTCGAAGGCCGCGATCACGGCACGGGCGTCCTCGACCTGGGCCTCGCTCGGCGCGAAGACCTCGTTTGCCGGCTCGACCTGACCCGGGTGGATGAGCGTCTTGCCGTCGAAGCCGAGCTCGCGTCCCTGGCGCGCCTCGGCGAGGAAGCCCTCGGTGTCCTTCACGTCGTTGAAGACCCCGTCGACGACCGCGATGCCGGCCGCCCGGGCGGCGAGCAGGGCCAGCTGGAGGCTCGTCGCGATCGCCGCGCGGCCGGGTGCGAACGTCGCGCCGAGCTCCTTGTAGAGGTCGTTGGTGCCGAGCACGAGGCAGGCGAGCCGCCCCGAGGCGCGGGCGATCTCCTCGGCGTGCAGCACGGCGACGGGCGTCTCGACCATCGCCCACAGGCGCGTGTGGTCGGGAGCACCGGCAGCCTCCATCGCGGCCACGAGCCCACGCACCTCGTCGGCGGAGCTCACCTTCGGCACGACGATCGCGTCGGGCCCCGCGGCGGCCGCCGCGGCGAGGTCGTCGTCGTGCCACTGAGAGCCGAGGCCGTTGACACGGATCGTCACCTCTCTGCGGCCGTACTCACCCGACCGCGCTGCGGCACAGGCGTTCTCGCGCGCCGACTCCTTGGCGTCGGGCGCGACGGCATCCTCGAGGTCGAGGATGAGCGCGTCGACGGGAAGGGTCTTGGCCTTCTCGAGCGCTCGCTCGTTGGAGCTCGGCATGTAGAGGACCGAGCGACGGGGGCGGTAGGCACCGGCCCCGTCGGCGTATGCGGTCTGGTCTGGCACGTGGTCAGCCTTCCTGCGTGGCGGGCTCGGCGGCATACAGCTCGGCGAGCGCGGGGTCGGTCTTCGACAGGCGCTCGGCGAGCTCGACGATGACGAGGCACTGCTTGAGGCTCGCGTCGTCCTCCATCTTGCCGTCGAGCATGACGGCGCCGGTGCCGTCGCCCATCGCGGCGACGACGCGGCGGGCGTGCGCGACGTCCTCCGCCGACGGGCTGAAGACGCGCTTGGCGATGTCGATCTGCACCGGGTGCAGCGACCAGGTGCCGACGCAGCCGAGCAGGAACGCGTTGCGGAACTGGTCCTCGCAGGCGACGACGTCCTGGATGTCGCCGAACGGGCCGTAGTACGGGTAGATGCCGTGCATGGCGCAGGCGTCGACCATGCGGGCGATCGTGTAGTGCCACAGGTCCTGCTGCGCCGTCGCGCGCGCCCCCTGGACGTCGCCGTCGACGGGGTCGGTGCGCACGAGGTAGCCGGGGTGGCCCCCGCCGACGCGGGTCGTCTTCATGCGGCGGTCGGCCGCGAGGTCTGCTGGCCCGAGCGAGAGCCCCTGCATGCGCGGCGACGCGCCGCAGATCTCCTCGACGTTGACCATCCCACGGGCCGTCTCGAGGATCGCGTGCACGAGGACCGGGCGGCTCAGTCCTGCCTTCGCCTCGAGCTGGGCGAGGAGGCGGTCGACGTAGTGGATGTCCTCGGCACCCTGCACCTTCGGCACCATGACGACGTCGAGCTTGTCGCCGATCTCGGTCACGAGGGTCGTGAGGTCATCGAGCGCCCACGGGCTGTCGAGGGCGTTGATGCGGGTCCAGAGCTGGGTGTTCTCGCCGAAGTCGGTGGCCTTCGCGATGTCGACGAGCCCGGCGCGCGCCGCCTCCTTGCGGTCGGCCTTGACTGCGTCCTCGAGGTTGCCGAGGAGCACGTCGACGGTGCCCACGAGATCGGGCACCTTGGCCGCCATCTTCGGGTTGCTCGGGTCGAAGAAGTGGATGACCCTGGAGGGGCGGGCGGGCACCTGCGCCAGGGGCGTCGGCGCCCCCACCGCGAGCGGCCGGAAGAAGTCCTTGGCGCTGCGCATGGGCGTCAACGTAGCAACGGGTCAGAGACCCGCGTTATGACGACAGTCACGCCCGCCGTCGATGAGTTCGGCATCACTATGGTGGCGGTGTGACCGAGCGCGCGACCGAGCCAGCAACTCCGCCGGCAACCCCGCCTGCGAACCAGCCCGCGGCCGACCAGCAGGCCGAACCGCAGTCGGCCAACGCCTCGGCGCTGCTGAACGAGGCGATGGCGAAGTCGGGCCTGCTCTGGATCGAGGTGGCCGACGACCGCACCTGGCCGGCCTGGCACGTGTGGGACGACGGTGCCGCCCTCGTCGTCAGCGGCCCCGGCGAGCAGCCGCTCCCGTGGCTGCCCAAGGAGGTCCGGCTCATCCTGCGCAGCAAGGACACCGGCGGCCGCCTGCTGACGGTGCGCGCCCACGTGCACGTGCTCGAGCCCGGCACACCGGAGTGGCAGCGCGCGACCGAGCTGCTGCGCGCCTCACGGCTCAACGCCGTCGACGACTCGCTGACCCGCTGGGCGGCCGAGTGCACCGTGACGGCGCTCGTCCCCTTCGACAGTCCGCTCGAGTCACCGGGGGCGTATGCCGCCCACGACCATCGCGAGCCCCCGGCGCGCACCACGGCGACCACCACCTCGTGGCGCCCGTGGCACTGGGGCGGCCGTGGCGAGGAGAAGGCCGAGCGCAAGCGGCTGCGCGACGAGAAGAAGGCCGCGCGCCAGGCTGCCAAGGAGCGGGCCAAGCTGCGCAAGAAGCGCCAGCGACGTGGCGGCCGACGACGGGGCCGCTGAACCCATAGCCTTGCCCCATGAGTGCGAGCACCCGAGTCTTCGTCGCACGCCTGACCGGACTCAGTGTCTTCGACCCGCTCGGCGACCAGGTCGGCCGGGTGCGCGACGTCGTGGTGATGTTCGCGGTGAACCGGCCCGAGCCGCGCGCCATCGGGCTCGTCGTCGAGGTCCCCGGTCGGCGTCGGGTTTTCGTTCCGATGACCCGGGTCACCTCCATCGACGCAGGCGCGGTCATCACGACCGGGTTGGTCAACATGCGCCGCTTCGAGCAGCGCGTCAACGAGGTGCTCGTCGCCGCCGAGCTCTTCGACCGCGCCGTCCGCGTCACGGCCCCTGAGGCCGTCGAGGCCGGTTTCGCCGACGCCCTCGTCGAGGACCTCGCCATCGAGCAGGGCCCGCGCCGTGACTGGCTGGGCACCCGGGTCTTCGTGCGGCAGGCGCCGACCGGCATCTCTCCCGCGTCCAAGGCGATGTCGCGCCTCACGCGCCGACGCTCGGGCAAGACCATGCTCGTCGACATCCGCGACGTGGTGGGCCTGCACGAGCAGGCCGGGGCCCAGAGTGCCGAGCGCCTCCTCGAGACCTACGACGACCTCAAGGTCGCCGATCTCGCCGAGGTCATCCACGACCTCAACCCCAAGCGTCGCGCCGAGGTGGCCGCGGCGCTCGACGACGAGCGCCTGGCCGACGTGCTCGAGGAGCTGCCCGAGGACGACCAGGTCGAGATCATCGCCGGTCTCGACACCGAGCGTGCCGCCGACGTGCTCGAGGCCATGGAGCCCGACGACGCAGCCGACCTGCTCGCCGACCTCCCGCCGGAGCAGGCAGAGCAGCTGCTCCAGCTCATGGAGCCCGACGAGGCCGCACCGCTGCGACGCCTGCTCTCCTACGACGAGAACACCGCCGGCGGCATGATGACCACAGAGCCCGTGGTGCTCGGCCCCGAGGCGACGATCGCCGAGGCCCTCGCCACGGTGCGACGCGAGGAGCTCGCCCCCGCCCTGGCCTCGATGGTCTACGTCTGCCGCCCACCTCTCGAGGCACCGACCGGCCGCTATCTCGGCCTCGTCCACTTCCAGCGGCTGCTGCGCGAGCCCCCCCACGGCGCGATCGGGTCGATCATCGACAAGGAGATCGAGCCCCTCGCCGCCGGCGCGTCGCTCGAGACGGTCACGCGCACCCTCGCGACCTACAACCTCGTCTCGCTCCCCGTCGTCGACGACGACGGCCGCCTCATCGGGGCGGTCACGGTGGACGACGTGCTCGACCACATCCTCCCCGAGGACTGGCGTGAGGAACGGCACGAGCTGGAGGTGCGCCCGTGAGCGAGCGCGCCGAGCGTCGTCCCGGCTCGCGTGCCGTGCGCGGCGACAAGCTCGACCAGCCCCAGGAGCAGCGCGCCCGCGTCCTGCCCCGCCTGACCTTCTCTCAGGAGGCCTTCGGCGTCCTCTCCGAGAGGTTCGCCCGCCTCATGGGCACCGCCGGCTTCCTCATCGGCATGACGGTCTTCGTCGCCGCCTGGATCGTCTGGAACACCCTGGCGCCCGCACGGCTCATCTTCGACGAGTTCCCGTTCATCTTCCTCACGCTGATGCTCAGCCTGCAGGCGTCGTACGCCGCCCCGCTCATCCTGCTCGCGCAGAACCGCCAGGCCGACCGTGACCGGGTGGCCCTCGAGCAGGACCGCGCCCGTGACGAGCGCAACCTGGCCGACACCGAGTTCCTCACCCGTGAGGTCGCCTCGCTCCGCCTGGCCCTGCGCGAGCAGGCGACGCGAGACTTCGTCCGCAGCGAGCTGCGCAGCCTCCTCGAAGAGCTCGAGGACCGTTCCCTGCTCCGCGGCGACGACGGCCCCCACCCCCCGCAACACCCCGCCCACCACACCGAGTAGGCCACGGGGCACCGGCCCGCGACACCCGCGACCCGCCGCCTTGGCGGTGTGTTGCGGTAGACACCGGGCGTGGTCGGGAGGCCCGGCAGGGCGGCATACGATGGAGGACATGCCTGTCCCCGTGCTGCCCAGCCGTGACGCCATGCTCACGGCGCTGTCGAAGGTCAACGACCCCGAGATCCGCAAGCCGATCACCGAGCTCGGCATGGTCAAGTCGGTCGAGATCGACGAGGCCGGCAAGGTGGACCTCGCGATCTTCCTCACCGTCTCCGGCTGCCCGATGAAGGAGACGCTGACGAAGGACTCCAGCAACGCCCTGCTGGCCCTCGAGGGCGTCACGGCCGTCGAGGTCGAGCTCGACGTCATGAGCGACGAGCAGCGCGCCGAGCTGCGTTCGCAGCTGCGTGGCGGGGCCCCCGAGAAGGAGATCCCCTTCGCCAGGCCCAACAGCCTCACGCGGGTGTATGCCGTCGCGTCCGGCAAGGGCGGCGTCGGCAAGTCGTCGGTGACCGTGAACCTCGCCGCCGCGATGGCCGAGCAGGGCCTGCGGGTGGGCGTCGTCGACGCCGACGTCTACGGCTTCTCCGTGCCGCGCATGCTCGGTGTCGAGCAGCGCCCGACGCAGGTCGACGACATGATCCTGCCGCCGATCAGCCACGACGTGAAGGTCATCTCGATCGGCATGTTCGTTCCCGGCAACCAGCCTGTCGTGTGGCGCGGCCCGATGCTGCACCGAGCCCTGCAGCAGTTCCTCGGCGACGTCTTCTGGGGTGACCTCGACGTGCTGCTGCTCGACCTGCCGCCCGGCACCGGTGACATCGCGATCTCCGTCGCGCAGCTCATCCCGACCGCCGAGATCCTCGTCGTGACCACGCCCCAGCAGGCTGCCGCCGAGGTCGCCGAGCGGGCAGGCTCGATCGCGCTGCAGACCCACCAGCGGGTGGCAGGCGTCATCGAGAACATGAGCTGGCTCGAGCTGCCAGACGGCACCCGCCAGGAGATCTTCGGCTCCGGCGGCGGCCAGGCCGTGGCCGACTCGCTCAGCAAGAGCATCGGGGCACCCGTCGCGCTGCTCGGCCAGATCCCCCTCGACACGCGCCTGCGCGAGGGCGGCGACAGCGGCACGCCAGTCGTGCTCGGTGAGCCCGACTCGGCCGCCGGCGTCGCGCTGCGGGGCATCGCCCGCGGACTCGGCGCCCGTGCCCGCGGTCTCGCCGGCCGCTCCCTGGGGCTCACCCCCGCCGGCCGCTGACCGCCGCCTTCCTCGATCGAAAGAGCACTCCGCCACGTGACGGAGTGCTCTTTCGATGTCTGGCGCGTGCGGCGTACGGTGCCTGACTGCCTTCGCGAAGGTCAGGCGAGGGAGTCGACCCACGCGCGGTGCAGGTCCGAGAACCGGGGCCCGCCGCTGGGCGTCGAACGGGACCCTCAGGTCGCCTCGTCGTCCCAGGGCGTGGGCACCGTCGGGTCGTGCCACTTGGGCGCGCTGACCGGCTTGTCGACGACGGGCGCCGGCTCGTAGTCCTCGGGGGGCGAGGCCAGCGCGTCACGCACGATCTTGCGCGGGTCGTACTGCCTCGGGTCGTAGGCCCGCCAGTCGACGTCGGAGAACTCCGGGCCCATCTCGTCCTTGAGCTGCTGCTTCGCCCGGTCGGCCATCGTGCGGGCCTGGCGCACGAACTTGCCGAACTTCGCGGCGTACTCGGGCAGGCGCTCAGGTCCCAGGATGACGATCGCGAGCAAGCCGAGCAGGAGCAGCTCCCACCCGTTGATGTCGAACACAGTCCCTCGCTTCCAGCACGTCTCGGCTGCGCCATCCTATGTCGGCGGGCTGGGACCTACTTGCCGGGATCGGCCTCGAGGGTCATGGACAGATCGATCTCCTTGCCGCCGCGTTCGACCTTGAGCTTCACCGTGTCACCGACGGCCCGCGCCCGGATGGACACGATGAGCTGGTCGGGTGTGCGGATGCGCTTGCCCTCGAAGGCGATCACGACGTCGCCCGCCTTCACGCCGGCCTTGGCGGCCGGCCCGCCGGCTGTCACGGCGCCGGGCTGGTCGGAGACTTGCGCACCGTCACCCGAGAACGTGCGGTCGAGCGAGACGCCGATGATCGGGTGGGTGGCCTTGCCGGTGGCGATGAGCTGGTCGGCGGTGCGCCGGGCCTGGTCGCTCGGGATGGCGAAACCGAGCCCGATGCTGCCGCCGGTGGATCCGGTCGTGCCCGGCACGCGGGCGATCGCGCTGTTGATGCCGATGACCTCGCCCCTCATGTCGAGCAGCGGACCACCCGAGTTGCCGGGGTTGATGGCCGTGTCGGTCTGGATCGCGTTGATGAAGGAGGACTCGGGGCCCTCGCCCGCGCTCACCGGTCGGTTGAGCGCACTGACGATGCCGGTGGTCACCGTCTGGTCGAGCCCGAGCGGGGCGCCGACCGCGATGACCTGGTCGCCGACGACGACCTTGTCGGACGGCCCGAGCCGCAGCGGGGTGAGGTCGGTGCGCCCGATCTTGAGCACGGCGAGGTCGTAGCTCGTGTCGCGCCCGACGATCGTGGCCTTCTGGGCGTCGCCGTTGCTGAGCACGACCTCGATGTCGCCGTCGGGAGCGGTCGCGACGACGTGGTTGTTCGTCAGCACGTGCCCCTTCTTGTCGATGACGAAGCCGGACCCCGTGGCCGAACCCTCGCTGCCGCCGTCGACCTTGATGGTGACGACGCTGGGCAGGGCGGCTGCCGCGATGTTGGCGACGGAGCCGGGCGGTCGGGCGGTCGCGCCGGGCCCGGGCTCGGGCAGGGTCGAGGCGCCCGTGTTGATGCGGTCCTCGGCGAGCTGGCCGGCCACGCCGCCGACCACGCCCGAGAGCAGGCACAGACCCGCGACGGCCGCCACGAGCCGGCCGCGGCGTCGGCGGGGGCGCGGTGCGGGCTCGTCGGCGAGCAGCACCCCCGCGGCGGGGGGCGTCGTGCCGGGCGTGGGTGACCCGTCGGTGGGGCCCTGCGGGCCGGGGCTTGCGTATGCCGTCGTCTGGGGCGCCGTACCCACGCCGGCGGCCGCTGCGGCCGGGGTGGTCACAGCCACGCCCGGATCGGTTGCCGGACCCGGCGTGGCACGGGCCGTCGCGGGGTCGGAGACCGGCGGCGCGTAGGCGGACCGGTGGGCCTCCTCGGCGAGCGCGTCGGCGCGGTCGCTGCCCCAGGACGCGTCGGCACGGGCGGGGACCGCGGCGCCTTCAGCGGGGTGCTCGCCGCCGAAGACGTCGAACCATGCGTCGTCACCGCTGTCGTCGCCGGAAGAGCCGCCTTGGCCGGCGCCGGTCGGGGCCGCGGGAGCAGGTGGGGTGGCGGCAACGGGCGGCCCAGCCGGAGCCGACGGGATGGCGCGGGTGTCGTGCAGGTCGATGATGCCGGTCTCCTCGGGCTCGGGGCCGAGGGTGCGGGTGCCCTCTGCAGCGGGTCGTTCGGGCGCAGCGGGCTCGGGAGCCTCCGGGGTCGGCTCGCGGTCCGGCGTCGTCGACTCGTCGGTCATGGGCCCGATTGTGCCGAACTCACGTCGGTGCCGCGCAACAGGCCCTGCGCCCCCGGCGTCGAGGGCGCGCGGTTGACGACCCCGTTCGTGACGACCCAGTAGGCGGAGCGGGTGCCGAGGTCGTTGGTGCGCTGCGGGTCGCGGGTCGTGACCCGGCTCGCCGGTAGCGCGGAACCGCCGAAGCTCGATGCCCCCACCGGGCTGACGCCGAGGTTGGCGATCGGCCCACGCACCACGGGGGCCCGGGTGCCGGGGACCGGCGTGATGGCGAGGCCCCACGCGGCGGCCACCGACGCCCCGGCTGCGATCGAGGCGACGACCGCCGCGCGCATCGGCGAGCGGTGCAGGGCCGGTGCGGTCGGGCGCACGGTGGGCACGGGGTCGTAGGACGGCGCGGACGGCATACGGAAGCCGAGTGGGGGAACCGGGACGCGCGGGGCACTGCGCGCCGGGGCGCCCTCTGTCGGCTCGACGGCGGCGAGGCCCATGAGCGAGGTGCGCAGGCTCATCGGCACGCCGGTGTCGGCGCGCAGGGACGCGACGATGCGCCGTTCCTGGTCGGCGGCGGCGCGGCACGTCGTGCAGCAGACGACGTGCTTGTCGTAGAGGTGCAGGAGCGCAGGCGGGAGCGCGCGGTCGACGTAGGCGCGTACGTGTCCTTTGAGGTGCGGCGTCACGACATCACCCCCGGCCCCATCAGTGCGTGCTCGCCGCGACTCGACGACCGGGAAGGCGCAGGCCGGCGCGGCCGGTGCGCGTGCCGGGCTTGGCGGGACGGGCCGCAGCAGCCACCTCGGGCGCGCGGTGCGCGAGGGCCTCACGCAGCTGGGCGCGGCCGCGGTGGATGCGCGAGCGCACCGTGCCGAGCTTGACGCCGAGCGTGGCGCTGATCTCCTCGTAGGACAGGCCCTCGATGTCGCACAGCACGACCGCGGCACGGAACTCGGGCGCGAGCGCGTCGAGGGCGCGCTGCACGTCGTCGTCGAAGCGAGCGTCGTGGTAGGTCTGCTCGGGGCCCTTCTCGAAGCTCGGGATGCGGCCTGCGGCGTCGTCGGGCAGGGCGTCGAAGCGGATGCGCTGCTTGCGGCGCATCTTGTCGAGGAAGACGTTCGTGGTGATGCGGTGCAGCCAGCCCTCGAACGTGCCGGGCTGGTAGGAGTGCAGGGAACGGAAGACGCGCACGAAGACGTCGTGCGTCAGGTCCTCGGCGTCGTGGGGGTTGCCCGTGAGGCGGTAGGCGAGGCGGTAGACGCGGGCCGAGTGCTGCTCCACGATCTCCTCCCAGGTGGGAGGCGTCCATGTCGAGTCGGCCTGATCCCCGCGGGCGGGAGAGGTGGACGTCACGCTGGTGCTCACTGGGGGCGGGGCCTTTCACGGGGACGGTTCATCGACAAGAACGCCGTCGATGTTCGATTCGTTCCCACCGATCGTCCCGAACCCGGCTGTCGGGTCGCCAGCCGGAACCTGTGAATCACCTGTGGGGTCGTGCTCCGGACGGTCACGGCGACTGCTCCCCGCCGTCGTGGGGAACCGCCTCGTGGTGGCGCCGGCCGTGGGTGCGACGGTCCTCCTTCATCTCCGCCTCGAAGAGGTGGCGCCGACCGCCGACGAGCTCGTCACGGGCGAGCGCCTCGAGCCGCTTGAAGGTCGCGTAGTAGCCGTCGTCGTACTCCTCCATGATCTGGAAGGTCCACCGCCCCTCGATGACGTTGCGGCCGACGAGCTCGGTCGAGATCCTGTCGGCCAGCTCGGCGTGGCCCGAGTCACGCAGCAGGTCGACGGCCTCGCCGAGCGCCAGGTCGGCGGTCCCGGTCAGCCGGTGGAACCCGTAGAGGTGCCCCCGGGCGTCCTCGATCACCTCGAGCGCCTCGGAGAGCTTGCCGAGTGCCTCGACCGTGGCGTCGTCGACGCCGTCGGGACGCTGGTGCTCGGTCGTCGGCCTGTCCGCTTCGTCCATGACCTGATCCTTACCCGATCGCGCCCGGCAGGCTGCCGAACCTGCCCATCCCGTCACAGTAGGGTGACGGACATGAGCACCCAGAAGGTCGCAGCCTGGTCGCACGCCGAGGACTTCGTCGCCGCGAGCGAGCACATCGACGCGGCCCGCCACCGCGGCGAGGAGCTCGGTGCCGAGTCGGTCGGCAACGGTGTCGGTTCGGTGCTGCAGGTGCTCGCCGCCGCCATCGGCGCCAAGGCGGTCATGGAGATCGGCACGGGCGCCGGCGCCTCGGGCCTGTGGCTGCTCGGCGGCATGCCGGCCGACGGCATCCTCACGACGATCGACCTCGACACCGAGCACCAGCGGGCGGCCCGAGAGGCGTTCGCCGCCGCCGGCATCGCGCACCAGCGCACGCGCGTCATCGCCGGCCGCGCCCTGGAGGTGCTCCCCCGCATGACCGACGCCGCGTACGACCTCGTCGTCGTCGACGCCGACAAGCTCGAGTACCCCGACTACCTCACCCAGGCCACGCGCCTGCTGCGGCCCGGTGGCACGCTCGTCATGACGTGGAGCGACAAGGAGTCCGACCCGGCCAACCGCGACGCCGAGACGCGCACCCTGCGTGACGTCGGCCGCAGCATCCGCGACCACGACCAGTACGCCGTGTCGCTGCTGCCCGTCGGCGAGGGCCTGCTCGTCGCCGTCAAGCGCTAGAGGGCGTATGCCGCACGGCCGGGCGGGCGGCACACGTGCTCGGAGCGCCGGGCGGGGACGCGAAACGGCCCCCGACCTGGTGGTCAGGGGCCGCCGGACCTGGATCAGGCGAAGGGTCAGCTGACGCCGTCACAACCCTGGATCGCGTCGCGCAGAGCTGCAGCCTCGTCGGGGGTCATCTCGACGACGAGCCGGCCGCCGCCCTCAAGGGGCATCCGCAGCACGATGCCGCGACCCTCCTTGACGACCTCGAGCGGGCCATCGCCGGTCCTCGGCTTCATTGCTGCCATGGTTCCCCTTCCCTAGGAATCCTCGGTCTTTGCTCCCATTATTCCGTGTCTCGTTTGCGAGACCTAATTGGGGATGTGAGAGTCCGCACGTCAGGGCGTCGAAGACCCCTTCACGCTTCCGCACCGGGACGGAATGGGACAGAGTGACGCGCATGACCGAGACCGCCGACGACCGTCGCCCCGCCGAGACCCCCGCCTCCCCCGCCCCGCTGCTCGTCGAGGTCGCGGACGGCATCGCCTGGCTGCGGCTCAACCGGCCCGAGGCGATGAACAGCCTCGACAACGCGCTCAAGGACGCCCTCGTGTCGGCGCTGCGCAAGGTCGGGGACGACCCGGCGGTGCGCTGCGTCGTGCTCACCGGCACCGGGAGGGCGTTCTGCGTGGGGCAGGACCTCAAGGAGCACGTGCGCAGCCTCGGCGACCCGAGCTCGACGCTCGCCACGACGGTGACCGACCACTACAACCCGATCGTCACGGCCCTCTCGACGATGAACAAGCCGGTCGTCGCGGGGATCAACGGCGTGGCCGCCGGAGCCGGGCTCAGCTTCGCCCTCGCCTGCGACTTCCGCATCGCGTCCGACCGGGCCGGCCTCAACACCTCGTTCGCGGGGATCGCGCTCTCGTGCGACTCGGGCGCCTCGTGGTCGCTCCCCCGGCTCGTGGGGCCGGCCAGGGCGAAGGAGCTGTTGCTCCTGCCGCGGACGGTCCCCGCCGACGAGGCCCTTGCGCTCGGCCTGGTGACGAAGGTCGTGCCGGCCGACGAGCTCGAGGCCGCCGTGGATGAGCTCGCGCGGCAGCTCGCAGACGGGCCGACGCTCGCGTACGGGTCGATCCGGCGGGCGGTCGCCTTCTCGGCGAGCGCGGACCTGGCCGCCGCCCTGGCCAACGAGGCGGAGCTGATGGCCCTGACCGGGGCGAGCAACGACCACCGTGCCGCGGTCGACGCGTTCCTCGCCAAGCAGGCCCCGACCTATACCGGCACCTGAGGCCTCCCGCCCCGACGTCGCGGTCTGGGCGGGTCTGCAGGTCGAAGCGCGGATGGTCCGTCCGCGACTGGACCAGGACCGCCATGCCGACGTCGTCGAACCACACGTCGGGCGAGGTGAGCGCCCCACCGGACGGGCCGGTGAGCAACGGGTCGGCCATCGGTCGCGGAAGGCGGCGCGAGGTCCGCACCAGTGCAGGTCACCCTCGGGCACCGACCAGGCCCCGGCGCCGACCTCGTCCAGGATGCGGCGCAGGCGGACTGATCCAGCGCGTCCGCGGGCATCGACCCAGAGCTCCAGGTCATCGAGCCGAACGAGCCGTCGTTCACCGCCTCGATGGCAATGGCACGAGCTGTGCGCTCGTCCACCGCCTCGGAGGCGGCATCGACGACCGCACGCGGAAGGCAGCCGAGCCTCGGGGGGGCCGCGAGACACCACTGCCTCGCCGACCAGGGTCGTGCTCCGGATGCGGACCCACGCGATGCGGCGCGACCGCCGGGACGCCGGTACCAGCACCTGGATGGGCACCGTCACCGAGCACGCCCGGATCCCGTGCAGCGCTGCCGCAGTGGAACCTGCGAGCCAGGCGCCTTCGCCGGCCATGAGCTGCGCCGCGACGAGCCGCAGCTGCAGCGGCGAAGTCCCGGTCTGCAGCGCGTAGACGCCGGGGAGCAGCAGCCGCCAGTCGCGGCCGACCCGCCACCGGAGGGTCTCTCGCGTGACGCCCGCATCGAGCCGCTGCCGTCGGGCGAGGACGCCCCCTGCGACTCGGCAAGAGCGGTTGCTGCCGGGGTGAGTGCCATGACTCAGCCTCACAGGGTCGCCGCAGGGGGTGCCGGCCGTGGCCCGTCCCGGTGGACGACCGGCCCCTCGCCGACCGCAGGTGTGGACACGCATGCCGGGGTCTCCCGAGTGCCCTGCTCCGTGATCGGGCACCCTGGTGGGGCGATCACCCCACGGAACGCCGGATCACGTGCGAATCCATGAAGTCAGCCTTCGGGGCCGGCAACCTCAGGGGCTGGGTCACGGGGGGTAGTCGCCGGTGGGTGAGGGCACGTAGCGCCAGAGCTCGTCGGTCCACCAGTACTGGCCGCCGACGAAGACGAGGAGCAGCGGGACGAACCGCCACAGCAGGCGCCTCCACGTGTTGCCGCGGCGGTCGGCCCAGCCGGCGCCGAGCACGACGACGAGCAGCGGGAACAGCGGGATCAGGTAGCGGAAGATGCTCGTGAAGGGGTCGAGCGTGGCAATGAGGTAGAAGGTGTAGCCCAGCGTCCACGTGCGCAGGTCGGCGCCGAGGTTGCGCGCCCACGGGCCGGCGACCATGAGCAGGATGACGATCGGGCCGCCGACGAGCCACGGCCCCCAGGTGGGGTCGTGCACGCGGTCGATCCACGGCACGAAGAGCTCGACGGTGTCGTAGCTGCGCCAGGCGGCCATCGTGTCGGTGTAGGCCGAGCTCGACCCCGTGCGCCACCAGGCGATCGCCGGCCACAGCAGCCCGGCGACCCCGCAGCCGACGAGCGAGGCGAGCATCGACGCGTACGTGCCGGTCGAGATCGGCCGCTCGCGGCGCCTGCGCCAGCGCATCACGACGACGACCAGGGTCACGAGCCCCAACGGCACCGCGATCGGGCGCGACAGGCCGATGAGCAGGGCGACCGCCGTCGCGACGAGCCAGCGCTCCCGCGAGAGCGCGTGGAGGTAGCCGACGAGCAGCAGCATCGCGAGCGACTCGGTGTAGGCGAGCTGGAGCGTGACCGAGGCCGGGAAGCTGGCCCACAGGGCGACCACGAGGTATGCCGCCGGGTCGCCGATGCGCTCGCGCAGCAGCAGCCCCATGAGCACGGCGGCGCCGACGCCGCAGAGCAGCGCGATCGTGGAGGCGACGGTCGGGAACCCGAGTCCCGTGACGGCCATGAGCAGCCGCGACAGCAGCGGGAACAGCGGGTAGAAGGCCCACGGGTTCTGGCCGACCCGGCCGGAGTCGGAGACCGGGAGGACTTCGGGGTAGCCGTCCTCGGCGATGCGGCCGTACCACTCGCCGTCCCACAGGGCGGTGAACGAGAAGTACGTGACCGGCACCCCGTCGCCGCCCGTCATGCTGCTCGGCACCTGGTGCGGCAGCACGAGCAGCAGGATCGTGGTCGACACGACGCGGGCGAGGGCGTACGCGGCGAGCACCCAGCCGATGAAGACGCGCCGTGGGCGCAGGGGTCGGACCTCGGTCATGGAGTGCGTTCGTGTCCGACCGTCGGAGCGGACGGCGTACGCGTGCCGCCCCCGTCGTCGGCCGGCGAGCCGTCCTCGACCACCGGGGCGTGGTCGCCTGCGGCCGGGGTGGAACGGGTGACCCGCTCAGGCCTCGGGTCCGGGTCCGGGTCGGGTTCGGCGGCCCGCTCGGGTGCCCTCTCGGACGCGCCTTCGGACACGTCTTCGGTCGCCGCCTCGGATGCCGCTTCGGTCGCTCCCACGGTCGCAGCTGCGGCACCCGGGAGCGGCTCGCCACGGAGCACGGCGATCTCCTCGTCCTTCTCGCGCAGCTCACGACGCAGCCGGTCGACGACCCCGTCGACCTGGCTCATGCGGTAGCCCCGCGCCCCGACGTCGAAGACGAGGTCGTCGAAGTCGGCGTCGGTGAGGGGCTCGTCGGGCAGCGGCTCGTGGCTCAGGCTCGAGCTCGCGCGCCCGAGCCCGCCGCCGGCGAGCCCGAGCAGGAGCGCGACGACGAGGCACAGGACGACGATGCCGACGAAGAGGATGAACCACTTCACGTGCGCGGCTCCTCGTAGGTGCGGATCAGCTTGACGGCCTCGTGCGGGTCGTCCGTGACGACGAGCCGGTCGAGGTCGGCCGAGCTGATCATGCCGTTGTCGAGCACCGTGCCGCGCAGCCAGTCCAGCAGGCCCTGCCAGTAGTCGACGCCCATGAGCACGACGGGGAACTCGGTGACCTTCTGTGTCTGCGCCAGGGTCAGCGCCTCGAAGAGCTCGTCGAGCGTGCCGAACCCGCCGGGCAGCACGATGAACCCGCGGGAGTACTTGAGGAACATGACCTTGCGGGCGAAGAAGTAGCGGAAGTTGATGCCGAGGTCGACGTACTCGTTGAGGCCGGTCTCGAACGGCAGCTCGATGCCGAGCCCGACGGACGTGCCCTTCGCCTCGAACGCGCCCTTGTTGGCGGCCTCCATCGCGCCGGGCCCGCCGCCCGTGATGACGGCGTAGCCCTCCTCGACGAGGAGGCGACCCACCTCGACACCCATGGCGTATGCCGGGTCGTCGGGTCGCGTGCGCGCGGAGCCGAACACCGCAACCGCCGGACCGAGCTCGGACAGCGCACCGAAGCCCTCGACGAACTCGGACTGGATGCGCATGACCCGCCACGGGTCGGCGTGCAGCCAGTCGGCGGGCTGGTGGCCCTCGAGCAGGCGCTGGTCGGTCGTGGTCCGGGGCACCTTGTGACGCCGCAGTGTGACCGGGCCGGTCTGGCGGCGGTCCTCTCGCGGCTCCCCCGGGAGACGGGTGTCGGGCTGTTCGTCGCTCACACCGACAACCCTAAGCGGCGCGCCTATGCGAGCCAGCGCAGCAGGGCGGCCTCGGCGTCGGCGTACTGCCCGACCGGGCAGCGTTCGTCGTCCATGTGGGCCAGGTTGGGGTCGCCCGGCCCGTAGTTGACGGCCGGGATGCCGAGCACCGAGAAGCGAGCCACGTCGGTCCAGCCCTCCTTGGCGTTCACCGGCACGCCGAGTGCGTCGATGAACGCCTTGGCCGCCGGCAGGAGCAGGCCGGGACGGGCGCCGTCGGCGGCGTCGGTGAGCACGACGTCGAACCCGTCGAAGACCTGGCGCACGTGGGCCAGTGCCTCGTCGGTGTTCTTGTCGGGCGCGTAGCGGTAGTTGACGGTGATGACGCACCGGTCGGGGATCACGTTGCCTGCGATGCCGCCCGTGATGCCCACGGCCTGGAGGGCCTCGTGGTAGTCGAGCCCGTCGACGGTGATCGTCTCGGCCTCGTAGGCGGAGAGGCGCGCGAGCACCACCGCCGCGTCGTGGATCGCGTTGTGGCCCTTCCACGGCCGGGCGGAGTGTGCCGCGACGCCCGTGGTCGTGATCTCGACCCGGAGCGTGCCCTTGCAGCCGCCCTCGATGGCGCCGTTGGTCGGCTCGAGCAGCACGGCGAAGTCGCCCGCCAGGAGGTCGGGCGAGGTCTCCGCGACCCGGGCGAGGCCGTTGTACCTGCCGTCGATCTCCTCGCACTCGTAGAAGAGGAACGTGAGGTCGCGGGCCGGCTCGGTGACCTCGGCCGCGATGCGGAGCATCACCGCGACCCCGCCCTTCATGTCGACCGTGCCCCGGCCCCACAGCTCGTCGTCGACGCGGCGGGTGGGCAGGTTGGGCACGTCGGTGAGCGGCACGGTGTCGATGTGGCCGGCAAGCACGACGCGCTCGTCGCGTCCCAGCGACGTGCGGGCGACGACGGTGTTGCCGTCACGCGTCACCTCGAGGTGCGAGAGCGGACGCAGCGCGGCCTCGATGGCGTCGGCGAGCGCCTCCTCGTCCTGGCTGACCGACTCGATGTCGCAGATCGCCGCGGTGAGCGTCGTGACGTCAGTGCCGAGGTCGAGGACCGGGCCGGGCGCGGGGGTCGGGTCGGCGGGCAGCGGGGTCGACGGCATACGGGGAAGGCTAGCGGCCGTACCCTCCGCCGGGGCGTCCGGTCCTCGGGTGCGTGTGCCGATCCGCTGCGCTGCCCCATATCCTTGCCCCCATGTCGGAGCGCAGCGCATGGGGTCACGGACTGACGACGATCACGGATGACGGGCAGGTGCTCGACACCTGGTTCCCGCAGCCGGCGCTGGGCACGGCGCCCGCCGACGCGGTGGCGCCCGAAGGCCTCGACGCGCTGGTCGGCGCCGACGACGCGCGACGCGTGCGCACCGAGGTGCGTCTGGTCGAGATCGACCTCGACGCCGCCCCCACGGACGCCCCCGACGCGTACCTGCGGCTGCACCTGCTCTCGCACTGCCTCGTGGCACCCAACACCGTCAACCTCGACGGCCTCTTCGGGGCACTGCCGAACATCGCGTGGACGAGCGCCGGCGCGTGCGCGGTCGAAGGCTTCGAGCAGACCCGGCTGCGGCTGCGCGCCCGCGGGCAGCACGTCGCGGTCTACGGCGTCGACAAGTTCCCGCGGATGACCGACTTCGTCGTGCCGCAGGGCGTGCGCATCGCCGACGCCGACCGGGTGCGCCTCGGGGCCCACCTCTCCCCCGGCACCACGGTGATGCACGAGGGCTTCTGCAACTTCAACGCCGGCACGCTCGGCACCTCGATGGTCGAGGGCCGCATCGTCCAGGGTGTCGTCGTCGGCGACGGCTCCGACATCGGCGCCGGGGCCTCGATCATGGGCACCCTCTCGGGCGGCGGCACGGAACGCGTCAGCATCGGCGAGCGTTGTCTGGTCGGAGCCAACGGAGGCATCGGCATCGCTCTCGGCGACGACTGCGTCGTCGAGGCCGGGCTCTACGTCACGGCGGGGACCAAGGTGACGCTTCCCGACGGGTCCGTGGTCAAGGCCAAGGAGCTGTCGGGCTCGAGCAACATCCTCTTCATCCGCAACAGCGTCAGCGGTGCCGTCGAGGCCCGCGACCGCAAGGGGACGGGCATCACCCTCAACGCCGCCCTGCACGCCAACGACTGACCGATCCACGACCAAAGCCCTTCGACCGGTTCGGACCAGAGCCGGACTACCTGAGGACCCCATGCCGACGACCCGAACGGGCCCCACCCTCGCCGAATCCCGCGGCCGCGGGCTCTCACGCGGGCGTGCGCCGGCGCGCCGGCGTCGTCGCTGGGTGACACTGCTGGTCGTGCTCGCCCTGGTGGGTGGCGCCGGCTGGTTCGGTGCACGCTTCCTCATCTCCAGCGTGGTCAACCCGCAGTGCACCATCAAGGCGTCGGGCATGACCGAGACCTTCGACCCCGACCAGACGGCGAACGCCGCGCTCATCTCGGCCCTGTCGGTCAAGCGCGAGATGCCGCCGCGGGCCGCGACCATCGCGCTGACGACGGCCTTCCAGGAGTCGAAGATCCGCAACCTGCGCTACGGCGACCGCGACTCCCTCGGGCTCTTCCAGCAGCGGCCGAGCCAGGGCTGGGGCACCGAGAAGGAGATCCTCGACCCCGTCCACTCGACGAACCGCTTCTACGACGCCCTCGAGCGGTTCAAGGGCTACGAGACGGCCGACATCACGAAGATCGCCCAGCGCGTGCAGAAGAGCGGCTTCCCGGAGGCCTACCGTGACCACGAGGGGCAGGGGCGTGTGCTCGCCTCCACCCTGACCGGGCACTCGCCGGCCGGGCTCACCTGCCGGCTCGACGCCGTCAAGCAGGCGGTGTCGCCGTCGCGGGTCATCGGTGACCTGTCGCAGCAGATGGGCGTCACCTCGGCGCGTGCGGGCGACGGCACCGTGACCGTCTCGGCCCGCAACGCGACGACAGCGTGGGCCGTCGCGCACTGGTCGGTGGCGCGTGCCGAGCTGTACGGCGTCACGTCCGTGTCGGTCGGACAGCGCGCCTGGGACCGCGACCGCGGCGACGAGGGCTGGTCGGGGGGCACGGCCGGGACGACGGTGACCGTCAAGCTCGGCTGACGGCATACTTCGGGCTGCCTGGCCGGGCCGCTCCCGCCGGGCACCCTCAGCCGGTGGCCTTGTCGAGGTGCTGGAGCAGGTCGTGCGCGGCCAGCTCGACGTCCTTGTGCCGCCACTCGGAGGCGCGGTACACGCACGCGATGAGGGCGGTCCGGTGCACGCGCCGCAGGTCTCCGTAGACGAAGGCGTAACGCGCCTTCGTGTCGTCGTTCGCGCCCTCGGTCAGGCCGAGGTGCCACGCGGCGTAGTCGTCCCACGAGTGCCTCTCCAGGTACGCGTTCTGCGCGGCCGCGTCGGGCTGCACCTGGCCCCAGTCGCTGTCGAGGACGTACTGCTGTGCGTCGATGAGCTCGCGGCACCGGGCGACGGCCGCATCGTTGACGATGTACTTGGCCACGCACCCATCATGCCGATGCCCCCGTCCCTTGCGGGGCGGGGGCATCGGGTGGATCCGCGGTCGAGCCGGCGTGCTACTCAGCCGGGGTAGCTGCGCTCGGCCTCGCCGGTGTAGATCTGGCGCGGGCGGCCGATCTTCGTCTCGGGGTCGTTCATCATCTCGCGCCACTGGGCGATCCAGCCCGGGAGGCGACCGATGGCGAAGAGCACCGTGAACATCTTCGACTCGAAGCCCATGGCCTTGTAGATGAGGCCGGTGTAGAAGTCGACGTTCGGGTAGAGCTTGCGCTCGACGAAGTAGTCGTCGGCCAGGGCGATCTCCTCGAGACCCTTGGCGATCTCGAGCAGCGGGTCGTTCTGGCCCAGCTTCTCGAGGATGTCGTCGGCGGCCTTCTTGATGATGGCCGCACGCGGGTCGTAGTTCTTGTAGACGCGGTGCCCGAAGCCCATGAGGCGGACACCCTGCTCCTTGGCCTTGACCTTCTCCATGAACTTCTTCGGGTCGTCGCCCGACGCGTGGAGCTTGCCGAGCATCTCGAGCACGGCCTGGTTGGCACCGCCGTGGAGCGGGCCGGAGAGGGCATGGATGCCGGCCGAAACGGAGTTGAAGAGGTTCGCGTGGGCCGAGCCGACCAGGCGCACCGTCGAGGTGGAGCAGTTCTGCTCGTGGTCGGCGTGCAGGATGAAGAGCAGGTCGAGGGCCTTGGCGACGGTCGGGTCGACCTCGTACGGCTCGACCGGGTAGCCGAACGTCATCCGCAGGAAGTTCTCGACGAACGACAGCGAGTTGTCGGGGTACATGTACGGCTGACCGACGCTCTTCTTGTGCGCCATGGCCGCGATGGTGGGCAGCTTCGCGAGGAGCCGGACGGTCGAGATCTCGACCTGCTCCTGGTCGAAGGGGTCGAGGCTGTCCTGGTAGAACGTGCCCAGCGCCGAGACGGCCGAGCTGAGCACCGGCATCGGGTGCGCGTCGCGCGGGAAGCCGTTGAAGAACGCGCGGAGGTCCTCGTGCAGCATCGTGTGCCGGCGGATGGAGTCCTCGAAGCGCGTCAGCTCCTCGGGGGTCGGCAGCTCGCCGTAGATGAGCAGGTAGGCGACCTCGACGAACGTCGACTTCTCCGCCAGCTCGGCGATCGGGTAGCCGCGGTAGCGCAGGATGCCCTGGTCGCCGTCGATGTAGGTGATCGCGCTCTTGCACGACGCGGTGTTGACGAAACCGACGTCGTAGGTGACGAGGCCGGTCTCCTTGAGCAGGGAGCCCACGGCGAGCCCGTCGTTGCCCTCCACGGCGTCGACTCCCGGGAACGTGAGTTCCTTGTCTGCGACCTTGAGTGTTGCGTCCACTGCCTTCGTCACTGTTCCTCGCCTCCTGTCACTCCGGCCCAGAGACGCCGGACGTATCCGCGAGCGACGTTACCCCAGCGTGCTCCCGGCCGAGAAAACAGGTCCACCACCGGACCGGCCGCACACGCCCGCCGTGACTGGCGTGACGCACGGGGTCAGAGTCGCTCGCAGGCGGCGGCGATGCGCTCGTCGGTGGCCGTCAGCGCGATGCGCACGTGGCGGGCGCCAGCGGCGCCGTAGAACGCGCCCGGAGCCACGAGGATGCCGCGGTCGGCGAGGTCGGAAACCGTTGCCCAGCAGTCTTCTTCGCGCGTGGCCCACAGGTAGAGGCCCGCTTCGGAGTGGTCGACCCGCAGGCCCGCCCGGGTGACCGCTGCGAGCAGCTGCTCACGCCTGCGGGCGTATGCCGTGCGCTGCGCCTGCACGTGGGTGTCGTCGCGCAGGGCGACCGCCATCGCGTGCTGCACCGGTGTGGGCATGATCATGCCGGCGTGCTTGCGCACCTCGAGGATCGTCCTGACGATCGCCGGGTCACCGGCCACGAAGGCCGCCCGGTAGCCGGCGAGGTTGGACTGCTTGGAGAGGGAGTAGACGGCCAGGAGACCCGTGTGGTCGCCTCCCGAGACGTCGGGGTGCAGGATGCTCGGCGTCGAGGTGCCGAACTGGCCCTCGCGCCAGTCGAGCTCGGCGTAGCACTCGTCGCTCGCGACCACCACGCCGTGCTGGCGGGCCCACTGGACGACCTTGCGCAGGTGGCCGACGCCGAGCACCTGGCCGTTGGGGTTGCCGGGACTGTTGATCCACAGCAGCTTCGGGGTGGTCGACGCCGTGAGCGGCCCCAGGCTCGTCAGCGACTGGGCGACGACGCTCGCCGCACCTGCGATGCGGGCGCCGATGTCGTAGGTCGGGTAGGCGACGGCCGGGATGCCGACGACGTCACCGGAGCCCAGGCCCAGGAGGGTCGGCAGCCAGGCGACGAGCTCCTTGCTCCCGATCGTCGGGAGCACGCAGTCGACGGTGAGGCCGGCGACGCCACGTCGGCGCTCGAACCACTCGACGACTGCCTGTCGCACGTCGGTGGTGCCCACGGTCAGCGGGTAGCCGGGGGCGTCGGCCGCCTCGGCCAGCGCCCGGCGTACGACCTCGGGGGTCGGGTCGACCGGCGTACCGACGGACAGGTCGACGATGCCCCCTGGATGCGCGACCGCCCGCGCCTTGTAGGGCGCGAGCGAGTCCCAGGGGAAGTCAGGAAGGTCGAGCCCTCTGACGGTGAGTGTCACTCGTCGTGCTCCTGCGGGGGCAGGGCCTCGATGAGCGGGTGGTCCTTGTCGATGACGCCGAGCTTCGCGGCGCCGCCGGGGCTGCCGAGGTCGTTGAAGAACTCGACGTTGGCGTTGTAGTAGTCAGCCCACTGCTCGGGGACGTCGTCCTCGTAGTAGATCGCCTCGACGGGGCACACGGGCTCGCAGGCGCCGCAGTCGACGCACTCGTCGGGGTGGATGTAGAGCGACCGCTTGCCCTCGTAGATGCAGTCGACCGGACACTCCTCGATGCAGGCACGGTCCTTCAGGTCGACGCAAGGCTGGGCGATGACGTAGGTCATGGGGAGCGGGACCTCCTGTGGAGCGTTCGGGAGCGGATGCTGCACCGCCTAGTATGCCGGACATGAACGGCGAGCCCACGCACGGCCCCACCGATGAGACCCACCCCGAGACGGGCTCCCAGACCGGCTCGGCGACGAGTGCTCCGGGCGGCACCGACACCCCCGGGCACCGCCTCACCGCGGGCCTGACCATCGGCAGCCGGGTCGTCGTGCGCTACCGCCTCGAGGAGGGCGAGGGCGCCGCCGCGACCGACTTCGTCGGCGAGCTCGTCGCACGCAACGCCGACTTCCTCGTCGTCGACACGAGGACCGAGCGGGTGAAGCTGATCCGCGCCGACGTGCTCGCCGCCAAGGACGTCCCGCCACCCGCGAGCCGCACCGGCCGGGCGCACGAGCGAGTCTCCGCCGACGACCTCGAGAAGCTGATGGCCAAGGGCTGGCAGGCGGTCGACCGCGGCGGCGTGGGCGACTGGGTGCTGCGCGCCTCCGACGGCTTCACCGGCCGCGCCAACTCGGCGCTCGTCGTCGGCGACCCGAGCCTCCCGGTCGCCAAGGCGATCGACTTCGCCGAGAGGTGGTACGCCGACCGCGGCCGTCCCGCGATCTTCCAGGTGCACGGCGCCAGCGGCTTCGACCCGGCGGAGCAGCCGGCCGTCGCAGAGCTTCTCGAGCGCGGCTACGTCGTCGGAGGAGGTCACGAGAGCTGGCAGCGCGTGCTCGTCATGACCGGCCTCTCGGCGGCGGTTCCCCCGCTCACCGAGCAGTCCGCACCCGTCACGGCCGATGCCCAGCTCCAGCTGGACTGGCTCACGACCTACGCCGAGCAGCGCCCGGTCGTGCCCGGCGCCACCGAGGCCGTCCTCACGGGCAGCGACGGCCAGCTCTTCCTGTCGGTGCGCGACCCCGGCACCAACGCGATCATCGGCCTGGCCCGACTCGCGATCCACCCCGGCTGGGCCGGGATCTTCGGCCTGTGGGTGCACCCCGACCACCGGCGTTCGGGCGTGGCCACGACGATCGTGTCGGCGGCTGCGATGGTCGCGCGCGAGAACAACATGCCGGCGATGTACATCCAGGTCTCGGGCGACAACGCGGCGGGCGTCGCGTTCTGGAGCGACCTCGGCTTCACGGTGCACCACGAGTACACCTACGTCGCGAAGGCGTCGGCCTGACCGGTCGTCACGGCGGGGTGGCCGCCGGGTTGGTGCAGACGATCCTGTCCTCGGGGATGTAGTGCGTGCGCACCCACTCGCTCTTGACCAGCGTGGGTGAGCCGGGTCGGAACCACTGCCGGGTGACCGTCACGTCGAAGCCCGGGTTGGGCTGCTGCGGGTAGCACTTGAGGCCGTCGATGCGAATCGTCTTGGGAGGCACGACGTTTCGTCGCGGACCCTTGACCGACTTGACGTCCCACGTCTTGGTGCTCCACACGCGTCCGTGGACGAAGCCGCCCTCGACCCACGTCTGGAGCAACATCCCGTATGCCGTGTCGTTCCTCCACCTGTTGTCGACGCTCGGCCAGTACACCGTCGCCTCGCGCCCCTCGGGGTAGCGCGGGATGAAGAAGGCGTGCGCGGTGAACTCCTGGATGTCGGCTCCGGCGAAGTAGGCCATGTTGTAGATCACCGTCGAGACCTGGCTGATGCCGCCGCCCGTGCCACGCGTCAGGCGGCCGTTGATGATGACGGTGCCGTCGGCGTACCCCTTGTCGGTGGTGCGCTCGCCGAGGATGCCGTTGAGGCTGAACGTGCCTCCCGGAGGCACGTAGGTGCCGTTGATGCGCTTCGTCGCCACGACCAGGTTGTTCGTCCGGGTCGTGTCGTTGGTCGGGAAGGGGCTCGTGAAGTCGGCGACCATCGTCGTCACGCCCGCCTTCTGGGCGTCCTGCGTGGTGAACGGCGGGACGGCGACCGACGGTCGGACGTCGACCGTGCGGTCGGTGCCCGAGATCGCGGCCACGACGCGCTTGCCGACGGCGTCCTCGTCGACAGCCAGACCGTCGACGGACGGCACCAGGCGCGGCTTGCCGTTGCCTGCCTCGAAGACCCAGCGGGCACTGCTCGCCGTGCGCGTCGTCGCCCGCACCTTGGTGGAGACGAGCTTCGTGAGGGCCTTCTCGTCGAAGGCCGGCTCGAGGCCGCCCGCGCCGTCGGGCACCACCGAGACCATCGAGGCGTACTCCGCGGGCGCGAGCAGTGCACGCGTGGCGCCGCTGACGAGAGTCAGAGGCCGCGACATCGCCGTGCTGCCGAACTCGTCGGCTGTCTGCTGGACCGTCTCGGCGCTGACCCGGGGGTCGGTCTCGCGGACTGCGGCCGTCGCCTCGGTCGACTCGGGGAACGCCTGGCGCAGGGCGAGCTTCGTGGCGGCGATGTCGAGCGTGCGGCCGGGCACCGGCAGGTCGACGGCCACGGAGCCGCCCGGGAACGTCACCCGCCCCTCGACGGGCTCCACGGCGACGCTGGGCGCGAGCTTCTCGAGGTAGGCGGTCAGGCGGTCGTCGTCGCCGTTCGTGAGCAGGGGCGCCTCGACAGACCCGGTGAGCTTGTCCCAGACCCGCCTCGGGTCGAGCGTGAAGCCGGTGAGCCCGTCGAGGGAGCGGTCGGCGTCGATGCGCAGCCCGGCGTCGCCCGGCACGACCTCGACGGGGTCTGCACGCCCGGGCACGGTCAGGGCGATCGGCGTGGCCAGCAGCGAGCGTGACCCCTTCTCGATGGACGCCCGCGCCGCCTCGGGCGTCATGCCCCCGACCTGGATGCCACCCACCGACATGGACGCCGGAACGTGCTGCGAGGACCAGGTGCACAGCCCGGCGTAGCCGCCACCGAGCACGACGACGGCGACGACGAGGCGCAGCACGGTGGAGCGGCGCTCACGGCGAGGGTCGAGGTACGGGTCGTCGGACATGGGGTCTCCGGTCAGCGGATCGGCTGCCACGAAGGTAATGCCCGAAGCCCTGCTTTTCGGCGAGGCGCGGCCCGAGTCGTGGGCCGTGGCGCGATCGTCGCCCCCGCGGGTCAGTCGAGGAGGTCGGTGCCGTGGCGGCCGGTGGGCTGCCAGGTGAGGGGGTCGACCTGACGGAAGCCCTCGCGCCCCGTGGTGCGCACCGCCACGAGGTTCGACAGGGCGTGCACGTCGTCGCTCGCCACGAGCACCTGCGTGGCATGGGCGCGCAGCGCGTCGTTCTTCACGGCCCGGGCGGCGTCGTCGTGCACGACGTGGCTCACGGCGTCGTCGTCGACCACCGAGGGTGGGACGGGGTGGTCCGCCGTCGGCACGACCAGCGCCGGGGCGTCGGGACCGGCCGCACCGACGACTCCCCCGAGCTCGGGGTCGTGCCACCACGCGTCGGTGGCCAGCAGGCCGGGGTCGGCGGCAGCGAGCCAGGCCCGGTCCTCGCGCACCCACCCGATCGGCGTGAGGATCTCGTACGTGCGGGCCGGCAGCTCCGACGCGTCGAGCTGCTGAAGGGCACGTCGGGTGACCCGGTGAGTCTGGATGTGGTCGGGGTGGCCGTAGCCCCCGTGCTCGTCGTAGGTGACGACGACGTCGGGACGCAGACGACGCATCACCTCGGCCACGAGGGCACCGGCCCCGTCGAGCTCCGCACGGGCGAAGGCGTCGGCGCGGGCAGCAGCCGGCGAGCCGGCCATGCCCGAGTCTCGGTAGCGGGACAGCCGCCCAGCGGATGCGTCGGCACCGAGGACGTGCATCGTCGCGCCGACGCGCGCCAGGGCCCGCGTGAGCTCACCGTGACGGTAGGGGCCCAGGCCATCGGCGGGGTCGCCCTCGAGGTGGGCGAGGGCCGGCGGGATGACCTCGCCCTCCTCGCCCAGCGTGCACGTCAGGACGTGCACGTCGTCACCGCGCGCCACGTGGTGCGCCATCGTGACGCCGCAGGTGAGCGTCTCGTCGTCGGGGTGGGCGTGGACGAGGAGCAGGCGCGCCACGGGTGTCCTCTCGTTGGGTCGTTCAGCGGACGTAGGGCGTCACGGCCGCGCCGCCGTCAGCGCACCGACACGGTGGCGATGTCGACGATGCCGCCCACGCTGTGGTCCTCGTAGGACCGCACGCCCGCCCCGTGCAGGTAGAGGGCCTTGGTCGCGGAGAGCGCGATGTAGCCGACCTGGCCGCGGATGGTGCTGTCGGCCTGCTCCCACACCTTCGCCCGGGCAGCAGGGTCGGCCGTCGCGTCGGCCCGGTCGATGAGCGCGTTCACGGCGCTGCTCGAGAAGTAGCCGACGTCCTGGCCGGGGCCGGACGAGTCGATGTTGATGCGCGGGTCGAAGAGCGCCGGCAGCACACCTCCGGCGGACGGCCAGTCGGGGGTCCACACACCGCGGAAGACGTCGTAGGAGTCGACTGAGGTCGGCTTCTCGATCTCCTCGTAGTACTCCTCGGGGGCCACGCCCTTCAGCTCGACCTCGAAGCCCGCGCGCTGCCACCCGGCGACCAGGGCGGCATACGCCTTGTCGGCGAGCACCGACCGCGCGTACACGAGGCGCAGCTTGACGGGCAGCCTGACCCCCGCCTGCTGGAGCAACCTCCGGGCTGCCTCCGGGTCGCCCTCGACGCCGTTGCCGGCCGAGGGTCTGACCGACTCCGGGTAGACGGCGGGCGACAGGATCGACCACGTGGGCGTGCCCGCGCCCTCGCCGCCCGTCGCGGCCACGTAGGTGGCGCGGTTGGTCGACGCGGCGAGCGCCTGGCGCACCGCGGGGTCGGACATCGCCTTGCTGCGCATGTTGATCGCGAGGTAGTCGACGTTGCCCGTGTACGGGAAGGTCAGCCGCGCCTGCAGGTCGGTGCCCGCCTGGTTGCGCAGCGTCGGGCTCGCCTGGACCCACGAAACCGCGTACGCGTCGTCGGCCTGCTGGTTGAGCAGCCGCTGGATGACCGTCGCCTCACCGAGCCCCGAGGTCACCTGGATCTCGTCGGGGTAGGCCCGCCTGATCGGGTCGGTGCGCGGGTCCCAGTGCTCGTTGCGCACGAACGTGCCGCCCTTGCCGACGACCCACGGCGCCTTGAGCCGGTAGGGCCCGCTCGACATCACGGCATACGAGGCCTTGTCGGTCTTCGTGTCGGCCGACGGCTTGCGGGGTGCGAACTCGGGCAGCGCCACGATGTGCGGGAAGTCCGGCTCGGCGTCGCGCAGCCTGAAGGTGACGGTGCGGCCCTTGCACGAGACGGCGCGGTCGAAGTCGGCCTGGTGGGCCGTGTCGGACGGCCCGGCGTACACCGGCTTCTCGAGGCCCTCGGCCGTGACCCGCGTCGGCATGTCGAGCAGGTAGCTCGCGTAGTTCGTGCCGCCGACGTGGGTGCGCCGGTCGAACGTGCGGGCGACGCCGTGACGCACGTCGTCGCACGTGATGGGTGTGCCGTCCTGCCACTCGAGGCCATCGCGGAGGGTGAAGCTCCACGTACGCGCCCCGTCGGACGGGGTGCCGGTGTCGGTCGCGAGGTCGCCCTGCACCTCGCGCTGCCGGGCCCCCGTGCCGTATGCCGTCAGGCCCCGAACGAACGTGCGCTGGGCGAAGAACGCCTCGGGGCCGACGTACATCAGCTGCGGGTCCCACGTCGCGATGGTCCCGGCGACGAGCACCTGAAGGGTGCCGCCGGCCTGCCCGCCCGTCGAGGCCGACGGCGCGGGCGGCACGGCGCTCTGCGTAGAGGTGTCGGCCGTGCCCGTGCACGCCGCGGCACCCCCTGCCAGGAGAGCAGCCCCGACCCCGACGGCCAGCGACCTCCTCAGCCCGCGTCCGACGCGCACCACGGCAGGCACCGGTCGGTCAGCCCTCGGCCTTCGCCGCCGACCGCGCGCGGGAGGCGGTGCGAGCACGCTCGCCGGCGTCCAGGACGACCTTGCGGATGCGGACGGTCTCGGGCGTCACCTCGACGCACTCGTCCTCACGGCAGAACTCGAGGCTCTGCTCGAGGCTGAGCTTGCGCGGCGGCACGATCTTCTCGAAGTTGTCGGAGGAGGAGGCGCGCACGTTGGTGAGCTTCTTCTCCTTCGTGATGTTGACGTCCATGTCGTCGGCGCGGGAGTTCTCGCCGACGATCATGCCCTCGTAGACCTCGGTGGTCGGCTCGACGAAGAGGACGCCGCGCTCCTGGAGGTTGACCATGGCGTACGAGGTGACGACGCCGGTGCGGTCGGAGACGAGCGATCCGCTCGTGCGGGTCGTGATGGCGCCGAACCACGGCTCGTAGTCCTCGAAGACGTGGTGCGCGATACCGGTGCCCCGGGTCTCGGTGAGGAACTCGGTGCGGAAGCCGATGAGGCCACGGCTGGGCACCAGGAACTCCATGCGGATCCAGCCGGTGCCGTGGTTGGTCATCTGCTCCATGCGGCCCTTGCGGGCGGCCATGATCTGCGTGATCGCGCCGAGGAACTCCTCGGGGGTGTCGATGGTGAGGCGCTCGACGGGCTCGTGGACCTTGCCGTCGACCTCCCGAGTGACGACCTGCGGCTTGCCGACGGTCAGCTCGTAGCCCTCGCGGCGCATCTGCTCGACGAGGATGGCGAGCGCGAGCTCACCACGACCCTGGACCTCCCAGGCGTCGGGACGCTCGGTCGGCAGGATGCGCAGCGACACGTTGCCGATGAGCTCCTTGTCGAGGCGGTCCTTGACCATGCGCGCGGTGACCTTCGAGCCGCGCACCTTGCCGACCATGGGGCTGGTGTTGGTGCCGATGGTCATCGAGATGGCCGGCTCGTCGACGGTGATGAGCGGCAGCGGGATCGGGTTCTCGGCGTCGGCGAGCGTCTCGCCGATGGTGATCTCGGGGATGCCCGCGACGGCGATGATGTCGCCCGGGCCGGCCTCCTCGGCGGGCTTGCGCTCGAGGGCCTCGGTCATGAGCAGCTCGGTGATCTTGACGCGCTGCTGCGAGCCGTCGTGGCGGCACCACGTGACCTGCTGGCCCTTGCGGATCGTGCCGTTGTGGACGCGGAGCAGGGCGAGGCGTCCGAGGAAGTTGGACGCGTCGAGGTTGGTGACGTGGGCCTGCAGCGGGGCCTCGTCGTCGTAGGTCGGCGCCGGGATGGTCTCGAGGATCGTCTCGAAGAGCGCCTCGAGGTCCTCGCCCTCCGGCAGGCCGCCGTCCTCGGGACGCTCGGTCGACGCGCGGCCCGCCTTGGCGGAGGCGTAGACGATCGGGAAGTCGATCTGCTCCTCGGTGGCGTCGAGGTCGAGGAAGAGCTCGTACGCCTCGTCGACGACCTCGGCGATGCGCGAGTCGGGGCGGTCGACCTTGTTGATGCAGAGGATGACCGGCATCTTCGCGGCGAGCGCCTTGCGCAGCACGAAACGGGTCTGCGGCAGCGGGCCCTCGGACGCGTCGACGAGGAGCACGACGCCGTCGACCATCGACAGGCCGCGCTCGACCTCGCCACCGAAGTCGGCGTGGCCGGGGGTGTCGATGATGTTGATCGTCACGCCGTCGGCGAGACCCCGGTCGGAGGCCGCCTTGCCCGTGTAGTGGATCGCGGTGTTCTTGGCGAGGATCGTGATGCCCTTCTCGCGCTCGAGGTCACCGGAGTCCATCGCGCGCTCGTCGACGTGCTGGTGCTCGCCGAACGCGCCGGCCTGCCAGAGCATCTTGTCGACGAGGGTGGTCTTGCCGTGGTCGACGTGGGCGACGATGGCGACGTTGCGGATGTCCGCGCGGGTCTTCATGGGCATGGGGAACAGTCTCTCAGGGTTTCGGGGGTGGTCCTGACCACGGCTGGGGGCGGTGACGGCGGTGACCGAGGGGCCTCAGGTGCTGCTGGTGCGACCGAGCACGGCCTCGAGCTGCTCGACGATGGGCAGGTCGGCAGGCAGCCAGGCCACGGCGCGCAGGTCGTCGACCTCCAGCCACCGCAGCTCGTCGTGGTCCTCGATGGGGGCCGGGGTGCCCTCGACGACCTCGGCGAGCCACACCAGCATCTCGTAGCGGTCGCCCAGTGGCCAGGTGCTCCCCGGCAGGGGTCCCGGCACGTGCGCACCCAGCTGCACGTGTACGCCGAGCTCCTCGAGCACCTCGCGGTGCAAGGCCGACAGGGGGGACTCGCCGTCGTCGACCTTTCCGCCGGGCAGCTCCCAGCCCCCGGCGAGCGTGGCGGGCTCGGTGCGTCGGGCGGAGAGCAGGCGGGTCGGCCGCACGAGGTCGTCGACGATGGCCGCCCCGACGACGAGGCGCACTGGTTGACGGTCTGCGGTGCTCATGGCGACGTCGATGGTGCCACACGGACCCGACGCATCGGCGGGCCACGACCCGAACACTCGGCATCGGTCCGGGGTTTACTGGAGGGCATGACACGACTGCTCACCGACGAGGAGATCGAGCGGCAGCTCGGCGACCTGCCGGGCTGGACGCGCGACGGCGACACCATCAGGGCCTCCTTCGAGGCGCCGGAGTTCCTCACCTGCATCGCCCTGGTGCAGGAGGTCGGTGCAGCCGCCGAGGCGATGGACCACCACCCCGACATCGACATCCGCTGGCGGACCGTGAGCTTCGCGCTGTCGACGCACTCCGAGGGCGGCCTGACCCAGATGGATGTCGAGCTCGCTCACCAGATCAGCCAGGAGGCCGCGCGCAAGGGCGCGACCGCGTCCGCGTGAGCGTGCGGCACACCGGACCACGCGCCCGCGTCACCTAGGATCGCCTCATGCGATCGCACTCACGCTCCGGCTCGCGCGCCGAGTCCCGGGAGGGCCATAGTCCCGGGCCGGACACCGTCCGGCCGTCCCCGCCACACCGCCCGCTCGTCCGGGCGGTGATCGCATGAGCACCGCCCCCGGCATCGGCCTGGGCATCCTGCTGATCCTCGCCCTCACCGCGGCGACCGGGTACTTCGTGGCCCAGGAGTTCGCGTACGTCGCCGTCGACCGCAACGCCCTCAGGCGGCTCGCCGACGACGGCGACGCCGCCGCCGAGCGCGCGATGCGCGTCACCTCACAGCTCTCGTTCACCCTGTCGGCCGCGCAGTTCGGCATCACCGTGACCGCGCTGCTCGTCGGCTACGTGTCCGAGCCCCTCGTCGGCGAGGGGCTCGCCGAGCTGCTCGACCCGTCGATGTCGTACGCCGCCCGGCTCAGCCTGTCCGTCACCGCCGTCCTCGTCTTCTCCACCATCGTGCAGATGGTCTTCGGCGAGCTCGCCCCGAAGAACCTCGCGATCGCGCGCACCGTGCCGCTGGCCCGCGCCCTCAGCCGCTCCACGCTCCTCTACCTCAAGGTGTCCGGCCCCGTCGTCCGCCTCTTCGACCGCGCGTCGACGACGCTGCTGCGCAAGGTGGGCATCGAGCCGGTCGAGGAGCTCGAGCACGGCGCCACCGCCGAGGACCTCACCCGCATCATCGACGAGTCCCACGCCGGCGGCCTGCTCGACGACGACCTCTCCGACGTTCTCGAGGGCGGGCTGCGGTTCACCGAGCTCGACGCCGGCGACGTCATGACCCCACGCGTACGCGTGACGACCGTCCGCGCCGACGCGTCGGTCTCGCAGCTCGTCGAGCTGCTCGACACCGGATGGTCGCGCTTTCCCGTCACGGGCCGCGACGGCGACGACATCGTGGGCGTGGCCGGCATCGCCGAGGTGCTCCAGGTCGAGCCCGGGCGTCGCTCGACGACGCTGGTGGGCTCCGTCGTGTCCGACCCGACGGTCGTGCCGACGAGCGCTCCGCTCCCTCGCGTGCTCGAGCAGATCCGGGCCGACCACCGGCAGCTGGCCGTCGTCGTCGACGAGCACGGCGGCTTCGCCGGCATCGTCACCTTCGAGGACATCGCGGAGGAGGTCGTCGGCGACATCCTCGACGAGGACGACGCGCCCCAGCCGGGCGTCGTCGAGACGGGCCCCGACACCTGGGTGGTGCCCGGCCACCTGCGCCTGGACGAGCTCGACGGCGCGAGCGAGCTGACGCTCCGCAGCGGCGACGAGTACTCCACGGTCAGCGGGCTCATCCTCGAGCACCTCGGTCGCACGGCCGTCGTCGGCGACGACGTCGTCGTGCAGGCGCGCCGCGAGGTCGTCACCGAACACCGCGGCCCCGCCGACCTCGAACGCCACGAGTCGGCCTCTGCCGCAGGTGATCCGGAGGGTGCCCAGACCGACCGCGCGACCGACCGCGCGACCGACCGCGCGACCGAGCGCACGACCGACGGCGGCCGCTCGGAGGACGAGCCCCGCCGCCTGCCCGTGTCGGTGCGCCTCACGGTCGAGGAGGTCGAGCGGCACGTGCCCTCATCGGTGCGGGTCGAGGTGCTCGACCTCATGTCCGACCTCGAGGCCCTGGGCGCCGAGCGGGACGCCAGGGGTGGCGCCGCGCGGGCCTCGTCGGCCGACGAGCGGACGGAGGCCGACCGGTGATCACCGCCCTGCTCGTGTCGGTCCTCCTGCTGGTGCTCAACGCCTTCTTCGTCGCGGCCGAGTTCGCCGTGGTCGCGAGCAAGAGACACCGGCTCGAGACGCTCGCCGAGCGCGGTAGCGTCGCGGCCCGCGCTGCCGTGCGCGCCAACCGCGAGCTGTCGCTCATGCTCGCCGGGGCCCAGCTCGGCATCACGCTGTGCACGCTGGGACTCGGCTCGCTCGCCAAGCCGGCCGTCGCCGAGCTGCTGACGCCCGTCTTCACCTTCGCCCGCGTCCCCGACGCGGCGGCATACGTCGTCTCGGTCGTGCTGGCGGTCGGCATCGTCGTGTTCCTGCACATGGTCGTGGGCGAGATGGCCCCCAAGTCGTGGGCCATCGCCCACCCCGAGCGCTCGGCCGTGCTCCTCGCGCTGCCGTTCCGCGGCTTCGCCCGGGTCGCGCGGCCGGCCCTCAGCCTGCTCAACGCCATGGCCAACGGGTGCCTCCGGCTCGTGGGAGTCACTCCCCAGGACGAGCTCGGCCAGGTGCACGGCCCCAAGGAGCTGCAGCTGCTCATCGCGAGCTCCAAGGATCACGGCATGCTCGCGGAGCCCGAGCACCGGGTGCTGGCAGGAGCCATCGACCTCGACACGACGCCGCTGACCGAGGTCGTCGTGCCCATGGACCGGGCCGTCGGGGTCCACACCTCCGCCACGTGCGCCGAGGCCGAGGCGGTCTCGCGCGACACGGGCCGGTCGCGGCTCGTCGTGCGCGAGGGCGACACCCCGGTCGGCATCGCCCACGTGCGCGACATCGTGCGAGCCTCGGGTCACGCCCCGGTCACGACGGTCACGACGCCGGCCCTCCACGTCGACGAGGCCCTGTCACTGCTCGACGCCGTCTCGCTGATGCGGGCCCGGCACGCGCAGCTCGTCATCGTCGACGGCCCTACGGGACCCGTCGGGCTGGTCACGATGGAGGACCTCCTCGAGCGTGTCCTCGGTACGTTCGAGGACGAGACGGACACCTCGACCGGCACCTAGCCGGACGCGTACGCGGACACACGAGGACACTCGGGGCAGACCGCCACCTGGTCGCACGACGCGACCCGGCGGCGGGCGATCTTCCGGCCGCACGGGCCAGATCGCCGGAAGATATCCACCGCGTCACGATTCGGCCACGTCGGTTGCTGCCGGTGGCGCGCCGTTGAAAGATGGGGCGCGCGGTCGCGGGGGACGGTAGGTTTCGGCTGCACATCAGCATGTTGGCGGCCGACCGGTCCCCGGCACACCGATCACGACCCGGAGGTGACGGCACGTGAGCACTCCCCTTGAGACCGAACCCGGAGCCGCGACAGCGGCACCAGAGTCGGTGCTCGTGGGCGAGAAGCGGATCGAGGGTCGCTCGCTCGGCCAGATCGCCTGGGCTCGTCTGAGGCGCGACAAGGTCGCCCTCGGCGGCGGCTTCCTCGTCATCTTCCTCGTCATCGTGGCGATCTTCGCCC
This sequence comes from Terrabacter terrigena, assembly GCF_042676085.1. NCBI lineage: Bacteria > Bacillati > Actinomycetota > Actinomycetes > Micrococcales > Intrasporangiaceae > Terrabacter > Terrabacter terrigena. The sequence continues at coordinate 591,067 of NZ_JBHTKH010000001.1, forward strand.
CGCTCATCGTCGGTGTGCTCGGCCACCCGCCGAACGAGTTCCACCAGGAGCTCGTCGACCCCGACCTGCAGGTGCCGACGGCCCGCTTCGGCGGCGTGTCCTCGGACTTCCTCTTCGGCGTCGAGCCGATCAACGGGCGCGACCTCTTCAGCCGGGTCCTCTACGGCTCGCAGATCTCGCTGCTCATCGCGTTCCTCGCCACGCTGCTGTCGGTGGCCATCGGCACCACCATGGGCGTCATCGCCGGGTTCGTCGGCGGGGCCGTCGACGGCCTGATCAGCCGCCTCATGGACATCTTCCTGGCGTTCCCCCTCATCGTGTTCGCGCTCGCCCTCGTCGGTGTCATCCCCGACACGGCGTTCGGCCTGAGGGGCGACGCGCTGCGCATCGCCGTCATCGTCTTCATCATCGGCTTCTTCAACTGGCCGTACATCGGGCGCATCGTCCGCGGCCAGACCCTCTCGCTGCGCGAGCGCGAGTTCGTCGACGCGGCCCGCAGCATGGGAGCCCGCACCCCGTACATCCTCGTCAAGGAGCTGCTGCCCAACCTCGTCGCGCCGATCCTCGTGTACGCGACCCTGCTCATCCCGAGCAACATCCTCTTCGAGGCGGCTCTGTCCTACCTCGGAGTCGGCGTCCAGCCGCCCCGCGCCACGTGGGGAGGCATGCTCGCCGACGCGGCGCGCTGGTACCAGGTCGACCCCTGGTTCATGCTGCCGCCCGGCCTGGCCATCTTCGTGACGGTCCTCGCCTTCAACCTGTTCGGGGACGGCTTGCGTGACGCCCTCGACCCACGGTCTCGGTAACCTCCGCGACCCGCACTTCCGCTGTACCGAAAGCAAGGAGCGCAAACAACGATGAAGAACACACGCATCATGGCAGTCGCCGCGGCGGCGGCCCTGGCCCTGGGGCTGTCCGCCTGTGGCGGCAGCGCCAGCAACACGGGCGGAGGCTCCGGCACCGGCGGCAGCGGCGGAGGAGGCTCCGCGCAGCCCGCCGCCGACGCCGCGATCGGCAAGATCTTCAACGCCTCCGACAAGAAGGGCGGCACGCTCCGCTTCGGCATGGCCGGTGACTGGGACTCCGTCGACCCGGGTGACACCTACTACGGTCTGTCCTGGAACTTCCTGCGCAACTACGCGCGTACGCTCGTCGTCTTCAAGGCGGCGCCGGGTGCGGAGGGCGCCAAGCTCGTCCCCGACCTCGCGACCTCCCTCGGCAAGCCGAGCGACGGCAACAAGACGTGGACGTACACGCTGCGTGACGGGCTCAAGTACGAGGACGGCACGCCGATCACGAGCAAGGACGTCAAGTACGGCGTCGCCCGCTCGCTCGACAAGGACACGTTCCCGAACGGCCCGACGTACTTCAACGACTTCCTGGCAGGCGTCCCTGACGGCTACTCGGTCTACAAGGACAAGAACCTCGACAACCTGAAGTCGATCGAGACGCCTGACGACAAGACCATCGTCTTCAAGCTCAAGACCGGCTTCTCCGGCTTCGACTACTTCGCCCAGCTGCCCTCCACGGCACCCGTGCCGCAGGCCAAGGACACCGGCACGAAGTACAAGGAGCACGTGATCTCCAGCGGCCCGTACAAGTTCTCGGTCTACCAGCAGGGCAAGCGCATCGAGCTCGAGCGCAACACGAACTACGACCCGGCGACCGACCCCGACTCCGGCCGCAAGGCGCTGCCCGACAAGATCACCGTCGAGCTCGGCCTCAACGCCCCCGACATCGACAACCGCCTGCAGAGTGGCGGTCTCGACGTCGACATCGCCGGCACCGGCGTCCAGGCGGAGTCGCAGGGCAAGATCCTCGCCGACCCGACTCTCAAGGCCAAGACCGACAACGCGGCCGCGGCACGCACCTGGTTCTCGGTGCTCAACAGCGACGTCGCCCCGCTCGACAACATCGAGTGCCGCAAGGCCGTCGTGCTCGCCTACGACAAGACGGGCTACCAGCGCGCCTACGGTGGCAAGACCGGCGGTGACATCGCCACGAGCCTGATGCCGCCGAACGTCCCGGGTCACGCCGACTTCGACCTCTACGACTTCGCCAGCAAGCCCCAGGGCGACGTCGAGGGTGCCAAGGCCGCCCTCGCCAAGTGCGGTCAGCCGAACGGTTTCGAGACCAACATCTCCTACCGCTCGGAGCGCCCGAAGGAGAAGGCGACCGCCGAGTCGCTCCAGCAGTCGCTGGCCAAGGTCGGCATCAAGCTGACGATCAAGCCGTACCCGACCGCCGACTACACGAAGCTGTACGCCGGCAAGCCGGACTTCGCCAAGACGAACAAGCTCGGCATCATCATCTACGGCTGGGGCGCTGACTGGCCCGACGGCTTCGGCTTCCTGAGCCAGATCGTCGACAGCCGCGTCATCCGTCCGTCCGGCAACACGAACCTCGGCATCAAGGTGCCCGCGGTCGACGCCGGCATCGACAAGGCCATGGCCGAGAACGACCAGACGAAGCGTGAGGAGATCTGGGGCAGCGTCGACAAGTCGGTCATGGAGGCCGCCGCCGTCATCCCCGGTGTGTGGTCGAAGGGCCTGCTCTTCCGCCCCGACACGATCACGAACGTCTTCGTCAACGACGGCTTCACGATGTACGACTACGCCGCGATGGGTGTCAAGCAGTAACCGACCCCCTCGTCCGACACCGCACCACGCCCAACCCACCTGGAAGTAGGTGAAGGCGCAGACCCGGTGGCGGTGGGCTCGCAGGAGTCCACCGCCACCGCGTCCGGCCGCTCCCTTTGCTGACGTACATGATCCGGCGCATCCTCGGCGCCATCGTCCTGCTCTTCGTCGTGAGCGCGGTCACCTTCGCCATCTTCTTCCTCGTGCCCCGCATCGGTGGCGCGACGGCCGAGGACCTCGCTTCGCGCTACGTGGGCAAGAGCGCAGGCCCGGCGCAGATCCACGAGGCGGCCGTCCGTCTGGGGTTCACCGACCCGATCTACGTCCAGTACGGCCGTTTCGCCAAGGGCCTCGTGGCCGGCTCGGAGTACAACACCGGCGCCGGCATAGACCAGTGCCCGGCCCCGTGCCTGGGCTACTCCTTCATCACGCAGAACCCCGTGCTGCCCGACCTGCTCGACCGGCTCCCCGTCACCTTGTCGCTCGCTGCAGGTGCCGCGGTGCTGTGGCTCTTCGGCGGCGTCGCCACCGGCGTCGTCTCCGCCCTGCGCAGGGGCAGCGCCCTCGACCGCTCGGCGATGGGCATCGCCCTCGCCGGCGTCTCGCTCCCCATCTTCTTCACCGGCCTGCTGTCGCTGTCGATCTTCAGCTACGGACTCGGCTGGACGGCCCAGGGCGGCAGCTACACACCCCTGCAGGAGAACCCCGCCCAGTGGGCCTACAGCCTGATCCTGCCCTGGATCACCCTCTCCTTCCTGTACGCCGCCGCGTACGCCCGCCTGACCCGCGCCGGCATGCTCGAGACGATGAACGAGGACTACATCCGCACCGCCCGCGCCAAGGGCCTGCGTGAGCGCGACGTCGTCGTCAGGCACGGCCTGCGCGCGGCCCTCACCCCGATCCTCACGATCTTCGGTCTCGACCTCGGTCTGCTGCTCGGCGGCGCGATCCTCACCGAGACCACCTTCTCGCTCAACGGCATCGGCAAGTACGCCGTCGACGCCGTCAACAACAACGACCTCCCCAAGGTGCTGGGCGTGACCCTCCTCGGCGCCACGTTCATCATCGTGGCGAACCTGGTCGTGGACCTCCTGTACGCCGTCGTCGACCCGAGAGTGCGCACCGCATGAGCGAGCCCACCAAGCAGACCGCCCCGTCCACCACGTCCTCAGCAGCCTCGGGGTCAGCCCCTGCGGCTGCCGAGAAGCAGGACCGGCGCCGCAGCCGGCGAGCCGGCACGACCGTCACGTCCGACGGCATCGGCGGCCTGGGCGCCCCGGCCCCCGACAGCTTCCTGTCGGTGCGTGACCTGCGCGTGCACTTCCCCACCGACGACGGCGTCGTGAGGTCGGTCGACGGCCTGTCCTTCGACCTCGCCCGCGGCAAGACCCTCGGCATCGTCGGCGAGTCAGGCTCCGGCAAGAGCGTGACCAGCATGTCGATCATGGGCCTGCACAAGCCCGGCACGGTGCGCATGACCGGCTCGATCCGCCTCGGCGGCGAGGAGCTCATCGGCGCCGGCAGCGAGAAGGTGCGGTCGCTGCGCGGCAAGCGCATGGCGATGATCTTCCAGGACCCCCTGTCGGCGATGCACCCCTTCTACACGGTGGGCCACCAGATCGTCGAGGCCTACAAGGTGCACCACCAGGTGAGCAACCAGGTCGCGCGCAAGCACGCGATCGACATGCTCGACCGCGTCGGCATCCCGCAGCCCAACACGCGCGTCGACGACTACCCGCACCAGTTCTCCGGCGGCATGCGCCAGCGCGCCATGATCGCGATGGCCCTCTCGTGCGACCCCGACCTGCTCATCGCCGACGAGCCGACCACGGCCCTCGACGTGACGGTGCAGGCCCAGATCCTCGACCTGATCCGCGACCTGCAGTCCGAGTTCAACTCCGCGGTCATCATCATCACGCACGACCTCGGCGTCGTCGCCGAGCTCTCCGACGACATCATGGTCATGTACGCCGGTCGCGGCGTCGAGTACAGCAGCGCCGACGCGGTCTTCCGCGAGCCGCAGCACCCGTACACGTGGGGCCTGCTCAGCTCGATGCCCCGCCTCGACCGTGAGCGCACCGAGCGACTGCTCCCGATCAAGGGCGCGCCACCCAGCCTGATCAACGTCCCGTCAGGCTGCCCGTTCCACCCGCGCTGCGCGTACGCCGACCGCACCGGCGGCCTGAGCCAGAGCGAGCGGCCCCCCTTCGCCGAGGGGATCAAGGGGCACTACTCCGCCTGCCACCTCTCCCAGGAGGACAAGCAGTCCATCTGGGAGAACGAGATCCGGCCGACGCTGTGACCACCCAACCCTCCATCCACGCCCCGTCCGGTCGCGCGCCACGCGATCTCAGCACAGGAGCCACATCGTGACCAGCACCCACGTCGAGCCGACCGCGTCGAAGAAGGCGGGTGAGGCCCTGCTCCAGGTCCGGGGGCTGACGAAGCACTTCCCCATCCGGCGCGGTCTGCTCCAGCGCCAGGTCGGCGCGGTCCAAGCCGTGGACGGCCTCAACTTCGACGTCAGCCGCGGCGAGACGCTCGCGCTCGTCGGCGAGTCGGGCTGCGGCAAGACGACGACGGGTCGGATGCTGACCCGCCTCATCGAGCCGACGGACGGGCAGCTCCTCCTCGAGGGCGAGGACATCACCCACTGGTCCACGTCCAAGCTGCGGCCGCTGCGCCGCGACGTGCAGATGATCTTCCAGGACCCGTACAGCTCGCTGAACCCGCGCCACACGGTCGGCACCATCGTCGGTGCACCCTTCCACCTGCAGAACATCAAGACCGAGAAGGGCATCAAGGCCACGGTGCAGGAGCTGCTCGAGGTCGTCGGCCTGAGCCCGGAGCATTACAACCGCTACCCCCACGAGTTCTCCGGCGGCCAGCGCCAGCGCATCGGCATCGCCCGCTCGCTCGCCCTACGGCCCAAGCTCATCGTCGCCGACGAGCCGGTGTCGGCTCTCGACGTCTCGATCCAGGCGCAGGTCATCAACCTGCTCGAGGACCTCCAGGACGAGCTCGGCCTGACCTACGTCGTCATCGCGCACGACCTCTCCGTGGTGCGCCACATGTCCGACCGCGTCGCCGTCATGTACCTCGGCAAGCTGGTCGAGATCGCCGACTGCGACGAGCTCTACACGCGGCCGATGCACCCGTACACAACCGCCCTGCTCTCGGCCGTTCCGGTCCCCGACACCGGGCGGCGCACCAAGCGCGACCGCATCCGCCTCGAGGGCGACGTGCCGAGCCCGGTCAACCCACCGCCCGCCTGTCGGTTCCACACCCGGTGCTGGAAGGCACAGGAGATCTGCAAGACCCAGGAGCCACCGCTGGTCCAGCTGGCCCCGGGCCATGGGGTCGCCTGCCACTTCCCCGAGAACATCGAGCTGCCGAGTCCGACGCTGCGCCCCGGCGCCTCGTCACCGCTGGAGGCCGCGGACGGGGACCTCCTGCGGGGCGGCGAGGTGCCGCACGACGACGCCACCCGTGGCGGCCCGCGCCCCGAGCCGCGTGGCGAGGTCACCGACGACGTCTGAGGCACGACCACCCCGCGGCAGACTGGTCGTGGGGGTTCCCGACGGGGAAGCAATCGACGACGGCGTTGGTTGAAGGTCCATGAAGGTCGAGATCTGGTCTGACATCGCCTGCCCGTGGTGCTACATCGGCAAGCGCCGCTTCGAGAAGGCGCTGGCCGCGTTCCCCCACCGCGACGACGTGGACGTGCACTGGCGCAGTTACCAGCTCGACCCGACGTTGCCCGACCACCACGACGGTGGTGAGCTCGACTACCTCGTCGAGCGCAAGGGCATGTCCCGTGCCCAGGTCAGCCAGATGTTCGACCAGGTGACCGCCATCGCCGCCGACGAGGGCCTCGCCTACGACTTCGACTCGGTCGTCGTCGCCAACAGCTTCGCGGGTCACGAGCTGCTGCACCTGGCCGAGGCCCGCGGTGTCGACGACGTCGTCAAGGAGGCGCTCCTCTCGGCGCACTTCGAGCACGGTGAGGACATCGGCGACCGCGAGGTGCTGGTGCACATCGGCGTCGAGGCGGGCCTGGATGCCGACGAGGTGGTGCGCGACCTCGAGAGCCACACGTGGCGCAAGGACGTCGTCGCCGACATCACGGCAGCGCAGCAGCTCGGCATCCGCGGCGTCCCCTTCTTCGTGCTCGACGAGAAGTACGGCGTCTCCGGCGCCCAGCCCACCGAGCTCTTCGCGCAGGCGCTCGAGCAGGCCTGGCGTGAGTCGCACCCCCTGGTCATGCTCCAGCCGGCCGCGAGCGGCGTCGCTCTCGACGCGACGGACGCCGCGGCCTGCGGCCCCACCGGCTGCTGAGCCGAGTGGCGCCACGGGGCTGACGCGGGGGGCGGGCGGCCCCGACGCGTCAGGTGCTCACCCTGCCGACGGCGGCGAGCAACGCGGCATACGACGCAACGAGGGCGCGCCGTTCGGCCGCGAGCAGGGGGTCGTCGAGCGCACACCCGGCGCGCACCCAGCGGTCGGACAGGTCCATCGCCTCCACGCGGCGCTCTGCAGCGGGCCGCACGCGAGCAGGCTCTGCGGCATACACGTAGGTGTAGAGGTCCACCAGCGCGCCCACGAGCTGGTCGGTCGTGACGGCCCCGTCGTGCTGGTGCTCGCGATGCACGCGCCACCACTCGACCTCGAGGGCGGCCGCGCGACCCGGGTCGAGGTCGAGGTCGCTGGTGCTCTCGACGAGGGCGTAGAAGTCGCGCATGAGCGCCCGCGCCCGGACGGGGTCGTTGTCGGGGAACGGCGCCCACGCCTGGTTGGCACGCAGCACCAGCCACGCGCCGCGCAGCGTGTCGCGACGGTTCATGCCGAAGCCGGCCGCAACCATGCCGACCGACGCCCGCAGGAACGTCAGCCAGTCGTGCCGGTAGTAGGCGGCCCAGGCGTCGGTCTCGCGCTGCCCGACCTCGACCGCGTCGAAGGACCGTGGTCCGTGCCCGCGTGATCCCATCCGGTCTCCTCACCACCGGGCGGCCCCCACTCCGGTGGCTGTGGCGCACCGAATCCCCTGACGCCGTTCGACTCTCGTTCCAGACTAGGGACAGGAGCCGACCCGGGTGAGGAGAACGCGGATGACCGAGGCACCGGGCGAGCGGAGCATCAGTGACGTCGTCGACCGGATGTCCCGGCTGCTCGACGGGCTGCCGCCGCAGCTCGCGGCGCGCAGGGTCTTCCTGGCCACCTACCTGCGCACCACGCAGGCGGTCTCGAAGGCCATCGACGGCGCCTCCTTCGAGGACCCCGGGTGGGTCGCGGCCTGGGACGTCGTCTTCGCGGACCTCTATCTCGATGCCCTCGAGGCCGACCTGGCCCCGGACGGGCGGCCACCCCGACCGTGGGCCCTCGCCTTCGCGGCGCCCTCCGACCTCCCACCGCTGCGCCAGGTGCTGCTCGGGATCAACGCCCACATCAACTACGACCTCCCCCAGGCCCTGCTCGGCGTGATCACCGACGCGGACTTCGCCGACCCGGTCCTGCTGGACCGACGGCGCCGCGACCACGCGAGGATCGACGGCGTGCTCGCCGGCCGGGTCGCGGCCGAGGACGACGAGCTCTCGGCGCAGTCGGCCAAACGTCCACTCGATCGTGTGCTCACCCCGCTCAACCGCCGGGCGTCGGCGCGGTTCCTGCGAGAGGCGCGAAACAAGGTGTGGCACAACACGATCGAGCTCCAGCACGCCCGACTCGCCGGCCCCGACGCGTATGCCGTCCGGCTCGCCGAGCTCGAGCTACTCAGTGCCGCGCGCATCGCCGACCTGCTGGCGCCCGGACAGGTGCTGCTGCGGCTCGCGGTCGCCGGGTTCGGGGTGGTCCTGCCGCCGGTGGCCTGAGCGCCCCGCAGAGGGCACGAGCCGGGGCGTGGTGGCGGACGGTGCACCATGTTCGATTCGGGTCATGTCGACCGCCCTGCGGCGTTAACCTCGAAGCAGGGGGTTCGCGGACGCGAGGGGGTGTCGTGAGCGTGCTACAGCCGCAGGTGATCTCATTGCACGGACATGCCCTGTCGTTCGTCGACGGCGGGGCCGGTGAGACGGTCCTCTTCGTCCACGGTCTGCTCGGGTCGCACTCGAGCTGGGCGCATCTGGTCGACCGTCTCGACGACCGGCAACGCGTGGTCGTGCCCGACCTCTTCGGCCACGGCGCCTCGGCCAACACGAACGGCGACTACTCGCTCGCGACGCACGCCGCGACCCTGCGCGACCTCATCGACCGCCTCGGCATCGACCGGGTGACGCTGGTCGGGCACTCGCTCGGCGGCGGCATCTCGCTCGAGTTCTGCTACCTCTTCCCGGAGCGCGTCGAGCGCCTGGTGCTCGTCGGCAGCGGCGGGCTCGGCAGGGAGGTCAACCCGGCGCTCCGGGCCGCGACGCTGCCCGGCGCCGAGTGGGTTCTGCCGGCCCTCGCCTCGGGGTGGGTGCGTGGTCGCGTGGAAACCATCGGTCGCACGATGGCGCGCGCCGGCTGGCGGGCGAGCCATGACGTGCGAGCCGCCTGGGCCGGCTTCGCCAGGCTCAGCGACGCGGAGAGCCGCCGAGCCTTCCTCACGACCACACGGGCGGTCGTGGACGCCCGGGGCCAGAGCGTGACGGCCCGCGAGTACCTGCCCGACCTCGTCGGCCTGCCGGTGCTCGTCGTCTGGGGCACGAACGACACGGTCATCCCGTCGCGGCATGCCGCCCGGGCCAAGGAGGCCATTCCCGGCTGCAGGGTCGAGATGTTCGAGGGTGCCGGTCACTTCCCGCACCTCGACGACCCCGAACGGTTCGCAGAGCTCCTGCGCGACTTCATCGCGACCACGGGGCGCGGCCCAGACCTGAGCGAGTCTGCGAGCTGAGGGCTGTCGTCAGCACCGTTGCGGTTAGGACGTTCTCGGCTCCCGTGCTTGGTCGACGATGACGTCACGCAGTCGCTCGAGACCCACCGAACGAGCCCCCGCCAGCTGCGGGCGCAGGCCGAGGCCGGCGGGCACCACCGGCACCGCACGCGGCAGCTGGGCGGCCTGGCGCGACAGCTCCTCGACGAACGCGGCCTCGCCTCCCCACGCCCCGCCCACGACGACCACCTCGGGGTCGCTGAGCGCGACGGCGGCGGCCAGGACTCCGCAGACCGCGGCACCCAGGGCGGCGAGCGTCACCTGGTCGGCCGAGCGCACGCGCTCGACGTCGATCGCGGTGGAGCCCGCTCGACGCAGGCCCAGCCGCGCGAACACCTCGGTCAGGGGCATCGCCCGGCCACCGGGACCCGACGTGACGAGGTGGGCGATCTCGCCGGCGAGGCCCGAGTGGCCGCGGCGCACGTCGCCGTCGGCGACGACCGCGCAGCCGAGCCCCTCGTCGAGGTAGAGGTAGACGAAGTCGTGCCTCCCGCCGGTGGGACCGGCCGCTCCGGACGCCTGCTCCGCGCGGGCCGCCCAGTTCACGTCGTTGTCGACAAGCACCGGCCCGTCCACCGTCTCGCCGAGCAGCGACGCCGGATCGAGGTCGCCGACGAGGAAGGGCGAGTCGGGGAGGTGCACGAGGCGACCGGTCGCCCGGTCGACGGGGTCGGCGACGCTGACGGTGGCGAGGCGCAACGGAGCAACCGGAGCCACCGGTGCAACCGGAGCAACCGGAGCAACCGGAGCAACCGGAGCAACCGAGGCGACCGCATCGGTCACCGCGCGGGTCACCCCGCCCACGCCGCCGTCGAGCGCGACCTCTGCCGTGCCGGTCACGTCACCGAAGGCGTCCACGGTCTCGGCGACGACTCCTCGTGGCGTGATGCTGACGACGAGGGCAGCCCCGCAGGCCGGCGTGAGCGTGTAGTACGAGCCGGCCCGCCCGCGCCCCTGGCTGCGCTCCCCCGTGTCGACGACGACGCCGGCGTCCTCCAGCCGGCGGAACGCCTCTGAGATCGTCGGCTTGGAGATGCCGGTCAGCGCGGCGACCTCGGCGCGGGTGAGCCTCCGCCGGGCCATCAGGGCGCGCAGCACGTGCTCGTCGGTGAGCGACCTCAGCAGCTCGAGGCTAGGTTTGGCGGACGACATGCCCCCACTCTAGTTAGGACTCTTGCCCAAATGGCCTCCACACGCTACCGTCCTTGTTCGTAAGGAGTCCTCACCAAAGGAAGCGCCATGACCGCCACACCCGCCAGACCGACCGTCACCACCCTCCCGCACTGGGAGACCGCGCCGGACGACCTGCCCCGCGCCGTGCGAGAGGTCAAGCAGGCCATCCGCGCCCGCATCGAGGCCTCCGGCCGCACGGTGGAGGAGGTCTTCTCCGTCGTCGAGCAGAAGGTCGCCGAGCGCGTCTCCGAGATCCGGGCGGCGAAGGAGCGCGGCGAGGACGTCTGGCCGGTCATCGACTACGCCGACATCGCCGACGGCACCGTGACGCCCGAGCAGGTCGCCACGCTGCAGCGCCGGGGCTGCCTCGTCGTGCGTGGCCACTTCCCGCGCGAGCAGGCACTCGGCTGGGACGCCGGCATCGTCGACTACGTCGAGGCCAACGGGTTCTTCGACAGCTACCGCGGCCCGGGCGACGACTTCTTCGGCAGCGTGGGCTCCAAGCCCGAGATCTACCCCATCTACTGGTCACCCGCCCAGATGGAGGCCCGCCAGAGCGAACGCATGGCGACGGTGCAGTCCTTCCTCAACCACCAGTGGAAGCACGAGTCCGAGGGCACGACCTGGTTCGACCCCGAGCGCGACTCCCTCTACCCCGACCGCATCCGCCGCCGGCCGCCGGGCGCCGACTCGAACGGCTTGGGCGCCCACTGCGACCCGGGCACCCTCGACCTCTGGATGACCCAGGGCTACCAGCAGGCGTTCCGTCACCTCTTCGACGGCAGCGTCGAGGCGTACGACCCGTGGGACGCGGCCCACCGAACCGCAGGGTCGCAGTACCCCGGCACGACGATGTGCTCGGCGTTCCGCACCTTCCAGGGGTGGACCGCCCTGTCCGACATGGCGCACGACCAGGGCGTGCTGCACACCGTGCCGATCCCCGAGGCGATGGCGTACCTCATGCTCCGCCCGCTCCTCGACGACGTCGCCGACGACGACATGTGCGGCGTCACGACCAACCAGGTCTTCCCGGCCAGCGAGAAGTGGCACCCGCTCCTGCTCGAGGCGCTCAGCGGCATCCCCGACGTCAGCGCGGGCGACTCCGTCTGGTGGCACTGCGACATGATCCACAGCGTCGCGCCCGTGCAGGACCAGCAGGGGTGGGGCAACGTGATGTACATCCCCGCGGCCCCGTGGTGCGAGCGCAACGAGCGGTATGCCGCCGAGGTGCGTGAGGCGTTCCTCAGCGGTTCCAGCCCGAGCGACTTCCCCGAGGAGCACTACGAGCGCAGCTGGCCCGACCGGTTCACGGCCGACCAGCTCAACGACACCGGCCGTCGCGGCCTCGGCCTCGACTGACGGGTCCCCCTGTGTCGCAGTCGGACTGACCCGTCATAGACGGCGGCGGCTCAGTCCGCGAGGAAGGCGGCGACCCGGTCCTTGGGACGCCCGATGATGGCCCGGTCGCCCTTGACCAGGACGGGTCGCTGCATGAGCCGCGGGTGCTCGGCGAGCACGGCAATGACCTGCTCGCGCGTCGCGACGTCGGCATCGGTGAGACCGAGCTCGGTGAAGTGGGGGTCGCGGCGCACGAGGTCGCTGGGCGAGTCCTCGAGCTTGTCGAGCAGCGCACCGAGGGCCGCCGCGTCGAGAGGCTGGCGCAGGTAGTCGACGACCTCGGCCTGCACGCGCGCCTCGTCGATGCGCTCCATCGCCGCCCGCGAGGTCGAACAGCGGTTGTTGTGCAGGATCGTCAGGTCGTCGCTCATGAGCCCGACCCTAGTGGCCGGTCCGGGAAGGTGGACCGCGGCTGCGCGAACCGGGGTTCGCCCCGTGTCCGAGGGCGACCCGGGGCGCACACTGGGAGCAGGCGGTTCCGACCCCTGCGGGGCCGGACGAGCTGTGCAGGAGGCACCGTGGCCGGTAGGGCGATCGTCGGGCTGGTCCTGGGCCTCGTCGTGGGCCTCAGCGGCTGCACCGGGTCGCCGGGAGGCGGCGCCGACGACACCGGCGCCCGACCCGATGGCTCGGTCGCCGCGACCGGCGGTGCAGGGGTGCCCGCCGTTCCCCGGACTGCTCCCCCGAGCGAGGTTGTCCCCGAGTCGCCGCACCTGCTCACTCGCGACGCCTACGCCTTCCGCACCGCGAGCGCCCTGCGGAGCGGAGCCACCTATCGCCTCCGCATGCCGGGCAACCTCACCCCGGCGGCACCCCGCTCCGGGCTGGCGGTGGAGCTCACGCCCACCGGCGCGACGTGGTGGCTCTTCGAGCAGGGCATCGTGGTGCAGGCGCCGAGCTTCGTGAAGGAGGACGCCGGCATCCGCGTGATGGAACCCGACGGGCTGCCGTACGGCCCCTGCCAGGCGCAGTCGAGCGCGCCACCGGAACCCGGGCCGAGTCCCGCCGACCTCGCTCGCGAGATCCTCTCGAGGTATCCGTTCACCGTGATCGACCCGATCACCCCGACGACCCGCTTCGGCGGGTCCGGCGTGCACCTCACGGCGCAGCTCGACGACCCGGACGCGAGCCTCTGCGACAACGGCGGCGTCATGACCTACCGGCCCATGGCGGCCCAGCACCAGCGCGTCGAGCTGTGGGTCGTCGTCGTCCACGGCGAACGGGTCGTCGTCGAGCGGTCCTGGTTCCCCGACACCAGCCAGAAGGTCCTGGCAGCCCAGCAGCGCACGCTCGACTCGCTCCGCCTGGTGCCCGCCTGACGGCAAGCTCGCTCGTCAGCGCCCTTCTGCTGCAAGCGAGTCCAGGTCACGCACGGCATACCGGTGGTGCTCCCACTCCTCCTCGAGGATCGTCCGCACGCACGAGAGCACCGTCTCGTCGTGCTCGTGGTCGTGCGGGTTGCTGCGCGACTCCTCGAGCCCTCGCGAGGTGACCCCGGCGAGGAAGTCACGCACCATCGCCTGTCGGCCCGCGCGCGCCTCGAGGACCTGCCCGAAGGTCGGCACGCCGGCGGCGCAGGCAGACGCGTCGTAGGCCTCGCTGTCGTGGTCGTCGTTGGGCAGCCCCGCCGGGTGGTAGGGCTGCTCCAGCCGGAGGACCGCCCTGCCGAGCCACGTGTCGGTCGCCATCACGAGGTGGCGCAACGTCTGGGCGAGAGACCACTCGCCGTCGACCGTCGCGTCGACGGTGCCGTCGGGCATCGCCGAGGCCCGGTCGAGCGTCGCCGCCCAGGCCGCCTCTACCGCCGACCACGCCTCTCTCAGTCCCTCGGGGCTCGTCGCGGCGCGCAGCTCACGGCCAGGAAAGCGTCGGTTGAGCTCTGCGTCGACCAGCGGCACGACGTCGACGCCGTTCACGAGGAGCCGGGCGTCGCCCTCCATCAGCCACGGCGAGTCGATCTCCATGCCGGCCACGTCGCTGCCGCGCACCACCACGCCGCTCAGGTCGCACCCGACGAACCTGGCCCGGCGCACGTCCCGGTCACGGAACGTGCGGTCGCGGAGGGCTTCAGCCGGACTGTCGCTCACGGGGACGACGATGGCACACGTCGCCGACACCGGCCGCGCGAACGTGGAGCCCCGACGTCAGACGTTGAAGCGGAACTCCACGACGTCGCCGTCGGCCATGACGTAGTCCTTGCCCTCGATGCGCACCTTGCCTGCGGACTTCGCCGCGTTCATCGAGCCGGCCGCCACCAGGTCGTCGAAGCTGACGACCTCGGCCTTGATGAAGCCGCGCTGGAAGTCGGTGTGGATGACGCCGGCCGCCTGCGGGGCCGTCCAGCCCTTGCCGATCGTCCAGGCGCGCGACTCCTTGGGCCCGGCCGTGAGGTAGGTCTGCAGGCCGAGCGTGTGGAAGCCGGTGCGGGCCAGCTGGTCGAGGCCCGACTCCTCGGCGCCGAAGCTCTGGAGCAGCTCGAGCGCCTCGTCGGGCTCCATCTCCATGAGGTCCATCTCGAGCTTCGCGTTGAGGAAGACCGAGTCCGCCGGGGCCGCCAGCTCGCGCAGCGACTCCTGCAGCTCGGCGTCGGCGAGCTGGTCCTCGTCGAGGTTGAAGACGTAGATGAACGGCTTGGTGGTGAGCAGCCCCAGCTGCTTCGCCTCGGTGAGGTCGACTCCGGCGGCCGGCCCGGCGGCATACAAGGTGTGGCCCTGCTCAAGCACCTTCTGCGCGGCCTGCGCGAGGTCGAGTGCGGCCTTCTTGTCCTTGTTGATCCGCGCCTCCTTCTCGAGACGCGGCACCGCCTTCTCGAGGGTCTGGAGGTCGGCGAGGATGAGCTCGGTGTGGATCGTCTCGATGTCGCTGGCGGGACTCACCTTGCCGTCCACGTGCACGACGTCGCCGTCCTCGAACGCGCGCACGACCTGGCAGATCGCGTCGGCCTCGCGGATGTTGGCGAGGAACTTGTTGCCGAGCCCCTCCCCCTCGCTCGCGCCGCGCACGATGCCGGCGATGTCGACGAAGCTCACCGTGGCGGGGAGGATCTTCTCCGAGCCGAAGATCCCGGCGAGCGCGCCGAGCCGCGGGTCGGGCAGCGGCACGACGCCGACGTTGGGCTCGATCGTCGCGAACGGGTAGTTCGCGGCGAGCACGTTGTTCTTGGTCAGCGCGTTGAAGAGCGTCGACTTGCCGACGTTGGGGAGACCGACGATTCCGATGGTGAGTGCCACGGGGACAAGAGTCTAGTGGCGCTCGGGCAGGCGTCCGACCACGAGGCCGTATGCCGGCGCCCCGGCCTCACGCGAGCGTCCACTCCCAGCCGGGCCGGCACCCGAACGGGGGCCCGGGACGGGCGGGACAGAGCGGTCACGGTCGACCGGTCACCGCGGCATCCGCACGCCGCAGAGCTGGCGGGACTGGGCCACGAGGTTGCCGGCGGAGTCCCAGATCATGGCGTCCTCCTCCATCATCCCGCCGCCGAGGGTCTCGCTCGAGAGCGAGACGCGCAGCCAGCCCGGCGCGGGCCGGCGGCGGATGTGGCCGGTGAACTCGAGCGTCGGGGTCCAGCCGAGGAGGCCGAGGTCGAAGGCCACCGGAGGCAGCGCGTCGAGCGCCATCATGAGCATCGTCGTGTCGGGCTCACGACCGTCGCGCAGTCGCAGCCATCCGCGCATGACGCCCCGCATCGACGGCTTGCCGAGGGCCCACCCCGCCGTCGCCGGGTCGAGCCGCAGGTCGAGGCGCTCGAGGAACTTCGCGTTGGCGAGGAAGTCGGGTGGGGCCTGCTCGGCCGAGAGGCACCGGTCGGGCGGCGGCAGGTCTGGCGGGGCCGCCTGCCGTTGCACCTCGAGGTCGGTGAGGTTGCCGAAGGAGCCGATGGCGCGCATGCGCTCGACCGGCTGCCCGTCGTCGCCGTCCTGGTGGATCGTCATCTGGCCGGTCGACAGCTTGCGGCCGCAGCGCATCACCTCGGTGGCGACCGAGAAAGGCCCGGGCTGCGACGCGGTCATGAAGTAGGCCGAGAGCACCACCGGGTCGACGTGCTCGGTGGTCTCGGTCGGGTCGGCGACGAGGTGCTCCCCGAGCGCCCGCAGCGCGGTCGCCATGACGAGGCCACCGTTGACGGCGTTGCCGATCATCCCCTGCTCGTGGAAGGTTCCGTGTCTCAGCGTCGGGTCGTCGCCGGACTCGAGCCGGGTCGCGTCGTCGTACTCGCTCACGGGTCAAGGTCTAACAGACACCCGCGACGCCGGATGCCGGGGTGTCGGCTCCGTCACTGTCGGCGCCCTCTGCGACGGTGTGGCCATGGACACCACCGCGCTGCTCGTCGGGCTCCTCGTCGGAGGGCTGGCCGGCGCCGTCGTCGCCTGGCTCTCGGCGCGGTCGGCACTGCTCGCCCGCTCGGCCGCCGCCGAGGCCGAGCGCGACGTGCTGCGTGAGCGGGTCGGTGACCTCGAGGCGGCTCGTGCGGCCGACGACACCACGACAGCCCTGCTCGGCCCCCTGCGCGACTCCATCGGCCGTGTCGAGCGCCAGGTCGGTTCCCTCGAGCGCGACCGCTCCGTGCAGTTCGGGCAGCTCGGCGAGCGCCTCACCGAGGTGAGCCGCTCCACCGAGTCGCTGCGATCCGAGACGGCCACGCTCGCCAGCGCGCTCAACGCCTCCACGGTGCGCGGCGCCTGGGGCGAGGTGCAGCTGCGCCGGGTCCTCGAGCTGTCAGGGCTCATCCCCCGCTGCGACTTCGACGAACAGGTCACGCGGATCAGCCGGCACGGCGCCACCGTGCGACCCGACGCCGTCATCAACCTCCCGGGGTCGCGTCACGTGGTCGTCGACTCCAAGGCCCCGATGGCGCACTTCCTCCAGGCCCACGGCGACACCGTGTCCGAGATCGAGCGCGCCGAGCTGCTCGCCGCGCACGCCACGTCCCTCCGGCGGCACGTCGAGAGCCTGGCCGCCAAGGCCTACTGGACCGCCTTCACCCGCTCGCCCGAGGTCGTGGTCTGCTTCGTGCCCGGCGAGGCGATCCTCGCGACCGCGCTGGCCGACGACCCCGGCCTCTACGAGCACGCCCTCACGCGCAAGGTCGTGCTCGCCTCCCCCGGCACCCTCTTCGCGGTGCTCCGCACCATCGGCGCGATCTGGCAGCAGGACGCCCTCGAGCAGAACGCCCGCGAGCTGCTCGCCATCGGCCAGGACCTCTACGCCCGGCTCTCCACCCTCGGCGGGCACGTGACGACGATGGGCCAGTCGCTCTCGCGGTCGGTCGAGCAGTACAACAAGTTCGTCGGCACGCTCGAGTCGCGCGTGCTCGTCACAGCGCGGCGCATGCACGAGCTGCACCTGACGAGCGAGCGACCGCCGGCCCTCGAGCCCCTCGAGGTCGCGCCCCGCTCGCTGAGCGCAGCCGAGCTGACCGACGACCTGGGCCGCACCGCCCGCGACGACGCCTTTCTGGAGCGGGCGACCGGTGAGCCCGGCAGCATGCGCGACGAGAGCACGAGGGCCGACGGCCGCAGCGACGAACGGTCTGCCTGACGACGGGGCACGTACGCGTGTCCGGTTTGTCCGGAAGATGGACACCCCGGGGGAGGCACCGCAAAATACGCGCGTGGGAAGTGGTGGAGCGTGACCGGGGTGGGGGGCCCGGGTCCTGGAGAGTCCGGAAGTCCGGGTCGCCGCATCGGCCCGTACGAGCAGAGCCTTCGTGAGTCGCGCGAGCGGGTCGAGGCCGCTGCGCGCCGGCGCGACCGGCACCGCCGGCGAGTCCGAGTCGCTGGCGCTGCCGCCATCGCCGTCGTCGTCGCGGGCCTCGGCGTGGCCGCCTACCGGTTCCTCGGGTCGTCCGAGGTCCCGACTGCGCTGCCGACGACGGCCGCCCAGCCCACGTCGTGCTCCGACCCGGTCAAGGTCCGGGTCTCGGCTGCGCCCGCCATCGCACCCGCACTCGCCGCTGTCGCCGAGAACCTCGCGAAGCGTCCCGACGGCCCGTGCGCCGCCTTCACGATCGACTCGGACGAGCCCTACGCCGTGGCCGGATCGCTCGTCGGTGCCGGACGCCCGGACGCCTGGGTCACCGACTCCGCGGCCTGGTCGAACCGGGCGAGCAGCATCTCGGGCGCGGCCCTCGACGCCGGCGAGCCCTTCGCCTCGAGCGCTGTCGTCCTCGCCATGAAGGACTCCCGGGCGTCTGCCCTCGGCACCCGGTTGGGCTGGGCCGACCTGCTGGGCGGGCCCGTCCAGGTCCGCATCCCCGACCCGCGCCGGTCCGCCACCGGTCGGGCGGCCGTGACGGTCGCGACCCCCCTCGTGCCCGAGTCTCGCCTTCGGACCATCGCGTCCGCCGGGCCTCCGCCGCCGGGCGACGGAGCGCTCGGCGAGGTGGCCGGCTCGGACGGCCGCATCGGCGCCGCGGTCACCCAGGCCGAGCTCGTCGCCTGGAACACCGAGCACCCCGACCGGTCGCTGGCAGCAGTGGCACCCGCCGAGGGTGCCCCCGCGGTGGACTATTCCCTCGTCTCGCTCACCACGGATGCCGCCAAGAAGCCGCTGGTGGCAGCGCTCGCGAAGCACCTTGCATCCGACGACTCACGGAAGCTTTTGCAGGACAGCGGTTTCCGCACCACAGGTGGCGAACCGGCCAACCCGTCCCCGCTCTACGGCACGATCTCGGTCGCCGGCAGGGCAGAGGGCGCACCGCTCGCCAAGGCGACCGCGCTCTGGACGGCGGTGTCGAAGCGCACCCGGGCGCTGCTGGCCGTCGACGTCTCGGGGTCGATGCTCGAGCGCGACACGGAAGGCAAACGGCTCGACGTCCTCCAGCGCGCCACCGTGCGCGCGGTCGGCGGCGCGAACCCCGACACCCTCGCGTCGCTGTGGATCTACTCGCAGCACATCGGGTCACGGGGCGACGACGTCCGCCAGCTCATCGACTACGCACCGCTCGGCGACGCCAAGCGGGTCGCCGACTTCGACAAGGCCGTGGCCGGTCTCGACTCCTTCGCCGGCGGCGGCAGCGGCCTGTACGACACGATCGCGTCGAGCTACGACCGCGCCAGGAGCACGTGGCGCGCCGGCTACACCAACACGGTGGTCGTCGTCGCCGACGGTCCCAACGATGACGACTACGGCCTGACCCTCGACCTGCTCGAGAAGCGGCTCAACGCCGCCAAGGACGCTTCGCGCCCCGTGCCGGTGGTCGTCCTCGGCCTGGGTGACCGAGTCGATGCGGCTGCCCTGCGCCGGGTCGTGGCCATCACGGGCGGGCAGTACGTCGCCTCTCCGTCGCTCGACCGGCTGCAGCCCGCCCTCGTCACCGCCCTCGGCGGCTGACGGCGGCTGCTCTCGCCGTCAGTGAAGCGAGCCGGCATCCTCGAACGCGGCGTCGTGGCGCACGGTGCCGGACTCCTCGCCCTTACGGGCCTTGAGGTCTCGGCGCAGCTCGTTCGGGAGCGAGAAGAGCAGCGACTCCTCGGCCGCAACGACGGCCTCGACCTCGCCGTAGCCGCGCTCGGCGAGCCAGCTCAGCACGTCGCGCACCAGCACCTCGGGCACGCTCGCACCGGACGTGACGCCGACGGTACTGACCCCGTCGAGCCACTCCTCCTGGATCTCGTCGGCGAAGTCGACGAGGTGGCCGTCTCGCGCGCCGTGCTCGATGGCGACCTCGACGAGGCGTACGGAGTTGGAGGAGTTGCGCGACCCCACGACGATCATCAGGTCGGTGTCCTCGGCCATCTGCTTGACGGCCAGCTGGCGGTTCTGGGTGGCGTAGCAGATGTCGTCGGAGGGCGGGCTCTGCAGCGCGGGGAACTTCTCCTTGAGGCGCGCGACCGTCTGCATCGTCTCGTCGACCGACAGGGTCGTCTGCGAGAGCCACACGACCTTCTCGGGGTCGCGGACAGTGACGTTGTCGACGTCGTCGGGGCCGTCGACGAGAGTGATGTGCTCGGGCGCCTCGCCGGCGGTGCCGACGACCTCCTCGTGCCCCTCGTGGCCGATGAGGAGGATGTCGAAGTCGTCGTCGGCGAACCGCACCGCCTCGCGGTGCACCTTCGTCACGAGCGGGCACGTGGCATCGATCGTCTTGAGGCTGCGGGCCTTCGCCTCCTCGTGGACGACCGGCGCGACACCGTGCGCCGAGAAGATGACGGTCGCGCCCTCCGGCACCTCGTCGGTCTCGTCGACGAAGATGGCGCCGCGCTTCTCGAGGGTGTTGACCACGTGCTTGTTGTGCACGATCTGCTTGCGCACGTAGACGGGCGGACCGTAGAGCTCGAGGGCCTTCTCGACGGTCACGACGGCCCGGTCGACGCCGGCGCAGTAGCCACGCGGCGCCGCGAGGAGAACCTTCTTGGCGGACGGTTGGTCGGCGGGCTGGCTCATGGCCCCATCGTAAGGGGACGCCCGCACCCCGATCCGCCGGCCCGCGGCCCCTCCTCCCTTAGGGTGACGCGGGTGAGCATGACGAGCCCGCTGCCCGACAGGGCCGCCGACACGACGGCCGAGCAGCCGTGGCCGGTGCGCGTGCTCAGCCTCAAGATCTCCGACTACGTCGACCGGATGAGCCAGCTCTGGGTCGAGGGGCAGGTCGTGCAGTTCAACCCGCGGGGCGGCACGGCGTTCCTCACGCTGCGCGACCCCGACGTCGACATGTCGCTCTCGGTGTCGGTTCCGATGAACGCCGTCAACGCGATGCCCATCCCGCTCGCCCAGGGCGCCCGGGTCGTGCTCCAGGCCAAGCCGACCTTCTGGACCAAGCGCGGCACCCTTCAGCTCGAGGCGCGGCAGATCCGTCCCGTGGGCATCGGCGACCTGCTCGCGCGCGTCGAGATCCTCAAGCGGACGCTGGCGGCGGAGGGCGTCTTCGACGCCGAGCGCAAGCGACCGATACCGTTCCTGCCGCGCCGTGTCGGGCTCGTCACGGGGCGCAGCTCGGCGGCCGAGAAGGACGTGGTCGAGAACGCCCGGCGCCGCTGGCCCGCGGTGGTGTTCGAGATCCGCGAGGTGGCCGTCCAGGGCGCGTCCGCGGTCACCGAGGTGGTCGCGGCGCTGCGTGAGCTCGACGCCCTGCCGATGGTCGACGTCATCGTCGTCGCACGCGGTGGCGGCGCCCTCGAGGAGCTGCTCCCCTTCTCCAACGAGGCGATGATCCGCGCGGTGGCCGAGGCGCGCACCCCCGTGATCAGCGCCATCGGCCATGACGTCGACCAGCCGCTGCTCGACCTCGTGGCCGACTGGCGCGCCTCGACCCCCACCGACGCGGGCAAGAAGGTCGTGCCCGACGCCGCCCGCGAACGCGGCACCGTCGACGGCGCCCGCGACCGGCTGCGGCGCGCCATCGTGCGCCGTGTCGAGTCCGAGCGGTCGGGGCTGCGCGCGCTCGTCTCGCGGCCGGTCATGGCCGACCCCGTCGCGCTCGTGCGGGCCCGCCGGCAGGAGGTCGACGCCCTTCGCACCAGGGCCACGACACGCATCGAGGCGCGCCTGCACCGGGCCGCCGACCAGACGGAGCACCTGCGCCGACAGGTCGTCGCGCTCTCACCCCAGTCGACCCTCGAGCGCGGGTATGCCGTCGTGCAGCATCGCGACGGACGCATCGTCATGGACCAGGACGACGTGGGCGTGGGCGAGCTGCTCCGTGTCCGGGTCGCCCGCGGCGACTTCGGGGTGCGGCCCGTCAGCGACGGAGCCGAGGAGGCCCCGGAGCGCGGTGGCGCGACGCGTACGGGGTCGCTGGGCGACGGCACGTCCGCGGCGCGGAAGACGGCACGCACCACGACCCGGGCGACGCGAACCGCGACCGAGGCCGCCGTCAAGCGGGGCGTGAAGAAGGCAGCCGCCAAGGCGACGACGACGGCAACCAGCAAGGCAAGCAGCAAGGCAAGCAGCAAGGCGGCGAGCGGAAGTGACGCGCACCAGGCTGCCTCGCCACCGGTCGAGCCCCTGCCCCTGGACCGCGACGGCGCCCCCGACCGCAGCCATGGCGACGCCCCCGGTCACGGCGGCCACGGCGACGGGACGTCGTAGGGTGACGCCCATGGCTGACGCGACCTCGACCGAAGGCATGTTCCCCGACATCGCCGAGATGCGCTACGAGGACGCCCGCGAGGAGCTCATCGGCATCGTCGCCAAGCTCGAGGCGGGGCAGGCACCGCTCGAGGACTCGATGCACCTCTGGCGCCGCGGCGAGGCTCTCGCCGCGCACTGCAGCACGTGGCTCGACGGCGCGCAGGCCGAGATCGAGCGCGCGACCCGGCCCACCCCCGCAGCGGCCGACGCGTCCGCGGCGGTCCACGCCGACGACGGCGTCTTCGACGACGACGACGCCTGACGACGAGCTCCGCTGACGGGCCGCGAGCTCGGCCCCCGGCCTCAGCTCGCGGGCCTCAGCTCGCGGGTCTCAGCTCGATGGCGACGGGGCGGGGGTGACGCCCGGGGCCGGCGCCACGGGTGCGAGCGCCGCGACGAACGCCTTGAGCTCGTCCTCGGGAGCGGTGCCGCTCGCGACGAGCGTGAACCCCTTGGCCCCGCTGCCGCGCGCGACGTAGGCGAGCTGCCCGAGGTCCTGGGCGACGAACCGCTCGAACCCGCGACCTGACACCTGCGCGCTGCCCGACGGCGCACCGTCGTTGACCGACCGGCGCACCCAGCCGTCCGTCACGCCGACCGCCTCCTTGAGTGCGATGTCCTTGCCGCTCGGCGTCGTCCAGACCGTCGTGAAGGTCGGCACTCCCTCGGTGCCGGGAGCGTACGTCGCGACGGTGGGCACCCAGCCCTCGCCGAGGCCCTTCGGCAGCAGGACGGGCCACGTCGTCAGGGCCGCGACCTGGCCGGCCTTGCCCGCCGCGTCGACGGCGGGCCGCTGCACCGACGTGATGCGCGGGACGATGGCCACGAGCGCGAGCACGAACAGGCCGATGACGACCATCGACCGCAGCATGTTCGGCAGGGTCCCCATCGAGTAGCGGCTCTTCACCGGCGCGGGCGTCGAGGCCGCCTCGGGGGCCGGGACGCCGGGCTCCGGCGGTGTCGGAGGAGCCGCGGGCGTCGGTGGTGTCGACGGCGTCGACGGGGTGCTCATGCGTCAATGGTCCCCGACCTGCGGACGCCGTCCAAACCCGGGTGCGCCCACCGCTAGGCTGGCGCCGACTCGTTCTGCGCCGACGGAGGACCTTGATGAAGCACAGCCAGCCGGATCGCAACCTCGCTCTCGAGCTGGTTCGTGTCACCGAGGCAGCCGCCATGGCCGGCGGACGCTGGGTGGGGCGCGGGGAGAAGAACAAGGCCGACGGTGCCGCCGTCGAGGCCATGCGGGCCATGATCTCGACCGTCAGCATGCGCGGGGTCGTCGTCATCGGCGAGGGCGAGAAGGACAACGCCCCGATGCTCTTCAACGGCGAGCAGGTCGGCGACGGCACCGGCCCCGAGGTCGATGTCGCCGTCGACCCCATCGACGGCACGACGCTCACGGCCAAGGGCATGAACAACGCGGTCGCCGTCATGGCAGTCGCCAACCGCGGCGCCATGTACGACCCGTCGGCGGTCTTCTACATGGACAAGCTCGCCACCGGACCCGAGGCGGCCGATGTCGTCGACATCCGCCTCCCCGTCTCCGAGAACATCCGGCGCGTGGCCAAGGCGAAGAACGAGACTCCGGCCGACGTCACGGTCGTCATGCTCGACCGCCCGCGCCACGAGGCCCTGGCCCAGGAGATCCGCGACACCGGCGCCCGCATCCGCTACATCGTCGACGGCGACGTCGCAGGTGCCGTCATGGCCGCCCGGCCCGGCACGGGTGTCGACCTGCTGCTCGGCATCGGCGGCACCCCGGAGGGCATCATCGCCGCGTGTGCCATCAAGTGCACCGGCGGCGTCATCCAGGGGCGGCTCTGGCCGAAGGACGACGACGAGCGGCAGAAGGCCCTCGACGCGGGCCACGACCTCGAGCGGGTTCTGGCCACCGACGACCTCGTCACCGGCGAGTGCTTCTTCGTGGCCACCGGCATCACCGACGGTGAGCTGCTGCGCGGCGTGCGCTACGGCGCCAAGTCGGCGCGCACCAACTCCCTCGTCATGCGATCGCGCAGCGGCACGATCCGCACCATCGACAGCGAGCACCGCTTCGACCGTCCGGGCTGGTTCGGCAGCGCCGAGATGATCGAGGACTGAGCGGCGCCATGACCCAGACCTCAAGCGTCCGCACCCTCGTCCTCGGCGAGGCCCTCGTCGACGCGGTCACGACACCGGGAGGCGGCACCGAGGAGCACGTCGGCGGCAGCCCCGCCAACGTCGCGTTCGGCCTCGCCGCCCTCGACCACGCCGTCGACCTCGCCACCTGGATCGCCACCGACGAGCGCGGGCGACGCATCGAGCAGGTATGCCGTGAGCGCGGGGTCGCGCTGACCGCCGGCTCGCAGGGCGCCCCCTTCACGTCGGTCGCGTACGCGACGCTCGACCCGACCGGCGCAGCCACCTACGTCTTCGACCTCGAGTGGCAGGTGGCATCGGTCCCCGGCCTCACGGCATACGGCCACGTGCACACCGGCAGCATCGGCGCCGTGCTCGAGCCCGGCGGCAGCCAGGTGCGCGAGATCCTCGCGGTCGCCCGCGGGCTCGGGGCCACCGTGTCCTACGACCCCAACGCGCGACCCGCCCTGATGGGCCTGCCCGACCAGGCCCGGCGCACCATCGAGGACTCCGTCCGGCTCTCCGACCTGGTGAAGGTCAGCGACGAGGACATCGCCTGGCTGTGCCCGGGTGAGTCCGAGGACGACGTCCTGCGAGCCTGGGGCGAGCTCGGTCCCGCCGTCGTCGTCATGACCCGCGGGGGCGATGGAGCTGTCGTGCGGCTCACACGCACCGGCGAGCAGCAGGCCCTGCCGGCGCCACGTGTCGAGGTGGTCGACACCGTCGGTGCCGGCGACTCGTTCATGGCCGGCCTCGTCTCGGGACTCGTCGACGCCGGTCTGCTCGGGGGCCCCGACTCGCGGGCACGGCTGCAGGCGGCCCGGCTCGCCGACGTGCTGCCTGCCGTGGAGCGCGCGCTGGTGACCGGCGCGCTCACCGTGGGGCGTGCCGGCGCGCACGCTCCGACCCGTTCCGACCTGCACTGACGGGCCGGGACGAGCCTCCTGAAAGGAACGTCCGAGGACAACTCGGACATTCGACAAGATGCCTCGGGGTCGGGCACCATTCTGCGCGAGCCGCTGGGTAGTTTCGGCCGGTGGTTCACCCTGACGCCCCGGTGCCGGGGCGTCCTCATGTGAGGAAACCTCGTGTCCAACCCCACCCCTCCACAACGCCCGATGGGACCGTACGAGAAGAGCCTCGTCGAGAGTCGAGCCAACCGTAAGGCCCTCGAGGCAAAGATCGCCGCAGCCCGGCGCCGCCGCGTCATCGCGGCCGTGCTGGGCGTCGTACTGCTCGCCGGCGCCGGCCTCGGCGGCTACGTCTGGTGGAAGGGCCGCGAGTCCACGCCCCTGGCCGCCCTCACCGCGGCGCCCGGCAAGAACTGTCCCGACCGCACCCCTGTGTCGCTGTGGGTCTCGGAGGCCGCGCAGCCCGCCGTGCTCGCGCTGGCCAAGGAGTACCAGGCCGACCCGCAGTCCCCGTGCGTCGACTACGTCGTGCGCGGCAAGGCACCCATCGAGGCCATGATCGGCCTCGGACAGGGCCAGCCCGACCGCCCCGACGGCTGGATCCCCGACTCGCCGCGCTGGGTCGAGCGCGTCAACGAGACGGCCAAGCTCAACGCCAAGCCCGCCGGCGCCTTCGCCAAGAGCCCGCTCGTCATCGCGATGGACCCCAAGCAGGCCGGCACGCTCGACGGCCAGCCCAAGTGGCTCGACCTCGTCGCGTCCGACAGCCCGATCCGCATGAGCGACCCCCGGTCGACGACCGCGGGCATGCTGACCCTCGCTTCCGCGCTGCCGAAGCTGTCGGCCGAGCAGGGGCGGGTCGTCATCCCCACACTGGCCAAGGGAGCCGCCCCCTCGATCGACGACCTCTTCGGCGTCTACAACGCCACTCCCGGGAAGGCTGCTGCGTTCCCGGTGTCGGAGGCCGACCTCATCGACCACAACCGCCTGTACCCGGACCACCGGATGGTCTCGGTGACCCCGAGCGAGGGCACGCCCGCCTTCGAGTTCTCCCTCGTCAACGTCGCCACCGACCCGGTGCGCGACCAGGCGGTCGAGCTGCTGCGCGCGTACCTCATGACGCCGAAGGCGGCGAAGATCTTCGCCGAGTACGGCATCCGCTCGACGGCCGTGCCCGTGACCATGCCCACGCCGCAGGGCAGCGTCGGCGAGGTGAAGATCGGCGACTCCCCCGACGCGGCCGCCGTGACCGCAGCCACCGACGTGTGGCAGTCGGCCACGACCGACTTCTCGATCCTCTCCGTGTTCGACGTCTCGGGGTCGATGAAGGACAAGGTCGGCGACACCACCCGCGTCGCCATCACGCAGGAGGCGGCCGGCATCGCCCTCGCCGCCCTGCCCAAGACGACGAAGCTCGGCCTCTGGGTGTTCTCCATCGGCATCGGCGGCGGGGGTGTCGACTACAAGGAGCTGGCCCCGATCGGTCGCCTCGACGACGACAGCCACCGGACGCAGGTGGCCACGGCCGCCGCGACGCTGTCCAAGAACGTCGGCGGTGGCACCGGCCTCTACGACACCATCTGGGCCGCCTACCAGAAGGCGAAGACGCAGTACGACCCCGAGCGGGTCAACGCCGTCGTCATCCTCACCGACGGCCGCAACGAGGACCCGAACGGCATCTCGCTCGAACAGCTCAAGGCCAACCTGCGCGCCGCGAACGACCCGGACAAGCCGATCGCCATCACCACGATCGGCATCGGTCCCGACGTCGACCCGAACGCGCTGTCGCAGATCTCGAAGATGACCTTCTCCGACTTCTACGCAGCCCCCTCACCCGCCGACATGACGACGGTCCTGGCCCGGGCCCTGTTCGACCACGAGTGCAAGAACGGCCGCTGCGTCTGACGTCACAAGAGCCCCGGCTCCCGGTTCGGCCGGCGGCCGGGGCTCCCCCGTGCTCTGGACCTGCGCCGACGAGGTGGGTTGGATGAGTCGTGGCGTCGACCCGACGGGAGGAGCACGCAGATGACCCAGCCGAGCACGCCGGCGACGGGGGCGGACTGGTGGCGGCAGGCTGTCGTCTACCAGATCTACCCGCGCAGCTTCGCCGACCACAACGGTGACGGGATCGGTGACCTCGCCGGCGTCCGTTCCAGGATCCCCTACCTCGCGGACCTCGGCGTCGACGCCGTCTGGCTCAGTCCGTTCTACCCGTCCGCCCTCGCCGACGGAGGCTACGACGTCGACGACTACCGCGACGTCGACCCCGCGATCGGCACCCTGGACGAGTTCGACAGGCTCTCCGACGTCGTCCACGAGCACGGGCTCCGGTTGATCATCGACATCGTCCCGAACCACACGTCCAACCGGCACGCGTGGTTCCGTGCCGCCCTCGCGTCCGGGCCGGGGTCGCCCGAGAGGGCGAGATACCACTTCGTCGATGGCGAGGGTCCCCACGGCTCCCGACCGCCGTCCGACTGGCAGGCGTCGTTCGGGGGCCCGGCGTGGAGCCAGGTCGCCGACGGCCAGTGGTACCTGCACCTGTTCACACCGCAGCAGCCGGACCTGAACTGGGACAACCCCGAGGTGAGGCAGGAGTTCCTCACCACACTCGGATTCTGGGCCGACCGGGGCGTGGACGGTTTCCGGATCGACGTGGCGCACATGCTGGCCAAGGACCTGAGCCGCCCCCTGCCGAGTCATCTGGAGGTCACGGCCGACATCCCGATGGACGGCAGCCACCGGTTCTACGACCGCGACGAGGTCCACCAGATCTACGCATCGTGGCGCAAGCTCTTCGACACCCACGACCCTCCCAGGATGGCGGTCGCCGAGGCCTGGGTCCCGGCACAGCGGCGGCGCCGGTACGCCTCACCCGAAGGCCTCGGGCAGGCATTCAACTTCGACCTCCTCCAGGCTCCCTGGGAGGCCGGGACCTTCCGACGGGTGATCGAGCAGAACCTCGCCGAGGCCCGCGCGACCGCCAGCCCCCAGACCTGGGTGCTCTCCAACCACGACGTGGTCCGGCACGCCACCCGGTACGGCCTCCCCGACGGGACCGATCTGGCCTCGTGGCTCATGAGCGACGGCGCCGACCCACGCGAGGACGTCGCCGCCGGTCTGCGCCGAGCCCGTGCCGCGACCCTGCTGACCCTGGCCCTGCCGGGCTCGGCCTACGTGTACCAGGGCGAGGAGCTCGGTCTGCGTGAGGTCGCCGCGCTCCCTCGTGACCGGCTCCAGGACCCGACGTGGGAGCGGACGGGTCACCAGGCCAAGGGACGTGACGGCTGCCGGGTCCCGATCCCGTGGACCGCCGACGGTCCGTCCTTCGAATTCGGGCCGGGCCCCGCGCACCTCCCGCAGCCCGAGTGGTTCGCCGACCACGCCGTCGCGGCACAGCAGGGCGACCCCTCCTCGACCCTGAGCCTCTACCGCGCGGCGCTGCGCGTTCGGCGACGGCTGCTCGCCGCGGAGCCCGGTGACGACCTGTCCTGGGTCGACGTGGACGGGCATGACGGCCTGCACTTCAACCGGGGAAGCTGGTCGGTGGTGACGAACTTCGCGACCGCGCCGTTGGCGCCTCCTCCGGGAGAGGTGGTGCTCTCCTCGGCACCGTTGCTCGACGACGGCCGCCTCGGTCCGGACACCACGGCGTGGGTCGTCAGCGAGCGCACCTGAGGTGTCGGACGCACCCGCGGGTCGGGCGCGGACGAGGAGCGGCCGGCACACTGCCGGCCCGGAGCTCGCGAGCTCCGGGCCGGCAGTGTCGGTGGACGCCTCGCCGAGGTCAGCCCTTGACGGCGCCCGAGGTCATGCCGCGGATGAAGTACCGCTGCAGCGCGAGGAACACGATGATCGGCACGATGATCGTGACGTAGCCAGCCGCGGGTATGAGCTCTCGCCCTGCGCCCGTCTGTCCCTGGAGGCCCTGCAGGGCCACCGTGGCCACGGTGTTGTCGCCGCGTCCGAGGAAGATCAGGGCGACGAGCAGGTCGTTCCAGACCCAGAGGAACTGGAAGATCGCGAACGACGCGAGGGCCGGCGTCGACATCGGCATGATCAGACGCCAGAAGGTCGTGAAATGGCTGGCGCCGTCGATCTTCGCCGACTCGATGACGGCCGTCGGCAGACCCGACATGTAGCTGCGGAGGATGTACACCGCGAGCGGCATGCCGAAGCCGACGTGCGCAAGCCACACCGCGATGAACGTGCCGTTGAGCCCGAGCCCGGAGTACAGCTTCACCAGCGGCACGAACGCCACCTGGTTGGGCACCACGAGCAGCGCCACGATGATGATGAAGACGACGTCGCGCCCCTTCCACTGCATGAAGGTGAACGCGTATGCCGCAAAGGCGGCGATCAGGATCGGGATGACCGTCGCGGGCAACGCCACGATCAGGCTGTTGACGAAGGCCTGCGCCATCGGGATGCCCGCGGTGTCGGACGTCAGCACGTTGCTGTAGTTCTGGATCGTCCACGACGACCCGAACGGGTTGAAGAACGCCGTCCACCAGCCCGAGGCGAACTGCTCGTCGCGCGGCCGGAACGAGTTGACGAGCATGCCGAGCGCGGGCACCATCCACGCGATGCAGAGGATGAGCAGTCCGATGCGCACCGGCCAGGTGGCCGACCCCGTGCCGGTGCCCAGCTTGCTCTGCCTGAGGACCTGCGGCTCGTCGGCAGGGGTGCCGGTGCCGGGTTGGATCGTCGTGGTCATCGTGCTGCCTCCTCGGC
The DNA here is from genome assembly GCF_042676085.1 of Terrabacter terrigena. Taxonomy (NCBI): domain Bacteria; kingdom Bacillati; phylum Actinomycetota; class Actinomycetes; order Micrococcales; family Intrasporangiaceae; genus Terrabacter; species Terrabacter terrigena. The sequence continues at coordinate 621,021 of NZ_JBHTKH010000001.1, forward strand.
CCTGAAGTGCCGGACCTGGTAGATGAGGATCGGGATGACGGCGATCAGCAGGATGACGACGATCGCGGCCGCATAGCCGTTGTTGCCCTGGGTGTAGAGCTCGTCGTAGAAGCGTCGTGCGATCACGTCGGTGTTGTAGGCGCCGTTGGTCGTCACGTAGACGACGTCGAACACCTTCATGACCCCGATGAGGACCGTGATGAAGACGGTGATCACCGTCGGCCAGATCTGGGGGACGATGATGCTGAAGAAGATCCGCCGTTCACCTGCACCGTCGATGCGACCGGCCTCGACGGTGTCCTCGGGCACGCCCTTGATCGCCGCCGACAGCAGCACCATCGAGTAGCCGACCTGCGTCCAGATCAGGATGATCATGAGCATCAGGCTGTTGAGGTGCAGGGTGTCGGTGCCGTACCAGAAGTTCGGTCCCTTGTTGAAGAGGCCGAGGAAGGCGTTGAGCAGACCCGTCTGGGGCGTGCCTTCGGGCTGGTAGTCGTAGATGGTCCGCCAGATGGTGGCGGCGCCGACCATGCTGATGGCCATCGGCAGGAAGATGAAGGTCTTCGCCGTCTTCTCGCCCTGTGGCCGGAGGCGGTCGGCGAGCACCGCCACACCGAGTCCGAGCACCACCGTCAGGGCCGGCACGATGATGATCCACAGGACGTTGTTGAAGAGCACCTGCAGGAACGTCTTGTCGGTCAGCACGTCGGTGTAGTTCTTGAAGCCGACGTAGGCCGTCGAGTCCTCGTTGGCGAAGCTGTACTGGATGGTGACGATGGCCGGGTAGATGAGGTAGACGGCGATCGCGAGGATCGCCGGGCCGGCGAACATCCAGGGCTTGACCCGGTCCTCCCACCGCCCCTTCAACGACTCCGCGAGCTTGTTGAGGATCCAGAAGATGATCACGGCGCCGCCGATACCGCCCAGGATCGCGATCACCGCGTTGGCAATCTTGATTGCCATGGCACTTCCTCTCTCGAGTGGGAGAACGCGCTGTCGACCGCGGGGGCAACCAGGTGGTCACCCCCGCGGTCAGGCGGCGTCAGCTACCGGTCTTCGGGAAGCTGTCGTCGATGTTGTTGAGCGTGGTGTCGAGGTCCTGCTGACCCGAGAGCCACTTGACCGGCTCGGTCCAGAACGTTCCCGCGCCGACCTTGGCGGGCATCGCGTCGGACCCGTCGAAGCGGGCCGCGGTCGCCTTGTAGAGGACGTCGGAGGCGATCGTCTGGAGCGTCTTGTTGGGCAGGAGCGTCACGTCGGCCGTCTTGTGCGGCGAGAACGCGCCGTTCTTGGCCTGCTGGGTGCCGTTCTCCTTGCTGGCGATGAAGTTGCGCAGCTTGAGGGTGTTCGGGTCGTTGTTGAACGCCGCCGCGAGGTCGCCACCGACGAGAACCGGCTTGTCGCCCTCGGTCTTGGCCGGGAAGGCGAGCGGCTTGGTCTCGGTGTCGAGCTTGGAGATCACGGCGTCGGGGAAGCCACCCTTGTTGGCCACGAAGGTCGCCTGCTTGAAGAGGTAGCAGCCGGGAGGCTGGGCGAAGAGTGCGTTGCCGCCGGTCTGGAAGTTCGTCGCCACGATGGACTTGGTGCCGCCGCGCACGAAGCCCTCACCGAAGGCGATCTTCTGGAGGTACTCCCACGCCGGCTTGATCTCGGGGCTGTTGAACTTCAGCTGGCCCTTGACCCACTTGTCGTAGTTGTCGGGGCCGGCGAAGCGCAGGACGAGGTCCTCGATCCAGTCGGTGATCGGCCAGCCGGTCGCCGCTCCGGACTCGGCGGCGATGCACCACGGGGTCTTGCCCTGGGACTTGATGTTCTGCGTGAGCGTCAGCAGCTCGTCGAGAGTCTTGGGGTCCTGGTAGCCGGCCGCCTTGAAGGCGGGGCCGTCGGTCCACAGGATGCTCTTGACGCTCACCTCGTTCGGCAGGCCGTAGACCTTGCTGTCGGCGCACGTTCCGGCCTCGACGAAGCCCGGGACGAGCGTCTCCTTGTCGGTGGCCACGGTCGCGTCGTCGAAAGGCACGAGCTTCTTCTGCTTGGCCAGGTCACACATCAGGCCGGGTTGCGGGAAGAGTCCCACGTCGGGCGCGTTGCCGCCCTGCACGCGGGTGCGGATCTCGGTGTCCCACGATGCGGCCTTGGTGAACTTCACCGTGATGTTGTTCTGCTTCGCCCAGTTCTGCACGTCGACCTTGAAGCCCGGCTCGGTGTCCGGTCCGAGGCCGTACATGACCTCGATGGTGCTCTTCCCCGGCCCACCCGCCGTGCCGGCGTTGGTCGAGGACCCCGAGTTAGACGACAAGCAGCCTGACGCGAGTCCCGCGACGGTGATGCCGATCAGGGCCGTGAGCCCCGCTTTTCGGTTCAACATTCCTGCTCCTCCTCAGAGGGTTGGGGGCTTCTTTGGCCCCAGGCTGACCAGCCACGCCAAGGTGACCGGCTTCCACAGGAGCCCGACCGTCGGGCCGGGTGTCGTGCAGACGAGGCGGCGAAGCCCCGTCGTGTGTCCGTCACTCTCACCCAACACCAGAAGTGTGACCTCCGCCATAGCGCTGCAAATATTTGCGGAGTTGTGACCGCGCCTGTCCGAGGTTGCGGCACAGGAGGGCCCACGTCCGTTGTCGGTCGGGTTGTCCGTATCGGTGCTCTACCCACTCGTGCGCCGTCCCGGACGGGCTCACCTGCTGGGCCGTGTCGCACCGGGGCCAGCCGACCGAATAGGCTCTCTGCGGCGTCAGGTTCGCGACGGCGTGACCTCGGAGCGCCGGAAGGACGAACGAGGACATGGCGGAATTCAGCTACGAGGACCTGCTGCCGATCGGCGCCGACGACACGCCCTACCGGCTGCTGACGACCGAGGGGGTGCACGCCGTCGAGGGCCCCGGGGGCCGCACCTTTCTCGAGGTCGAGCCCGAGGCGCTCCGGCTGCTCACCGAGACGGCGATGCACGACATCGCCCACTACCTGCGCCCCGCGCACCTCCAGCAGCTGCGCAACATCCTCGACGATCCCGAGGCGAGCAACAACGACAAGTTCGTCGCGCTCGACCTGCTGAAGAACGCCAACATCGCCGCCGGTGGCGTGCTGCCGATGTGCCAGGACACCGGCACCGCGATCGTCATGGGCAAGCGCGGCCAGCACGTTCTCACCGCCGGCACCGACGAGAGGGCCGTCAGCGAGGGTGTCTACGACGCGTACACCCGGCTCAACCTGCGCTACTCGCAGATGGCGCCGATCACCACGTGGGACGAGAAGAACACCGGCTCCAACCTGCCCGCGCAGGTCGAGCTGTACGCCGACACGGCGCCGGGCCATGAGGCGCAGTACAAGTTCCTCTTCATGGCCAAGGGCGGCGGATCCGCCAACAAGAGCTACCTCTACCAGGAGACGAAGGCGATCCTCAACGAGGAGGCCATGATGCGCTTCCTCGACGAGAAGCTCCGCTCCCTCGGTACGGCAGCCTGCCCGCCATATCACCTCGCGATCGTCATCGGCGGCACGAGCGCCGAGTTCGCCCTCAAGACGGCCAAGTACGCGTCGGCGAAGTACCTCGACTCGCTGCCCACGTCGGGGTCGCTCACGGCGCACGGCTTCCGCGACACCGAGCTCGAGGAGAAGGTGCTCGAGCTGACGCGGCAGTTCGGCATCGGCGCGCAGTTCGGCGGCAAGTACTTCTGCCACGACGTACGCGTCGTGCGCCTCCCCCGCCACGGCGCGAGCCTGCCTGTGGCCATTGCGGTCTCGTGCTCCGCAGACCGGCAGTGTCTCGGCAAGATCACGTCCGAGGGCGTGTTCATCGAGCAGCTCGAGACCGACCCCGCACGCTTCCTGCCCGACGCTGGTGCGGTCGACCTCGGCGAGCACGAGGACGACGCCGTCGGGGTCAGCTCGACCAGCAGGAACGTCGTCGTCAGGATCGACCTCAACCAGCCGATGGACGACATCCTCGCCGAGCTGGGCAAGCACCCCGTCAAGACGCGCCTCTCGCTCACCGGGCCGCTCGTCGTCGCCCGCGACATCGCCCACGCGAAGATCAAGGAGCGGCTCGACGCCGGCGAGGAGATGCCGCAGTACCTCAAGGACCACCCCGTCTACTACGCCGGCCCGGCCAAGACCCCCGAAGGTATGCCGTCCGGCTCGTTCGGCCCGACGACCGCAGGGCGCATGGACTCCTACGTCGACCAGTTCCAGGCCGCCGGCGGCTCGAAGGTGATGCTCGCCAAGGGCAACCGGAGCAAGCAGGTCACCGACGCGTGCGACGCGCACGGCGGTTTCTACCTCGGCTCGATCGGTGGACCGGCAGCCCGCCTCGCGCAGGACTGCATCAAGCACGTCGAGGTGCTCGAGTACGAGGAGCTCGGCATGGAGGCGGTGTGGAAGATCGACGTCGAGGACTTCCCGGCCTTCATCGTCGTCGACGACAAGGGCAACGACTTCTTCGCCGAGGTCGGCAAGCCCATGGCCTTCACCATCACCAAGCGACCCGGACTGGAGTGACAACGTGACCGAGAACGTCTCTACCGCAAAGGGTTTCGACGACCTGATCGCGGCCAACCGTGCCTATGCCGAAAGCTTCGACATGGCGGGCTTCGATGGAATCGCCCGAGCCGGCGTCGCCATCGTGACGTGCATGGACTCCCGCATCGACCCGCTGGGACTCGTCGGCCTGCGGCCCGGTGACGCCAAGATCTTCCGCAACCCCGGCGGGCGTGTCGGCAGCGACGCCCTCGAGGCGCTCGTCCTCGCGACCCATCTGCTCGGTGTGGAGCGCATCCTCGTCGTGCCGCACACGCGCTGCGCGATGGCCTCCAACACCGAGGCCGAGCTGCGCGAGCGCGTGGGCGCCAGCGCCGGCGAGGACGCCTCGTGGATGACCTTCCACGCGATCGCCGACCAGGAGCGCGCGCTGCGCGAGGACCTCGCCCGGGTGCGCACCCACCCGCTCATCGCCAGGGGTGTCGAGACGGCCGGCTTCATCTACGACGTCGACACGGGCCTCCTCCGCCGGGTCGACTGACCGTCTCCCTCCGAGCTGATCACGTGGTGGGCCACGGCGGCCGCGAGCGCGAGCCCGGTGGTGAGCACCGTGACGCCGACCGGGGGCGCCAGTGCCGCGACGCCGACCACGAACAGCCCGACAACGACCCCGACCCGCCGCTCGACCGCCGGCGCTCCCGCCAGAGAGTGCATGACGGTCAGGCACCACACGTAGACGGCGACGGCTCCGGCGAGGGCCAGGCCGACCACGCGCGGCGACGTGTGCGCCGCACCCTGGACGAGGTCGACGGCGGCCGCGAGCCCGACACCCGTCGCGGCGACGGACGCGAACACGAGGTAGTGGCCGTAGCCCGTGAGGAAGATGCTGCCGATGGAGCCTTCGAAGAGGCTCGCGTGCTCGCGCTTGAAGTAGAGCCACCACATCGAGAAGACGATGAGCAGCCCGCCCACCACCAGCGCGACCAGCCCCGTCCGCGCGCCCGCGACCAGCGCTCCCTGGACCGCCTGCACCGACGCGAGCACCACCTCACCGAGCACGATGAGGGTCAGCAGCGCGTACCGCTCGGCGATGTGGTGCGGGTGGAACGGCGTGAACCCGCGCCGCTCGGCGACGACGGGCACCAGCAGCTCGAGGACGACGAGCGCGAAGAAGGACACCATGAGCACGCTGCTCCCGTCGAGCAGCAGCCGCGCGATCCAGAGAACCTGAACGGCCGAGATCCCGACGGCATACGTCAGGGCGGTGCGCCGCCCCTCCGGGTGACCCCGGGCAGCACGCAGCCACATCGCGACCATGGCGAAGCGCATCAGCGCGTACCCGCCGACGACCAGGCCCGACTGCCCGTCGTCGAAGAGGTCGGGGATGCCTGCAGCCAGCATGAGCGAGCCGGCCATGATCGCGAAGGTCAGCAGGCGGTAGGGCACGTCGTCGGAGTCGTAGGACGAGGCGAACCACGTGTAGTTCATCCACGCCCACCAGATGGCGAAGAAGACCATGACGAAGCGCACGAGGTCGCCCAGGTGCCCCCCGGCGAGCCCGTGGTGCCACTCACCCGCCGCGCTCGCGATGGCGACGACGAAGACGAGGTCGAAGAAGAGCTCGAGCGGCGTCGCGACGCGATGCTCCTCGTGGGGGTCACGGGGCTGCATGCGTCGCGAGAGCGGCACGGCGTCGGCGTGGCTCACGACACCGAGTCTGCCAGCATCCGCGCGCGTCGATCGGTCCGTCAGTCGAGGCCGCGGCGCTGCAGGAGGTGCGTGATGTCGGCGTCGCCGCCACGGAACTCGCGGTACGACTCGAGCGGGTCGGCCGCGCCCCCGATGCCCACGACGTACGTGCGGTAGCGGTCGCCGTTCGCGCGGGTGAGGCCGCCGTTCTCGCGGAACCACGCGACCGTGTCCGCGTCGAGCACCTCGCTCCAGATGTACGCGTAGTACTGCGCGTCGTAGGAGTAGGAGAAGGTGTGGGCGAAGTAGGTCGAGCGGTAGCGCGGCGGCACGAGCGTGTTGGCCAGACCGACCTCCTCCAGCGCCGCGGCCTCGAACGCCTGGACGTCGCCCACGGCGGCGGCCTCCTCGACGTCGAGAGCGTGCCAGGCCTGGTCGAGCAGCGACGCCGCGAGGTACTCCCCCGTGCCGAACCCCTCGCCCCAGGCCTGCGCCGAGACGAGGCGTTGGACGAGCTCGTCCGGCAGCCGCTCCCCCGTCTCGTGGTGCACCGCGTAGCTCGAGAGCACCTCGGGCCACAGCATCCACATCTCGTTGACCTGGCTCGGGTACTCCACGAAGTCGCGGAAGACGCGGGTGCCGGCGAAGTGCGGGTAGGTGACGTGCGCGAGCAGCCCGTGGAGGGCGTGCCCGAACTCGTGGAAGAAGGTCCGGGTCTCGTCGTAGGTGAGCAGCGTGGGCTGACCGCCCCCGGGCTTCGGCACGTTGAGGTTGTTCACGACCACGGCGTGCGGCTGCTCGAGCAGCGTGTTCTGGCTGACGAGGCTGTTCATCCACGCCCCGCCCTTCTTCGTGTCGCGGGTGTGGAGGTCGAGCAGGTAGAGGCCGATCGGCGACCCGTCGGCGTCGTGCACCTCGAAGACGCGGACGTCCGGGTGGTAGCCGACGAGGTCGTCGCGCTCGTGGAAGGTGAGGCCGAAGAGCTTCTCGGCCGCGAAGAAGATGCCGTCCCGCAGCACCCGCTCGGCCTCGAAGTAGGGCCTCATCGCAGCGAGGTCGACGGCATACCTCGACGTACGCACGCGCTCGGCCCAGAAGGCCCAGTCGTGGGCCTCGATCGGCTCGCCGGCCTCCTCCTCGAGGAGGGCACGCTCGGTCTCGATGTTGCGCGCTGCCGCCGGCGCCAGCCGGCCGAGCAGCTCCATGACCCGCTCGGGCGTGCGGGCCGTGGAGTCGGCGAGGGCCGCGCCGGCATGGGTCGGGTAGCCGAGCAGGCGGGCCCGCTGCGCGCGCAGCCGCACTATCTCGAGCACGAGCGCCTTGGTGTCATGGGCGTTGTCGCGGTTGCCGCGTGCGCTCTGCGCCTCGTGGACGCGACGGCGCAGGTCGCGGTTCGTCAGCGACGCGAGGTGCGGGTGCCCGGTCGGCAGGACGAGGGTGATGAGCCACTTGCCGTCGTGGCCGTGCTCGCGGGCGGCCTCGGCTGCGGCGGAGATCTCTCCGGCGGTGAGGCCGTCGAGGTCGGCCACGTCGTCGACGAGGACCGCGAGGTCGTTGGAGTCTGCGAGCAGCTGCTTCTCGAAGCGGGTGCTCAGGGTGGCCAGGCGGCCGTTGAGCACGCGCAGCTCGGTCTTGGCGTCGTCGTCGAGACCTGCGCCGGCCACCGTCATCTCGGTCAGGTGCCGCTCCACGAGCCGGCGCGACTCTGGGTCGAGGGCGGCCATGGCCTCCGCGTCGTCGTGCACCGCCTTGATCCGCGCGTAGAGGCGCGGGTCGAGCCGGACGGCGTCGCCGTGGGCGGTCAGCTTCGGCGCGTACTCCTCCTCGATCGCCTGCACCGCGTCGGTCGCGAGCGAGCTCGACGTGCCGAAGAACGTGAGGCTGACGCGGCTCAGGGTGCGCCCCGACCGCTCGAGGGCCGCGAGCGTGTTGTCGAACGTCGGCGGCTGCGGGTCGGTGACGATGGCCTCGACCTCGGCGAGGTGCTCGGCCATTCCGCGGTCGAACCCCTCGGGGTAGTGCTCGTCGCGCAGCAGCGCGAAGGGCGGGAGCGAGAACGGCAGCGGACTCGGGCTGAGCAGCGGGTTGGGCATGGCGAAACCCTACGCAGCGCGGCCCGCGACCTCCACGGAGCTCGGGCCGCGGGTCCGATGGCGACGAAAGCCGCCACGGGGCAGTTCCACCCCAGCGCGTACGCGTGCGCCGACCCGGAAGCGCGCCACGGCGCGCTTCCTCCGGCGTCAGAGGCTCAGCTCGGCCTTGACGACTCCGACGAGGCGGTCGGCGAGCGCGCGGGCCTGCTCGCCGTCGGCGGCCTCGACCATGACGCGTACGACGGGCTCGGTGCCGGACTTGCGCAGCAGCACGCGCCCCGACTCGCCCAGCTCGCCCTCGGCGGCGCGCACGGCGTCGGCGACGGCGGCGTTGGCCTCGAGGGCCGACTTGTCGACGTCCTTGACGTTGACGAGCACCTGCGGGAAGTGGGTCATGATCGCGGCCAGGTCGGTCAGCGTGCGGCCCGTCGCGGCGACTCGTGAGGCGAGCATGAGCCCGGTCAGCGTGCCGTCGCCGGTGGTTCCGTGGTCGAGCATCACGACGTGGCCGGACTGCTCGCCACCGAGGGAGTAGCCGCCGTCCTTCATCCCCTCGAGGACGTAGCGGTCGCCGACGGCCGTCTGGAGCACCTTGATGCCCGCACTGCCGAGGGCCTGGATCATGCCGAGGTTGGACATGACGGTCGCAACGAGCGTGTCACCCCGGAGCACGCCCTGCTCCTTCATGGCGAGCGCGAGGATCGCCATGATCTGGTCGCCGTCGACCTCGCGGCCCGCCGCGTCGACGGCCAGGCAGCGGTCGGCGTCGCCGTCGAGCGCGATCCCGAGGTCGGCGCCGACCTCGACGACAGTCTGCTTGAGGTGGTCGAGGTGCGTGGACCCGTAGCCGTCGTTGATGTTGAGGCCGTCGGGCTCGCCGCCGATGAGCGTGACCCGGGCCCCCGCCTCACGGAAGGCTCGCGGCGCGACCTCGGACGCGGCTCCGTGGGCTGCGTCGACCACGACGTGCAGGCCGTCGAGGCGGTGCGGCAGCACCGACAGCAGGTGCGCGACGTAGCGGTCGGCGCCGTCGACGAGGGGCGTGATGCGACCCACGGCGCCGCCCGTGGGTCGCTCCCGGTCGGCGCGCAGCCGCTCCTCGATGCGGTCCTCGAGGTCGTCGGCGAGCTTGTGCCCGCCCCGGGCGAAGAACTTGATGCCGTTGTCGGGCATCGGGTTGTGCGAGGCCGAGAGCATCGCCCCGAGGTCGGCGTCCTGCTCGGCCACGAGGTAGGCGATGGCCGGGGTGGGGAGCACACCGGCGTCGCGGACGTCGACGCCGGCCGAGGCGAGGCCGGCCGTCGTCGCGGCGGCGAGGAACTCGCCGGAGGCCCGAGGGTCACGCCCGACGACTGCAACCGGCCGGTGCCCGTTGAAGGCCCCCACCTCGGCGAGCACGTGCGCTGCTGCGACCGAGAGGTCGAGCGCGAGCTCGGCGGTGATGTCCTTGTTCGCCACACCACGGACGCCGTCCGTGCCGAAGAGTCGAGCCACGCTGTGTGCCTTCCGAGCGGGGTGGCCCCTGGCCTCCCGAGTTCATGTGGTGACCATGTGCTGATCACGTGCTCGGACGACGATACCGCCCGGGCCGCGGTGCGCCCGCCGAGGCTCATCGATCGCGCAGCGTGGGACGAACAGGACCCCTCGTACCAGGGCGACCGGACGGGTCGGCCGGGTCAGCTGCCCGGCGTGCGCAGACGGGCCAGCCACACGCCGTCGGTGCGGCTCACGAGGTCGGTCAGCGTGGCGAGGTCGGGCGAGACCGGGCCGGACCGCTCGTCGGCCACGATCCAGCGCACCCCTCGGGTGCGGTAGGCGGCAGCGAGGTTCTCGGCGGTCGGCTTCTCGATGAGGGCCTGCTCGGCGTCGAGTCGGGGTTGGTCCCAGAACGGCGCGAGGATGTAGCTCTCACCCGGCTTGACGTCCTGGAGCATGCGCGGGGCGTAGCCGAAGCCGGCGACGTCGTTGCGCAGGCCCGAGAAGGCGGCGACCGAGAAGTCACGGTTGTCGCCGACGCCCGACTTGAAGCGGCCGTTGTAGACCCGGTTCGTCGCCACGATGTCCGTCGGGTCAGCATGCTGACGGAGGTACTGGCCGGCGTCGAAGAGCGCCGGCGGCACCACCGGGCGCGGCGGCCGGTCGGTGGGCCGCGGCTGGCTGCGCGCGGGTCCGGGGTTGCTCGACAGCGACAGGTCCGGGGCGAGGATCCTGGCCCCGCCGGCGAAGACGGCCAGCACGAGCAGGGCAGCCCACGTTCCGCGCAGCAGGGGGCGGGCGGAGCGGCGCCGCACGAGCCAGGCCACGGTGATGACCACCACGAGGCCCACCAGGAAGGCCAGCGTCGGCTCGAACCACGCCCAGATCGCCATGGCGTCGGTGTGCGGGCCGGCGAGCTCTGCGGGATGGCGACCGGTCGAGCGCGCGAGACGGCGCACGGCGAGGACGAGGAGCAGCCCCGCCAGCGCGATCGTCACGAGGAGCACGAGCGGCCCACGCAGGTGCGCCCACCGGCCCGGCGCCGGGCCGTCCACGGCCCCGTCGACGTCGCGCTCGACGCGGCGCGCCGCCAGCTCGTCACGCACGTAGCCGGCCACTCCCGCACCGGAGAGCGCCATGGCGAGCGGCTGGGCGGCGATCGCGAAGTAGTACTCGCTACCGCTCGGGTGACGCAGCAGCATGACCGCGAGGAGACCACCGACCAGGGCACCGACCCCCATCCACCCGCTGGGGTCGGTCGGGCGGCGCCGGATGAGGACGAGCAGGCCGAGCGCCAGCAGCAGCACGGGCCCCCAACGCCGCAGGAAGGCCACGACGATCGCTCCCACCGCTGCCCCGGTCTCTGCGGTCGACCGACCGAGGATGAGCGACTTCTGGAAGTCCGGCCAGTTGGACGGGTTGAAGCGCAGGCCGTACGAGCCGGGGTAGATGAAGAGGACGGCGAGCAGGGTGATCACGACCAGGGCGCCCAGGCAGGCGGCATACCTGATGGCCACGGGCCGCAGCTCGCTGCCGGGCGCGCGGCGTCGCCGCCACTCGAGCGGCACCACCACGACGGCGGCGAGCCCGAGCCCGCACAGGATGACGGGCAGCTGCGCCGACTTGGCTCCGGCAGCCGCGATGGAGAAGGCCGGGAGCAGCATCGCGGGGGCCAGGCGGTCGGCCGGGGCGCGACGCAGCACCGCCACGAGGGTCCCGACGACGGCCAGGCCGAAGACCCAGCCCAGGGCCGCCGTCGGGCTCAGCTGCCAGTAGTTCGGGACGGCGTCGACAGGGGTCTGCACCCAGACGTCGACCGAGACCGGGCGCAGGACGGCGATGGCGGCTGCGGCGCCGATGCCGCCGGCCCAGTGGCCCACCACCTGGTGACCGACGGCGGCCGCCAGCAGCACGAGCAGGACGACGAGCGTCGACGGGAGCAGGCGCGTCACGATGTCGAGGTCGTCGATGCCGGTGCCACTCAGCTGCGCCGCCAGGGCGTGGAAGAACCAGTGGTAGCCGAGGGGCTCACCGTCGACCATGGGGTAGCCGGGCACGAGGTTGCGCCGCAGCTCTCCGGTGAGGGCCGTCTGGTAGAGCAGGTCCTGGTACCAGATCTGGAACCGGGGCGTCGGCTTCGACGGGACCAGCGCGAGGCCGCCCACCCAGAGCCAACGCACCGTGGCCAGCACGAGAGCGGTCAGGGCCGCCCACGCCGGCGCCGGCCAGGAGCCGCTCGGACCGTCGTCGGGGGCGGCGGCGCGACCGGTCACGCGGCGACGCGTCAGAGGCACGAGCAGCAGCGCCGCCGCGACGACCGGACCCACGACGAGCGACGGCAGTCGCTGGCCCACGAGGTGCGCGACGAGCCAGGTCGCGAGAGCCAGCGCGAGGCCCGTCGGGCCTGCCCAGCCGAGGTCGGTGGCCCCGACGCTGCCGCCTCGGACGGCGCGCACGACGACCCAGCCGGGCAGCAGCACGCCGACGAGGACGACGGCCAGCCACCACAGCGTCAGTCCGAGGTCCGAGCTCGTCTGGGTCCAGGCGAGCACGAGGCCGGCCCCGGACACGACGAGCAGCCCGACCTCACCGAGCCCCCTGTAGCGCATGGCAACGAGGGTGCCATGCCCGGCCGCCCGATTGTCCCAAGGGGTCGTGCGCGTCGCACTTTGGAAGCAATCTGGCAGGGCGCGCTCGGGCTCGTCTCAGGAAACGACACGGCGCGCGGCGGCTGGGCTCCGGGGTCGGCAAACACCCCGGAGCCCGGGCGCCGGGTACGGCACAGGCCCCCGAGCGGTGCTCGGGGGCCTGTGCGGGGCTGGGTCGGCGCTGGGCCGGGCCGTCAGCGCTTGGAGTACTGCGGAGCCTTGCGGGCCTTCTTGAGACCGGCCTTCTTGCGCTCCGGGACGCGGGCGTCACGGGAGAGGAAGCCGGCCTTCTTGAGGGCGGGACGGTTCAGCTCGGTGTCGACCTCGTTGAGGGAGCGGGCGACGCCGAGACGGACGGCGCCGGCCTGGCCGGAGGGGCCACCACCGTGGACGCGCACGAGCACGTCGTAGGAGCCGTCGAGCTCGAGCAGGGTCAGGGGCTCCTTGACGATCTGCTGGTGCACCTTGTTGGGGAAGTACGCGTCGAGGGTGCGGCCGTTGATCTTCCACTCACCCGTGCCGGGCACGATGCGCACGCGGGCGATGGCCTGCTTGCGACGGCCGGTGGCGGCACCGGGGGTCGAGACCTGGCGGGCGCGCTTCGGCTCGCCGAGGGCGTCGGTGGCGGAGGACTCGCTGGTGTACTCGGTCAGCTCCGGCTCGTCGGTGTCGAGGACGTCCTCGTTAACGATGTCAGTCACGTGTCTTGTCGCTTTCTACACAGCAAGCCGGGGCTTACTGCGCAACCTGGGTGATCTCGAAGGGGACGGGCTTCTGCGCCGCGTGGGGGTGCTCGGCGCCGCGGTAGACCTTGAGCTTGGACAGCTGCTGGCGGGCCAGCGAGTTCTTCGGGAGCATGCCGCGGATGGCCTTCTCGATGGCCTTCTCGGGGCTCTTGGCGAGCAGCTCGGTGTAGGAGGTGGCCCGCAGACCGCCCGGGAAGCCGGAGTGGCGGTAGGCCTTCTTCTGCTCGGCCTTGGCGCCGGTGAGGGCGACCTTGTCGGCGTTGATGATGATGACGAAGTCACCGGTGTCGACGTGCGGCGCGAACTGCGGCTTGTGCTTGCCCCGGAGGAGCACAGCGGCCTGGCTCGCGAGGCGGCCGAGGACGACGTCGGACGCGTCGATGACGTGCCACGTGCGAGTGACCTCGCCGGGCTTCGGGGTGTAGGTGCGCAATGGAGTCTGCCTTCGCTTCTGAAATGGTGGAGCCACTGGTGTGACGCTGGGCTCGGTCCGCGTCGCCTGCTCCGCGCCCGTGATGGTGCGGAACGTGGTTCGCCTGACGGCCCGGTGCACAACCTCACCAATGTTACGGGCAGGGGCTGCGCCGCCCAAATCGATCCGCGGGACCCCCGAAACCGTGGTTGACCTGCGACGACGTCGGCCGAAAGAACTCGTGCACAGTTATTGTGCAAAGGAACTGTGCAAAGGTATTGTGCACACTATGGCTGCACGCGACCGCACGACCTCCGCCTCCCCCACCCCCGAGCGGGGCGACGACGACAACCTCTGGCTCACGCCGGAGAGCCTGCGGGTGCTCGCGCATCCGCTGCGCTCACGCCTGCTCGGCGCCCTGCGTCGGCAGGGTCCTTCCACCGCCACCGACCTGGCCACGTTGCTCGGCACCAACTCGGGAGCCACCAGCTACCACCTGCGCAAGCTCGAGTCGGTCGGCCTCGTGCACGACACCGAGGAGGGTGAGGGCAAGCGTCGGCTCTGGCAGGCCAGCTCCGAGTACCACTCCTGGCATCCCAGCGACTTCGAGGGCGACGAGGACGCCGAGACCGCCCTCAACTGGCTGACGCGCGACTACGCGCGTCACTTCAGCGAGCAGTACGACAGGTGGCTAGACGTCTCGACGACGTGGCCCACCGCGTGGCAGGACGCCTGCGGCTCGAGCGACGCCTCGGTGCTCGTCACCGCCGAGTCCCTCGAGGCCATGCGCGAGGAGATGTGGGACCTCATCGAGCGCTACCGCCGCGTCGGCCAGGGCAACCCGCAGGCCCGCCGCATCGCCGTCTACGCCTTCGCCTACCCCCTCGACCTCGACCGGCCCCCGACAGGAGCACGATGAGCCACCAGACCGGGCGCGACGCCGCACCGCAGCCGTATGCCGTCCTCTCCCCCGCCGCGGCCCGCCGCGTCTTCCTGGCGCTGACCTTCACCCGCTGGTTCCCGGTGGGTCTCGTGATCGGGCTGCTCACGCTGTGGCAGCTCGAACGGGGACTGACCGTCGCCCAGGCGATGACCGTGTCGTCGGCCGCGGGCCTGACGATCTTCGCGCTCGAGCTTCCGACGAGCGGGTTCGCCGACGCCTTCGGACGCCGCCCGGTCTTCGTCGTGTCGGCTGTCGTCAACGTCGTGGCGAGCGTCGTGCTGCTCCTCGCGCACGCGTTCTGGATGTTCCTCGCGGCTGCGGTGCTCACCGGCATCTTCCGCGCACTCGACTCGGGGCCGCTCGAGGCGTGGTTCGTCGACACGGTGCACGCGACCGACCCCGGGGCAGACGTCGATGCCTCTCTTGCCGCGCAGGGCACGGTGCTCGGGGTCGGCATCGCTGCCGGAGCTCTCGTGTCGGGTGCCCTCGTCTGGTGGCACCCGTTCACCGGCGCGTCGGCCCTCGTGCTGCCCGTCGCCGTCTTCGTCGCCCTCAACGTCGTGCATCTGCTCGCGGTGCTCGTCCTGCTGCGCGAGCCCCGGTCGGCCGAGCACGTCGACTCCTCCGGCGCCCGCCGGGCCCTCGCCTCGGCCAAGGAGTCACCCGCAGTGGTGCGCGAGGGGCTCGGGCTGCTGCGCACCAACGCCGCGCTGCGCGGCATCGTGTGCGTCGAGATCTTCTGGGCGGTGGGCATGCTCGTGTTCGAGACCTTCCAGCCGATCCGCCTCGCCGAGCTCGTCGGCGGCGAGGAGCGTGCAGGCGCCATCATGGGCCCGGTCGCCGCGGCCGGCTGGGGCATCTTCGCGCTCGGGGCCGCCGTCTCCGGCTGGACGAGCCGCCGCGTCGGAGTGGCCCGCACGGCGATCCTCGCGCGCGTCCTCAACGGGCTCGGCGCCGTCGTCATGGGCCTCGTGGCCGGACCGGCCGCACTCATCGCGGCCTACAGCGTGACCTATCTGCTCCACGGGTCTGCCGGCCCGGCCCACTCGGCGCTGCTGCACCGCGAGGCCCGGGCCCGCAACCGCGCCACCGTCCTGTCGATCAACTCGATGGTGGCATCGGTGGCCTTCGGGGTGTCCGCCCCGCTCTTCGGCCTGCTCGCCGAGCAGGTGTCGACTCAGGCCGCGATGGTGTGCGCCGGCGCGTTCAGCGTGCTGGGCGCCTGGTTCTACCGCAGCGCCCGCCGCGCCGAGACGGCACGGCTCGGCGCACCGGTGGCGCCCGAGGTCACACCGGCGGCGACGTGATCTCGTCGAGCTCTGCGAGGTCCTGGGCCGTCGGCTGCCAGAGCGCGGCCCGCACGTTCTCGACGACCTGCTCGGGACGCGTCGCGCCTGCGATGACGGAGGCGACGGCCGGCTGGGCAGCGAGGCCGCCGATCGCGACGTCGATGGGGCGCAGGTCGCGCTGGACGGCATACGCCTCGATGCGCTCGATGGTGTCCCAGTCGGCGGCCGCGAGCCGGTCGGGCAGACCCGCGAGCCGCGTACCCGTCGGCGCCGACTCCCCGCGGCGGTACTTGCCGGTCAGCAGCCCCGAGGCGAGCGGGAAGAACGGCAGCAGGCCGACGCCGACGTGCTCGCAGGCGGGCACGAGCTCCTCCTCGACGTCGCGCTCCAGCAGGGAGTACTCGTTCTGCGCGGACACGAACCGGGCCGCTCCCGCGGCGCGCGCCGTCCAGTCGGCGTCGACGACCTGCCAGCCGGTGAAGTTGCTGCTGCCGATGTAGCGGACCTTGCCCTCCCTGACGAGCTCGTCGAGGGCTGTGAGGGTCTCGTCGATGGGCGTTCGCGGGTCGGGACGGTGCAGCTGGTAGAGGTCGATCCAGTCGGTGCCCAGACGGCGCAGGCTCGCCTCGACGGCCTTCCGGATGTAGCGCCGGGAGCCGCGCACACCCCAGTCCGGTCCGTTGCTGCCCTGCATGTCCATGCCGAACTTCGTTGCCACCACGACGTTCTCGCGTTCCGACCCGAGAGCCAGGCCGAGCATCTCCTCGCTCGCACCCAGACCGTAGATGTCGGCGGTGTCGAACAGCGTGACGCCGCTCTCGATCGCCTGCCGGACGACGGCGTTGGTGCCGTCCTGGTCGACGCGCCGTCCGAAGTTGTTGCAGCCGATGCCGACGGTGGAGACGGTCAGCCCGCTGTCGCCGAGCTGCCGGTAGGTCATGTCAGGAGTCGTCACCCGCCCAACCTATGCCTCGGCCACCGGCCCGGGCGCTGGCCCTGGCACTGCGCCCGCACGAGCGAGCGCCGGCCCCGGCGGTGTCGGGGACCGGCGCTCGCGTCGTCGGACGGGTCAGCTCGGCTGCACGAAGACGGCAACCGTGCGTGCCGGCACCGAGAACGTGCCGGTGCCGGCGTCGTATGCCGCCTGCTTGACGACGCTGTCGGCGCCGCCTGCCTGCACGGGGCTCAGGGCCACCGGCCCAGTGAGCCCGGGCACCTTCTGGGTGACGGTGCTCGGCGTGGCGTTGAACACGACGACGAGGCCGCGTAGCGTCGGGTCGACGTCGGCGCCCTTGGTGTCGTCGACCCGCATGACGATGACGCCCTGCTTGGCGTCCGCGGAGCCCGAGACGGGGAAGCTGACCTTGGCGTTGATCGCGTCAGCACTCCCGAGCCGGAACAGCTTGGTGCTGAAGCGGAGTCGCAGCAGGTCCTGGGCCATCGCGTCGGACCTGCGCACGTCGGCCGCGGTGGGCTTGAGGGCGCGGTCGGCGAGCAGCGGCTTCATGAAAGGCCACTTCGCGGAGTTCTGCTCCTGCGGGGGCAGGCCGTGGCCGAAGCCGTTGTCGGCACCGGTCCAGTCGAGCCGGTTGAACCAGTCACCGCTGTCGTAGGAGTCACGGTTGAGCGACTTGCTCCGGAGCAGGTCGGCGCCCGCGTGCCAGAACGACGGGGTCTGCGCCAGAGCGGTCGTCGCGAGCGACAGGGTGTTCATGCGCACCCGGTCCTGCATCGACGTCGCGACGGGCAGCTTGTAGGTGAGCGAGTCGAAGAGCGTCTCGTTGTCGTGGGCGTCGACGTAGGTGACGACCTCGTCGGGCTGGTCGGCGTAGCCAGCCGGCGAGCCGTTGTAGTCGACCTGGGTGCCGTTGACGACCTGGCCGCTCTTCTGGCTGCGGAACGTGAACGTCCTGAGGTTGCCGGCGAGCCCGAGCTGGACGAGGTCCGTGTCGCTCGCGAGCCGTGCGGCGGCGTCGGCGTTGACGGGCTTGCCGTCCTTGTCGACCGCGCCGTTGTCGTCGGTGGCCTCGCCTGATCCGAAGCCCTGCTTGCGGGGGTCCTCGTCGAACGGTCCGCCGCCGCGGACCGCGTCACGGAGCCGGTCGGAGAAGGTGCCGATTCCGGTGCCACCGAGCTGGCCCTGCGTCGCCTGGACGAAGAGCTTGTTGTTCGCGACCTCGCCGAAGTTCCAGCCCTCGCCGTAGAGGTAGATCGCCTTGCCGTCCACGCCGTCCTGGGACGGCGTGAGGGCGTCGAGGGCGGCCCGCACGGCGAGCATGTTCGCCTTGCTGTGGTGGCCCATGAGGTCGAAACGGAAGCCGTCGACCCGGTAGTTGCGGGCCCAGGACACCACCGAGTCGACCATGAGCTTCTCGGCCATCGCGTGCTCGGTGGCGACGTTCTGGCAGCAGGTCGAGGTCTCGACCGCGCCGCTCGCGTCGAGGCGCTGGTAGTAGCCCGGGACGACCTTGTCGAGCACCGACCTGTCGGCCTGGCCCGAGGCGTTCGTGTGGTTGAACACCTGGTCGAGCACGACCCTCAGGCCGTCCTGGTGCAGCGCCCCGACCATGGTGCGGAACTCGGCCACGCGGGCGCCACCGTCAGCAGCTCTGGTGCTCGAGGCGTACGACCCGTCGGGCACGTTGTAGTGGAACGGGTCGTAGCCCCAGTTGAACGCGTCCTTCGATGCGACGGCGCTGGTGCACTTCTGCTGCTCCTCGCTGTCGGGCGCGTAGGAGGAGAGGTCGCACTTCGGGCTCTCCTGCTTCGCGGGGTCCTCCTCGATCGAGGCGATGTCGAAGGTCGGCAGCAGGTGCACCGTGTTGAGCCCCGCCTTCGCGAGCGCCTTGAGGTGTGCGCGCCCGTCACCGTCGGCAGCGAACGCGAGGTAGCTGCCGCGTATGCCGGCCGGGACCTTCGCGTCGGAGGCCGAGTAGTCGCGAACGTGCAGCTCGTAGATCGTCGAGTCGACGGCCTGCTGGAGAGGCGGGGCGCTCGTCGTGCGCCACGCCGTGGGCATGAACGCGGGGTCGCGCAGGTCGACCGCGACGGAACGGGTCGAGCTCGGCGTCAGGGCGACCGAGCTGGGGTCGGTGACGATGTTGGTCTCGACCTTGCCGGTTGTCGGCGCGAACACCTTGACCTCGTAGAGGTAGCGGGCGTTGCGGGCAGCCTTGTCGAGCGAGGCCGACCACGAGCCGTCCGTGGCGCGGGCCATCGCGGTGCGCGTGGCCGTGCTCACGGGCTGGTCGGCGCTGCCGGCCCGCCAGGTCAGCAGGGTGACGGACTGCGCGGTGGGCGCCCAGAGGGTGAAGCGCACGCGGCCGGCGCCCGGGAAGCTCGGTCCGTAGGTGCGGCCACGCGCCGATGCGGCATACAGCGCGTCGATGGCGATGGCCGTCTGGGCGCCGGTGGCGTCGAGCAGGCGACCCGTCGTGTCGTAGAGGCCGACGGCGACCTGGTCCTCGAGGATCTCGGGGAGCCGGCGCGACGTGGCCTTGTCCATGCGCAGTGCGACGGCGCCCTTGAGCTCCGGGTGGGCCGCGACGAGCGAGGCCGGAAGGCCTGCGGGGTCACGGGTCAGGGTCGCGACCGAGCCGCCGGTGACGGCCTCGGCGTCGACTGCGAGCCCGCCGTCGGCGGACCAGTGCAGTCGCCAGCGCAGCGTCGCCGGGTCGGTGCCGGCCGGCAGGGCCGAGGCCGGCCAGGCCACGAGGTCGGGGCCGACGACGAAGGCCTTGGCCTTCCTGAGGTCGGGGACCGCGCCCGCCCTGGACGTCTTGACCGAGACCTCGTGGGTCGAGGCCTTGTAGGTGATGGTCGTGACGACCCCGTCGCTCGGCACCGTGAAGGCGACGTTCCCGGCCGGGTACGACTCGTCCCACGTGCGGTCGACGGCGACCTTGAACTCGTAGCTGCCGGCCGGGATGCGGTCGGTGCTGAAGGTGTAGGTGCCGTCACCGTCGGGGTCCTGCAGCCACGAGCGCATGCAGTCGGGCGCCCAGTCGCCGGGGCAGCCGAGCTCGGTCTGGAAGCTGCCGGGTGCCGTGAGGATGGACCCCTGCGCGGAGCTCGTCACCCAGTGCGTGCGGTGGTCGTAGAAGAAGTCGACCGACCCGCCGGGGGCCTTGTAGCCGATGTTGCCGCCGCCGGGTGCGCCACCGACGCCGTAGTTCTCGTCCCACGCCTTGTTGATCGCGGCCTTGTACTCGTAGTCACCGGCGGGCACGGTCGCCGAGCCCTTCCAGATGTCGTCCTTGGGGTCGAGCGTCAGCTGCGCCTGCGGGCAGTCGGGCTGCCAGTCACCGGGGCAGCCCATCTCGGAGTTGTGGCTCCCGGGCACGCTGACGGCGTTCGGCTGCGTGACCGGACCGACGCCGCCGCTGTCGCCACCGCCGGAGGACTGCGGCTCACCCACGTCGCCATAGGTCGAGGTCGCAGAGACCTTGCCGTTCAGGTCCCTGGCCACCATCCGGTACTCGACGAGGGTGCCCTTGGCCAGCCCGGAGACGTCGTGGAAGACGCGGTAGGGCGCGTTGTCGTCGGTGCCGATCGGCGTCCACTGCGTCGCGCCGACCGGACGCTGGAGGAAGGTCACCTCGGCGAACGTGCTGCCGTCGAGGGCAGCGCCGATCTCTGCCCGGCCACCCACGACACCACCCGCACCGGGCGACGTCGGGATGATCGTCGGCGCGCTCGGCGAGGAGGCCATCGCCCCGTTCGCACGGTAGACCGCGACCGACAGCGGTGGCACGGTCACGGTGATGCGGCCCGACGCGTCGGCGCGCAGGTCGGACGTCGCGCCGAGCAGCGCGACGAACTTGCTTCCGGCGGAGTAGGTCTCGAAGGTCGCGGTCTTGGCGGTCGTCGCGTTGTTGGTCGCCACCACGTACTCGCGCTTGGCAGCCTTGTCGATGCGGCTGAAGGCGTAGATGCCGGCGGCGTCGGACGCGTAGCGGTGCACCTGGGCGCCGTCGGCGAGGGCCGGGTTTGCCCGGCGCAGCGCGGCGAGCTGCTTGATGTGGCGGTAGAGCGGCACCGACGTCGAGTAGTGGTCGCTCGTGCCTTGCGGCTGCGAGCTGCCGACGATGACGTCGTCCTTGTAGATGTCGGTGCTGGTGCCGAACATGTCCTGGCGGGCGCGCTTGTCGTCGAAGCCGCTCGTCGGGCCGGTGAAGCCCTGCTCGTCGCCGTAGTAGACGACGGGGTTGCCCCGCGAGAGGAACATCAGCGAGTTGGCCAGCTCGGTGCGGGCGAGCAGCGCGTCGCCGGTGTAGCCGGCCGAGAGCAGCATGGCGCCGGAGCGGCCCATGTCGTGGTTGCCGAGGAAGGTCGGCAGCTCGTACGCGTTGGAGTCGGTGTCGGTGTAGTAGTCGTCGCCGGCGAAGAGGTCACGGACGCCGGTGGTCGCCTTGCCCTGCGCGAAGCCGAGGGCCGCACCCTGGAAGCCGAAGTCGAGCGTCGCGGGGAGCTTGCCCCTGGTGGTGAACTGGCTCGTGTAGGCGGGGTTGCCGTCGAAGACCTCGCCGAACATGTTGAAGTCGGGGTTGCCGATCTCCTTGGCGTGCTCGAGGATCGCCGGCGAGAAGGCCTGCCAGAACTCCATGTTCACGTGCTTGACGGTGTCGATGCGGAAACCGTCGATGCCGAAGTCGACCCACGACTTGTAGATGTCGGCCATGCCCGAGACGACGTCGGAGCGCTCGGTGAAGAGGTCGTCGAGACCGACGAAGTCGCCGTAGGTGGAGGACTCGCCGGCGAAGGTCGAGTCGCCGCGGTTGTGGTACATCGTCGGGTCGTTGAGCCAGGCAGGCACCTTGGCGGTCTTGTCGGCGTCGGTGCGGAAGACCGGCTTGTACGGGAACGACGACGCGGCCGACAGGGCGGGGAAGCAGTCGGGGTAGGCCTTGTCGGTGCCGGCGCACATGGGCTTGCCGGCCACCGCAGCGTCGTCGAACGCGGCACCGCTCGCGTCCTTGTAGGAGCCGGCGTCCTTGGAGACGTAGCCGTGCTGCCCGCCGTCGTAGTCGACGACGTCGGCGGTGTGGTTGGTGATGATGTCGAAGTAGACCTTCATGCCCTTGGCGTGGGCCGCGGAGATGAGCGCCTTCATGTCGGCGTTCGTGCCGAGGTGCGGGTCGATGCGGGTGAAGTCGGTGACCCAGTAGCCGTGGTAGCCGGCGCTGGCGTCGGAGCCCGACCCCTGCACGGGGCGGTTCTTGAACGACGGGGTCAGCCAGATCGCGGTCGTACCCAGGCCCTTGATGTAGTCGAGCCGCTGGGAGATGCCCTTGAGGTCGCCGCCGTGGAAGAAGCCGGCGTCGGTCGGGTCGAAGCCGGTCTCGAGCCGTGACCCCGTCAGCCCGCCGCGGTCGTTGGCCGGGTCGCCGTTGGCGAAACGGTCGGCCATGACGAAGTAGAAGCGCTCGCGCGTCGCCAGCTCGCGCAGGGAGGCGCGAGCGAGCGTCGCGTCGGCATCCGTGGCGTTGCCCGGCAGGTCGGTGGGCGCGACGCCCACGGCGTGCGTGGTGTCGTCGTAGGTGAAGCGCAGCTTCGCAGCGTGCTGGAGCACGAGCGGGACGTTGCCGCCACCCTGCCCGTAGCTCTCGGCCCAGTCGTGGTTGATCGCGACCTTGAGCTCCCAGGAGCCGGCCGGCACGGTGAAGTCGGCGGCATACGTCGTGGTGCCGGGCTGCAGCACCAGGTCGGTGGCCGTGCAACCGGGCGTCCAGTCGGCGTCGCAGCCGAGCTCGCTCTGCAGCGAGCCGACGAGCGTCGCGGTGCGCGGCGTCTCGGCCCGGGCGACGGGAGCCCCCGTCAGCGGGACGGCGAGTCCGGCGATGACGAGGGCCGAGATGCTGGCGACGGACAGGGCCGGGCGACGGCGCATGCGCACTCCTTCGTGGGCTTGGGTCGCTCGCGCCCGCGTCTGGACGCTCGACCACCGTCGGAGAACCTAGCGCCCAATTCGGACACCGCGCCAGACCAGAACTGCAAAATTTTGCATCTGTGCTCAGGATGTTGCGAGATCTTGCCTCATGCCGTCACTCTGGCCCCCGACGCAGGCAGGAGTCTGGGCCTCGTGGCCACGGGCGCGCCCGAGCCGGTGTCAGCCCTCTCTGATGGCGAGCTCGACGACCTCGGCGGTCGGCAGCGCCGCGAGCGCGGCGCCGTCGAGCAGCAGCTTGGCACCACGCACGCCGGCTCCGACGACGACCGGCCCCGCCTCGGCGACAGCCTTGTCGACGAGCACCGGCCAGTCGGAGGGCAGCCCGACGGGGGTGATCCCGCCCTGCTGCATCCCGGTCAGCTCCTGCGCCTTGGCCTGGTCGGCGAACGAGATCTTGCGGGCGCCGAGATGCCGTCGCACGACCCGGTTGATGTCGGCGCGGTCGGTCGCGAGCACCATCACCGCCGCGAGGGTCGTCGTCTCACCTCGCCTCGCCTCGACGACGACGCAGTTGGCGGACGCCTCCGGCGCGACGTCATAGGCCTCGCAGAACGCGGCGGTGTCGGCGAGGCCCGCGTCGATGGCGGCCACCCGCACCTCGGGCACCTGGCCCAGGGCCGCGGCGACCGGCGGCGCCAGCAGGTCGGGCCGCCCGGCGGCAGGTTCCCAGGTCAGGTTTCCCTCGGCGCTCGGCATGACGTCACCGTATGCCGTCTCCCGGCCGGGGGGCGTCGCGCCCCACCGGTGTCCGCATGCCGTCTCCCCGCCTGACGGCATACGTCGGACCGGGCTCTCAGGCGCGCGCGAGCTCGGCGACGACGGTCGCCGCCGGCACCGCGCGGGCCGAGCGCCACCCGGTGCCTGCCCACAGCGCGAGCAGGTCGGGACGCTCGGCCCTGGCCGACGCCCGCCGCAGCGGCACGGTGAGGTGGTGCACCTCGGGGTAGGCGGCCGGGGCCTCGCCGTCGTGCCGGCGCACGAAGTCGGTCTCGAGGCCGCGGGCCCACCGCCCCGAGTAGGCGCGGGTGACGGCGGTGCCGGTGAAGGCCGCATCGCCGAGAGCTCGCCGGTAGGCGAGGCCGGTGCCTGCTTCGGGCGTGAGCAGCAGGGCGGTGCCGACCTGCACGGCGTCCGCCCCCGCCGCGCGCACCTGCTCCGCACGCTCACGGGTGGAGATGCCCCCCGCGGCGACGAGCGGCACCTCGGTCTCGGCGCGCACGGCCGTCACCAGCTCGGCGAGGTCGAGGGGCGACGGGTCCTTGGTGGGGTCGAGCGTGCCGCGGTGGCCGCCCCCGTCGGGACCCTGGAGGCAGAGGGCGTCGACACCCGCCTCGAGCGCGGCTCGGGCCTCATCGAGGTCGGTGACGGTGGCGACCGTCTCGGTGCCCGACCGGCGCAGCGCCCCGAGCACTGCAGCGTCGGGCAGCCCGAACGTGAACGACACGACCGGCACCTTCTCGCGCACGACGAGGTCGACCTTGCGCTCCCAGTCGTCGTCGTCACCGGGTCGTGCCTCGCCGGGCTCGGCCCCGACCGCCTCCGCGTCGGCCGCGAGTCGTTCGCGATAGGCGGCGACGGCCGTCGCGCGCTCGGTGCCGGTCAGCGCACCCGGGCCGACGGCGTACGCGTTGGCCTGCTCGGGCACGAAGAGGTTGACGCCGAACGGGCGCGACGTGGCGTCCCAGACCTCGGCGATGGCCGCTGCCAGGCCGGGCGCGGTGAGGTAGCCGCCGGCGAGGAAGCCGAGGCCCCCGGCGTCTCCCACGGCTGCGACGAGCTCAGGCGTGGTCGGCCCGCCGGCCATCGGGGCTCCGACGACACCGGTCTCGAGCTCGCGCAGCAGCATGGCCTCGACGCTACTCCGGTCAGCGTGGGCGGACGACCCGGCCTTCGTCCCACACCGGCTCGGTCGACTCGTAGACGCGACCGTCGGACCCGAACACGAGGAACCGGTCGAAGCCGCGGGCGAACCACCGGTCGTGGGTGACCGCGACGACGGTTCCCTCGAACCGGTCGAGCCCCTCCTCCAGGGCCTCGGCCGACTGCAGGTCGAGGTTGTCGGTCGGCTCGTCGAGGAGCAGCATCGTGGCACCGGACAGCTCGAGCAGCAGGATCTGGAAACGCGCCTGCTGCCCCCCGGAGAGCGAGTCGAAGCGCTGCTCGCCCGACCTCGCGAGCTCGTAGCGGTCCAGCGCTCGCGCCGCCTCCTCACGGGGCTTGCCGGCGCGGTGCTCGTCGCCACGGTGCAGGATCTCGAGCAGCGTGCGCCCGAGCAGCGACGGGTGCTGGTGGGTCTGGGCGAACCATCCCGGACGCACTCGCGACCCGAGCCGGACGACGCCGCTGTGCGCGACGGGGTCGGGCTGCACGTCGCCGACCGGCTGGTGCTCGCGCTCGGGGTCGGTGCCGCCGCTCGCGAGCAGCCGGAGGAAGTGCGACTTGCCAGAGCCGTTGCTGCCGAGGATCGCGACGCGCTCGCCGTACCAGACCTCGAGGTCGAAGGGCCTCATCAGCCCGGTCAGCTCGAGGTCCGTCGCGACGACGGCCCGCTTGGCCGTGCGCCCGCCGGTGAGCCGCATCTTGACCGACTGGGTCATCGGCGTCTTCTCGGGCGGGCCCGCCTGCTCGAACTTCGCGAGGCGAGTCTGCGCCGCCTGGTAGCGCGAGGCCATCCCGTCGTTGTACTTCGCCTTGACCTTCAGCGTCTGCACGAGGGTCTTGAGCTTGACGTGCTCCTCGTCCCAGCGGCGGCGCAGCTCCTCGAGGCGCGCGTTGCGGTCGGCCCGCGCGGCGGCATACGTCGAGAACCGCCCCGGGTGCACCCACAGGGTCGCACCAGCCGCGCCCGGCTCGAGCGTCGCGATGCGGGTCGCGACCCGGTCGAGCAGCTCGCGGTCGTGGCTGATGAAGAGCACCGTCTTGGGGCTCGCGACGAGCGCCTCCTCGAGCCAGCGCTTCGTCGGAACGTCGAGGTAGTTGTCCGGCTCGTCGAGGAGCAGCACCTCCTCCGGACCGCGGAGCAGCGCCTCGAGGACGAGCCGCTTCTGCTCACCGCCCGAGAGCGTGTTGACCTTGCGCCACTGCGCCTTCTCGTAGGGCACGCCCAGGGCCGCCATGGTGCACTGGTCCCACAGCGTCTCCTGCTCGTAGCCATGGGCCTCGCCCCACTCCACGAGCGCGTGCGCGTAGGCCATCTGGTCGGCCTCGGAGTCGCGCTCCATCATGGCCAGCTCGGTGCGGTCGATCTCCTCGGCAGCCCTGCGGATGCGGTCGGGCGCGACGGAGACGAGCAGGTCGCGAACGGTCGTGTCGTCGCGGACCTTGCCGATGAACTGGCGCATGACGCCGAGTCCTCCGGAGCGTGTGACGGCTCCCTCGTGCGCGGCGAGGTCGCCGGCGACGATGCGCGTCAGCGTCGTCTTGCCGGTGCCGTTGGGCCCGATCAACGCGATCTTGGCCCCCTCACCGACCCGCACCGAGACGTCGTTGAGCAGCGGCCTGCCGTCGGGCAGGCTGAAGGAGACGGAGTTGACGTCGACGTGGCCCACGGGGGTCAAGCCTGACGTATGCCGGCCGGTCGCGTCACGCGGATAACGCGGACGACGCGCACCCGCGGCCGGCCTCGGTCGGCCGTCAGCCCCATGACCACGAGTCGAGCACCGCGCGGTAGACGTCGAGCGCCTCGGGCCGGTTCGGGTCGTAGGTGAGGCGGATCGCGAAGGCCTGCTCGGCGTAGGCAACGACGTAGTAGACGTGACGCAGCTCGTCGGACTGGTCGACGACGATACCCATCGCGGAGTAGCCACCGACCTGGCGCTCGGGCGCGGCCATGGGCCGGAACCCCTTCTCCTCGAAGCCGCTGCGGAGCCGGTCGACGGCCTCCTTGAGCGAGCTCGAGCCGATCCTGATGGGACGCTCGACGGCGATGAAGGCAGGCACGTCGGTGTCGTCGGGCTGCACCACGGTGTCGGGCGGTGGGTCGAGGTCGCGCTCGCCCTGCGACCAGCCGACGGGCTGGCGGTAGCTGTAGTCGAAACCGCGCACGCGCTCGTCGGTCAGCGCCGGCCGGCTCGCCTGGGCGGGCAGCGCCTGGATGCGGTGGCCTGCGCTGTCGGTCGTGGGCGCGACCGACGTCGGCAGGTGCACCACGCCCGTGTCGGTGGGCTGGGCCTGCACCGGGGGCGGGGCGTCGTCGGAGCACCCCGCCAGGGCCGAAGCCATGACGAGGCCGATCGTCGGGAGCAGGGCCGCCGACGGTGTCAGTCGTGGCATCGGGCTACGTCCACGCCCAGGTCGAGAGCAGGTCGTCGAACTCGGCGAGGGCGTGCTCGGCGTCGCCTTGGGACGAGCTCAGCGTGAGCAGGTAGATCCTGCCGTCGCGCTGGACGCCGTACGACCGGGCCAGCACCTTGATGCCGTCACGGTCGAACGTGGTCGAGAAGCCGACGGCCGGGGCCCCCGCCACCGACCGTGTCGGCGCGGCGGTGACCACGCGGCCGGCGGCGGTCATCTGGTCGCGGCCCTTGGCCATCTCGTCGTCGAGCACCGCCTGGTCCCCCGCCGACGACAGCACGACGAGGTTGTTCGCGAAGGAGCCGACCTTCTTCGACGACAGGAGCACCAGGTCGATGTTCGCGACACCGTCGGCCTTGTCGGTGGCCTCGGCCCAGCCCTCGGGCGGCACGACGGTGAACGTGCCCGAACGGCTCCTGACCTCGTCGCCCTCGGCTGTCGCCGTGGCGGAGCCCGACGGCTCCGTCCCGGTCGGGGAGGACGGGGAGGACGGGGAGGACGGCGAGGTCGGCGCTGCGGACGAGGCCGGACCCGCGTCGGACGGGGTCGTCGGGTCGGCGGCCGGACCCTTCGAGCAGCCGGTCAGCACCAGCGCACACGTCAGCAGGCCGACCGAGACGGCACGGGTCGGGCGGGCAGTCATGACGAGGATCCAATCACAGGGCTCCACTCGGCGCCGGGTCGAGTCTCGTCGCCGAGACGTCTTGTCTCGTCGCCGAGACGTGCTCAGGCGGGCCCTCGCCGGGCCCGGGTCAGCGAGGAGCGGGCCGCGAGGTCCTCGTCCGCCGGGTAGCGGACCTCCTCGAGGCTGAGCCCGTGGGCAGGCATGACGTGGATGCCCGGGGCACGGTCGTGGCGCTCCTGCAGGGCCCGGGGCCAGCCACGGTCGCGCCGCCCCTCCCCCACCGGCACCACCGCTCCGACGAGCGAACGCACCATCGAGTGGCAGAACGCGTCAGCGCGCACGGTGGCGGCGAGCACCCCGTCGTCGAGGCGCGTCCACGAGAAGGCGAGCAGGGTGCGCACGGTGGTGGCACCCTCGCGCTGCTTGCAGAAGGCGGCGAAGTCGCGCAGTCCGACGAGTGATCGCGCCGCGTCGTCCATCGCGCCCGCGTCGAGGGGCTTGCGCCACCAGACCGTGTCATACCTGCGCAACGGATCGCGCACGGCTCCGGCATCGGCGATGCGGTACACGTAGCGCCGCTCGAGCGCCGCGAAGCGAGCGTCGAAACCCTTGGGCGCCAATGCCGCCCGACGCACCACGATGTCACGGGGCAGGATGCCGCCGAGCCGGCTCACGAGGGACGGACCGGGCTCCCGGTCGGACCGCCCGGGCAGGGCCGCCCAGGCCTCCGGATCGAGGTCGGTGTGCACGACCTGCCCGCGGGCGTGCACGCCAGCGTCGGTACGGCCGGCCACGGTCACGCGTGCGGGCTCGGGGCTGCGCAGCACCGTGCCGAGCGCTGCGGTCAGCTCGCCCTGGACGGTGCGCAAACCTGGTTGCGCGGCCCAGCCGGAGAAGTGCGTCCCGTCGTAGGCGAGGTCGATGCGCACCCTCAGCAGGGCGGCGTCCGCCTCGCCCGACCCGTTCTCCTCGCTCATCGCGACCGAGCCTAACCGGGCGCTGACGCGATGTACCACGAGGGCGTCAACCACCTCTGACCTTCACACGTCTTGTGTGTGGAGCCTCGGGCAACAGGGCTCGGGGTCGCGGAAGGGGAACCTCATGCACACCATCTCTCGCCGGCTCGCGGGCGCAGCGCTCGCCGCCGCCCTCGCCGTCCCGGCGGCGGTCGCGGCCACCACGTCGGCCTCCGCCGCACCGTTCTGCGGCATCACGTGGGGCTCGAGCACGAAGGCGACGAGCCCGAGCCTGCTCTGGACCGGCCGGGTCACCTCGGCGAGGGCAGGGCAGCACGCGTGCTTCGACCGGGTCGTCTTCGACCTCAACCCGGGCCGGGGCACGCTGGGCTACCGCGTGCGCTACGTCAGCGCGGTCACCAGCCCGGGCAGCGGCTTCCCGGTGCCCGTCACCGGTGGCGCCAAGATCCAGGTCACGGTCAACGCTCCCTCGACGCTGTCCCCGAGCACCACGACGTTCTCCGGCTGGCGGACCTTCCGGCAGCTGAAGAACATCGGCAGCTTCGAGGGCTACACCGACTACGGCCTCGGTGTGCGCACCCGGCTGCCGATGCGCGCCTTCGTCGTCGCCGACGCCGACGGCGGCCGACGGCTGGTCGTCGACGTCGCCCACGCGTGGTGATCGAACGAGCACTCCGCCTGAAAATCGAGAAAGCAGTCCGTCCGGTCGGACGAACTGCTTTCTCGATGGGGTGGTGCGTGGCTCAGGAGCCGGAACCGGCCTTGACGAAGCCGGCCTTCTCGGCGTCCTCGGCCGACTTGAACCAGAACTCGGCGATCGTCTGGTCGTACCACTGGCCGTCGGGCTCGTGGTACTTGCCGGAGTCGGCGTTGCCCTTGACGGTGTAGCCCTCGGGGGCCGAGCCGTCCTCGTTCGCGGCGACGGCGCCCTCGGGCAGCTCGAGGGCAGCGGTCTCGGTGGCGTCGGTCTCAGTGGCGTCGGTGGTCTCGGTGGCCTCGACCTTGTCGGCGTCCTCGGCAGCCTTCGTCTCGGCGGCGGCCTTCTTCGACTCGCTCTGCTTCGCAGCGCGCTTCGTGGCGGCCTCGGCCTCCTTGACCGTCGCCTTCTTGGCCGACAGCGGCTCGCGGACGAGCTCGATGACGACCATGGGCGCGTTGTCACCCTTGCGGGCGCCGATCTTCGTGATGCGGGTGTAGCCGCCCTCGCGAGCCGCCATGTCGGGGGCGATCTCGGCGAAGAGACGGTGGACGACACCCTTGTCGCGCACGACCGTGAGGACGCGGCGGCGGGCGTGCAGGTCGCCGCGCTTGGCGAACGTGATGAGACGCTCGGCGAGCGGGCGCAGGCGCTTGGCCTTGGCCTCCGTCGTCGTGATCTTGTCGTGCTCGAAGAGCGACGTCGCGAGGTTGGCCAGGATCAGCCGCTCGTGGGCGGGGCCGCCACCGACGCGGGGACCCTTGGTGGGGGTGGGCATTTCGTTTCTCCTAGAAGTCCGACCAGGCCGTTCTCGAGCAGGGCGTCGAGGGCTCGGTCAAGAAGCGGTTGGTCAGAGACGCTCGTCCTCGACGAACGACTGGTCGTCGTCGTCGCTGTAGTCATCGTCGCCGTAGCCGTCGACCAGGGCCGACGGGTCGAACCCGGGCGGGCTGTCCTTGAGGGCCAGACCCATGCCGACGAGCTTGGCCTTGACCTCGTCGATCGACTTCGCACCGAAGTTGCGGATGTCGAGCAGGTCGGCCTCGCTGCGGCCCACGAGCTCACCCACGGTGTGGATGCCCTCGCGCTTGAGGCAGTTGTAGGAACGAACGGTGAGGTCGAGGTCCTCGATCGGCAGGGCGAGGTCCGCGGCGAGCGCGGCGTCCGTCGGCGACGGGCCCATGTCGATGCCCTCCGCCTCGACGTTGAGCTCGCGGGCCAGGCCGAAGAGCTCGACGAGCGTCTTGCCGGCCGAGGCCATGGCGTCACGCGGGGTCATCGAGTTCTTCGTCTCGACGTCGACGATGAGCTTGTCGAAGTCGGTGCGCTGCTCGACACGGGTCGCCTCGACCTTGTAGGTCACGGTGAGCACCGGGCTGTAGATCGAGTCGACCGGGATGCGGCCGATCTCCTGGTCACCGGACTTGTTCTGCTGCGCCGAGACGTAGCCACGGCCACGCTCCACGGTCAGCTCCATCTCGAGCTTGCCCTTGTCGTTCAGCGTCGCGATGTGCAGGTCGGGGTTGTGCACCTCGACACCCGCCGGGGGCGTGATGTCGGCGGCCGTGACCGCACCCGGGCCCTGCTTGCGCAGGTACATCACGACCGGCTCGTCGTGCTCCGAGGAGACGACGAGGCCCTTGATGTTGAGGATCATCTCGGTGACGTCCTCCTTCACGCCCGGCACGGTCGTGAACTCGTGGAGCACGCCGTCGATGCGGATGGAGGTGACCGCCGCGCCGGGGATGCTCGAGAGCAGGGTGCGACGGAGGGAGTTGCCGAGCGTGTAGCCGAAGCCGGGCTCGAGCGGCTCGATGGTGAAGCGGCTGCGGGCCTCGACCACGACCTCTTCGGAGAGCACGGGACGCTGTGCGATGAGCACTGTTCAGTTCCTTCCCACGGGCGACCGCCATATGACGCCTCGTGAAACTGCCCGGTCGTGATCCGGGCGGGCCGGCACGGCTCTGTCTGCGAGCCGGCCCCAGGGACAAGGGATCCCGTATGCCGTGAAGCTGGCTTCACGGCATACGGGGCCTTGAGTCAGTTCTTCGAGTAGAGCTCGACGATCAGCTGCTCGGTGAGCTGCGAGTCGATCTGCGCGCGCACCGGGAGCTGGTGGATGAGGATCTGCAGCGAGCCGTCGACGACCTGCATCCAGGCCGGGACGGGACGCTCGCCGAACGTCTGGCGGGCCAGCTCGAACGGGAAGCTCTCGACGGACTGCTTGCGGACCGTGATGATGTCGTACTGCTCGACGCGGTAGCTCGGGACGTCGACGCGCACGCCGTTGACCTCGAAGTGACCGTGGGTCACGAGCTGACGGGCG
This sequence comes from Terrabacter terrigena, assembly GCF_042676085.1. Lineage (NCBI taxonomy): Bacteria > Bacillati > Actinomycetota > Actinomycetes > Micrococcales > Intrasporangiaceae > Terrabacter > Terrabacter terrigena. Next base: position 652,657 of record NZ_JBHTKH010000001.1, read on the forward strand.
TGGCGACGCGTGCGGGCCAGGCCCGCGCGGTAGACCACGTTGTCGAGGCGCGACTCGAGGATCTGGAGAAGGTTCTCACCGGTCTTGCCGGGGCGCTTCGCCGCTTCCTTGTAGTAGCGGACGAACTGCTTCTCCATGACGCCGTAGGTGAAGCGGGCACGCTGCTTCTCCTGGAGCTGGGTCAGGTACTCCTTCTCCTGGATCCGGCGACGGCCGTGCTGGCCGGGCGGGAACGGGCGGAGCTCGAAGTTCTTGTCGCCGCCGACGAGGTCCATCTTCAGGCGGCGGGACTTCTTGGTGATCGGGCCGGTGTAACGAGCCATGACTTATCTACTCTTCCTGGTCTCTGGCCGGATCAGACGCGACGGCGCTTGGGCGGGCGGACACCGTTGTGCGGCGTGGGCGTGACGTCGCTGATCGCGCCGACCTCGAGGCCGGTGGCGGTGAGCGAGCGGATCGCCGTCTCGCGGCCCGAGCCCGGGCCCTTCACGAAGACGTCGACCTTGCGCATGCCGTGCTCCATGGCGCGGCGGGCAGCAGCCTCGGCAGCCATCTGGGCGGCGAACGGCGTCGACTTGCGCGAGCCCTTGAAGCCGACCTGGCCGGCGGAGGCCCAGGCGATCACGGCGCCGGTGGGGTCGGTGATCGAGATGATCGTGTTGTTGAACGTGCTCTTGATGTGAGCGTGCCCGTGGGCGACGTTCTTCTTCTCCTTGCGACGAACCTTCGTCACGCGAGCCTTGGGAGGCATGTTTCTCCTACGTCAGAACTGAATGTCGGTGAGACGTGATCGCGAGGCGATCAGCGTCACTTGGCCTTCTTCTTGCCGGCCACGGTGCGCTTCGGGCCCTTGCGAGTGCGCGCGTTGGTCTTGGTGCGCTGGCCGCGCACGGGGAGACCACGACGGTGACGAAGACCTTCGTAGGAGCCGATCTCGACCTTGCGGCGGATGTCGGCCTGCACCTCACGGCGAAGGTCACCCTCGAGGCGGTAGTTGCCCTCGAGGAAGTCACGAAGCGCAACGAGCTCGGTCTCACCGAGGTCCTTGACGCGGGTGTTGGGGTCGACGCCGGTCGCAACCAGCGCCTGCTTGGAACGGGTGCGACCGACACCGAAGATGTAGGTCAGCGCAACCTCGACGCGCTTCTCGCGCGGAAGGTCGACTCCAACAAGACGAGCCATGTTGGGTTTTCTCCTGGATTCTTTTCGCGGAGGTCTGGAGCAGGTCACCGATCCGGGGTCTCGGCCCGCCACACAGAAGGACGGGCCACCGGTCCCCGGCCTCCGTGCCGGGGGTGACGTCCTGCGCCGACACGACGGTCGGTCATCAGGGGCCGGGTGCTGCTTTCATTCACTTGTCTTGCGTGCTGTCGAAGTCTGTCGACGGCGAGGTGGTGGGTTCTGCTCAGCCCTGGCGCTGCTTGTGGCGCAGGTTCTCGCAGATCACCATGACCCGACCGTTGCGGCGGATCACCTTGCACTTGTCGCAGATCTTCTTGACGCTCGGCTGAACCTTCATCTGCCTGCTGTCTCTCGAGATCTCAACGGGGAACTTCAGCGATACCGGAAGACGATCCGACCGCGGGTCAGGTCATAGGGAGAGAGCTCCACCACCACACGGTCCTCCGGGAGGATCCTGATGTAGTGCTGTCGCATCTTGCCCGAGATGTGTGCGAGCACCTTGTGACCGTTGGAGAGCTCCACCCGGAACATCGCGTTCGGGAGAGCCTCGACGATCGTGCCCTCGATCTCGATGACACCGTCCTTCTTGGCCATATCCTCCGTCTATCTGTTGGTGGCCGACCCGGACTGGGCCGACCTTGGGACGTGCCTGGTTGCCGTGCTCCGGATCGCTCCTGGGACACAGGCGTGATTCGGGCGCCGAGGCACACGACACCCAACGCACAAGACTACGCCACGCCGGCGATTACCCGAAATCGGCGAGGTGGTCGGCCCAGGGCGTGCCGGGGTCCTCCCGACATCCTCCCGACGTCCTCCCGCGGGAGGATCCCGTACGCCGTCGGCTTGGGTAGCGTGCTCGCGTGACCGCCCGGCCCGACGTCCCCGCCCCGGCCATGCCCGTCGGCGGCCGCGCCCTCGTCGACCGCGTCGGTGCGATCATCGCGCTGCTCTACTTCGTCGGGTCGATCACCGTCGTCGCCGTCGTGGGCAGGCAGGCGTGGTGGGTCAACCTCGGCGAGCAGCCCACCGTGCTCGGCTATGTCGGTATCGGGCTCGGCGCGGTCGCCCTGCTCTTCCTGCCGCGCTTCCCCGGCGCCACCTTCGCCGCCTGCGGGCTCCTCGCGTTCCTGCTGTACGCCCTGGGTGCGGTGCTCGGCCTGCCGACCGTTCTCATGGCGCTCGTCGCACTGTTCGGGGTGACCCTGTGGACCGACCGGCGCAGTGGCCTGTGGGCCCTCACGGCCGCCCTCGGCTCCCTCGGCCTCGCGACTGCGATGCTCTTCGTCCGCTACGGCTACTTCCTGCCGCCGCTCGAGACGTTCCTCGGCGACCGGGTGGCCGTCTTCCTGTTCAACAGCGGTGCCGTCGTGGTGCTGACCTGGGCGGTGGCCGACCAGGTGCGCGCTGCCGGCGAGCGACGGACCCTCCAGCGCGAGGCGCAGACCCACGCCGCCGAGGCCGCCGCCCACCAGCTCGCCGAGCGCGCGGCCGTGAGCCGCGCCGACACGCTCGCCGACCGGCAGCGGATCGCGCGTGAGATGCACGACGTCGTGGCTCACGGGCTGTCGGTGATGATCGTGCAGGCCGACGGCGCCCGGTTCGCCGCGGCCGCCGACCCCGACGTCGCCACCAACGCGCTCGAGACCATCGCGGCGACCGGACGGTCGTCGCTGGCCGAGATGCGCCGGCTGCTCGGCGTGCTGCGCGACGAGGAGTCCCTGGCCCCCGAAGCGCCCTAGCCGGGGCTCGCGGACCTCGAGCCCCTCGTCGCCAGGCTCACCGACGGTGGGCGCCGGGTGCACCTGCGCTTCGCCGGGGACCCCCTGCCGGACCACGAGGGCGAGCACGGCTCGGCGACCGGCCTCACGGCGTACCGGATCGTGCAGGAGGCACTGACGAACGTCATGAAGCACGCGGGCGACGACGCCACGGCCTGGGTCACGCTGACCGTCCACCCGGCGAGCGTGGTCGTCGAGGTCGTCGACGACGGTGGTGGGGCCGCTGCGGGCACCCGGGCCCCCGGGAGCGCGGTCGAGCAGGGCCACGGGCTGCGAGGTATGGCAGAGCGGGTCGACATGCTCGGAGGATCGCTCGTCACCGGCCCCGACCCGCGAGGCGGGTTCCGCGTCGTGGCCACGCTCCCCCGGCTCGGCCCTGAGGCGACGCGACCGATCGAGGTGTCCCGGTGATCCGCGTGATGATCGTCGACGACCAGGCTCTCGTGCGGGCCGGTTTCGCCATGCTCGTGCGCTCACAGCCGGACCTCACCGTGGTCGCCGAGTGCGCCGACGGGCAGCAGTGCGTCGACACCCTCGCCAGGGTCGAGGCCGATGTCGTGCTCATGGACGTGCGCATGCCGCGCATGGACGGCATCGAGGCGACCCGGATCATCGCCGAGCACGACTGCGCGACAAGGGTCCTCGTCCTGACGACCTTCGACCTCGACGAGTACGCCTTCACGGCCCTCCGTGCCGGCGCCTCGGGCTTCCTGCTCAAGGACGCACCGCCGGAAGACCTCCTCGCCGCGATTCGCACGGTCCACGCGGGTGATGCCGTCATCGCGCCCTCGACCACGCGGCGGCTCGTCGAGACGTATGTGCGCAGCGCACCCGTCGTCGGTGCCCTGCTGGATCGCACGGCCGCGCTGACCGACCGCGAGCGCGAGGTCTGGGTCGCGATCGCGCGCGGGCTGACCAACTCCGAGATCGCCGAGGCGCTCTTCGTCTCCGAGACGACCGTCAAGACTCACGTCGGGCACATCCTCGCCAAGACGGGCGTCCGCGACCGCGTCGCCCTGGTCGTGCTCGCCTACCAGACGGGCGCGGTCGCACTGCCCTGACCAGAGGTCTCCGACCATCCCGCCGTCGCCTCCTCCCACGGGAGGAGGGAGATGTCGGTCCACGGCTCGATGCGCCGACTGCAGGTGCGCTCATAGCGTCGAGGCATGATCGAGACACGCGAGTCTGGCACGGCCGCAATGGAACTGGGCGGCACACAGCCGATGACGTTGCCCGAGTCCGCGGGCGAGCTCGCCGAGGCCGTCGTCGATCACGCCGCCCTGGCAGCCAACGTTCGCACACTGCGCTCGGCCGCAGGGACGCAGCTCATGGCCGTCGTGAAGGCCGACGCGTTCGGCCACGGGGCGGCGCCGGTGGCGCGCACGTGCCTCGCAGCCGGGGCGACCTGGCTCGGCGTGACCCGCGTGAGCGAGGCCCTGGAGCTGCGCCGGTCGGGCGTCGGCGCGCCCATTCTCGCGTGGCTCTTCGACCCGGCCCGGTCCGCGGAGGCAGTGGCGGCCGGAGTCGACCTCTCGGTGAGCAGTCCCGCCGACCTCGCCGCCGTCGCCCGTGTCTCCGGGGCCCCGCGCATCCACCTCAAGCTCGACACCGGTCTGCACCGCAGCGGATGCCCCGGTGAGGACTGGTCGCGGCTGGTGTCCGTCGCAGCCTCCCTCGAGTCGGCAGGGCGGGTTCGGGTCGCCGGCATCTGGTCGCACCTGTCCCACGGGGGCCGACCGGACGCCGTCCCCACCCACCGCCAGCTGCTCATGTTCCGCGTCGGCCTCGACCTCGCCCGGGCAGCCGGGCTGCGGCCGGAGGTGGTTCATCTCGCGAACACCGCTGCGGTACAGGCGAACGCACGCGACACGGCATACGACCTCGTACGCGTCGGGGCAGGCGTCTACGGAATCGGTGAGGGGCTGCGGCCTGCCCTCACCCTGCGTACGCGGGTCGTCCAGGTGCGGCGCGTGGCGGCGGGCCGCGGCGTCGGCTACGACCACGTCGGCCGCACCACTCGTGACACGCACCTCGCGCTGGTCCCCGTCGGCTACGCCGACGGGCTCCCCCGCGCCGCGACCGGGCGAGCGAGCATCTGGGTCGGCGGCCGCCGCGCACCGCTGATCGGACGAGTCTGCATGGACCAGGTCGTCGCCGACCTCGGCCCCGAGCCCGTGGCCGTCGGCACCGAGGTGGTCGTGCTGGGGCCGGGCGACCACGGGGAGCCGACCGCGCGGGACTGGGCCGCCTGGTCGGGGACCAACGAGCACGAGATCTACACGGGGATCGGCAGTCGCGTGGGTCGCCGGCACGTCGGCGCCGACTGGGCGGTCGACCGGAGCAGCAACGGAAGGGAGCAGTCATGAGGGTGGCCGTCATCCACGGCGGGACGAGCAGCGAGCACGACGTCTCGGTCGCGAGCGGCGAGGGCATCGCCGACGGTTTGCGCCGGGCGGGGCACGACGTGGTCCCCGTCCTCGTCGACCGCGCTGGGGAGTGGCACACGCCCTACGGTGCGGGTCGGCTCGTCGCGGTGGACACGCTGCTCGGGTGCGATGTCGCGGTCCCGGCCCTGCACGGGGTTCTCGGCGAGGACGGGACGGTCCAGGGCTTCCTCGACGTGCTCGGCGTGCGCTACGTCGGCTCGCCCGTCGCCGCCAGCGCCGTGTGCCTCGACAAGCAGCTGACGAAGCTGGTCGTCGCCGGTGCGGGCGTGCCGGTCGCACCCGGTGTGCTCGTCCCCGTCGATCGGGCGCGGGCGGCGACGTGCTCGGCCGTGGAGCTCGACCGTGTCGCCGCGGACCTGGCTGCGGCCGGGCTCGTGGGCCCGGTCTTCGTCAAGCCCGTGCACGGCGGCTCCAGCATCGGGGTCACGCGGATCGCCACGACCGGGCCGCCCGACCTCGCCCGCGCGCTGGGCGCTGCCCTCGAGGCCGGCAGCGACTCCGTGCTCGTCGAGGCCGAGGTGTGTGGCCTCGAGGTGGACGTGCCGGTGCTCGAGCTGCCCGACGGTGAGGTGCGCTGTGGCCCTTCGTTGCTCGTCCAGAGCGACCCGGACGAGCCGTTCTTCACCGAGGCCGCCAAGTACGCGAGTGGTGCCACGCGGTTCGCGGTTCCGGCGCCGCTCGGCACGGAGCTCACCGAGCACCTCGAGCGGCTCGCCGCCACCGCCTACCGTGCCCTCGGCTGCCGGGGCCTGGCCCGTGTCGACTTCCTCGTCGGCAGCGAGGGCCCGGTGCTGAACGAGGTCAACACCTTTCCCGGGTTCACGCCGGCGTCGCAGTTCCCACGGATGTGGGCGGCCGCCGGGATCGGCTACCCGGCCCTCGTCGACCTGCTCGTTCGGACAGCGTCCACCGCGTCGGTGGGCGCCGTCGCAGCCCGGCCATGACCAGCCCTGCCATGACCGGCCCGGCCGCGAGCTCCCTGACCACGACGTCCGGCCCGCCCCTGCTGTCCGACCCGCGTGTCCGCGGGATCCGTGTCGTCGACGACGGCTCCCCGATGGTCGACGTGGCGAGCGCGGGGGTCCGGGTCGAGCCGGCCGCGCCGGCACCACCGCCCGGCCTCGGGCTCGAGTGGGTCGCGGCGCCGGCCCGGTCGCACCGTCTGGTGCGCCGGACGCTGGCCGACCGGCTCGGCGAGGCGCAGGCGACCCTCCCCGATGGGCTGCACCTGCTCGTCGTCGAGGGGCTGCGGCCGGCGGGGGCGCAGGGGGCGATCCATGCGGCATACCGCCGTCGCATCGCGGACGAGCAGCCCTGGCTCGGTGCCGACGAGATCGACCGTCTGACGAGCCGGTTCGTCGCGCCGCCGACGAACGCACCCCACGTGAGCGGTGCCGCCGTCGACATCACGCTCGTCGATCCGGGCGGCGAGCGGCTCGACCTCGGCACCCCCGTCGACGCAACCCCGGAGGAGAGCGCGGGGGCGTGCTACTTCGACTCCCAGGGCATCAGTTCTCAGGCCCGGCAGCTGCGCTCCGTGCTCGCGCTGGCGCTCGGCCGCGCCGGACTCGTCAACTACCCGACCGAGTGGTGGCACTGGTCGTTCGGCGACCGGTACTGGGCCCACGTCACGGGGGCGCCGTTCGCGATCCACGGGCCGGTCGACCGCGACCCGACGCCGGCACGCTGAGGTGACCGGCTCAGCGACCCAGCTCGGCCAGGCGCAGCGCGACGATCCTCTCGAGCACGGCATCGGGCACCGGGCGGTCGACGGAGAAGCGGATGGTGCCCTTGCTCAGCGAGAAGCCGTCGAGGTCGGTTGCCACCGCATCGACGACGGCCGGGCTGAAGGGGAAGACCGACAGGTGCTTCGCGGCAGCGGCGATGCCGACGAGCGGGCGTCCCTCGAGGCGCAGGGCCGGCATGCCGTAGCTCGTGCCCTCCTCCGCCTCGGGGACGACGCGCCGAGCGACGTCGACGACGTGCTGCAGGGCTGAGCGCTGGTCCGGCTCGAGCCCGGCCAGGTAGTCACCGATCGTTCCCACGTAGCCGATCGTGCCACCGTCGGCCTCGACCGGGGCACGATCCGCCGGGCCCGATCCGCCGGGCCGGCTCACGCCCGGCGCACGGGTGCGCCACCCGGCATACTGACGGGGTGACCGAGCCCGGCGCCGACCCCACCCACCCGCCCGCACCCGACGACCACACCGACACGGTGAGTGCGCCGCCCACGGAGGCGGAGTCCGTGGAGGACTACTACGCCCGCATCGCGGCCGCCGCCCGTGAGGACGGACGGCTGCCCGTGGCGGTCGAGGAGATGCCCGGGTGGGACATCTACCCGTACGAGCTGGAGGGCCTGCGGCTCAAGCCCGTGCGGCCCCCTGCCGACGAGGAGCCACCGCGCCGCGGTGAGCAGGCCGCGGACTGCCACTGCGCCCTGGGCTTCGACGACACCGACGAGCGGGTGGTCTGGACGAACTCCCGCTGGCGGCTGACGCTGTCACGCGACACCGGTCTGCCCGTGATGCTCATGCTCACACCGGTCGCGCACCACGACCTGCCCTCGCTGCCGGGCGAGCTCGCGGCGGAGATGGGCCAGCTCATCGTCGCGATCTCCGACGCCGTCGAGCACGTGCCCACGGTGGGCCGCGTGCAGCTCGCGAAGTACGGCGACGGTGGCGCACACCTGCACCTGTTCTTCCTCGGCAGGCCGGCGCGGATGCTGCAGTTCCGGGGGTCGCCGCTCATCGACTGGGAGGAGAACCTCCCGCGCGTGCCGCTCGAGGTGCTCCAGGCCAACGCGCGCGTCGTCGCCGAGCGCATGGTCGTGCACGTCGGAGGACGCGCGGGCGCCCTCGGCCGCCAGAGCGCCGGACGCCGCCACCACGACGTCGTGCCCGGATCCGCATGAAGGCTCGCCGCCTCGCCTGCACGTAGGTGCAGTGGTCACCCTCACACGGGCCGACGACCCATCGTGGTCCCCCCTTCGACGGTCCGCTGTCCCCCTGCACGGCTCCCGGCAGCCGGATCCGGTTCCGTCGCCCCGACCGGCAGCGGGCGGGCTCAGCCGCTGTGGTGCGTGGGCCGCTCGAAGAAGAGCACGGCCACGACGCCGACGAGCAGCACCGCCGCCGGGAGCAGCATCGACTGCGCCATGGCGTCCGAGAAGCCGTCGGCGATGCGGGCCGGCATCGCGCCCCCGCCGGCCTGCTGCACCGACCCGGACGACAGCTCCAGCCCGGGCAGGTTGGCGGCCATGCGTGCCTCGATCACCGCGGCGATGGCGGCGCTGCCGAGCACGGCACCGACCTGGCGCGTCGTGTTGTAGACGCCGGCGCCGGCGCCGGCCGACGACATCGGCAGGTTGCGGGTGGCGGTGGCCGCGAGGGGACCCCACATGAACGCGCTGCCGACGCCCATGAGGGCCATCGGCAGCAGCAGCTGCCAGATCGCCGTCTCGGGGTGCATGACCGCGGCCACCCAGAAGAGCGAGGCCGAGGTGAGCCCGAGCCCCACGGGAGCCAGCAGCTTCGGGTGAACCTTGTCGGTCAGGCGGCCGCCCACCGGGGCGAGCGCGCCCGAGATGACCGCCATCGGCGCCAGCAGCAGCGCCGACGCCGTCGGGCTCAGGCCACGGACCGCCTGCGCGTAGAGCATGAAGGGGAAGGCCATCGCGGTGATCGCGAAACCGACCGTCGTGATGCCGATGTTGGAGACGGAGAAGTTGCGGTCGCGGAAGAGGCCCAGCGGGACGAGCGGCTCGTTCGTGTTGCGGGACTGCCAGACCAGGAAGAGGCCGAAGACCACGATGCCCACGCCGATGAGGAGCGGCACCGACACGAACCCGGAGATCGCGCCCCAGTCGTAGGTCTCGCCCTCCTGCACCCCGAAGACGATGAGGAACATGCCGACCGCCGACAGCGCGACCCCCACCCAGTCGAAGGCGTGGCTGCGGGTGTCGAGCCGGGGCACGAGCCGTGCGGCGAGGACGAAGGCGATGATGCCGACCGGCACGTTGATGAAGAAGATCCACTCCCAGCCCGGGCCGTCGACGAGCAGACCGCCGACCACGGGGCCGACGAGGATCGCGACACCGGCGGTCGCGCCCCACAACGCCATGGCCTGCCCGCGCGAGGCGGCTGGGAAGGTGCGGGTGATGACGGCCATGGTCTGGGGCGTCAGCATCGAGGCACCGAGGCCCTGCACGACCCGCGCGACGATGAGGCCGGTTATGGTGTCCGTCAGTCCGCACCAGAGCGAGGCCAGGGTGAAGATGGCCAGGCCGGCGAGGTAGACGTTCTTCGGGCCGAAGCGGTCGCCGAGCCGCCCGGTGATGAGCAGAGGCGTGGCGTACGCGAGCAGGTAGGCGCTGGTCACCCAGATGACGCTGTTGACGTCGGTGTCGAGCCCACGCAGGATCGCCGGCGTCGCCACCGAGACGATCGTCGAGTCGACGAGGATCATGAAGAAGCCGATGACCATGGCCCACAGCGCCGGCCACGGGTTGTGGTCGGCGGGCACGCCACCGGGGGGCACCGTCGCCGCCGCTGCGGCCGGCCGGGAGGATCCCCGGGGGCCGGTCACCCTCGTGTCTCCCGTCGTTCCGGTCGCCCCTGTCGTGCTCTCGTCACCGGCCACGACTGCCTCCTTCTGCTGGTCCTGCACGCCACCGTCGATTCTTCACCCGGGCACCGACAGCCGTCACGCCACAGCGCGACCACGCCACACGCGCCGGCCCACCGGCGACCCACCGATGAGCCACCGACGACCCTCGGACGGCCCGGGACCACGACGGCGGGGGCCGCCGCCTCAGGTCCAGCGGGTCGAGAGCCACATCGGGTCGTGGCCCGTCAGCGGCACCATCCGCCACGTCAGGTCGGCGTCGGCGCTGCGCAGCCGGGCCTCGACGCGGAAGCGGTGGGGCGTCTCGATCGCGATGACCTCGGCGCGAAAGGTGTCCTCGTCGACCCAGCCCCCGCTGGCGACGACGGGGAGCGTCGCCCCGGCGGCGACGAGCTCGCTCTCGCGCCAGGCTCCCACCCCCACGGGGACCCGCAGCCACTCGCCCCGGCGGGCCAGGCCCAGGACGAGCTCGGCGCCCTCGCGGGTGACCGAGACGGCCGCGTAGTCGGGAGCCAGGTCGGAGGAGCTCGAACGGTTGAACTCGGCGTGGTCGGGCCCCAGGGCCTCGCCCGTCATGGCCGGGATCTCGAGGCCGGCCAGGCGCTCGGCGAGCGCGGCCTCCGCAGCCGCGGAACCGGGCGCACCGATCGCGGGCACGAGGTGTTCCCACAGTGCGTCGAGCGTCGACTGCATGCGCTGCTGCTCGGCCGTGACGGCCACGACGGTGTCGTGCTCGGGAAGCACCACGAGGAACTGCCCGTAGGCGCCGTCGCCACGGAAACCGAAGCGCTGCATCCAGAACGAGTAGCCGTAGCCGCGCCGCCAGTCCTCGTCGGCGCCGGGGTCCTCGTTGAGCGGCCCGAACGCGCGGGTGGCCTCGTCGACCCACGCCTCCGACAGCAGCTGTCGACCGTTCCAGCGACCCCGGTCGAGATAGAGCTGGGCGACCGAGGCGATCGTCTCGGTCGTCAGGTGCGACCCCGTGAACCCGAGCTCGCGTCCGAGAGGGTCGCGGTGCCACGGGATGCTCTCCTGCACCCCGAGCGGCACGAGCAGGCGCGGATGGAGGACGTCGGCGACTCCGCCGCCGGTCAGCTGCCGCACGATGACGGCGAGCACGTACGTCGCAACCTGGTTGTAGGCGAAGACGGTGCCGGGGTCACGCGTCGGAGTCGTCGCGAAGACGCGAGGCACCCAGTCGCCGGCGGCGTCGAAGTCGTAGCCGTTCATCCGGTCGAACACGTGCGTCCACGCGTCCTCCTCGTGACCGACGGTCATCGACAGGCAGTGCCGCACGCGCACGTCGTCCCAGCCGGGGGCGACCGCGTTCGGGTCGAGCTCCGGGAAGTGGTCGAGGACGCGGTCGTCGAGCGACAGGCGGCCCTCCTGCGCGAGGAAGCCGACAGCCGTGGCCGTCAGCGTCTTCGAGAGGGAGTACGCGAGGTGGACGCGGTCGGCGGCATACGGCCGCCACCACCCCTCCGCGACGACGTGCCCGTGGCGTACGACCATCAGGCTGTGCAGACCGAGGTGCTCTCGTTCCACGGCGTCGACGAGGTCGAGGATTCCTGAGGCGTCGACGCCCTGGGCCGACGGGGTGCTGCGGGGAAGGGTCACGAGCGTGAGGCTACGCGTCGCCGTCGCCGGATGGGGAGAGCGGCCGTGGCGCCGTTCGGCGCGTCAGCAGGCCGGTGTCAGACCGAGACGTCGAGGGGGGCGTATGCCGCCCCGACCGCCTCGAGGGCGGCCTTGCCACCGTCGATGGCGGTGAGGATCCACAGGCCGTCCTCGCGGACGGCGACCGAGTGCTCCGAGTGCGCCGCGCGCGACCCGTCGGCGGTGACGACGGTCCACTCGTCGCCGAGCACCTTGGTGTCGGTCGAGCCGAGCGTGATCATCGGCTCGATCGCACCCGTGAAGCCGTCGACGAGCTTCGGGCCTGTCTCGCGCACCGCGTAGTTCGGGATCTGGGGGTCCATGTGCATCTGGGTGCCGATGCCGTGGCCGACGTACTCGTCGATGACGCCGTACGCGTTGCCGTCGCGCGCCGCAGCCGCCTCGATACTCGCCTCCACCGCGTCGCCCACGGCGTAGAGCCGGCCGCCGACCTGCATGGCCGCGATGCCGGCGTAGAGGCTCGCCTCGGTGGCGTCGATGAGCGCGAGGTCCTCGGGGCGCCCGGCCTCGGGCCCGCCGACGACGGCGGTGAAGGCCGCGTCGCCGTTCCAGCCCTTGACCTCGGCGCCGCAGTCGATGGAGACGATGTCGCCCGCCTCGAGCACGCGCGAACGGGGGATGCCGTGGACGACCTCGTCGTTGACGCTCGTGCAGAGCGTGTGGCTGTAGCCGGGCACGAGCTGGAAGTTCGGGATGCCGCCGTGGCTGCGGATGAACTCCTCGGCGAGGCGGTCGAGCTCGAGCGTGGTGACGCCGGGGCGCACCTCGCCCGCGAGCATCTCGAGGGTGCGCCCGACGAGCAGCCCCGCCTCACGCATGAGGAGGAGCTGCTCGTCGGTGCGGCCCTGGAGCCGGCCTCGGCGTCCGAACATCAGGCGTGCTGGGGCAGGGCGGCGATGACGCGGTCGGTGACCTCGTCGACCTCACCCATGCCGTCGACCTTCACGAGGAGGCCGACCTGGTCGTAGTGGTGTGCCAGTGGAGCGGTCTCCTTGCGGTAGATCGCCTGGCGCTCGCGGATGACGTCTTCGGTGTCGTCGGCACGGCCCTCGGTCTCGGCCCGCCTGAGCAGGCGCTCGACGATGGCGTCCTCGTCGACCTCGAGCTCGAGGACGGCGTCGAGGGCGTGACCGTGGCGCGCGAGCATCGCGTCGAGCGCGTCGACCTGGCCCGAGGTGCGCGGGTAGCCGTCGAGGAGGAAGCCGTGGGTGGCGTCGTCCCAGGAGAGGCGGTCCTCGACGATCTCGTTGGTGATGTCGTCGGAGACGTAGCCACCGGACTTGATGATCTCGTCGACCTTGACGCCCAGCGGGGTCTGGTCCTTGATGTTGGCGCGGAAGATGTCGCCGGTCGAGATGGCCGGGATGCCGAGCCGGTCGGCGATCCGCGCCGCCTGGGTGCCCTTACCGGCACCGGGCGGGCCGAGGATGATCAGTCGCATTTAACGGAGGAACCCTTCGTAGTGACGCTGCTGCAGCTGCGCCTCGATCTGCTTGACCGTCTCGAGACCCACACCCACGACAATGAGGATCGACGTGCCACCGAACGGGAAGTTCTGGTTGGCGCCGACGAGCACGAGGGCGACGAGCGGGATCAGCGAGACGATCGCGAGGTAGATGGCACCCGGCACGGTGATTCGGGTCAGGACGTAGTTGAGGTACTCGGCCGTGGGTCGCCCGGCCCGGATACCCGGGATGAAGCCGCCGTACTTCTTCATGTTCTCGGCGACCTCGGTCGGGTTGAACGTGATCGAGACGTAGAAGAAGGTGAAGAAGAGGATGAGGGCGACGTAGATCGCCATGTAGATGGGGTGGTCACCGCGGACCAGGTTCGACTGCACCCACGTCACCCAGTCGGGGTTGTTGCCGTCGGCGCGCGTGTTGAACTGCGCGATGAGGCCGGGGAGGGCGAGCAGCGAGCTGGCGAAGATGACCGGGATGACGCCGGCCATGTTGACCTTGAGCGGGATGTACGTCGACGTGCCGCCGTACATGCGCCGGCCGACCATGCGCTTGGCGTACTGGACCGGGATGCGGCGCTGCGACTGCTCGACGAAGACGACCGCGGCGATGACGAAGATGCCGAGGACGATGATGCCGAGGAAGGTGCCCCAGCCCTTGTTCTCGCGGATGCCCCAGAGCGAGGCCGGGAAGCCGGCGGCGATCGAGGTGAAGATCATCAGCGACATGCCGTTGCCGACACCCTTGTCGGTGATGAGCTCACCGAACCACATGATCAGGCCGGTGCCGGCCGTCATGGTGAGCACCATGATCAGGATGGTGACCATCGACTGGTCGTTCATGATCGAGGTGCAGGACCCGCCGAACAGGCTGGACGGGTTGCGCGCGAAGGTGACGAGCGTGGCCGACTGGAGGATCGCGAGGCCGATCGTCAGGTAGCGGGTGTACTGGGTCAGCTTGCTCTGACCCGACTGGCCCTCCTCCTTGAGCGCCTCGAAGCGCGGGATGACCACCGTGAGCAGCTGGATGATGATGCTCGCGGTGATGTAGGGCATGATCCCGAGCGCGAACACCGACAGCTGGAGCAGTGCCCCGCCGCTGAACAGGTTGGCGAGGTTGAGGAACCCGCTCTGGTCACCCGACCGGCCCTTGTTGGCCTCGAGACAGTTCTGCACGAGGCTGTAGCTGATGCCGGGCGTCGGGACGTGCGACCCGAGCCGGAACAGCACGATGATGCCGAGCGTGAAAAGCAGCTTCTTGCGCAGGTCCGGGGTACGGAACGCGCGTGCGAAGGCGGCGAGCACTGGGTCCTCCTGGGGGCCGCACCGTGGCGCGGCGTCATTCATGCAATCCGTGGAAGGTTAACGCAAAGGCACAGCGCCCCGAGCCTCCCTCCGCGGTAACCGACGTCACGTCGGCCCGCGGCTGGTGCTCGGGGCGCTGCTCACACGAGGTGTGTGGGGGTCACGCTGGACCAGTCACTCAGCCTGCGATGGCAGTGACCGTGCCGCCGGCGGCCTCGATCTTCTCCTTGGCGGACGCCGAGAACTTGTGAGCCTCGACCTCGACCTTGACGGAGATCTCGCCCGTCCCGAGCACCTTCACCGGGAAGCCGTCACGGACGGCACCCTTGGCGACGAGGTCCTCGACCGACACCTGGCCACCCTCGGGGAAGAGGACCTGCAGGCGGTCCAGGTTCACGACCTGGTACTCGGTGCGGAACGGGTTCTTGAAGCCACGGAGCTTCGGAAGGCGCATGTGCATCGGCATGGAGCCGCCCTCGAAACGCTCCGGGACCTGGTAACGGGCCTTGGTGCCCTTGGTGCCACGACCGGCGGTCTTGCCCTTGGAGCCCTCACCACGACCGACGCGGGTCTTGGGGGTCTTGGCTCCGGGGGCCGGACGCAGGTGGTGGACCTTGAGGGCGGACTCGCCCGACTTCTTGGCGTTGTCGGCCATGGTCAGTCAACCTCCTCGACGGTCACGAGGTGCGTGACCGTCTTGACCATCCCGCGGATCTCGGGACGGTCCTCCTTGACGACGACGTCGCCAATGCGCTTCAGACCGAGGCTGCGCAGCGTGTCACGCTGGTTCTGCTTGCCGCCGATCTCGGAACGGGTCTGGGTCACCTTGAGACGAGCCATCACGCACCAGCCTTCGCGGCCTGGGCCTCGGCGATGCCGGCGGCGCGGGCCTTGAGCATGGCCGCCGGAGCGACCTCCTCGAGGGTCTTGCCACGGCGGGCAGCGACCGACTCGGGGCGCTCGAGGTCACGCAGGGCCTGGGCCGTGGCGTGCACGATGTTGATGGCGTTGTCGGAGCCCAGCGACTTGCTGAGGACGTCGTGGATGCCGGCGCACTCGAGCACCGCACGCACCGGGCCACCGGCGATGACACCGGTACCGGGGGCGGCGGGGCGGAGCATGACGACACCAGCGGCCGCCTCACCCTGGACGGGGTGCGGGATGGTGCCCTGGATGCGCGGGACCTTGAAGAAGTTCTTCTTGGCCTCCTCGACACCCTTGGCGATGGCCGCGGGAACTTCCTTGGCCTTGCCGTAGCCGACACCAACCGTGCCGTCACCGTCACCGACCACGACGAGAGCGGTGAAGCTGAAGCGACGACCACCCTTGACGACCTTGGCCACACGGTTGATGGTCACGACGCGCTCGACGTACTGGTTCTTGTCGTCACGGCTGTCGCGGTTGTCGCGGCCACCGCGGTTGTCGCGGCGGTCTCCGCGCTCGGTGCGCTCGCCGCCACCGGCGGGGCCGGTGCCTCGACGCTGCTGTCCGGGCATCAGATGTTCCTCATCTCAACAATTGCGGTCACGAAGTGCTTGGTCACAGGGACAGCCCACCTTCACGGGCGCCCTCGGCGATCGCCGCCACGCGGCCGTGGTACTTGTTGCCACCACGGTCGAACACGACGGCCTCGATGCCGGCGTCCTTGGCACGCGAGGCGACGAGCTCGCCGACCTTCTTGGCCTTGGCGGTCTTGTCACCCTCGAACGCACGCAGGTCGGCCTCCATCGTCGAGGCCGAGGCGACGGTCTTGCCGACCGTGTCGTCGACGACCTGGACGAAGAGGTGACGGCTGGAGCGCGACACGACGAGGCGGGGACGGGCGGCGGTGCCGCTGATCTTCTTGCGACCGCGGACCTGGCGACGGATGCGGGCGGCAGCCTTGGACTTGCCGCGCTTGATGATCATTGCCATGGCTTACTTACCGGCCTTTCCGACCTTGCGACGGATCTGCTCGCCCGCGTAGCGAACGCCCTTGCCCTTGTACGGGTCGGGCTTGCGCAGCTTGCGGATGTTGGCCGCGACCTCACCGACGAGCTGCTTGTCGATGCCCTGCACCGAGAAGCGGGTCGGGTTCTCGACGGCGAAGCTGATGCCGGCGGGAGCCTGGATGAGGATCGGGTGCGAGTATCCGAGCGAGAACTCGAGGTCCGAGCCCTTCGCCGCGACACGGTAACCCGTGCCGTGGATCTCCATCTTCTTCTCGTAGCCCTCGGTGACACCGAGGACCATGTTGTTGATGAGCGAGCGGGTCAGGCCGTGGCGCGAGCGCGAGTCACGCTCGTCGTCGGGGCGCTTGACCTCGAGGTTTCCCTCGCCCAGCTCGACCGTGATCGGCTGCACGACGGTCAGGGAGAGCTCACCCTTGGGGCCCTTGACCGTGACGTCCTGGCCGGTGACGTTGACGTCCACACCCGAGGGGATGGAGACGGGGAGTCGTCCGATTCGCGACATGTCTTCGTCTCCTTACCAGACGTAGGCGAGGACTTCCCCACCCACGCCCTTCTCGTGTGCCTGCTTGTCGGTCAGGAGGCCCGTCGAGGTCGACAGGATCGCGACACCGAGCCCGCCGAGAACCTTGGGCAGGTTCGTCGACTTGGCGTAGACGCGCAGACCGGGCTTGCTCACGCGACGCACGCCGGCGATGGAGCGCTCGCGGTTCGGGCCGTACTTGAGGTCGATGGTCAGCGTCTGGCCGACCTCGGCCTCCTCGATCTTCCAGGAGGCGATGTAGCCCTCGGCCTGGAGGATCTCGGCGATGTTCTTCTTCAGCTTCGAGTACGGCATGGAGACGACGTCGTGGTGCGCCGAGTTGGCGTTACGCACGCGGGTCAGCATGTCCGCAATCGGGTCAGTCATGGTCATGGTGGGCTCTCCGCCCTTCCTCACCGGGGTTTCGACCTCGGCATTCGCCGCCGGCATGTGCCGGGTGGTCGACCTACGGTGTCAGAGGTGTGTTGGTCTGGGTTGTGCTCTGGGCTCGGGAACCGGTTACCAGGAGCTCTTGGTCACGCCCGGCAGCTCGCCCGCGTGAGCCATCTCGCGAAGGCAGATGCGGCAGAGGCCGAACTTGCGGTACACCGAGTGCGGGCGACCGCACTTCTGGCAGCGGGTGTACGCGCGGACCTTGAACTTCGGCTTCCGGTTCGCCTTGTTAACGAGCGCGGTCTTGGCCATGTCAGTTCTCCTTGAAGGGGAAGCCGAGCTGCTTGAGCAGCGCGCGACCCTCGTCATCGTTGGTCGCCGTGGTGACCACGGTGATGTCCATGCCTCGCACGCGGTCGATCTTGTCCTGGTCGATCTCGTGGAACATCGACTGCTCGGTCAGACCGAACGTGTAGTTGCCGTTGCCGTCGAACTGCTTCGGCGAGAGGCCACGGAAGTCACGGATGCGCGGGAGGGCGATCGTGACGAGACGGTCGAGGAACTCCCACATGCGGTCGCCGCGGAGCGTGGTGTGGGCGCCGATCGGCATGCCCTCACGCAGCTTGAACTGGGCGATGGACTTGCGAGCCTTGGTCACGACCGGCTTCTGCCCGGTGATGGCCGTGAGGTCGCGGACGGCGCCCTCGATCAGCTTGCTGTCCTTGGCCGCGTCGCCGACACCCATGTTGACGACGACCTTGACGACACCGGGGACCTGCATGACGTTGGCGTGGCCGAACTGCTCCTGCAGGGAGCCCTTGATCTCGTCGTGGTAGCGCTGCTTGAGGCGCGGCTTGGTGCTGGTCTCAGTCATTCTCAGAGGTCCTTGTCCGACTTGACCGCGACACGGACGCGAGCGGCCTTCTGGCGACCGCCCCGCTCGACGGTCTCGACACGCGTCTTGACGCGGGTCGGCTTCTTCGACTCGGGGTCGACGATCGCGACGTTGCTCACGTGGATCGCGGCCTCGGTGTGCGTCAGGCCACCGTTGCGCGTGCCACGGGCGGTTGCGCCCGCCTTGACGTGCTTGGTGACGCGGTTGATGCCCTCGACCAGCACGCGCTGGTTCTCCGGGAACACCGCGATGACCTTGCCCTGCTTGCCCCGGTCGCCGCCGTTCTTCTGGCTGCGGCCCGAGATGACCTGGACGAGGTCACCCTTCTTGATCTTCATCTTCGACGGCTTGTTCGCCATGTTCACAGCACCTCCGGCGCGAGCGAGATGATCTTCATGAACTTCTTCTCGCGAAGCTCGCGGCCCACCGGGCCGAAGATGCGGGTACCACGGGGGTCACCGTCGGTCTTGAGGATCACCGCAGCGTTCTCGTCGAACTTGATGTAGGAACCGTCGGCACGGCGACGCTCCTTGACGGTGCGGACGATGACGGCCTTGACGACGTCACCCTTCTTCACGTTGCCGCCAGGGATCGCGTCCTTGACGGTGGCGACGATCGTGTCGCCGATGCCGGCGTACCGACGGCCCGAGCCACCGAGAACACGGATGCAAAGGAGCTCCTTGGCACCGGTGTTGTCGGCGACGCGCAGCCGCGACTCCTGCTGAATCACTTCTAACTCCTGTCGTCGTGCTGGTTCTCACCGGTTGCCCGGATGAGCCTTGCCGAACGGAATGGGGGGCACACGGGGGCGGAGCCCCCAGTGGGTTGGCCTACTTGGCCTTCTCGAGGATCTCGACGATGCGCCAGCGCTTCGTCGCGGAGAGCGGACGCGTCTCCATGATCAGCACGCGGTCGCCGATGCCGGCCTCGTTCTGCTCGTCGTGCACCTTGACCTTGCTGGTGCGACGGATGACCTTGCTGTAGAGGGCGTGCTTGACGCGGTCCTCGACCTCGACGACGACGGTCTTGTCCATCTTGTCGCTCACCACGTAGCCCTGGCGGGTCTTGCGGTACTTGCGCTCACTCGCCTGGTCGCTCACGACCTTCTCCTGCTCGCTCATGCGTCAGCCTCCTGCGCCTTGTCAGCCTTCTTGGCCTTCTTCTCGGCCTTGTCAGCCTTCTCGGTCTTGTCGGCCTTCTTGTCCGCCTTGGCCTTCTTCTCGACCGGCTCCGACTTCTCCGGCGCCTTGGGGGCGGCGGGGGCCGAGCCGATGCCGAGCTCGCGCTCACGCATCTCGGTGTAGATCCGTGCGATGTCCTTCTTGACGGCGCGCAGACGACCGTGGTTGTCCAGCTGGCCGGTGGCCGACTGGAAACGCAGGTTGAACAGCTCTTCCTTGGCCTTCTTCAGCTCGTCCGCCAGCTTGGTGTCGTCGAGACCACGCAGCTGCTCGGG
This sequence comes from Terrabacter terrigena, assembly GCF_042676085.1. Classification (NCBI taxonomy): domain Bacteria; kingdom Bacillati; phylum Actinomycetota; class Actinomycetes; order Micrococcales; family Intrasporangiaceae; genus Terrabacter; species Terrabacter terrigena. Next base: position 672,344 of record NZ_JBHTKH010000001.1, read on the forward strand.
AGCCAGGTCCTTGGTTCCGACTGCCATCAGATGTCACCACCCTCACGCTGAACGAAGCGGCACTTCATGGGGAGCTTGTGCATCGCGAGACGCATGGCCTCGCGCGCCACCGGCTCGGTCACGCCCGAGATCTCGAACATGACGCGGCCCGGCTTGACGTTGGCGATCCACCACTCCGGCGAACCCTTGCCGGAACCCATGCGGGTCTCGGCGGGCTTCTTGGTGAGCGGACGGTCGGGGTAGATGTTGATCCACACCTTTCCGCCACGCTTCATGTAACGGGTCATCGCGATACGAGCGGACTCGATCTGCCGGTTGGTGACGTAGGCGGGCTCGAGGGCCTGGATGCCGTAGTCGCCGAAGGCGATCGTCGTGCCACCCTTGGCCGCACCGTGGCGGTTCGGGTGGTGCTGCTTGCGGTGCTTGACTCGACGGGGAATCAACATGGGTCAGGCCTGCTCATTCTCGGTGCTCGCCGCGGCGGGGGCCTCGGCAGCAGCGGTCTCGTTCACTGCCGGAGCAGCGGCGGTCTCGTTGCGGTCACCACGACGGGCGCGGTTCGGGCGGTCGCCGCCGTCACGACGCGGGCCACGCGACGGGCGCGGGGCGGCAGCCTGCTGCGCCGCGAGCTCCTTCGCCGTCATGTCGCCCTTGTAGATCCAGACCTTGACGCCGATACGGCCGAAGGTCGTGCGGGCCTCGTAGAAGCCGTAGTCGATCTGCGCACGCAGCGTGTGCAGCGGGACGCGACCCTCGCGGTAGAACTCGGTGCGGCTCATCTCGGCGCCGTTGAGGCGGCCCGAGACCTGCACGCGGATGCCCTTGGCGCCGGCGCGCTGGGCGGACTGCATGCCCTTGCGCATGGCGCGACGGAAGGCGACACGGGCCGAGAGCTGCTCGGCGATGCCCTGGGCGACCAGCTGGGAGACGATCTCGGGGTTCTTGACCTCGAGGATGTTCAGCTGGACCTGCTTGCCCGTGAGCTTCTCGAGCTCGCCACGGATGCGGTCGGCCTCGGCGCCGCGGCGGCCGATGACGATGCCCGGGCGGGCCGTGTGGATGTCGACGCGGACGCGGTCACGGGTGCGCTCGATCTCGACCGAGGCGATACCGGCGCGCTCCATGCCCTTCTCCATCAGGCGACGGATGGCGACATCTTCCTTGACGTAGTCGCGGTAGCGCTGACCCGACTTCGTCGAGTCGGCGAACCAACGGCTCTTGTGGTCCGTCGTGATGCCGAGACGGAAGCCGTGGGGGTTGACCTTCTGACCCATCAGCGGGCTCCCTTCTTGTTCTCCGGCTGCGTGACGACCACGGTGATGTGGCTCGTCCGCTTGTTGATGCGACCGGCGCGGCCCTGGGCACGCGGACGGAATCGCTTCATCGTCGGGCCCTCGTCGACGAACGCGGCCGTGATGACGAGGTTGCGCTCGTCGAAGGCGACCGACTCGCGGTCAGCCTTGACGCGGGCGTTGGCGATGGCGCTCTCGAGCACCTTCTTGACCGGGTCGGAGGCCGACTGCGGGGCGAACGTCAGCGTCGTGACGGCGTCGGTGGCCGCCTTGCCGCGGATGAGGTCCACGACACGGCGAGCCTTCTGCGGGCTGACACGGACGTGCCGCGCCGAGGCCTTGGCTTCCATGACTTCTTCCTTGGATTCGGTGGCCATCAGCGACGACGACCCTTCTTGTCGTCCTTCACGTGACCCTTGAACGTGCGGGTCGGTGCGAACTCGCCGAGCTTGTGGCCGACCATCGACTCGGTGACGAACACCGGGACGTGCTTGCGGCCGTCGTGGACGGCGAAGGTGTGACCGAGCATGTCCGGGCTGATGACCGAACGACGCGACCAGGTCTTGATGACAGTCTTCGTGCCCGCTTCGTTCTGGGCGTCCACCTTCTTCTGAAGGTGGTCGTCGATGAAGGGGCCCTTCTTCAGGCTACGAGGCATTCCAAAGGCTCCTTATCAGCGCTTCTTGCCAGTACGACGGCGACGCACGATGAGCTTGTCGCTTTCCTTGTGTCCCTTGCGGGTGCGGCCCTCGGCCTGACCCCACGGGGAGACGGGGTGACGTCCACCGGACGTCTTGCCCTCACCACCACCGTGCGGGTGGTCGACCGGGTTCATCGCGACACCACGGACGGTCGGGCGCTTGCCCTTCCAGCGCATGCGGCCGGCCTTGCCCCAGTTGATGTTGCTCTGCTCGGCGTTGCCCACCTCGCCGACGGTGGCGCGGCAGCGCGCGTCGACGTTGCGGATCTCACCGGACGGCATACGCAGCTGGGCGTAGGGGCCGTCCTTGGCGACGAGCTGCACGCGAGCACCCGCCGAGCGGGCGATCTTCGCGCCGCCACCCGGCTTGAGCTCGATCGCGTGGACGACCGTGCCGACCGGGATGTTGCGCAGCGGGAGCGAGTTGCCCGGCTTGATGTCGGCCGCGGGGCCGTTCTCGATCGGGTCGCCCTGCTTGAGCTTGTTCGGGGCCAGGATGTAGCGCTTCTCGCCGTCGACGTACTGGACGAGCGCGATGCGCGCGGTGCGGTTGGGGTCGTACTCGATGTGAGCGACCTTGGCCGGCACGCCGTCCTTGTCGTGGCGACGGAAGTCGATGACGCGGTAGGCGCGCTTGTGACCGCCACCGATGTGACGCGTCGTGATGCGGCCGGCGTTGTTACGGCCACCCGTCTTCGACAGGGGGCGGACCAGCGACTTCTCGGGCGTGGTGCGCGTGATCTCGACGAAGTCGGCGACCGACGAGCCACGACGGCCCGGCGTGGTCGGCTTGTACTTGCGGATACCCATGTTCGTTAAGTCTCTCTTCGTCTATCTCAGGCGCCCGCACCGAAGATGTCGATCGAGCCCTCGCGGAGGGAGACGATCGCACGCTTGGTGTCCTTGCGCTTGCCGAGGCCGAAACGGGTTCGACGGGTCTTGCCCTGGCGGTTCAGGGTGTGGACCTTGTCGACCTTGACGTTGAAGATCTGCTCGATGGCGATCTTGATCTCCGTCTTGTTCGCACGCGGGTCGACGATGAAGGTGTACTTGCCCTCGTCGAGCAGACCGTACGACTTCTCCGAGACGACCGGCGCGATCAGGATGTCGCGGGGGTCCTTGGTGTGGATGCTCACTTGGCGGCCTCCTTGTCGGCCTTGTCAGCCTTCACGGGGCCGGCCACGAACGCGTCGAGCGCAGCCTGGGTGAAGACGATGTCGTCGGCGCACAGGACGTCGTACGTGTTGAGCTGGTCGGCGACCAGGACGTGGACGTTCTGCAGGTTGCGGACCGACTTGAACGACACCTCGTCGCTGCGCTCGAGCACGACGAGCAGGTTGGGGCGCTCCGTCAGGCCGGCGAGCAGCGCGGCGGCGTCCTTCGCCGAGGGCAGGTCGCCCGAGACGATGGAGTCGACGACGTGGATGCGGTCGAAGCGGGCCCGGTCGGAGAGGGCGCCACGCAGGGCGGCGGCCTTCATCTTCTTGGGGGTGCGCTGCGAGTAGTCACGCGGCTGCGGGCCGTGGACGACGCCACCGCCGGCGAACTGCGGCGCGCGGGTCGAGCCCTGACGCGCACGGCCGGTGCCCTTCTGGCGGTACGGCTTGCGCCCACCGCCGCGGACCTCGCCGCGGGTCTTGGTCGAGTGCGTGCCCTGACGAGCCGCCGCGAGCTGGGCCACCACGACCTGGTGGATCAGCGGGACGTTCGTCTGCACGTCGAAGATCTCGGCGGGCAGGTTCGGGGTCTTGGTTGCCATGTCGATCATGCACCCTTCGCAGCCGTGCGGATCAGGACGATGCCACCGCGGGGACCGGGAACGGCACCCTTGATGAGCAGCAGGCCCTTCTCGGCGTCAACGGCGTGGATCTGGAGGTTCTGGGTCGTCTGGCGAACGCCACCCATGCGACCGGCCATGCGCATGCCCTTGAAGACACGGCCCGGGGTCGAGCAGCCGCCGATGGAGCCCGGCTTGCGGTGGTTGCGGTGGGCACCGTGAGAGGACGAGACGCCGGCGAAGCCGTGGCGCTTCATGACACCCGCGAAGCCCTTGCCCTTGGTCGTGCCCGTGGCGTCGACGCGCTGTCCGGCCTCGAAGGACTCGGCCGTGATCTCCTGGCCGAGCTCGTAGTCGGCGGCGTCGCTCGTGCGGAGCTCGACGAGGTGACGGCGCGGCGTGACGCCGGCCTTCTCGAAGTGGCCCGACATCGGCTTGTTCACCTTGCGCGGGTCGATCGCACCGAAGGCGATCTGGACCGCGGAGTAGCCGTCGGTCTCGTCGGCGCGCACCTGCGTGACGACGCAGGGGCCGGCCTTGACGACGGTCACGGGGACGAGCTTGTTGTCGGCGTCCCACACCTGGGTCATGCCGAGCTTCTCGCCGAGCACGCCCTTGACGTTCTTCTGAGCAACAGTCATGTCAGCAACCGCCTCAGAGCTTGATCTCGATGTTGACGTCCGCCGGCAGGTCGAGACGCATCAGCGAGTCGACGGCCTTGGGCGTCGGGTCGATGATGTCGATGAGGCGCTTGTGGGTGCGCATCTCGAAGTGCTCGCGGCTGTCCTTGTACTTGTGCGGCGACCGGATGACGACGAAGACGTTCTTCTCCGTCGGCAGCGGGACGGGGCCCACCACGGTCGCGCCGGCGCGCGTCACTGTGTCAACGATCTTCCGGGCCGAGCTGTCGATGACCTCGTGGTCGTACGACTTCAGCCGGATGCGGATCTTCTGTCCCGCCATCTGATGAACGTCTCTCTCTCGCTTCTGACTTCCGGTTCCCTTGGCATCCGACCCCCGAGGTCGGGCGTGTCGCGCCCGCTTCGCGGCGGAAGTGACGCACTTTCGTGCTACTTCCGGTGTGGATTGCCCGGCCGAACCGGGTGGCTTGCGCTTCCCTAGGGCCTCCGAGAGGAGTCCGGGCGAGTCCCCGTCAGGAGGCTCTCAAGGGGCGGCGGCACCGACATGGGTCAGCGACGCGCGTCAAGCAACCTGAACAGTGTGCCAGAGGCGGCGACGCACTATCAAATCGAGCACAGGCGTCCTCGCAGGCCAGGAGTCCGTGGCGCGTCGAGCGCGCCCGCCCCTCGCCGGTCGAGGTCACTCCCCCGCCGGCGACGAGGGACGCGCGCACGCCGCAGTGCCGCCCGGGAGCTGGTAGCGGTGCTCGGCCACCCACCCGTAGGCACGGGAGGCCACGCGCGAGACACCCGGCGCCATGAGCAGGTAGCCGACCGGTCGCCAGGCCGGCGCCCCGTGGGTGGCTGCACTCGCGATGGCCCGGTGACCGGAGCGGATCGAGCCGTCCGCCGTCACGAACTGGGCCGCCTCGTCGCAGTCGGCAGCGGACAGACCGACGGCCGCGAGGTCGAGCTCCTGCCACGGTCGCACCGCGAAGCGGTCCCGACGGTCGACCCACCGCTTGGCGAAGAGCGCACTGCGCGTGCAGAAGCCGCAGTCCGCGTCGTAGACGAGCGTCGGCCGGTCGGGCACGTCGAGCGCTGGGGCCTCCACGGCCCCATCCTCCCACGCCCCGGCCGTATGCCGCTCGGCCGCCTCCGGCGAGAACGCGCGGGTGCGCGGCCCGACGCTCAGGCCGGGGCGAGGAAGGCGCTCAGCGCTCCGGCATACATGGCGGGGTCCTCGGCGCCCATCAGCTCGCGGGTGCTGTGCATCGAGAGCGTGGCCGCCCCGAAGTCCACCGTCGTGGCGCCCGTCAACGACGACGTGACCGGCCCGACGGTCGAGCCGCAGGGCAGGTCGCTACGCGTGACGAACGTCTGCATGGGCACCCCGGCCTGCTCGCACGCCAGCCGGAACGCGGCCGCCCCGACCGAGTCGGTGGCGTAGCGCAGGTTGCTGTTGACCTTGAGCACCGGACCCCCGTTGACCCTGATGGTGTGCATCGGCTCGTGACGGTCGGCGTAGTTGGGGTGCGTCGCGTGCCCCATGTCACCGGAGGCGATGACGGTGGACGCGAGCGCGCGCCAGTAGTCGTCGCGCGTGCCTCCCCCGGCCGCCACGATGCGCTCGAGAACCGACGGCAGCAGGGTCGAGGTGGCGCCGCGCTCGGACGTGCTGCCGATCTCCTCGTGGTCGAACAGGACGAGGACGGGGACGTGGGTGGGCTCGGTCGCCACGGCGTCGAGCAGCGCCCGCACACCGGCATACGACGTCGCCAGGTTGTCGAGGCGGGGTGCCGCGATGAGCTCGCGGGAACGGCCGAGGCGCGCCGACGGCTGCACCGGGTGGGTCATGACGTCCCACGACAGGACGTCCTCCCGGTCGACACCGACCTGCTCGGCGAGGTAGCCGACGAAGTCGCCGGGCTCATCGCCGACACCCCAGAGCGGCTCCAGGTGCGCCTGCTTGTTGAGGCTGAGGGCCTCGTTCTGGGTGCGGTCGAGGTGGATCGCGAGCTGCGCGACGCGGAGCAGCGCGTCACGTCCGTGGAAGGTGCGCGACTCGACGCCCTCGCGGCCCCGGATGGCGACCCGGCCCGCGAGACCGAGGTCGCGGTCGAGCCACGAGCTGAGGATGAGGCCGCCGTAGGGCTCGACCCCCAGCAGCTGCCAGCCGGCCCGGCTGTGGTCGGGGTTGGGCTTGATGCGCAGGTTGGGGCTGTCGGTGTGCGCCCCCACGACGCGGAAGCCGGCCGCCGGGCCGGCGCCGGCGCCGTGCGCGCCCGTGGTGTCCCAGGCGATGAGGGAGCCGCCACGCACGAGGTAGTGGCGACCGGGACCGCTCGGCCATGCCGCGCGCTCGTCGACCTCGGTGAAGCCCTCCGCCTCGAGCCGGCGAGCGGCCTGCTCGCACGCGTGGAACGGGGTGGGGCTGGCGTCGACGTAGTCGATGAGCCCCTGGGCTTCGGTGTCGGTGTCGAACGAGTGCGCCATGGCCCCGACCCTATCCACCGGCGTGGTCCGCCCAGCGCGGCCCCACGGCCCGGAGGATCGCGGGTTCTACCCCGACCAGTCCGACACCGGCGAGGTCCGCACCGACCTCGAGCCGGTGCCCAGGAGATTCAGCGCCCTGGGCCGACCGGTCTCGGAGACCTGGATGTCCGGCACTCTCGGCGGCGACGCACCCGGCCCTCGACGTACTGGATCGACGCCGTCGTGGAGGTGACACCCGAGACCGTCGCGACGCTGCGCGACGCGTCGCCCGAGGCGACGACCGAGACCCCCGCCGTCGAGGACGGCGTGCGCTCCCAGCTGCCCTCCGGCCGGCTGCTCACCTCGAAGGCGCTCGACGCGCTCTTCGCGCAGGGATCCTTCCGCGCCAGGGCCCACCTCGCGGCAGACTCCGACACCGTCGTCCTCGTCGCCCTCGGCCAGTAGGTCAGGTCGCCGAGACCGCGACGTCACCGCGGCCCTGAACCGTCGGGCTGGGGTCGTGAACCGGACTCGAACCAGGCGGGACGCGACGCCAAACGCGCGAGCAAGGGGTAGGGCCCGCCCCGCCGAAGCGGAACGGGCCCTACGCGTACTGCTGTGAAGCTGGTGCTGCAGGTGCAGCGTCAGGTCACTTGTTGATCTTGGTGACCTTGCCGGCGCCAACCGTGCGGCCACCCTCGCGGATGGCGAAGTTGAGGCCCTCCTCCATGGCGATCGGCTGGATGAGCTCGACCGTCATGTCGGTGTTGTCGCCGGGCATGACCATCTCGGTGCCCTCGGGCAGGTGCACGACACCCGTGACGTCCGTCGTACGGAAGTAGAACTGCGGACGGTAGTTGTCGTAGAACGGCGTGTGACGGCCACCCTCGTCCTTGCCCAGGATGTAGACCTGAGCCTCGAACTCGGTGTGCGGCGTGATCGAGCCGGGCTTGACGACGACCTGGCCACGCTCGACGTCCTCGCGCTTCGTGCCACGAAGAAGGAGGCCGACGTTCTCACCGGCGCGACCCTCGTCGAGCAGCTTGCGGAACATCTCGACACCGGTGACGGTGGTCTTGGCCGGCGGGCCGGTGTGGATGCCGACGATCTCGACCTCCTCGTTGACCTTGAGGATGCCGCGCTCGATACGACCGGTGACGACGGTGCCACGACCGGTGATCGTGAAGACGTCCTCGACGGGCATGAGGAACGGCTTGTCGATGTCGCGCTCGGGCTCCGGGATGTAGGTGTCCACCGCGTCCATGAGGTCGAGGACCGACTGGCCCCACTCGGCGTCGCCCTCGAGGGCCTTGAGCGCCGAGACCTTGACGACCGGGAGGTCGTCGCCGGGGAACTCGTAGCCCGAGAGGAGCTCACGGACCTCCATCTCGACGAGCTCGAGGATCTCCTCGTCGTCGACCATGTCGGCCTTGTTGAGCGCCACGACGATGTAGGGGACGCCGACCTGCTTGGCGAGCAGGACGTGCTCCTTCGTCTGCGGCATGGGGCCGTCGGTGGCGGCGACCACCAGGATGGCACCGTCCATCTGGGCCGCACCCGTGATCATGTTCTTCACGTAGTCAGCGTGGCCGGGGCAGTCGACGTGGGCGTAGTGACGGCCCTCCGTCTGGTACTCGATGTGCGCGATCGAGATCGTGATACCGCGCTGGCGCTCCTCGGGAGCCTTGTCGATGTCCTCGAACGCGAACTGGGGGTTCAGGTCGGGGTACTTGTCGTGCAGAACCTTGGAAATCGCAGCCGTCAGCGTCGTCTTGCCGTGGTCGATGTGACCGATGGTGCCGATGTTGACGTGCGGCTTGGTCCGCTCGAACTTTGCCTTCGCCACTGTGGTCCTCCTCAGGACTTTCTCGTGTTACGCCGTACGACCAGGGCAGGACGTGGCGCTGTGGGGTGGTTTCCGATGGAAGAGACTACGGGATGGCCCGCAGTCACTCCCCGCGGGTCTTCTTGATGATCTCCTCGGCAACAGCCTTGGGGACCTCTGCGTAGGAGTCGAACTCCATGGAGAAGCTCGCACGGCCCTGCGTCTTGGAGCGCAGGTCGCCGACGTAGCCGAACATCTCGGACAGCGGGACGAGGCCCTTGACGACCTTGGCGCCGCTGATGTCCTCCATGCCCTGGATCTGGCCACGGCGAGAGTTGATGTCGCCGATGACGTCGCCCATGTAGTCCTCGGGCGTACGCACCTCGACGGCCATCATCGGCTCGAGCAGGACCGGGTCCGCCTTGCGGATGGCCTCCTTGAGGACCATCGAGCCGGCGATCTTGAACGCCATCTCCGAGGAGTCGACGTCGTGGTAGCCACCATCGATGAGGGTGGCCTTGATCCCGACGAGCGGGTAGCCGGCGAGCACGCCGTACTGCATGGCGTCCTGGATGCCGGCGTCGACCGACGGGATGTACTCACGCGGGACGCGGCCACCGGTGACGGCGTTGACGAACTCGTACATCGAGCCGTCCTCGGTCTCGCCCAGGGGCTCGAAGGACACCTGGACCTTCGCGAACTGGCCGGAGCCACCGGTCTGCTTCTTGTGCGTGTAGTCGTACTTCTCGACCGCGCGACGGATCGTCTCGCGGTAGGCCACCTGCGGCTTGCCGACGTTGGCCTCGACCTTGAACTCGCGCTTCATGCGGTCGACGAGGATGTCGAGGTGCAGCTCGCCCATGCCGGCGATGATCGTCTGGCCGGTGTCCTCGTCGAGGTGCACCTGGAAGGTGGGGTCCTCGGCGGAGAGCTTCTGGATGGCCGTGGAGAGCTTCTCCTGGTCCCCCTTCGTCTTCGGCTCGATGGCGACCTGGATGACCGGGTCGGGGAACGTCATCGACTCGAGCACGATCTGGTCGTTGATGTCGGACAGGGTGTCGCCGGTCGTGGTGTCCTTCAGGCCGATCGCCGCGTAGATGTGGCCGGCCATGGCCTCCTCGACGGGGTTCTCCTTGTTGGCGTGCATCTGGAAGAGCTTCCCGATGCGCTCCTTCTTGCCCTTCGTCGAGTTGATGACGCCGGTGCCCGAGCTGATGTGGCCCGAGTACACGCGGATGAAGGTCAGCGTGCCGAAGAACGGGTGCGAGGCGACCTTGAAGGCGAGGGCCGAGAACGGCTCGTCCTTGCTGGGCGCACGCGTCAGCTCGACCTCCTCGTTGCCCGGCTTGTGGCCGATCATCGGGGGCACGTCGAGGGGCGACGGGAGGTAGTCGACGACGGCGTCGAGCATCGGCTGCACACCGCGGTTCTTGAACGCGGAACCGCAGAACACCGGGTAGACCTCGGAGTTGACGGTGAGCTTGCGGATGCCCGCCTTGAGCTCGTCGATCGTGAGCTCCTCGCCACCGAGGTACTTCTCCATGAGGTCGTCGTCGGCCTCGGCGACACGCTCGACCAGGGCCATGCGGTACTCCTCGGCCTTGGCCTGCAGGTCCGCCGGGATCTCGGCGATCTCGTACTTGGCACCCATGGTCACGTCGCCCTTGGCGTCGCCGGGCCACACGAGGGCGCGCATGTAGAGCAGGTCGATGACGCCGAGGAAGTCGTTCTCGGCACCGATCGGCAGCTGCATGAGGAGCGGCTCCGCACCGAGGCGGTCCTTGATCGTCTGCACGGTGAAGTAGAAGTCGGCGCCGAGCTTGTCCATCTTGTTGACGAAGCAGATGCGCGGCACGTCGTACTTGTCGGCCTGACGCCACACCGTCTCGGACTGCGGCTCGACACCCTCCTTGCCGTCGAACACCGCGACGGCACCGTCGAGGACGCGCAGCGAGCGCTCGACCTCGACCGTGAAGTCCACGTGTCCGGGGGTGTCGATGATGTTGATCTGGGTGCCCTCCCAGAAGGAGGTCACGGCGGCAGACGTGATCGTGATGCCGCGTTCCTTCTCCTGCTCCATCCAGTCGGTGGTCGACGCACCGTCGTGGGTCTCACCGATCTTGTGGTTGACACCGGTGTAGAAGAGGATGCGCTCCGTCACCGTGGTCTTGCCAGCGTCGATGTGCGCCATGATGCCGATGTTGCGAACCTTCTTGAGGTCCGTCAGGACGTCGAGTGCCACGTCAGGTTTCTCGTCTCATTCGTCGTGGAGTGAAAATCGTGGGCGCCGCGCGCCGTCGTGCGACGGGCGGGCGCGTGCCCGGTGGTGTGCCGTGGAGCGAACGAGCTCCCCGGCACACCGCCGGACCGCTGGTCACCAGCGGTAGTGCGCGAAGGCCTTGTTGGACTCGGCCATCTTGTGGGTGTCCTCGCGACGCTTGACCGCGGCACCGAGGCCGTTGCTCGCGTCGAGGATCTCGTTCATCAGGCGCTCGGTCATCGTCTTCTCGCGACGCTGACGGGAGTAGCCGACGAGCCAGCGCAGGGCCAGCGTCGTGCTGCGGCCCGGCTTGACCTCGATCGGCACCTGGTAGGTCGCGCCACCGACGCGACGGCTCTTGACCTCCATGGCCGGCTTGACGTTGTCGAGCGCACGCTTGAGCGTGGCGACGGGGTCCGTGCCGGTCTTCTGGCGGCAGCCCTCGAGGGCGCCGTAGACGATCGTCTCGGCGATCGACTTCTTGCCGTCGAGGAGGATCTTGTTGACGAGCTGCGTGACGAGCGGGCTGGCGTAGACGGGGTCGACGACGAGCGGGCGCTTCGGAGCGGGTCCCTTACGAGGCATCAGCTCTTCTCCTTCTTCGCGCCGTAACGGCTACGAGCCTGCTTGCGGTTCTTGACACCCTGGGTGTCGAGCGTGCCGCGGACGATCTTGTAACGCACACCCGGGAGGTCCTTCACACGACCACCGCGCACGAGCACGATCGAGTGCTCCTGCAGGTTGTGGCCGACGCCGGGGATGTAGGCCGTGACCTCGATGCCGCTGGAGAGGCGCACACGGGCGACCTTGCGCAGGGCGGAGTTCGGCTTCTTGGGGGTGGTGGTGTACACGCGGGTGCACACGCCACGGCGCTGGGGCGAGCCCTTGAGCGCCGGGGTCTTGGCCTTGCTGGCCTTGTCCTGGCGGCCCTTGCGGACCAGCTGGTTGATGGTAGGCAACCTGGTTACTCCATAACGTTGCTCGTTGTCGGTCGTCCGATGGGACGGCTCCTTGGCTGTTCGGTTCGTCGACCCCCGAGGTCGGGTGTGTCGGAACCGGTTCTCCCCCCTGCACTTCCCGCTCCTGCGACTGCCTCACGGCGTTCGGAAGGGACGGGTTGCCCGGCGGAAGGTGTGCTCTGGACCGAAGTGGTGTCTCATCCGCATCGTGCGGTTGGACAGGGCACCGAGGCCGTCATCGCGCATGCCTGAGTACGTGCCTCAGACACAGTGTTCAAGCGTACCGGGGTGCGGCACGCCTACCAAATCGGTCGGGCGGGCCCCACGCTCCCGATCACGTATGCCGCCGGGTGGCGTCGGGCGCGACGGCTGGGCTCAGCCGAGCCGCCAGTCACCGGCGTACATGTGCAACACGGGCACGCCGAGCGACTCACGGGCCCGGGAGGCCCAGTCGCGGTGGAAGGTGTCCTCGACGGCGTGCGGCTCGGTGACGACGACGACCTCGCGCGCCCCGAGCCGGGCGACCTCCTCGACGAGGGCCGGCATGGGGTCGTCGGAGGTGATCTCGCCGGTGGCGTCGACGTCGTGGCGGTCGAACTCGGCCAGGGTGGTGGACAGCGCGGTGTCGGCGTCGGCGTGCGCCCCGGTGCGGCTCACCGGGCGCAGCGACTCGAGCGCCTCGCGCATCTCGAAGAGGCTCAGGTGGTTGAGGAACGAGCTGAGCAGGTTGCGCTGGGTGTCGGCCGGGACGAGCACGCGGTAGGTCGGTCGGTCGTCCTCGTGCAGCCCCACGATCTTGGCGACGTCGACGGGCTTGAGGGCCTCCTCGGTGAGCACGATGATCGTGGGCGCTGGGCCGTCACCGGCCGGTGCCCCGGCGGCCGCCGCGGCGTCGTCGGGCTCGGGCGAGTTCGGCGCGTCGGCCGTGGGCTCGGTCATGCGCCCACCCTACCGAGGCGGCCGCTCGCGGCGGGTCAGCGGTTGGTCATCCGCCACCTGGCGAGCAGCACGCCGAGGCGGTCCTCGACCGGGCGCGGCGAGGTGCCCGAGTAGTTGCTCATCATGACGAAGACGTAGCGTCGGCCGTCGGCGCCGGAGACGTAGCCGGCGAGCGAGGTGACGCCGGTGAGGCTGCCGTTCTTGGCCCGCAGGTTGCCGGCGGCGGCCGTGCCTCGCATCCGCGAGGCGAGCGTGCCGCCCTGCCAGCGCACCGGGTCGACGCCGGCCACCGGAAGCGCTGCGCGGAAGGTCGACCACCAGGTCGCGCGCTGCACCTTGTCGAGCAGGAGCGCGAGCTGGTTCGGGGTGAGCCGGTTGGCGCGGGCCAGGCCTGAGCCGTCGACGAGACGCAGCCCCGTGGTCGGGATGCCGATGGCGACGGCATACGCCCGGAGCGCCGCCGTGCCACTGGCCCAGCTGCCGGGCTGGCCGGACCGCGCGCCGAGCGTCTTGGTGATGGCCTCGGCGTGCGAGTTGTTGCTCAGCTTGAGGAAGGGCACGAGCAGCTGGGCGAGGGTCATCGAGGAGTGCCGGGCCAGCAGGGTGCGCGCCTTCGGCGTCGTTCCGCGAACAACCGTGCCGTCGACCCGGATGCCCGCTGCGCCCAGGCGTGCCCGCAGGGCGCGGCCGGCCATGAGCGCCGGGTCGTTCACCGTCACCCACTTGCGCGTGGCGGCGGCCCGCACGGGCACCTGGCCGCTCACGGTGATGGTGTTGGTGCCGGCGGTGCGGCTCACCGCGATCGTCGTCGCGCTGCCGGCCGCAGAGGTGCGCGACCGGTTGACGAGGCGCACGTGGGACGCGGCGGAGGCCGGGGTGACGGTGAGGTGCGGCAGGACCGCAGTCGAGGCTCCCGGGGTGGCGGTGACGATGACCGTGCCGGCGTCGTAGTCGGTGTTCGGCGACAGCGTGAGGGCCGACACCTGGGCCGCGTAGTACGAGGAGGCGTACGACGTCGACCAGTAGGGGTTGTAGCGCACGTCGTCGAAGGCCGAGGCGTCGGCGACGACGTCGCCGGTGACGCGCGTGACTCCCTGGGACCTCAGGGCGGAGGCGAGCGACGTGAGGTCACGCTCGAGCAGCGTCGGGTCACCACTGCCGCGCAAGTAGAGGCGCCCGGACACCACTCCCCCGGCACCGACCGGCGCAGCGGCGTAGACGTCGGTGGCCCACCGGTAGCCGGCGCCGAGCCGGCCGAGCGCCGCGGCCGCCGTGAAGGTCTTCTGCGTCGAGGCCGGGGCCAGCGGGGTGTCGGCGCCGCGCAGGTAGATGCGCGAGCGGGTCGAGCCGTCACGGACCACGGCCCCGACCTTCGCCGTCGACGCGGTGACCCTCGAGTCGGCGAACACCTTGGTGATCTCGCGGCGCAGCGCGGCGTCGCGGGCGTCGTAGACGGTGGCGCCGCTGCCCCGCGGCGCCGACGACAGGACGGCGGCGACGGCGAGCATGACGACGGCCAGCAGGAACGGCCAGCGCGCCTGCGTGCGTGGGCCGCTGGGGCCGCGCACGATCCGGGCTGCTCGCGGCGATCGTGGAGTACGGACCATGACGACCTCCCGACGGGCGTCGCCGGCTGGCTCGGACGCCGCCGGACGACCACCTCCCGAGCGAGGCTAGTCCGGTTTGTCCGTTTTGGGGAGGACGGGCGCCGACCGATCTGCTCCGGGTGTGCCGAGGGCCGGCCCCCGTGACGGGGAGCCGGCCCAGCGGCATACGTGGTGCTGTGTGGTGGCCCGGGCGTCAGCCCCGGACACCGGTCAGAACTGGTCGAGACCGAGAGCCTCGTCGTCGAGACGGATGGCCTCGCCCGAGCCCGAACCGAAGCCTGCGTAGTCGTAGGCGTCGTAGTTCGGCAGCGAGTACATCGCGGCCTTGGCCTCCTCGGTGGGCTCGACCTTGATGTTCCGGTAGCGGGGCAGGCCCGTGCCGGCAGGGATGAGCTTTCCGAGGATGACGTTCTCCTTGAGGCCGAGCAGCGGGTCGGACTTGGCCTCCATGGCGGCCTGCGTGAGCACGCGGGTCGTCTCCTGGAACGACGCGGCCGACAGCCACGACTCGGTCGCGAGCGAGGCCTTGGTGATGCCCATGAGCTCGGGGCGTCCGGCGGCCGGGCGGCCACCCTCGGCCATGACCTTGCGGTTCTCCTCCTCGAAGCGACCGCGCTCGGCGAGCTCGCCGGGCAGCAGGTCGGCGTCGCCGGCCTCGATGATCGTCACGCGACGCAGCATCTGACGCACGATGACCTCGATGTGCTTGTCGTGGATCGACACACCCTGCTGGCGGTACACGTGCTGGACCTCGTCCACCAGGTGCTTCTGCGCAGCACGCGGGCCGAGGATGCGAAGGACCTGCTTGGGGTCGATCGCGCCCTGGACCAGCTTGGAGCCGACCTCGACGTGGTCGCCGTCCGCCACGAGCAGGCGCGAACGCTTGCTCACGGGGTACGCGTGCTGCTCGGAGCCGTCGTCGGGCGTGAGCAGGACGCGGCGCGCCTTGTCGGTGTCCTCGATCTCGACGCGGCCGGTGGCCTCGGCGATCGGGGCGACACCCTTGGGCGTGCGGGCCTCGAACAGCTCGACGACACGCGGCAGACCCTGGGTGATGTCGTCGGCCGCGGCCGCACCACCGGTGTGGAAGGTACGCATCGTCAGCTGCGTGCCGGGCTCACCGATCGACTGGGCCGCGATGATGCCGACGGCCTCACCGATGTCGACGAGCTTGCCGGTCGCGAGCGAACGGCCGTAGCACTTCGCACACGTGCCGACGCGGCTGTCGCAGGTGAGGACCGAGCGCACCCGGACCTCGTCGACACCGGCCGCGTAGAGCGCGTCGATGACGACGTCACCGAGGTCGATGCCGGCCTCGGCGAGGACGGTGCCGTCCTTGTCGGTGACGTCCTCGGCGAGCGTGCGGGCGTAGACCGAGGCCTCGACGACCTCGCTCGGCGAACGCGTGCCGGTGGTCTCGTTGACCTGGGCGATCGGCAGCTTGAGGCCGCGCTCGGTGCCGCAGTCGTCCTCACGGATGATGACGTCCTGCGACACGTCGACGAGACGACGCGTGAGGTAGCCCGAGTCGGCGGTACGCAGAGCCGTGTCGGCCAGGCCCTTTCGGGCACCGTGCGTCGAGATGAAGAACTCGAGCACCGTGAGGCCCTCACGGAAGTTCGCCTTGATCGGGCGAGGGATGATCTCGCCCTTCGGGTTGGCCATCAGGCCACGCATGCCGGCGATCTGACGGATCTGGAACCAGTTACCACCAGCACCCGAGGACACCATCCGGTAGATGGGGTTCGTGCGCGGGAAGTTGGTCTCCATCTCCTTGGCGACCTGGTTGGACGCCTGCGTCCAGATCTCGACGAGCTCCTGGCGACGCTCGTCGTCGGTGATCAGACCACGCTCGTACTGGGTCTGGACCTTGGCAGCCTTCGTCTCGTAGCCCTCGAGGATGGCCGTCTTGTTGTCCGGCGTCGTGACGTCGGCGATCGAGACGGTGCAGCCCGAGCGGGTCGACCAGTGGAAACCGGCCTCCTTCAGGGCGTCGAGGGACGCGGCGACCTGGACCTTGGAGTAGCGCTCCGCGAGGTCGTTGACGATCGCCGACAGGCGCTTGCGGTCGACGGCCCGGTTCTCGAACGGGTAGTCGACGGGCAGCGTGTCGTTGAAGATCGCGCGGCCCAGCGTCGTGTCGAGCGTCAGCATCGGCACGAGGCCGTCCTCGCCGGCCTCGACACCCTCGGGCAGCTCGAAGCCGGCCGGGGGCACCGCGTCGGTGAGGCGCAGCTTGATCGCCGAACCGATCTGGATCTCGCCACGGTCGAAGGCCATGCGGGCCTCGGACGGCGACGTGAACGCGCGGCCCGCACCGAGACCGCCACCGTCGACGGCGTCGGTGAGGTGGTAGATGCCGGTGATCATGTCCTGGGTCGGCATGGTGACGGGGCGACCGTCGGCCGGCTTCAGGATGTTGTTGCTCGACAGCATGAGGATGCGGGCCTCGGCCTGCGCCTCCGCCGACAGCGGCACGTGGACGGCCATCTGGTCACCGTCGAAGTCGGCGTTGAAGGCCGAGCAGACGAGCGGGTGGATCTGGATGGCCTTGCCCTCGACGAGCTGCGGCTCGAACGCCTGGATGCCGAGACGGTGCAGCGTGGGTGCGCGGTTGAGCAGCACCGGGTGCTCCGTGATGACCTCTTCGAGGACGTCCCACACGACCGGGCGGGCACGCTCGACCATGCGCTTGGCCGACTTGATGTTCTGCGCGTGGTCGAGGTCGACGAGGCGCTTCATCACGAACGGCTTGAACAGCTCGAGCGCCATCTGCTTGGGCAGACCGCACTGGTGCAGCTTCAGCTGCGGGCCGACGACGATGACCGAACGGCCGGAGTAGTCGACGCGCTTGCCGAGCAGGTTCTGGCGGAAACGACCCTGCTTGCCCTTGAGCATGTCGGACAGCGACTTGAGCGGGCGGTTGCCGGGACCCGTGACCGGGCGACCACGACGGCCGTTGTCGAAGAGGCTGTCGACGGCCTCCTGGAGCATGCGCTTCTCGTTGTTGACGATGATCTCGGGGGCACCGAGGTCGAGCAGGCGCTTCAGGCGGTTGTTGCGGTTGATGACGCGACGGTAGAGGTCGTTGAGGTCCGAGGTCGCGAAGCGGCCACCGTCGAGCTGCACCATCGGGCGCAGGTCCGGCGGGATGACCGGGATCGCGTCGAGGACCATGCCCGACGGGTGGTTCGTCGTCGTCTGGAACGCCGTGACGACCTTGAGGCGCTTGATGGCGCGGGTCTTCTTCTGGCCCTTGCCGGTGGCGATGATCTCCTGGAGCAGCTCGGCCTCGGCCTCGAGGTCGAAGGACTCGAGGCGCTTCTGGATCGCCGCCGCGCCCATGCCGCCCTCGAAGTACAGACCGAAGCGGTCACGCATCTCGCGGTAGAGGATCTCGTCGCCCTCGAGGTCCTGGACCTTGAGGTTCTTGAAGCGGTCCCAGACCTGCTCGAGGCGCTCGACCTGCTGGTCGGCACGCTTGCGGATGTTGTTCATCTCGCGCTCGGCCTGGTCGCGGACCTTGCGCTTCGCGTCGGCCTTGGCACCCTCGGCCTCGAGCTCGGCGACGTTGCGCTCGAGCAGCTGGGCGCGGGACTCGACGTCGGCGTCGCGGCGGTTCTCGATCTCCTTCTTCTCGACCTGGATCTGCGCCTCGAGCGACGGCAGGTCAGCGTGGCGCTGCTCGTCGTCGACGGAGGTGATCATGTAGGCCGCGAAGTAGATGACCTTTTCGAGGTCCTTCGGAGCGAGGTCGAGCAGGTAGCCGAGGCGGCTGGGGACACCCTTGAAGTACCAGATGTGGGTGACGGGCGCGGCGAGCTCGATGTGGCCCATCCGCTCACGACGCACCTTGGCGCGCGTGACCTCGACGCCACAGCGCTCACAGATGATGCCCTTGAAACGGACACGCTTGTACTTGCCGCAGTTGCACTCCCAGTCCCGGGTGGGACCGAAGATGCGCTCGCAGAACAGGCCCTCCTTCTCGGGCTTCAGCGTGCGGTAGTTGATGGTCTCGGGCTTCTTGACCTCGCCGTGGCTCCACTGGCGGATGGACTCCGCGGTGGCAAGGCCGATGCGCAGCTCGTCGAAGAAGTTGACGTCGAGCACGTGGTTCCTTCTCTCGTAACTCTCGTTAAGTCGTGTGGTCTGAGTGGGATTCGTTGACGTGGGTGCGTATGCCGCCGAGCGGGCCCGGCGGCATACGCACCGCCTGTCGTGGTGGGGCCTTCTCAGACCTCTTCGACGCTGGACGGCTCACGCCGGCTCAGGTCGATGCCGAGCTCCTCCGCCGCGCGGAAGACCTCCTCGTCGGACTCCTTCATCTCGATCGTCGTGCCGTCGGAGCTCAGGACCTCGACGTTGAGACACAGCGACTGCATCTCCTTGAGGAGGACCTTGAACGACTCCGGGATGCCCGAGTCGGGGATGTTCTCGCCCTTGACGATCGCCTCGTAGACCTTGACGCGGCCGGGAACGTCGTCCGACTTGATCGTCAGCAGCTCCTGGAGCGTGTAGGCGGCGCCGTACGCCTCGAGGGCCCAGACCTCCATCTCACCGAAGCGCTGGCCACCGAACTGGGCCTTACCGCCGAGCGGCTGCTGGGTGATCATCGAGTAGGGGCCCGTCGAGCGAGCGTGGATCTTGTCGTCGACGAGGTGGTGCAGCTTGAGGATGTACATGTAGCCGACCGCGACGGGCTCGGGGAACGGCTCGCCGGAGCGGCCGTCGAAGAGGCGCGTCTTGCCCGAGGCGTCGATGAGGCGGACCCCGTCGCGCGTCTTGAGCGTCGAGTCGAGCAGACCCGTGACGACGTCCTCCGAGGCACCGTCGAAGACCGGCGTCGCCACGCGCGTGCCCGCAGGGGCCTCGTGCGCGTCGACCGCGATCTCCTTGGCCCACTCCGGGTTGCCCTCGATCTTCCAGCCGCGCGAGGCGGCCCAGCCGAGGTGCAGCTCGAGGATCTGGCCGAGGTTCATTCGGCGCGGCACACCGTGCGGGTTGAGCACGACGTCGACCGGCGTGCCGTCCTCGAGGAACGGCATGTCCTCGACCGGGAGGATCTTGGAGATGACGCCCTTGTTGCCGTGGCGGCCGGCGAGCTTGTCACCGTCGGTGATCTTGCGCTTGTTGGCCACGTAGACGCGGACGAGCTGGTTGACGCCGGGCGGCAGGTCGTCGCCCATGTCGGCGCGGAACTCCTTGACGCCGATGACCGTGCCGGTCTCGCCGTGGGGCACCTTGAGCGACGTGTCGCGGACCTCGCGCGCCTTCTCACCGAAGATCGCGCGGAGCAGGCGCTCCTCCGGGGTCAGCTCGGTCTCGCCCTTGGGCGTGACCTTGCCGACGAGCAGGTCGCCGTCGCGGACCTCGGCGCCGACGCGGATGATGCCGCGCTCGTCGAGGTCGGCCAGGACCTCCTCGGAGACGTTCGGGATGTCCCGGGTGATCTCCTCGGGGCCGAGCTTCGTGTCGCGGGCGTCGACCTCGTGCTCCTCGATGTGGATCGAGGAGAGGACGTCGTCCTGCACGAGACGCTGGCTGAGGATGATCGCGTCCTCGTAGTTGTGGCCCTCCCACGACATGAACGCGACGAGCAGGTTGCGCCCGAGCGCCATCTCGCCACCGTCGGTCGCGGGACCGTCGGCGATGACGCCACCGGCCTCGAGACGGTCGCCCTCGTTGACGACGACGACCTGGTTGTAGCTCGTGCCCTGGTTGGAGCGCGCGAACTTGGCGATGCGGTAGGTCTGGTAGGTGCCGTCGTCGTTGGCGACGGTGACGAGGTCGGCCGACACCTCCTGCACGACACCGGCCTTCTCGGCGCGGACGACGTCGCCCGAGTCGAGGGCGGCGCGGAACTCCATGCCGGTGCCGACGATGGGCGCCTCGCTCTTGACGAGCGGGACGGCCTGACGCTGCATGTTGGCGCCCATGAGTGCGCGGTTGGCGTCGTCGTGCTCGAGGAACGGGATCATCGCGGTCGCGGCCGACACCATCTGGCGCGGCGAGACGTCCATGTAGTCGACCTCGTCACCGGGGACGAGCTCGACCTCTCCACCCTTGGTGCGCACGAGCACGCGGTCCTCGGTGAAGTTGTTCTGCTTGTCCAGCGGCGCGTTGGCCTGGGCGACGACGAAGCGGTCCTCCTCGTCGGCCGACAGGTAGTCGACGTCGTCGGTGACGTGGCCGTCGACGACCTTGCGGTACGGCGTCTCGATGAAGCCGAACGCGTTGATGCGGCCGTAGGACGCGAGCGAGCCGATGAGGCCGATGTTCGGCCCTTCCGGCGTCTCGATCGGGCACATGCGGCCGTAGTGCGACGGGTGGACGTCACGGACCTCCATCTGGGCACGGTCACGGGAGATACCACCCGGGCCGAGCGCGGACAGACGACGCTTGTGCGTCAGACCCGCGAGCGGGTTGTTCTGGTCCATGAACTGCGAGAGCTGCGAGGTGCCGAAGAACTCCTTGATCGACGCCACCACGGGGCGGATGTTGATCAGGGTCTGCGGGGTGATCGCCTCGACGTCCTGCGTGGTCATGCGCTCGCGGACGACGCGCTCCATGCGCGACAGGCCGGTGCGGACCTGGTTCTGGATGAGCTCGCCGACGGAGCGCAGGCGACGGTTGCCGAAGTGGTCGATGTCGTCGACCTCGACGCGGACGTCGACCTCCTCGCCGTTCTTGACGCCCTTCATCGAGTCCTGGCCGTCGTGCAGCGTGACGATGAACTTGATCGTCTTGACGATGTCGTCGATGGACAGGGTCGACTCGTTGATCGACCCGTCGAGGCCGAGCTTCTTGTTGACCTTGTAGCGGCCGACCTTGGCGAGGTCGTAGCGCTTGCCGTTGAAGTAGAGGTTGTCGAGCAGGGTCTGCGCGGCCTCCTTCGTCGGCGGCTCGCCCGGACGCAGCTTGCGGTAGATGTCGAGCAGCGCGTCGTCCTGGCCCTGGGTGTGGTCCTTCTCCAGGGTGAGGCGCATCGACTCGAACTCGCCGAACTCCTCGAGGATCTGGGCCTCGGTCCAGCCGAGGGCCTTGAGGAGCACCGTGACCGACTGCTTGCGCTTGCGGTCGACGCGGACGCCGACCATGTCGCGCTTGTCGATCTCGAACTCGAGCCAGGCGCCGCGGCTCGGGATGATCTTGGCCGTGTAGATGTCCTTGTCGGACGTCTTGTCGGGCGTGCGCTCGAAGTAGACGCCCGGGCTGCGGACGAGCTGCGAGACGACGACACGCTCGGTGCCGTTGATGATGAAGGTGCCGCGCTCGGTCATGAGCGGGAAGTCACCCATGAACACCGTCTGGCTCTTGATCTCGCCCGTCTGGGCGTTCATGAACTCGGCGGTGACGAACAGGGGTGCGTCGTACGTCTGGTCGCGCTCCTTGCACGACTCGATCGTCTTGCGCGTCTCCTCGAAGCGGTGGTCACGGAACGACAGCGACATCGAGCCGCTGAAGTCCTCGATCGGGGAGATCTCCTCGAAGATCTCCTCGAGCCCGGACCGGTCGGGGACGTCGGTGCGCCCCTCGGCCTTGGCCGCGGCGACGCGAGCCTGCCAGCGCTCGTTGCCGAGCAGCCAGTCGAAGCTCTCCGTCTGAAGCGCCAGGAGGTCGGGGACCTCGAGTGGTTCGCGAATCTTCGCGAAGGACAGACGTCCCGAAGGGGTCTGTGCGGTGGACATGTTCGTCGCAGTGCGCGAGGCAGCCAAGGAGGGTCCTTCCACGGGCCTTTTTCGAATCTTCAGATCCGCGTTGCCGCATGGCTCCGCTCGCGGGTCCGATGGTCGGGCCGGATGCCGTGCGGCATGGTGAATGGCCAGACCGAGGTCGCGAGAGGTGGGCATGGGCAGCGCAAAGGCTTAGCCTACCGTCGAAGGGCAGGAGTGTCCAGCCGGGTCAAGAGGCGGAGATCGTGAGCCGGGGTACGGCCGGTCTCGAACGACCGGGCGCCCTCGGCGTGACCTGCCACACCTCCCGGACCGGGAGCTCGCGATGCGAACGCGACGAATATGGCCCGGCTCGGGCCTGACGTCAAGACCCGCCCACTCCGTAGGCGCGTCGTGGACCCGGTCGGCGGGCGGCGGGCACCTAGCATGGGGTGGGCCACAGTTCCGCAGACGTCACTTCGAGGGGAACGCCATGTCCGACCAGAACCCGCCCGAGCAACCGTCGTTCAACCGGCCCGCCGGGAGTGACCCGACCTCGCCCCTGCCGACCGGTTCGTCCGGATCGCCGGCATCGCCCGGGTCGTTCGACTCGCCGACCGCAGGGCCCCACCCAGCCTCGACGGAGCCCTCTGCTCGCCCCTCGAGCCCCGAGGGGTCCACGGGTCCCGGCAGCGCGCCGCCGCCCCCTCCCCCGCCGCAGGCGCCGTCCGGCCACTCGAGCGGCCCGTCCGGGATGTCGAGCCTGCCGAGCCCGGCACGCGAGGGCGCCGGCTTCTTCACCGCCCTGTTCGACTTCAGCTTCACCAACTTCGTCACGCCGATCCTCGTGCGCTTCGTCTACCTGCTCGCGACGGTCGCACTCGTGGCGACGTGGCTCGTGCTGCTCTTCTCCGGCTTCGTCCAGGGCGTCGGCACCGGGTTGGCGGTGCTGATCCTCGGGCCGATCTTCCTGGTCATCTACCTGGCCGTGATCCGGATGACGCTCGAGTTCTACCTGTCGGTCGTGCGGATGAGCGAGGACATCCACAAGCGCCTCCCCCAGGCCTGATCGGCACCCGCAAGCCCATCTCCCTCAGAGGCTGGGCTGCTGCTGGGTGATGCAGTGGATCCCGCCGCCGCGGTCGAAGAGCGGGCGGGCGTCGACACCGACGACCCGCCGGCCGGGGTAGGCCTCGGCCAGGACCGCGAGCGACGCGTCGTCCTGCGGGTCACCGAAGGTGCAGGCAATGACGCCGTCGTTGACGACGAGGTGGTTGAGGTAGCTCCAGTCCACCGGCCCCTCGTCGTCGGTGAGGGTGCGCGGCGCCGGCACCCCGACCACCTCGAACCGCTCGCCGCGGGCGTCGCGCGCGTCCTCGAGCAGAGCGCGCAGCTCGCGCGAGACGGCGTGGTCGGGGTGGGCTGGGTCGTGCTGCTCGTGGAGCAGCACGACCCCCGGGCTCGGGATGGTGGCGACGATGTCGACGTGGCCGCGGGTGCCGAACTCGTCGTAGTCGCGGGTGAGGCCGCGCGGCAGCCAGATGCACGTCGTCGCCCCGATGGTGCGGGCCAGCTCGGCCTCGACGTCGGAGCGGGTCAGTCCCGGGTTGCGGCCGGGGTCGAGCTGCACGGTCTCGGTCAGCAGGACGGTGCCGAGGCCGTCGACGTGGATGCCGCCGCCCTCGTTGACCAAGGACGAGCCGATGAGCTCGGCACCGCTGAGGTCGCCCACGAACGCGCCGATTCGGGCGTCGTGCTCCCAGGTGGCCCAGGACTGCGCGCCCCAGCCGTTGAACACCCAGTCGACCGCGCCGAGCCGGGTCCCGTCGCCGGAGTGCACGAAGGTGGGGCCGATGTCGCGCATCCACGCGTCATCGAGCGCGGCGGGGACGAGCTCGACGTCCGGGTGCAGGTGCTCGCGGGCCACCGCGAGGTCGTCGGGGACGACGACCATGCGCACCGGCTCGAACCGGACGACGGCGTCGGCGACGGCCGCCCAGGTGCGGCGCGCGGACGCGACCTCGTCGGCGGTGTCCCCCAGGGTGTAGCCCTGGCTGGGCCACGCCATCCACGTGCAGTCGTGGGGCGCGGTCTCCGACGGCATGCGCCAACCCGGCTTCGCGGCCCCGGCGCCATCTCCCCCTGTCGACACCGTGGCGGCGTCGGTCACTGGGCCGCCTCGCGACGGTGCTCGGCACGCACAGGGGTCGTCAGGGCGGCATACGAGTCGGGGCGGCGGGTCTCGAGGAACGGGAACAGCTCGAGCCAGTCACGGCGCTGGGCGAGGTCGAGGTCGGCGACCAGCACGGCGGCCTCGTCACGCGGGGCCTGCACGAGGATGCGGCCGTAGGGGTCGGAGATGAACGAGCTGCCGTAGAAGGTGATGAGGCCCTCGGTGCCGAAGCGGTTGGGCACGACCATGAAGAGGCCGTTGGCGATGCCGTTGCCGACGATGACCTGCTGCCAGAGCGGCTGGGTGTCGAAGTCGGGGTGGTCGGGCTCGGAGCCGATGGCCGTCGGGTAGCAGAGCACCTCGGCCCCGCCGAGCGAGTAGAGGCGGGCGACCTCGGGGAACCACTCGTCCCAGCAGGTCGGAAGGCCGAGCCGCACGGACGGATCGGCCAGGGCCACAACGGGATACGCATCCTCGGGCGGACCCGGCCGGAAGTACTTGTCCTCGTGGTAGCCGGCGGTCACGGGGATGTGCGTCTTGCGCGTGCGAGCCACCACCTCGCCGCTCGGGGCGACGACCACGGCGGTGTTGAAACCGAGCCCGTCACCGGCATCCGCACGCTCGTAGAGCGAGGCGTGGACGTGGACGCCGAACTCTCGGGCGGCGTCGCGCGCGAAGGTGGTCGTGGGGCCGGAGTCGAGGTCCTCGGCGATCGCCGACGGCGTGCCCTCGGGAAGCGTGTCGGCCGGGTAGCGCGACAGGGTCAGCTCGGGGAGGAAGACGATCGTGGCGCCGGCCTCGGCTGCCGTGCGGATGCCGTCGCGGAGGGTCTCGACGAGCGCGGCGGCGTCGTCGACCCACTCGTGCTGGACGACGCCG
Organism: Terrabacter terrigena; assembly: GCF_042676085.1. Classification (NCBI taxonomy): domain Bacteria; kingdom Bacillati; phylum Actinomycetota; class Actinomycetes; order Micrococcales; family Intrasporangiaceae; genus Terrabacter; species Terrabacter terrigena. The sequence continues at coordinate 697,502 of NZ_JBHTKH010000001.1, forward strand.
ACGCGAACGGGCGCCGCCTCCGGCTGGTCGACGCGGGCAAGGGACTCAGGGACGCCATCGGCCTGGATCAGCTTCACAGCAGGCAGTATGCCGCAGCGTCGCGGGACGCTCCGACCGTGCCGGGGGGCTCGGTCCCGGACGTCATGTCGACGCCCGGGACCTCGGCCCCCAGGTTGCCCCCTCGTCAGAAGGCGGAGAGCTCACTGACGAGCCAGCGCTCGCCGACCTTCCGCATCGTGGCGATGACCCGGTTCTGGTCGATCGCGGGTGCCTGCTGCGCCTTCGTGGTGGTGGCCTGGTTGACGAACGCCATGACGCGCACCGTCGTGCCCTCGCCGCCGTCGCCCGTCGTGTCCATGACACCGGCCTCGTAGACCTTGGCCTGCACGGTCGCCTCGTTCTTGACGGCCATCGGCTTGATGTCGCTGGCGGCGACCTTGGTGAACTGGTCCTTGAACGGGGCCGTCAGCTGGGGCGCGACCTCGCCGACGTGCTTGTCGAAGGTGGCCCCGCTGTAGCTGAGCAGGCTCTCGAGGGTCGTCCGGGCCGAGCTCACCGCGGCGGTGCGGTCGGCGTCGGAGACGGTGGGGCGCAGGCCGAGGACGAGGGCCGTGGCGAGCAGGGCGAGGGCCAGGATGGCGCCGACGGCCGGCGCCCAGAGCCGCCCGGAGCCACGGCGGGCACGAGGCTCGACGACGTCGGTCGCCCCGTCATGCCCGTCGTCGGAGGTTGGGCCTGCGGGTGCGGGTGCGGGTGCGGTCGGGGGTGTGGCTGCCGGTGCGGGCGGCGTCGCGGTCTCGACGGAGTCGGGGCCCAGCGTGGTGTCGAGCTCGACGTCGGTGCTGCGGTCGAGCACGAGGGTGGTGGCGCCCGCGTCACGACCGCGGCGACGCGCGCCGGCGACGCGACGGCGCGAGGCCGCAGCTGCGCCGGCGGGGCGTCGGGAGTCAGCTGACGAAGTCAAGGGAGCTCACCTTCCAGGAGTCGCCGACCTTCACCAGGTCGAGCCGGAGCCGGTAGGTCTTCTTCTCGGCCTTGGGGGTCGAGGCGTTGCTCGTGGGTGCGACCACGCCGACGATGACCCTGGCCGAGTCGTCGTCGCCCGAGACGAGCGAGGCCTCGGCGCGCTCGACGGTGGAGACCGTCTTGTTGGCCGTCACGACCGGCTTGAGCTGCGCCAGCGTCGCGGCGTACTCCTTCTGGAACGAGCCCGTGGACTCGGCGAGCACCCGCTTGGTGTCGGCGTCGAACGTCGCGGCGTTCATCGTCACGAAGTTGACCGCGATCTGGCGCCCGGCGGCGAGCGCCGTGTCGCGGGCGTCGGCGGCGCGCTGCGCCTGCCAGGCCGAGCGGCCGAGCGTGGCCGTCACGGCGACCGCGGCGAGGAGCAGGACGGCCGTGACGGCCCAGAGCAGACGCGGGGTCGGACGCCACGTGCGGACACCCCTGAGGCCCGCACGTGGCACGTCGTCGTCACCGGAGGCAGCGGGGTCAGTCGGTACGTCCGTCAGGGTGTCGGTCGGGGTGTCGGTCGGGGTGTCGAACGCCTCGCTGGAGGCCGAGTCGGCGTCCGGTCCGTCGCCGGCGGTGTGGTCCGAGCGGTCGGGCGGATCGGTCTGCGCCCGGGAGGTCGAGCGGGTGGGGGCCATCGTCATCGAGGGGATTCCTTCCGTCACCGGCTAGCGGAGCGCCTCCTGCATCATCCAGAGCCAGCTCGTGCCGTTGTCGGTCCGTGCGTCGCCACCGGTCGGGGCGACCGGCGACTGGACTGACAACGACGCAGGGCTGCCCGAGGTCACGGCCGGGTTGCCGAGGGTGACCGGAGTGGGTCCGAACGCCATCGGGTAGCTCTGGCCGCCTTGGGTGCTCCGGCCGGATCGCGTGGGTCGGGGGGCGTTCTGCGCGCCGCGGACGTTGACGCCCGAGCCGCGGGCCGCAGCACAGTGTGCGTCGAGGTTGACCGGCGGCAGGCCGGCCGTGCGGTGCGGGTCGACCTTCCTGGTGCCCTCGTAGCCGGCTTCACAGGCCTTGGGGTCGTCGACGTTGAGCACGAGGCCGAAGTGGGCGGTGCCGTCACCAGGCACGACGGTGAAGCCGCCGTTGACGACGTCGGGGTAGGTGACGAGAAGCTGCTCGATGCCGTCGAGGCGCGCCGTGGTCACGTTGCCGATGGTGATGAAGTTGGCGATGAGCGCCGCGAGGTTCTGCTTGTTCTCGGCGATCAGCGCGTCGAGCTGCTTCGCGGCGACCGCGCCCCGGTCGAGCACGACACGAAGGTCGGGGTCGGCCTCACGCAGGGCGCCGGCCACGTCGGCGAAGCCCGAGACGCTCGTGCGGATGTCCTTGCCGGAGCGCACCTGCGTGTCGAGCACGATGCGGCCGTCGTCGATGAGCCTCGTCGTCTCGGGCAGGGCCTCGGAGGCCGCCCCGGTCAGGGCGTTGCCCGAGTCGATGAGCCGTTGCAGGTCGGCGCCGCCACCCTTGAAGGCCTGAGCCAGCTCGTCGACGGTCGTGACGAGGGGCTCGCGCGGCACGGACGCGACGGTGTTGTCGACGTGCTGGAGCAGCTGGTCGATGCGGATCGGGAACGTGGTGCGCTCGCGCGGGATGACGTCGCCCGCCGCGAGGTAGGGGGCGCGGGACGTGCGGGGCTGCAGGTCGAGGTACTGCTCCCCCACCGCCGACCGGTTCTCGACGACGGCCCTCGCGTCCTTGGGCACCTCGGTGCCGCGCTCGAGGCGGGCGTCGACGACGACACCGTCGCCCGAGAGGCGCAGCCCCTCGACCTTGCCGACCGTCACGCCGCGGTAGGTGACCTCGGCCCCGACGAAGATGCCGCCCGACTGGGCCAGGTCGGCGGACACGACGTAGCTGCCGCCGGCGATCTTGTCGGTCAGGCCGACGTAGTTCGCCGAGAGGATCGCGACGAGAGTCACGGACAGCAGGGCGAACGCCGCCAGCTGGAGGCGGACGGTGCGTGTGATCATCGGGAGCCTCCGGTGGGGAAGAGTGCCGACCACGACGCGGCATCGGCCTGCGAGCCGCCCGGCTGAGGGGCACCGAGGAGACCGCCGGGGAGGGTCGGCACGCCGGTGGGCAGGCCCGGGACGCTCGGGACCGGGATGCCCGGACGCGGCACCGACGGCAGCGGCACCGACGGCAGGGGCACGGAAGGCACCGGGAGTCCCGGCACGCTGGGCAGGGTCGGCAGCCTGCCGACGCCGAGGTTGCCCGCGAGGGTGTTGAGGTCGGTGTCGAGAGTTGCCCAGAGGTTGGTGTAGTCGCCCTTGATGGTGTTCTGGGCGTTGTTGGGGAACGGGTAGGTCAAGAGCAGCTGGAAGCTCTTCGGCAGGTCGTCTCCGGCCTTGTTGAGCTGGCGGAGGATCGGGCTGATGGCGCGCAGGTTGGCCTCGAGGTCGGCTCGCGACCCACGGATGACCCGGGTGCCCACCTCGCCGAGGTCGCTCAGGGCCGTCAGCATCGCCGTGAGCTGGCGGCGCTGGTCGGCGAGGATCTTGAGGCCCTTGGGCAGCTCGTCGAGCGCCTTGGCGATCTTCTCCTGGTTCTTCGCCAGGGTGCCCGACAACCGGTCGACGCTGTCGATGGCACGGACGATCTCGCCCTTCTGGGCGTCGAGGCCGCCGACGAAGGTGTTCAGCTGGCCGACGAGGTCCCTGACGTCGCCGGTGCGCCCGCGCAGGGCGTTGTTGAGCTCGGTCTCGATGGTCTTCAGCTGCGCCACGCCACCACCGTTGAGCAGCAGTGACATCGCGCCGAGGACCTCCTCGACCTCGGGGTTGCGGCTCGTGCGGGCGAGCGGGATGCGGTCGCCCTCGCCGAGCCGGCCCAGCGGCTTCGCGTCGGTGGGGGCGGCGAGGGCGACGTACTTCTCGCCCAGCAGCGAGGTCTGCTTCAGCTCGGCGGTCGCGTTGTCGGGCAGCACGACCTTCGCGGGCAGGCGCAGGCGGACCGTCGCCGTCCACCCCGTGACCCGGATGTCCTCGACGGTGCCGACGGTCACCTGGTTGACCTTGACCGAGGACTGCGGCACGAGGTCGAGCACGTCGGCGAACTCGGCGGTCACGGTGTAGGAGTCGTCGCCGGTGCCGGCGCCCCCCGGGAGCGGCAGGTCGTAGGCGCTGCATCCCCCGAGCACCAGCGAGCCGAGCACGACCGCGGCGAGGGCGGCACGCGAACCGGAGCGGACGGCATACGTCATCGGGAACCTCCGAGCAGTCCGCCGAGGGTCGGGTCGGCGCCGCGCAGGTTGACGAGGCCCCCCGGTTGCGGGCTGCCTTGCAGTGCAGCGCCGTTCGGCAACGATGGGAGCTGGGGCAGCTTGGGCAGCACGGCCTTCTTCAAGGAGTCGCACAGGCGCGTGTTGCCGGTGCCGGTCGGCCCGGTGAGGATCGAGCACACGAGCTGGAGGGGGTCGTCGAAGCCCTTCGCGTTGTTGCGCGTGTCGAGCGTGCCCGTCTCGGGGTGGTAGGCGTTCTGCAGGTTCGACAGTGCGACCGGGGCGTTCTCGAGCACCTGGGCGAGCGACTGGCGGTTCTTCGCGAAGGCCCCGGTGACGGTGACGGCACGGTCGAGGTTGCTCTTGAGCAGCGCCCTGTTGTCGGAGACGAAGCCCGACACCTCGTCGACGGCCACGCCCAGGCTGCTCAGCGTCGCCTTGAGGTTCTCGCGCTCCTCGCTCAGCTGGACGGCCACCGTCGCGAGGTCGGAGTTGAGGCGGCGCACCTGCCCGTTGTTCGAGGCGAGCATCGAGGTGAAGGACTGGAGGTTCTTCACCGTGCCGAAGAGGTCGTCACGGCTGCCCGACAGCGTCGACAGCGCCGTGGAGAGGTCGTGCACCGTGGAGTTGAGCTTGTCGCCGTTGCCGTCGAGGTTGGCTGCGGACGTCTGGAGCAGCCGGTTGAGGGCGCCGTCCTTGTTGGCGCCGTCGGGCCCGAGCGCGACCATGAGGTCGTCGAGGCTCTGCGACACCCGGTCGAGCTCGACGGGAACGGCGGTGCGCGAGATCGGGATCCGCGTGCCCGCCGCGAGAGCCGGCCCCGCCTCGTAGACGGGGAGCAGCTGCACGTAGCGGTCGGAGACGAGCGAGGGCGCCACGATGGCGGCCTTGGCGGAGGCCGGCACTCGGTACTTCTCGTCGTAGCTGAAGGTGACGTGCACGTGGTCGCCCTCGGGGACCACCGTGTCGACCTGGCCGACCTTGACGCCGAGGATGCGGACGTCGGACCCGGGGTAGAGCCCGACGGCGCGGGTGAAGTCGGCGCTGACGGTGGTCTGCTGCTGCCGGGGCCAGAAGAGGAACGCGGCCGCGACGAGGGCGACGACGACGAGGCCTGTGACGACCTTGCCGAGCGCGGTGGCGGGTCCGTGGAGCCGACCGAACGGCATACGGCTGCTGGTCTCGGCGGCCATCAGCGAGCACCTCCGGACGTGCCGGGCAGGAGCAGGTCGGGCAGCTGGGTGCCGGGCAGCGCCAGGCCGGGGGTGCCGACCGGCACGACGAGGTTGGACACCCACGTGTCGAACCAGCGGCCGGTGCCGAGGGTGTTGGCGTACACGCGGGTGAAGGGGGCCATGGCTCGGATCGTCTTCTGGAGGTCGTCGTCGTGCTTCTGGAGCAGGGCGAGGGTCTTGTCGAGCTCGGCGAGCGCCGGCTTCAGCTGGGCCCGGTTGTCGCGGGCGAGGCCGGTCAGCTGCGTGGCGAGCGCCGACGTGTTGCGGAACAGGGTGCGGATGTCGTCACGCCGTTTGACGAGCTCGACCATGAGCAGGTCGGCGTCCCTGATGAGCGTGCCGACCTGCTGGTTGCGGCTGCGCACCAGCCCCGTGACGCTGTTGGCGCGCTGGAGCAGCGAACCGAGCTCGGCGTCGCGGCTGGCGACCGTGCGCGACAGGCGGGAGAGCCCGTCGAGGGTGGCCCGGACGTACCGGGGGCTGTCCTTGAACTCGGTGGCGATGACCGACAGCGACTGGGCCAGCTGGCCGGTGTCGATGCGCTCGGTCGTCGTCGTGAGGTCCTGGAAGGCGTTGATGACGTCGTAGGAGCTGACCGTGCGCGAGACCGGGATCTGGCTGTCGGCGTCCAGCTGGCCGCCACCCTCGGGGTCGAGGGCGACGTACTTCTCGCCGAGGATCGTCTTCATCCGGATCGAGGCGCGGGTGCGGGTGCCGAAGGAGGCGTCCTCGGTGATCCTGAAGTCGACGCGGACGTGGCCGTCCTCGAGGTCGACGCCGGTCACCTTGCCGACCTTGACGCCGGCGATGCGCACGTCGTCGTCGGGTCGGATGCCGCCCGCCTCGGTGAACGCGGCGCTGTAGGACGTGCCGCCGCCGATGAAGGGGAGGCTCGAGGCGTTGAACGCGAGGAAGAGCAGCAGCCCGAGGATCGCCAGGCCGGCGGCGCCGATCGGCACGGGGTTGCGCTCGCGGAAGGGCGTGCTCATGAGTTGCACCTCGCGAACGAGACGTCGTAGGTGGGCGAGACGCCCGGCAGCAGTGGGCTCTTGGTGTCGAACCGGCAGAGGTAGAAGTTGAACCACGAGCCGTACGTGGCGGTGCGCGTCAGGGTCGTGATGCGCTGGGTGGCATTCGAGATGAAGCTCTCGAACTCCTTGACGTTGGCCGGCTTGTTGAGGGTCGTGGCGAGCGTGCGCAGCTGCGCGACGTCGTCCTTGATGAGCGGGCGGGTCGACACGAGCAGGTCGGCGGTCTCGGCGGACAGCGTGTTGATGCCCGAGAGGGAGCGCCCGATCGTCTCCCGGTCGGCCGCGAGACCGCTCGTGAAGCGCTGCAGCTGGTCGATGAGCGAGAGCAGCTGCTGGTCGTGGGCGTCGACGGTGCCGAGCACGGTGTTGAGGTTGTCGATCGTGCGTCCGATGACGGCGTCGCGGTCGGCGATCGTCGACGTGAGGCTCGCGGTCTTGGCCAGCAGGCTGTTCACGTCGCCGCCCTCGCCCTGGAGGGTCTGGATGAGCAGCCCCGAGAGGTCGTTGACGTCCTTCGGCGACAGCGCCGCGAAGAGCGGCTTGAAGCCGTTGAAGAGGACGGTGAGGTCGAGTGCCGGGTGGGTGCGCGTGAGCGGGATCGTCGCCCCGTCGGGGAGCGAGACCGGGTTGCCGGCCCCCTGCGTCAGCGCGAGGTAGCGCTGGCCTACGAGGTTGCGGTACTTGATGGTCACCTCGGTGCCCTGGGTGAGCACCGAGCTCTTGAGCACCGAGAACTCGACAGCGGCGGTGGCGTGGTCGGAGCCGGAGCCCGGGGCGACGTGCACGTCGGTCACCTCGCCGACGCGCACCCCGGCGATGCGGACGTCCTGGCCGGCGATGACGCCGGTCGCGTCGCTGACGAGCGCCGTGTAGGTCGCCTTCGACCCGAGCTGGATGTTCGCGATCGTGAGCGCGAGGATGCTCGTCGCGAAGAGGGTGACGGCGGCGAAGAGGATGAGCTTGACGAGGGAGCCCTTGACCTTCATCGGGTGCTCACCACCGTTCCGCGCATCATCGGGCCGGCGAGCAGCGTGCGTATGCCGTCCGAGCCGTCGTTCGCCTGCTGGCCGTCGCGCGCGAACAGGGCGCCGACGACACGCTGCTCGTCGGCCGTGCCAGCCGTGCCCGAGTCGGCCGCCGCGTCGCCCAGCAGCGCCTGGGGCACGCCGGAGAAGGGCGTTGACTCGCTCGCCGGCCTCGTGCCGTCGTCGAAGTGGTTGCCGGTGAAGGGGTTCGACTGCGAGCCGTCGGGGCTCGGCAGCCCGTAGCAGTGCGGACCCCGCTTGTCGCCCCAGCGCGGCTCCTCGCCCGGCTTGTAGGCCTGGCGCGGCTTCACGATCTCGAGGGTGATGTGGAAGGTTCCCCCCGAGAACGCCTGGTTGGCCCGGGGCAGCCAGTTGACCATGCCGGAGGCGAGACACGGGTAGACCGGGGAGTACTCGGCGAGCAGGGCGAGGGTGGGACGGTTCACCTGACCGACCTGGATGATGCGCTGCTCGTTGTCGCGGAGGAACCCCGCTGCCTGGTTGGCGAAGCCTGCCGTCCCGACGAGAAAGGCCGCCAGCTGCTGGTCCTTCTCGACGATGGTGCGGTTGGTGACCCGCAGCGACTCGGTGAGACGGAAGAAGTCGGGGGCGACGCCGTCGTAGAGGTCCGCGGTGTCGGCGAGCAGCGAGATGTCCTGTCGGATCGTCGGCATGCTGGGGTTGAGCGCCTTGAGGTAACGGTCGACGAGGACGAAGTTGCGACCGATCTGGTCGCCGCGCCCGTCGAGCGTCGTCGACAGGGCGTTCAGGGTCGTCGCCAGCTTGGCCGGCTGCACCGTGCGCAGCAGCGGGTAGAGGTTGTCGAGCACCGTCTCGAGCTCGATGGCGACCTTGCTGCGGTCCTGCGGGATGACGTCGCCGGCGCGGATCGACCGCTGGCTGGGGCCCGCCGTGACGAGGTCGACGTAGCGCTCCCCGAAGAGCGTCTTCGGCAGCAGCCGCGCCGTGACGTTCGAGGGGATCTTCGCGACCTCCTCGGGCTGCAGCGCCAGCTCGAGGCGGGCCCCGGTGGGGGTCGCCTCGACGGTGCGCACCTCGCCGACGAGCAGGCCGCGCAGCTTGACGTCCGAGCTCTCCTGCAGCTGGCTGCCGAGCCGGTTCGTCTCGAGGGTGACCATCACGACGGGTGTGAATCGCTTCTGGAACGACGCGATCGACAGCCCGAGCAGGAGGGTGAGCACGACGAGGAACACCACGCCGTATGCCTTCTGCCCCAGTCGCTTTCGCGTGTGCTGGGTGATCGGGCCGGGCGTCGCGTCGGTGCTCACCTCGCTGCGCGGGTCGGCGTTGGGGTCGCTGGGGGTGCGGCTCATCCGGCGATCCGAACGCTCGTGGTCGCGCCCCAGATGGCCAGCGACAGGAAGAAGTCGACGATGTTGATCGCGACGATCGACGTGCGTACCGCGGTGCCGACCGCCACGCCCACGCCGGCCGGTCCACCCGACGCGGTGTAGCCGTAGTAGCAGTGGATGAGGATGATCACGACCGCGAAGACCATGACCTTGGCGAAGGACCAGAAGACGTCGCCCGGTGGCAGGAAAAGGTGGAAGTAGTGGTCGTAGGTGCCCTCGGACTGCCCGAAGTAGGCGGTCGAGATGAACCGCGTCGCGGCGTACGAGCTGAGCAGCCCGAGGACGTAGAGCGGGATGACGGCGATGAAGCCGGCGATCATCCGGGTGGTCACGAGGAAGGGCAGCGACGGGATGCCCATGACCTCGAGCGCGTCTACCTCCTCGCTGATGCGCATCGCACCGAGCTGGGCGGTGAAGCCGCAGCCGACCGTGGCCGCGAGCGCCAGGCCCGCGACGAGCGGGGCGATCTCACGGGTGTTGAGGTAGGCGGAGAAGAAGCCGGTGAAGGCGCCCGTGCCGAGCTGGTCCAGCGAGGAGTAGCCCTGCAGGCCCACCTCGGTGCCGGTGAAGAAGGCGAGGAAGGCGATGACCCCGACGGTGCCACCGATGACCGACAGCGCACCGGTGCCGAGCGAGACCTCGGCGAGGAGGCGCACGACCTCCTTCTTGTACCGACGCAGCGTGCGGCCGCTCCACGCGAGGGAGCGCACGTAGAAGCGCATCTGCTCGCCGAGCGAGTCGAGCGCGCGGGAAGGCCCGCCTGCCAGGTGCAGCAGGCGCTCCGCGCTCTGCGGACGGGTCTGGGTCTTGGTCGCCATGGTCGGGTCCTCAGATCTTCTGCGGGACGACCTGGAAGTACACGGCCGTGATGACGAAGTTGACGACGAAGAGCAGCATGAAGGTGATGACGACGCTCTGGTTGACGGCATCACCAACACCCTTGGGTCCGCCTCCGGCGTTGAGTCCCTTGTAGGCCGCGACGACCGCCGCGATCGCCCCGAAGATCAGCGCCTTGATCTCGGCGGTCCAGAGGTCGGGAAGCTGGGCGAGGGCGGTGAAGCTCGCGATGTACGCGCCGGGCGTGCCGCCCTGGACGATGACGTTGAAGACGTAGCCGCCGACGACGCCGACGACCGACACGAGACCGTTGAGCAGCACCGCGACGAGCATCGAGGCGAGCACGCGGGGCACGACGAGGCGCTGGATCGGGCTGATGCCGAGCACCTCCATCGCGTCGATCTCCTCGCGGATCTTGCGCGAGCCGAGGTCGGCGCAGATCGCCGATCCGCCGGCGCCCGCGATGAGCAGCGCCGTGACGATGGGGCTCGCCTCACGCAGCACGGCGAGCACGCTCGCGGCGCCGGTGAAGGACTGGGCACCGAGCTGACGCGTGAGGGTGCCGAGCTGCAGCGCGATGACCGCGCCGAACGGGATCGACACAAGCGCCGTCGGCAGGATCGTGACGCTCGCGATGAACCACGCCTGCTGGATGAACTCCTTGACCTGGAACGGTCGCCTGGGCATCGCCCGGAAGACGTCGAGCGCCAGCGCGAAGAGCGAACCGGACTGGCGCAGCGCGCCGGTGAGGGGTGCGGCCACGTCAGCCCACCTCCCCCACCAGCGTGGACGAGCCGGCATACGGGCTCGTGGACGGCGACGTCACCGTCGGCTCACCCGACGTCGCCACGGTCGGGGCTGCGATCGCGCCGGCGGCCACGGTGGAGCTCTCGAAGGAACCGGGCGGCGGGGTGACGCCGTTCGTGCGGCACCACTCCCCCGCGGGTCGCGCCGTGCGGCGCACCGAGCCGTCGCTCGTCGGCAGCTGGAGCGCGATCGGCGGCAGCGGCGGCAGCTCCTGGCCCGACTCGGCGGCCAGCTCGTCGGCGTCCTTCTCCTCGGACATGCCGATGGGGCCGACCCTCTGGGCGTTGAGGAACTGCCGCACGACCGGCTCCTCCGAGCTGAGCAGCATCTCGCGCGGCCCGAACATCGCCAGGTGGCGGTGGTAGAGCAGCCCGATGTTGTCGGGCACCGTGCGCGCCGTGTTGATGTCGTGCGTGACGATGAGGAACGTCGCCTCGATCTGCGCGTTGAGGTCGACGATGAGCTGGTTGAGGTACGCCGTGCGCACCGGGTCGAGGCCCGAGTCGGGCTCGTCGAAGAGGATGATCTCGGGGTCGAGCACGAGGGCCCGGGCCAGGCCCGCGCGCTTGCGCATGCCACCGGAGATCTCGCCGGGCAGCTTGCCCTCGGCACCCTGGAGGCCGACGAGCTCGATCTTCTCGCCGACGATGCGCCTGATCTCGGCCTCGGTCTTCTTCGTGTGCTCGCGGAGGGGGAACGCGATGTTGTCGTAGAGGTTCATCGACCCGAACAGCGCACCGTCCTGGAAGAGGACGCCGAAGAGCTTGCGCACCTCGTAGAGGTCGTGCTCGCGCAGCTGCGTCAGGTCGCGGCCGTTGATGACGATCGAGCCGGTGTCGGGCTTCAGCAGCCCCACGAGCGTCTTGAGGAACACCGACTTGCCCGTGCCCGAAGGGCCGAGCATGACCGAGATCTCACCAGCGGGAAGCGTGAGGGTCACGTCCCGCCAGATCGTCTGCGACCCGAAGGTCTTGGTCAGCCCCGTGACCGCGATCTCCACACCCATGTGGCATCCACCTGCATCTCTCTCGCCGTCTCGACTCGGCTACGGGGGAAACGAGGGGCCGGGGCGGAAGTTACGCGCGAGTTCGGTTCGTCCGCTGCTTGCTGGTCGGTGGTGGTTACCCTGTGGTGACCGTGATGGAGGAGGGTGGATGCGAGCGGAGCTGCGTGAGTCGCAGGTCGGGCCGGGAGCGGTGCTCGAGGTCGAGGGCACGCGTCACCGCGTCGTCGGCACCCTGCGCTTCGACCTGGACGGCACCGGCTGGGGCGAGCACTGCATCACCGCGTCAGGACCCCGTGAATGGGTCTCGCTCCGACCTCGGGGCGGCTCCTCGATCATCCACTGGCGCTCCCGTCACGACCTCTTCGGTGAGCCCGACCTCGCCGGGACGACCATCGACGGCCGCGACTGGACCCTGGTCCAGGCCGGCTCGCTGACCTACACCGCCGAGGGCGACACGGGCACCGGCACGCGAGGCACGTGCGACTTCGTCGAGTTCACGCACGCGGGCGAGCTGCTCGTCTTCGAGAGCTTCGACGGCGCAGTGTGGGAGATCAGCATCGGCCGGCTCGTCGAACCCGCGCAGGTGCGCGGCTACCACGAGGTCGCGCGCGCCTGACGGTCAGTGGGTCGCGGTGACCTCGTGGGTCACCCTGTCGCCGTCGACGCGCACCGTGAAAGCGGCGACGGCCGAGCCACCGCTCACGGCCTCCCCGAGGCGCGCGAGCACGTCGCCCAGCCGGGCGAAGGTCTCCGGTGTCGGCACCGGCGCCTGGCCGTCGGCGTTGCCCGAGAGGCCGGTGAGGCCGTGGGCGGGGTCGACGGTGAGCGCCGCCGTCAGGCGCCTCACGGGCTCGCCGCGCTGGGCCTCGATGCCCCGCCGCAGCACCACGGCGAACTCGTCGAGCAGGGCTCCCACGGCGTCCGTGCCGCCGCCGTCCTGGGGTGCGTCCGCGGCGACGGTGGTGTGCCCCGCCGTGTGCGGCTCAGCCGGGTCGGGGGTGTGGCCGGGTTGGGCCGGCGCGGCCGTGTCAGCATCCGGCGTCCGGGTCGGGGTCGGCGTCGGCGTCGGGGTCGACCGTCCCGTCGGCTCTGGGCGCCCTGTCGGGGTGCCCGCTGCCGGGCGGGGCGCGTGCCCCTCGCTCAGGAAGCCGACGGCCGCGAACTCGATCTTGCCGAAGTCGACCTCTGCGTCACGCGCCAGCGAGTTGTCGATGACGTACGCGAGGTTGACGGCGAGGTCTCTCATGCCCGGGTGCAGCTGCTGGCCCACGAAGCGGGCACACAGGAGCAGGGCGTGGACCCGCACCATCGGACGGCCCTTGCGGTCCTCGACCCGCTGCTCACGCTCGACCCGTGCGAGGTCGAAACCGTTGCCGGGGTAGAAGTGCACCGGCCGCTCGAGGACGAAGAGCGAGTAGTCGGGCCGGTCGGAGCCCGGCATGAGGCGGTAGAGCTCACCGTTGAGCGGCAGCTGCCACTCGAGCTCGGGCGGGGCGGTGTCGAAGTGCGTGACCGCCACGAGTGGGCCGTAGTGCCCCGACGTTCCCGAGGACCCCTCGGACGGCACGGCAGCCCCGAGCGGGTGGTCGGGGACCGGCTGGGGCGCGACGGGGACCGGAGGTCCGGACTGGCCCGGCGCGCCGGCGGGGGTCGCTTGCAGCGTCGCCGGCACGGAGGCCGTGGTGTCATCGCCGGACCTGAACGTGCGCGACAGCCATCCCATGCGGGCAAACCTACCGGGACGTGGACCCGGACCGGGGGCGCCGGTGCAGCACGTCCGAGGTCTCGATGCGTGCACCGCGTGCAGGGCTGGACGTAGACAGGCCCTGGCGGTCCCGGCGTGGTTACGGTGGTGCCGTGACGACAGTGAGCAGGGCCGCTCCGGACCTTCCCGCCCTCGGTGACCTCGCCGAGAGCCTGTCACCCGGTGCGCTGCTGACCGAGCCCGACAGCCTTGCCGCCTACCGCTTCGACTACACGGCCGACGCCGGGGCAGGTATGCCGCTCGCCGTTGTCAGGGCTGGTTCGGCGGAGGACGTGCAGGCAACGGTGCGCTGGGCGGGGGCACACGGCACACCCGTCGTGCCGCGTGGTGCAGGCAGCGGACTGTCGGGCGGCGCCAACGCGGTCGACGGCTGCATCGTGCTGAGCCTCGAGCGCATGCGGGCGCTCGAGATAGACCCCACGACCCGGACGGCCGTCGTCGAGCCCGGCGCCCTCAACGCCGAGGTCAAACGCGCGGCTGCCCAGCACGGCCTCTGGTACCCGCCCGACCCGTCGTCCTTCGAGATCTGCTCCATCGGCGGCAACGTCGCCACCAACGCGGGCGGCCTGTGCTGCGTGAAGTACGGGGTCACCATGGACTACGTGCTCGGCCTCGACGTCGTGCTCGCCGACGGCACGCTCGTGCGCCTCGGCGGCCAGCGCGTCAAGGACAGCGCCGGTCTCTCGCTCGTCAAGCTCTTCGTCGGCAGCGAGGGCACCCTGGGCATCGTGACCCGCGCGACGCTGCGGCTCGTGCCGGCCCAGACGCCACCGGCGACGCTCGTGGCGACCTTCGACGACGTCGAGGCAGCCGCCCGGGTGGTCGTCGCGATCGGCAACCGGATGCGCGCCTCGATGATGGAGCTCATGGACCAGGCCTCGATCAACGCCGTCGAGGACCACCGCAGCATGGGGCTCGACCGCACGGCCGGGGCCATGCTGCTCGCGCAGTCCGACGCCCCGGGGGGCGCCCGTGGCGAGGAGATCGCCGAGATGGAGCGCGTCTGCTCCGCCGGCGGTGCCCGTGAGTGCTTCACGACGACCGACGCAGAGGAGGGCGAGATGTTCGTGGCCGCCCGACGGTCGGCGATCATCGCCATCGAGCGGCGCGGCGCGATCATGCTCGAGGACGTCGGTGTGCCCGTGCCGCGGCTGCCCGAGCTGCTCACCGGCATAGCGGCGATCGCACGGCACCGCGAGGTCGAGATCCCGGTGGTCGCCCACGCGGGCGACGGAAACACGCACCCGGTCGTCGTCCACCCGCCGGGAGACCCGGACGCCAAAGCGCGTGCGGCACAGGCGTTCTCCGAGGTGATGAGCCTCGCGATCAGCCTCGGCGGCACGATCACCGGAGAGCACGGGGTCGGCCGCCTCAAGCGCGCCGCCCTCCCAGAGCAGCTGGGCCCGGACGTCATGGCCCTCACCCACCGCATCAAGAACGCCCTCGACCCGCAGGGCATCCTCAACCCCGGAGCCGCATTCTGATGACGACCACACCCCCCACCACCTCGTCACGTCCCGTCGCCGAGCGCCACCTCTTCGGTCCCGGGCCCTGCAACCCCTACCCGGAGGCCACGCTCGCGCTCGCCGCGCCCCTGCTGGGCCACCTCGACCCTGACTTCCTCGCCGTCATGGACGAGACCTGTGACCTGCTCAGGTACGTCTGGGGCACGGCCAACCGGCGTACGCTCCCGCTCTCTGCCACGGGGTCGGCCGGCATGGAGGCCGCCTTCGTCAACACCGTCTCCCCCGGTGACGTCGTCGTTGTCGCCGTCAACGGTCTCTTCGGCGAGCGCATGGTCGACGTCGCCGGCCGCCACGGCGCCGAGGTCGTCCGGGTCGACCATGCCTGGGGCACCCCGGTCGACGCCGAGCGCGTGGCCGCCGCCCACCCGTCGCCGAAGATCATCGCCGCCGTGCACGCCGAGACCTCCACCGGCGTCCGGTCCGACATCGCCGCTCTCGGCGCGGTCAAGGGCGACGCCCTGCTGCTCGTCGACGCCGTCACGAGCATCGGCGGCATCGAGCTGCGCGCCGACGACTGGGGCATCGACATCGGCTACGCGGGCACCCAGAAGTGCCTCGGCGTCGCTCCCGGTCTCGCCCCCTTCACCATCAGCGACCGCGCCTTCGGGCGCCGGGTCGAGAAGCCGTCGTCGTGGTACCTCGACCTCGGGCTGCTCGGCGGCTACGTCGGCGAGGCCTCCGGTGCGGGCAAGCGCACCTACCACCACACCGCGCCGACAGCGATGGTCGTGAGCCTCCACGCCGGGCTGCGGCGCATCGCCGACGAGGGCCTCGAGAAGGTCTGGGACCGCCACGCCGAGGCCGGTCGCCTGCTGCAGGACGGCCTCGAGGAGATGGGGCTCGAGCTCTTCGCCCAAGAGGGGTCGCGCCTGCCCGAGCTGACGACGGTCCGGGTGCCCGACGGCGTCGACTCGGCAGCAGTGCGCGGCTACCTGCTCGAGAGGCACGACATCGAGATCGGCGCGGGCGTGGGCGAGTTCGCCTCGACGGTCTGGCGCATCGGCCTCATGGGCCACAACGCCCGCCCCGACCGGGTCGCCCTCGTGCTCGCGGCTCTCAAGGACGCCCTGGCCCACGCCAGCTGACAGGTGGGGCCGGCGCGCGTCGAGGTGATCGGCGACAGGCTGCCGACATGCGGAAGGCGGGTCCGACCGAGTGGTCGGACCCGCCTTCGCGGTGGAGCAGTGATCCCGGCAGTGCCGGGTCAGATCACTTGAGCTCGACGGAGGCGCCGGCGCCCTCGAGCTGCTCCTTGGCCTTCTCGGCCGCAGCCTTGTCGACACCCTCGAGAACGGGCTTGGGGGCGCCGTCGACGAGGTCCTTGGCTTCCTTGAGGCCGAGGCTCGTGAGCGCGCGGACCTCCTTGATGACCTGGATCTTCTTGTCGCCAGCGGCAGTGAGAACGACGTCGAACGAGTCCTTCTCCTCCTCCTCGACAGCGGCAGCGCCGCCACCGGCAGCCGCGGGGGCGGCGGCAACGGGGGCAGCAGCGGTGACCTCGAAGGTCTCCTCGAACTGCTTCACGAACTCCGAGAGCTCGATGAGGGTCATCTCCTTGAAAGCGTCAAGGAGCTCGTCGGTGCTGAGCTTCGCCATGGTGGCTTCCTTCCTAGATATTGCCGTGAGTGGCGTGTTGTTGAAGCGAGCTGGTGCGCAGGCGCGCAGTCAGCTCTCGTCGCCACCCTCGGCGACGTCGGTGGTTGCCTCGGCGGCCGGAGCCTCCGTGGCGGGAGCCTCGTCGGCGGCAGCCGGCGTGGCGGGACCCTGCGCCTCGACCTTCTGGCGCAGGGCGTCGACCACGCGGGCCGTCTGCGACAGAGGAGCGACGAAGAGGTAGGCGGCCTTGTTGAGGGAGCCCTTCATGGCGCCCGCAAGCTTGGCCAGGAGAACCTCGCGGGACTCGAGGTCCGCGAGCTTCGTGATCTCCTCGGGGGACAAGGTCTTGCCGTCGAGGACGCCAGCCTTGATCACGAGGAGGGGGTGTGCCTTGGCGAAGTCACGCAGACCCTTGGCCGCCTCGACCGGGTCACCGGTGATGAAGGCGATGGCCGACGGGCCCTGGAGGTGGCCGTCGAAGGCCGAGATACCGGCCTCCTTCGCGGCGAGCTCCGTGAGCGTGTTCTTGACCACGGCGTAGGTGGCGTGCTCTCGGATCGAGTTGCGCAGCTGCGAGAGCTGCTTCACGGTCAGGCCGCGGTACTCGGTGAGAACGGCCGCACCGGACTCACGGAACTTGTCCGTGATCTCGGCAATGGCTGCGCTCTTCTCGGCGTTCGCCATCTGGGCCTCCTTCCCTTGCGTGGTGCCGCCGGCGAAGGGGCCCCGGAGGGCCTGCACGAGAAGAGCCCCGGCGCAGGGCGCTCGGGGCTCGGGGCGGCATACTCGACGTATGCCGTGAGGCTGAGTGTCCTGCGCTGGCTGCCCGCATCGTGCGGGACCTTCGGGAGATCGTGGTTGCCCACGCCTCCAACCGGCGGTCATTGGTCGTGCACCAGAGTACGGGCAGTCCCCCTCCCCGACCAAATCGGGCCGGGCCGCCCCGCCGCCCGCGCGTCACGGGTGCGCTGCTCGCTTTGCGCGGGTAGGTGACCTAGCGTGGCCCGTATGCGAGGCAGCGTGGAGCGCGGCCCGACCTTCGGGCATCGGCAGGCCATCCGCCGTCGACGCTCGTGGGCCGGTCTGGCCGTCGTGCTCTGCGTCGCCGCCGACGTCTGGTCGGTGACCGGCGCCGGGGCGCGAGAGCCGGTGGCCCAGTCCGGACTCTTCAGGATCGAGCGGGTCGGGTTCACGGCCGGCATGGCTCCGGCCGTGGCCGTCGACCAGGTCGAGCGGGTGCCCGAGTCACAGGTCGACTCCCCTGGTGCAGCCGCCGCTGCCGACCCGACCAGCACGACCGGCGCGGCGACGAAGGGCGGCCCGGGCGGCAGCGCCGGCGCCGCGAACGACGGCAAGGACGCGAAGGGTGCCGTCATCGAGTCCGGAACCGGGCGGTTCTCCGTCGTCACGATGCCGGCCAAGGCCCTCCGGCCGACCCCGGCGAGCGGACGCACCGTGCGCTACACGGTCGAGCTCGAGGGCGGCCTCGACGTGTCCGGCGAGCAGCTGGCCACGGTGGTCGGCACCGTGCTCACCGACCCCCGCGGCTGGCAGGCCAAGGACGGCGTGCGGTTCGTCAACGTCCCGCCGGCCGCCGCCGCCAAGGGAGCCGAGGTCGACCTGCGGATCACTCTCGCGAGCCCGACCACCACCGACAGGCTGTGCGCACCGCTCCAGACCCGCGGTCAGGTGAGCTGCCACAACACCGGGCGTGTCGTGCTCAACCTCCGACGTTGGGTGCTCGGCGCTGCGGCATACGGCAGCGACGTCGACGGCTATCGCACCTACCTCGTCAACCACGAGGTCGGCCACGGCATCGGCCACGCCCACGCGTACTGCGGCGGCACGGGCAAGGTGGCGCCCGTGATGATGCAGCAGACCTACGGCCTCAAGGGCTGCACCGCCTGGCCGTGGCCCACGCCCAAGCCCGCCTGAGCGCCCTCGGCGCGAGGGACCAGCCCCCGCGACCAGCCCGCCGGGCGGCTGGTCGCGACGGGCGTCGCGACCAGCCTGCCCGGTCGTGCTCGAGGCGTGGGGTCAGAGGAGCGACGTCACGGATGAGCCGATGCGCACCACCGAGCCTGTCGGGAGGTTGCCCCGCACGCGGTCGGTGACGATCTCGATCATGACCACCTCGATGGACTTCGACGTCCGCACCACCTTGTGCAGCGTCACCTTGCCGACCCCGGGGACGGTGACCACGGTGTTGGGCCGGACCGACGAGGAGATGGCCGGGAGGCCGGGGATGCGCAGCCCCACGAAGCGGGACGCATCGGCAAGGACCGGGACGGCGCCGGGGCTGGACTGCCGGGCCGAGGTCTCGGCGACGACCGAGTCGACGCTGATCAGGCCACCGAGGACTCGTGGCGCGTTGATGGTGTTCCTCGCCCACGAGCTGCGCAGGGTCGAGGTGACCTTGGAGAGCACGTCGGTGGTCGCCGTGCCGGTCGCCACCAGGGTGGGGACGGTGGCCGACGCGAGCGTCGCCTGACCCGAGCCGCCGGTGCACGGCACCCCGGCAAGCGCCGTCCGACTCGATGACGCGGAGCCGTCGGGATGGCTGGCAGAGGTGGCGTACCCGAACCCGCCGACGAGCCCGCTCACGGGTCCGGTGAGCGTCGCACGGGAGACGCCGACGTCCATGCGAGAGCCGACGGGCAGGCCGAGCGGGTTCGACCCGGTGATGACGACCCGAAGGGCGGTGGTGGCGACCCGTAGCTCGTTGCCGACCACCGACTTGGTCTGCTGGTTGAGGTAGACGGTCGCGAACGCGGCCCCGCTCGACGTGCGCAGGGTGACTGCCGAGTTCGGTGCCGGCACGCTGTTGAGGGAGCGGCCGCCGACCTTGAGCCCGAGGAACTGGGACTGGTTCGAGCCGGCCAGCGCCCCCGCGACACTGCGCGTGGCGGCGCTCGTCGAGGTCACGTTGTCGGCGTGCACGAGACCCTTGAGCAGGTTCACGCCCGAGGTCGTGGACGACCCCCGGCTCGAGTGACCGGTCGTGGTCGTCGACGTCGTCGCACTGGTCCTGGTCGCGCCCACGGAGCCGGCCGGGACGTCGCCTGCGGCGGAGGACGCGACCGCAGACTTGCCGAACGACGTGGTGCAGCTGATCCCGGCGAGAGCCGTCGGACCGGAGCGGACGACGCCCCCGACGACGACGTAGCTGCCGTATGCGGACGCCGAGGCTCCCAGCAGAGGCGAGGCCGCTGTCGCCGGTGTCGCGGTGAGCGGCGCGGCCATCCCCGAGATGGCCGCCCCGACGAGGATCGCCGTGAGTTTCCTGTTCATCTTGCGTACTCCTGTCATCGATGCCCTGCCATCGATCCCCTGACCGATGTACGTGGACAACGACCTGCAGGAGCGGCACGTTATGGGACGAAGGCCCTGATATGTCCTTTTCGGAGGCTTTCTTCCAGCCCAGGGACGTCCGGTGACGACACGACCGAGGCCGCTCCGGGAGGGAGCGGCCTCGGTCGTCGTCAGGTCCGGTGACTCAGCGAGGGTGGACGACCATCGCCGAGCCGCCGCCGCGCCGGACCGTCTCGGCGGCCGCCTCGAACACGCCGCCGCCCAGGCTGCGGATCGCCGTGACCGCACCGATCTCGTTCGGCGTGCCGCCCGGCGCGAGCTTGTGGCCCATGGCCGTCAGGGCTGCGCCGGTGGGGCCGTCGAGGATCGCCGGCTCGGCGCCCTCGGAGCCGCCGTTGCGTGAGCTGAGGCGAGGCGCCGCGATGGCCTCGACCAGCGGCAGGTCGCGGTCGAGGTAGCCGAGGATCGTCTGCGACACCGACGTGATGATGGTGGCGCCCCCCGGCGAGCCGACCGCGAGGAACGGCTTGCCGTCCTGCAGCAGGATGGTCGGGCTCATCGACGAGCGGGGACGCTTGCCCGGGCCCGGCAGGTTGGGGTCGGGCACACCCGGAGTGAGCGGCGTGAAGTTGAAGTCGGTCAGCTCGTTGTTGAGCAGGAAGCCGTAGCCCGGCACCGTGATGCCCGAACCGCCGGTCTGCTCGATGGTCAGGGTGTAGGACGCCACGTTGCCCCACCGGTCGGTCGCGGTGAGGTGGGTCGTCGACTGGCCCTCGTACGGCTCCTTCTGTGCGGTGGAGCCCGGGGCGCACGAGGTGTAGGAGCCGTCGGGTGAGCCGAACGGGATCGGCCGCGCGTGTGCGGTGGCCGGGTCGAAGAGGCAGGAGCGCTCGCCGGCGAAACCGCGGCTCGTCAGCTCGCGAACCGGGACGTCGGGAACGTCGCCCACGTAGCGGTTGCGGTCGGCGAAGGCCGTCGCTGACGCCTCGGAGAAGCGGTGGAGGTACTGGACCTCGTCGACGGCGCCCGTCGCCATGCCCGTGCGCTGCTCGTAGGCCGTCATGAGGTTGAGGATCTCGGCGACGGCGATGCCACCCGAGCTCGGAACCGGCATCCCGTAGACGTCGAGGCCCTTGTACCGCGAGTGGATCGGGGCCTTCGTCAGCGCCCGGTAGGCGGCGAGGTCGCGCGTCGTCATCTGGCCGCCCATGACGGACACGCCCGGGGCGGTGTGCGGCGCGTTGGACTCGCGGACGATGGCCTCGCCGAGGCGACCGCGGTAGAGCACGTCGGCGCCTTGGGTGCGCAGCGTGCGGTAGGCGCCGGCCATGTCGGGGTTGGTGAACCGTGAGCCCACCTCAGGGGCCTTCCCGTCACGCAGGAAGACCCGCGCGGTCTCCGGGAACTTCGAGAAGCGCGCAGCGTTCTGGGCGGTCTGGTCGTGGAAGGTCTGGTCGACGACGAAGCCGTTCGCCGCGAGCCGTTCGGCCGGCTTGAGCGCGGCGTTGAACGAGAGGGTGCCGTGGTCGCGCAGGGCCTTGGCCCACAGCGCGGGCGTGCCGGGCACGCCCACGGACAGACCCGAGTTCACCACTGCGTTGAAGTCCAGTGCCTTGCCCGTCGCCGGGTCGGTGAAGGTCTTCTCGTCGAACGTCGCCGGAGCCGTCTCGCGACCGTCGATGGTCGAGACCTTCTTGCTGCGGGCGTCGTAGTAGACGAGGAAGCCGCCACCGCCGATGCCGGCGCTGTAGGGCTCGGTGACGCCGAGGGCCGCGGCGGTCGCGACCGCGGCATCGGCAGCGTTGCCGCCGCGGCCCAGCACGTCGATGCCGACCTGCGAGGCGTCGCGGTCGACCGAGCTGACGGCCCCGCCGGAGCCGACCATGACCGGTGCCTTGGGCAGCGGCGTCGGGTTGCCGTGCCGGCTGTGGTCGCGCTGCGGCGCCGGTGCTGCGGACGGCGACGCGGTCGGCTGGGCTCCGGCCGTGGCGGGGAGCAGGGAGAGAGGGAGCCCGACGACGAGTGCGCCGAGGACCCATCGGGAACGTGTCGTGGTGCGTTCGCTGTGACGACTCATCTTTCGACCGTACCCGCGCAAACGCCGCAGTTCGCGCCGAGGCACCTTCCCGATCCGACATGACGGAGTGTCTCTCGATCGGAGAGGGCGAGCGACTGCCGGCGTCGCGAGTCCGCCACTGGAACGGCGAGAGCCCGCCACCCCAAGGGGTGACGGGCTCTCGACTGCGTGGGTCAGGCGGTCAGGCCTGGTCCTCCTCCGCGAGGAGGTTGCGCGTCTTGGAGAAGTCGAGCGGGATGCCCGGGCCCATCGTCGTGGAGACGGTGGCCTTCTCGATGTAGCGGCCCTTGGAGCTGGACGGCTTGAGACGCAGGATCTCCTCGAGGGCGGCGGCGTAGTTCTCGACGAGCTTGGCCTCGTCGAAGGACGCCTTGCCGATGATGAAGTGGAGGTTCGCGTGCTTGTCGACGCGGAACTCGATCTTGCCGCCCTTGATGTCGGCGACGGCCTTGGCGACGTCCATCGTCACGGTGCCGGTCTTCGGGTTCGGCATGAGGCCACGCGGGCCGAGCACCTTGCCGAGACGACCGACCTTGCCCATGAGGTCGGGGGTGGCGACCACGGCGTCGAAGTCGAGCCAGCCGCCCTGGACCTTCTCGAGAAGGTCGTCGGAGCCGACGTGGTCGGCGCCGGCCTCGCGGGCGGCCTCGGCCTTGTCACCGTTCGCGAAGACGAGCACGCGGGCGGTCTTGCCGGTGCCGTGCGGCAGGTTGACCGTGCCGCGGACGGCCTGGTCGGCCTTGCGGGGGTCGACGCCGAGGCGCATGGCGACCTCGACGGTCTCGTCGTACTTGGCCTTGGCGGTCTGCTTCGCGACGCGGACGGCCTCGAGCGGGGCGTAGACCTTGCCGGGCGTGATGAGCTCGGCGGCTGCGCGGTAGTTCTTGCTGCGCTTCATGGAACTGCTCCTTGTGTGTTCTTCGTGGAGTCGTGGTGCGGACCAGCGCTGGTCCTCCCACGTGGCCGACGGCATACGGTCCGTATGCCGTGCGGCCGGGGTGACGCCTGGCTCTGGGCTCAGAGCTCGGTGTCGATGCCCATCGAACGAGCGGTGCCGGCGATGATGCGCGCCGCCATCTCCTCGTCGTTGGCGTTGAGGTCTTCCATCTTCTGGCGGGCGATCTCGAGGACCTGGTCACGCGAGAGCCTGGCGACCTTGGTCTTGTGCGGCTCACCGGAACCCTTGGCGACGCCCGCAGCCTTCTTGATCAGCTCGGCAGCCGGCGGGGTCTTCGTCACGAAGGTGAACGAGCGGTCCTCGTAGACCGTGATCTCGACCGGGATGACGTTGCCGCGCTGGGACTCCGTCGCGGCGTTGTACGCCTTGACGAACTCCATGATGTTGACGCCGTGCTGACCGAGGGCCGGGCCGACGGGCGGGGCGGGGGTGGCCTGACCGGCCTGGATCTGCAGCTTGATGAAGCCGGAGACCTTCTTCTTGGGGGGCATGGTTGCCTACCTTCTTCGTTGTGGACCGACGCCGTGGGCGATGACCCGGTTGCATGCCGGTGCGGGATGCCGCACCGAACGTGGTGGGACCCTGCTCAGATCTTGGCGACCTGGGCGAAGGAGAGCTCGACCGGGGTCTCCCGGCCGAAGATCGAGACGAGCACCTTGAGCTTCTGCGTGTCGGTGTTGATCTCGGAGATCGTGGCGGGAAGGGTCTCGAACGGCCCCTCCATGACGGTGACGGACTCGCCGACCTCGAAGTCGATGACGCGGACGTCCTTGGGGGCGCTGGACTTCGCGGCAGCACCGGTGCCGTCGGCCGCGCCGGCGGCCTCGAACGTCGGGGCGAGCATCGTGAAGACCTCGTCGATCGACAGCGGCACCGGCTGGTGCGCGTTGCCGACGAAGCCGGTCACACCCGGCGTGTGGCGCACGGCGCCCCAGCTCTCGTCGGTGAGGTCCATGCGCACGAGGACGTACCCGGGCATCCGGACCCGGCGGACCTGCTTCTTCTGGCCGTTCTTGATCTCGGTGACCTCCTCCATGGGGACCTCGATCTCGAAGATGAAGTCCTCCATGTTGAGGGTCTGGATGCGCGTCTCGAGGTTCGCCTTCACGCGGTTCTCGTAGCCGGCGTAGGAGTGGATGACGAACCAGTCGCCGAAGCGGCTGCGCAGGTCGGCCTTGAAGTCCGCGACCGGGTCGCCGCTGCCGGTGGCAGCAGGCGCGTCGTCCTCGGCGGCGTCATCACCGGAGACCTCGTCGGCGTCGTCGGTCTCGTCTGCCTGGTCCGCGGCGCCCTCGGCGGGCTCGGCGGGCTCGCCGGGCTCGTCGGTGGCCTCGGTGGCGTCGGCGTCCTCAGCACCCGGGGTGGCGTCGGAGGCCGAGAGCTCGTCGGACTCAACCGCGGGGTCGACGACGTCAGTCCCGGTGCTCTCGCCGTTCGGGGCGCCCTCGTGGGCGAACTGCTCGGACACGCTCTGACCTACTTCCTTGCTCGTGGACCAGCCGGTGGCGGCTGGCGGTGACATCCCGGGGCGCGGGCGAGACGCCCGTGCGTCAGATCGTCGCGCCGGTGAGGGCCCACGAGATCAGCTTGCTCAGACCGAAGTCGAGCCCCGACACGAGAGCCATCATGATCACGACGAACACGACCACCACGGTGGTGTAGCGCACGAGCTCGGGGCCCGTCGGCCGCACGACCTTGCGCAGCTCGTCGAGGATCTGGCGGACGAAGAGACTGATCGCGCCGAGGAACCGCGACACGGGGTTGCCGCCACGGGCCTTGTCAGCCCGGCCGGACCCGCGCTTGGCGCTCGTCTCCGTCACGATTCCTTCTTTCTGCCTGGGTACTGGCCCGCGACAGCGCCCGGGCCGTGGGGTGTCCACGCCGAGGCCGGAGCCGCGTGCCGCCTTGCACGACGACCACATCACTGGGATGCGCAGGGCAAGAGGGACTCGAACCCCCAACCGCTGGTTTTGGAGACCAGTGCTCTACCAATTGAGCTATTGCCCTTCGCCGAGACCGTGGGGTGGTCGCGGCGGGACGGCATGCGTCAGCATGGCCAGCGAAGCCGTCCGAGGGTCGATCATACGGGACGATCGGACCGCAAAGCGAACCGAGTGACAGCCGGCCACCGTCCGCGTGGCAGGCCCCCCGTCCGCGGCACCACCCGGCATACGGACCGGGCTGCTCGGCAGCACACGCGAGTGGCAGGATCGGGAGGGTGACGAACCCGCACACCGCCCTCGCGTCCCTGTCCGACGACGACCTGGCCGGCTTCCTCGCCGAGCAGCGTGAAGCCTATGCGGCCCTGAGGGCGCGCGGGCTCAAGCTCGACCTGACGCGCGGCAAGCCCTCGGCAGCGCAGCTCGACCTCTCGGACGCGCTGCTCGCGCTGCCGTCGACGACCAAGGACCGCGCCGGCGTCGACGTGCGCAACTACGGAGGCCTCGAGGGCCTCGCCGAGCTGCGCGAGATGTTCGCCGAGCTGCTCTGGGTCGAGCCGTCGCAGGTCGTCGCGGGCGGCAACTCCAGCCTCACGATGATGTACTCCACCATCGTCGACTTCCTGCTCTTCGGCGGCGTCGACTCCCCGCGGCCGTGGTCGCAGGAGGACACGGTCCGGTTCGTCTGCCCGGTGCCCGGCTACGACCGGCACTTCTCGATGCTCGCGGCGTTCGGCATCGAGATGGTCACCGTCGACATGCACGACGACGGCCCCGACATCGCCGCGGTCGAGGCGCTCGTCAAGGACGACCCGAGCATCAAGGGCATCTGGATCGTCCCGACCTACGCCAACCCGTCGGGTGCCGTCGTCTCGCAGGAGATCGCGGCCCGTCTCGCGGCGATGCCCACCGCCGCGCCCGACTTCACGATCTTCTGGGACAACGCGTACGCCTTCCACCACCTCACCGAGGTCGAGGCCAAGAGCGCCGACATCCTCACGCTCGCCGCGGCGAGCGGCCACCCCAACCGCCCGATCATGTTCGCCTCGACGTCGAAGATCACCTTCGCCGGCGCGGGCGTCGCCGTGCTCGCGGCCAGCGAGGCCAACGTGAAGTGGTACCTCAAGCACCTGTCGATGAGCTCGATCGGGCCCGACAAGGTCAACCACCTGAGGCACGTCGAGTTCTTCAAGGACGCCGAGGGCGTGCGGGCGCACATGCGCGGGCACCGCGACATCATCGCGCCGAAGTTCGCGGCCGTCGACGAGGCTCTCACCGAGGGGCTCGACGGGCTCGAGGTCGCCGAGTGGAGCCACCCCACGGGTGGCTACTTCGTCAACCTGGACGTGCTCGACGGCACCGCCTCGCGCGTCGTGGCCCTGGCCAAGGAGGCCGGCATCGCGCTCACGCCGGCCGGCGCGTCCTTCCCGCACGGGCACGACCCGCGCGACCGCAACATCCGCCTCGCGCCGACGTTCCCGGTGCTCGACGAGGTGCGCACGGCCATGGCGGGCGTCGCGACGTGCGTCGCCCTCGCGGCCGCCGAGAAGGTGACCGCTGACCGCTCCGCCGGGGTAGGGGACGGGGGCGACGCCGACGTCGCCGACGCGTCGACCACCGAGCCCGCCAGCGAAGGAGCCTCCCGATGAGCCAGATCGAGCCCAACGAGAACATCGACGACGACCTCACCACCTACAGCGTCGACGACGAGGACCAGCTCCAGCCCGAGGACACCCTCGAGGACGGTGAGCTCGACGACGTCCTCGACCGCGGATACTCCCCCAACGACCGGCCGCAGGGCGTCAACGCGCACGGCACGACGGCCTACGAGGAGTCGATCGACGAGACGATCGACGAGCGCATCCTGCAGGAGGAGCCCGACCCGGGCTCCGCCTACGGTCGACCCGACAACGAGAGCGGCCTCGACGGCGACCGGATCGGCGGCGACGACCCCGACTCGATCGACGCCGAGGACGACTGGCTCGGCGACAACGAGGTGGGCGACGCCCGTGCCGGCCGCCTCGTCGCCGACGACGAGGGCGCGCACGAGGACGACGAGAAGCAGGCGTGGGCCAGCGACGTCGGCGTCGACGGCGCCGGCGCGTCGGCCGAGGAGGCAGCGATGCACGTCGTCGACGAGATCGCCGACGAGCCCGAAGAGGGCTGACGAGGCCGACGAGGCCGACGAGGGCCTGACGTCCGCCCCCCGCCCCTGGGCCGCGTGGCCGGCGGAGGCGACCCGGATGACCTGGACGTCGGGTGACACACTGGCCCGCATGACGCGTGCGGTGGAGGACCTCCCCAAGGCCCACCTGCACCTGCACTTCACCGGCTCGATGCGCATCGACACGGTGCGTGACCTCGCAGCGGGCCACGGCATCCGGCTGCCCGACGCGCTCGTGACCGGGTGGCCTCCCAGGCTCGCGCGGGCCACCGACGAGCGGGGCTGGTTCCGGTTCCAGCGGCTCTACGACGCCGCCCGCTCGTGCGTGCGCAGTGAGGCCGACATGCGCCGCATCGTGCGCGAGGCGGCGCAGGACGACGCGACCGAAGGGTCGCGCTGGCTCGAGATCCAGGTCGACCCGACGTCGTACGCGCCGTTCGTCGGCGGCATCACGCCCGCCCTGGAGATCGTCCTCGACGAGGCCAGGGCGGTGTCGGCGGACGGGCGCATCGGGGTCGGTGTCGTCGTGGCCGCGAGCCGCATGCGGCACCCCTTGGAGGCGCGCACGCTCGCGAGGCTGGCCGCCCACCACGCCGGGGACGAGCCCGGTGACGTCGTCGGGTTCGGCCTCTCCAACGACGAGCGGCGCGGGCTCGTGGCCGACTTCGCCCCGGCCTTCGCCATCGCCCGGCGGGCCGGGCTGGCCCTCGTGCCCCACGGCGGCGAGCTGCTCGGCGCCCAGTCGGTGATGGAGACGCTCGAGCACCTCCACCCCGACCGCATCGGCCACGGTGTGCGCAGCGTGGAGGACCCGCAGGTGCTCGACGCAGTCGCGGAGGCCGGTGTCACGCTGGAGGTGTGCCCCGGCAGCAACGTCGCCCTCGGCGTCTACTCCGACCCCGCCGAGGTGCCCCTGCGCCGCATCGTCGACTCCGGGATCCCCGTCGCGCTCGGCGCCGACGACCCCCTGCTGTTCGGGTCCCGCCTGGCGGCACAGTATGCCGCCGCCCGTGACCTCGGTTTCGACGACGAGGGCCTGGCCCGGCTGGCGCGCAGCTCCCTCGAGGGGAGCCGGATGCCGCGGCGGCTGCGCGCGGCCGCGCTCGCCGGGGTGGACGAGTGGCTCGCCGGCCCCGGGTCCGGGCTCGCGAAGCCCGGCGCGGGCGACCGGGGGCGCCCCCCCGAGCCGGTCGCACCGCTACGTCCCGCGTGACTCGGGCCACACCGACGACCCGGGCACACCCGGACAAAACGCCCCACGCGTCGCGGTGGCCCACCGTCCACGCCCGTGCACCGAGTTTGCTCAGGGTCGGTGCGCCCGGTCATGCTGTTCGCGAGATGAAGACTTCTGCCGCAGCCCTCGCCCGCCCATCGACCGCCTCCGGTGCCCGCATCCGACGCCTCGCCGTCGTCGGCCTCGTCGCCCCTGTCGTCGCGCTGGCGGCCTGCAGCGGCGAGTCCCCGGTGACTGCCGACCCGACCGCGCCGGCGGCGGCCAGCACGGCCTCCACGAGCCCGGCGGAGACGTCTGAGGCGACGACGGCGACGCCCAGCCCCAGCACGACCAGCGCGCAGGCCCCCGTCGACAAGATGGTGACGAAGGCGATCACGTCCACGCTCAAGGACCCCGAGCTCGGGCACACGATCACGGCCCGGCGCATCGTGCGCAACCTCTCGTGGCCCTCCGGCCAGCCGGTCGGGGCCCGCCAGTTCGAGATCGTCGGTGTGTGGGTGACCTTGAAGGCGGGCACCCGCTACTCCGCCTCGATCGACCCCTCCATGCTCTCTCTGGTGGCGACGAACCCCGCCCAGACCGTCGTGCCCACCTCCGAGTTCACCAAGCGGTGGGGCGCCACGGTGCTCAAGCCGGCCAAGCGCTCGCAGACGAGCGCCGGCTGGGTGTTCTTCAAGGTCGACCGCGGCACGACGAGCGCCCTTCGTCTCGGGTTCAACCGCCCGGCCTACCAGGTCAGCACGACCGGCAAGAAGCTGCCGGCGAAGACCTTCGGCGTCGTCCTGACGAAGTAGCCCGCGCGACCCTCGTCGAGGGGAAGGCTCCGGCCCCTCTGGGACCCGGGGCCTTTCGGGTTGCGGCGCTGCGGCCGACTCAGAGGGTCTCGCCGAGCAGCACCGGCTCGTTCACGAGCGTGACGCCGAAGGCGGCGCGGACGCCGTCGCGCACCTGACGGGCGAGCGCCAGCACGTCGCCTGCGCTCGCACCGCCGCGGTTGGTGACCGCGAGGGTGTGCTTGGTCGACAGGGCCGCCGGGGCGGGCAGGCCGAACCCCTTGCCGAAGCCCGCGTGCTCGATGAGCCAGGCGGCGCTCGTCTTGACCCGACCGTCGGGCTCGGCGAACCGCGGAGGCGTCGGCCCGTCCCACCCGAGCCGCTCCCCCACCCGCTCGACGAGGTCGTCGAACTGGTGTCGGCCGAGGATCGGGTTGGTGAAGAACGACCCGCACGACCACGTGTCGGGGTCGGAGTCGTCGAGCACCATCCCGCGCGACCGGCGCTGCTGCAGCACGGCCTCCCGGGCGTCCTCGAGGGGGACCCGCGTGCCCAGCGGGACGTCGAGGCCCTTCGCCAGGGCCGCATACGCGACCGGGCGGCTGAGGTCGGCCAGCTCGAACTGGAAGAGCACGTCGAGGACGACGTAGCGGGCGTTGCCCTTGAAGAGCGAGTGACGGTAGGTGAACGCGCAGTCCGCGTTCATGAAGGTGCGGACGGTCTGCTCCCTGCGGTCCCACGTGCGCACCTGCGCGACGGTCTGCGAGACGTCCTGGCCGTAGGCGCCGACGTTCTGGATGGGGGTGGCACCGGTGCGGCCGGGGATGCCGCTGAGGGCCTCGACGCCCGCCCAGCCCTCCGACACGGCCCGCTCGACGACGTCGTCCCACACCTCGCCGGCCGCGACCCGCACCAGGGCGCCGCCGCAGGCGTCGGCCGACTCGCGTGTGACGCCGCTCGTCGCGACGTGCACGACCGTGCCGGGGAAGCCGTCGTCGGACACGACGAGGTTCGAGCCGCCCGACAGCACGAGCAGCGGCTCGTCGGCGTCGTCGACCTCGCGGACGGCGTCGACGAGCTCGTCGGTGGTCTCGACGGTGACGAGCCGGGCTGCCGGGCCGCCGACGCGCATCGTCGTCAGCGTCGAGAGCGGGACCCCATGGTCTTCGCGCACGCGGTGGACCCGACCGTTCAGTCGAGCCGGGCGACGGCCAGGGCGCGGCCCAGGACCTTCTCGCCGGCCGCGGTGGCGGTCAGCTCGACCGTGACCTGCCTCGTCTCGGGGTCGGCCTTCTTGACCACGCCGGAGACCTCGATGTCGGCGCCCGTCTCGTAGGGCACCACGACGGGTCGGGTGAAGCGCACGCCGTACTCGACGACGCGGCCGGCGTCGCCCACCCAGTCGGTGACGAGCGTGACGGCCGAGCCCATCGTGAACATGCCGTGGGCGATGACGTCGGGCAGGCCGACCTTCTTCGCGAACGGCTCGTCCCAGTGGATCCGGTTGCGGTCCAGGGACGCCCCGGCGTACTGGACGAGGCGGGGGCGGTCGACGTGCACGGTCAGCGGCGGCAGCGTGTCGCCGACGGCGACGTCGGCGAACGCGCGGACAGGAGTGGGCCGGGTGCTCATCACTCGCCTCCTCGGATGACGATGGTCGACGTCGCGGTGCAGACCGCCTCGCCCGCCTCGGTGGCGAGCTCGGTGCGGGTGGTGACCATGGCGTGGCCACCGGCCTCGCGCACCGCGTCGACGTGCAGGGTGCCGACGATCGCGTCGCCGGCCGTGAGCGGGCGGTGGTGGGTGAAGCGCTGCTCGCCGTGGACCACCCGGGAGAAGTCGATGCCGGCCTCGGGGTCGCGGATCAGCTGGGCGTCGCACTGCTGGGCGATGAGCACGGCGAAGGTCGGCGGCGCGATGACGTCGGCGTAGCCGCGGGCGCGGGCGACCTCGGCGTCGACGTGGACCGGGTCGGCCGAGCCGACGGCTTCGGCGAACTCGCGGATCTTGGCGGCACTGACCCGGTAGGTCTCGGTGGGCGGATAGGCACGGCCCTGGAAGTCTGCGTTCACCGGCATACGGGCACCCTATCGAGCGGCGGCGTCAGCGGCTCGGGGCGTCCCGGCGCGTTGGTCGAACCCGGGAACGACGACGCTCCCCCGGCCGGTGGCCGAGGGAGCGTGGACGTCGAGCGCTGGGCTCAGCGGGTCTCGCGGTGCTCCGTGTGCTTGCCGCACTTCGGGCAGAACTTGTTCATCGCGAGACGGTCGGGGTTGTTCCGACGGTTCTTCTTCGTGATGTAGTTGCGGTCCTTGCAGTCCACGCACGCCATCGTGATCTTGGGACGGACGTCGGTGCTCTTGCTGGCCACGGCAACCTGCTCTTTCGGGAACGTACGAGGGTTTTCTGTCGTCTTGCGACGGGTGTCGCGCGGCGCGTCACGCGTTCCGGGCTCCCGGGTGACACGCAGGCGCGACGTCCTAGGTTACGCGACACCCCGGCGATTGGAGAAATCGACGCCGGTGCGCGCGGAAGTGGTAGCGGGAGCGGGGCTCGATCCCGCGACCTCACGATTATGAGTCGTGCGCTCTAACCAGCTGAGCTACCCCGCCATGGGCTGCCGTGCCCGGACCTGCCGCGATGCTGCGAGAGGCCGGGACCGGCTGACCAGAGCCCCAATAGGGAATCGAACCCTAGACCTTTTCCTTACCATGGAAACGCTCTGCCGACTGAGCTATTGGGGCACGGCCGACGTCGTGGAAACCGTCACGAGGACGGGCCCGGGTCGACCTGCTGTGCGACGGCGAGACTACACGGTCGCGGCCGTTGATACGAAATCGGGCACCGGACCGCGGCGCTGGTAGCGTGACGGTGTCGCGCCACGAGCCGGAGAGCCACCCCGTGACCACGAACCCGCCCCCGCCGGAACAGCCAGGCGTCCTGCGCCAGGTCGTCCGCTTCTCGCTCGTCGGAGCCTTCGGGTTCGTCGCCGACGTCGGCGGGTTCAACCTGCTCCGGTACGCCGGCGGCGAGGGGCCGCTGCACGCGTACCCCCTCACGGCGAAGGTGGTCTCGGGCGTGCTGGCGACGGTGGTCGCCTGGCTCGGCAACCGCTACTGGACCTTCCGGAACTCGCGGCGGGACAAGGCCTACCACGAGTTCCTCCTCTTCGCGGTCGTCGCCGGCATCGGCACGCTCATCGCCATGTCGTGCCTGTGGGTCTCGCACTACCTGCTGCGGTTCACCTCGCCCCTCGCCGACAACATCTCCGCCAACGTCATCGGGCTCGGCCTCGCGCTCACGTTCCGCTTCTGGGCCTACCGCCGTCACGTGTTCAGCCGTACGCCGCCGCCTGTGTCGACGGACGAGGCGGCGCCGGACGTCTCGCGGGAGACGCGGCCCTGACGTGTGGCGCCGGGACGGCCCGGGCTGACCGGGCTCAGGGCCCGCGGCGGATGCGCCGGGCGCGCAGCCGCATACGGACGGTCAGGCGGACCATCTCGAGGCCGAGCGAGATCGTCTTGCCCAGCTCACCGGTCACGGACGACACCCCCACGCGGGGGTGGTAGTTCACGGGCACCTGGACCATGCGCACCCGGGTGATGACCGCGATCAGCAGCATCTCGAGGCCGTACGCCGAACCGGCCAGCGTGGAGCGGCGCAGGATGTCGTCGGCGCGTTCGGCCGTCATGACGCGGAAGGTGCAGCCCACGTCGCTGAGGTAGGAGGTGTTGTAGAGGACCTCGATGAGCTTGGCGACGAGCCAGTTGCCCCACTGCAGGAACCAGCCCATGTTGGCGCCGTCCCAGATGAAGTTCGAGACGGTGCGCGAGCCGATGACGAGGTCGCAGTCGGGCAGGAAGGCGAGCAGCTTGCGCAGGTCCTCGGGGTCGAACGTGCCGTCGGGCTCGCAGACGGCGACGAGGTCGGTGCCTGCCTCGCGCAGGCCCCGCTGGATCGCCGCGCCGTAGCCCTGCCTCGTCTCGAAGACCTCGACGGCTCCGGTGGTCGCCACCTCCTCGGAGGTGCCGGGAGCCGCGTTGTTGTTGACGACGATGACCCTGTCGACCTCGGGGACCGCCTCGAACCGCCGGATGCACTCGGCGATGCTGTCCTTCTCGTTGTAGGTCGGCAGCACGACGCCGAGGGTCTTGTCACGCCACATGAGCCCTCACCCACCGGGTCGGGCGACGACGAGCATCTGCCCCGCCATCGGCTTGATCGGCGAGCGCAGGTAGAGGGGCACGAGGAACGCGAGGCCCGCTGCGCGCGACTTCAGCGTGAGCGGCAGGAACCGGGCCTGCCGGACCTCGATGTGCCAGCCCAACGAGGTCAGGTAGTCGCTGAGCGACTGGTCGGTGTAGACGGAGACGTGGGTGAAGTCGTCGAAGTAGCGGCCCGGGTCGAGCCGGAAGTTGGGCTGCATGAGGATGAGGCGGCCGCCGGGGCGCAGCACCCGCGCCGCGCCGGCCAGCAGCCGCCCGGACTGGTCGCGGTCGAGGTGCTCGAGCAGGTTGCTGGCGAAGACGACGTCGAAGGAGTCGTCGGCGAAGCGCGCGAGGTCGGTGCAGTCGCCGACCTCGGCCCGGACGTGCGCGGCTGCCGCGCGAGCCACCGTCGCGTCGAGGTCCATGGCCACGACGTGCCCGGCCTCGACCTGGTTGGCGAAGTCGCACCAGCCGGCGCCGAGCTCGAGCACGTCGGCGTCGGGCGCGACGTACCGGGCCAGGTAGTTGCAGACGTGACGCCAGACCTTCACACGGTTGGGGTTCGGCGCGAGGCGCGTCTCGAAGTAGCCCGGCTCGTAGACGCCGGCCGGCTGAGGACCGTTGTGGGGGTCGTCCATCTTTCGTCTCTCGGGGGGTCGACTACGGGGACACCTCGGACCACGCGACTCGGGAGTCGTCCAGCACGACGACAGGTCGCTCATGGACACTAACAGGACCGAGGTCGGATCGATCCACGGCGGACACCCGCGCTACCGGCACGGGCGACGGGCAGGTGACGGCGACGACAGTGAGGACAGGGCCAGTGGCTGACGACGAGCACGCAGCGAGCCGGGTCGCGAACCCGGTGTCCGCTGCCGTCGTGGCCCTCGGTGTCCTCGTCTACGTGGGGCTGGCCGTGCGGACGGGCCTGACCGTCGGCGACGCCGCTGCGAGCCTTGCGGCGCTGCTCGTGACCCAGGTGCTTCCCGGCGTGCTCGTGTGGCGGTCCCTGCGGCCCCGCGCGGGCTGGCTGCTCGAGGATCTCGCGGCCGGATTCGCGATCGGGTCGGCGCTGGCGGTGCCGGTGCAGATCGTGGCCGGACTGACCCACCAGCGCTGGCTGGCCGCAGCGCTACCCGTGGCCCTCGTGCTGCTCCTCGTCGGCCTCCGCACCCCCAGGCGCCGCATCCTCGAGGCCAGGTGGCAGCCGGTGGCGTGGTGGTTCGCGCCGGTGACCGCCGTCGTGTCCCTCGCCGCGGTCCCCCAGTTCCTCGACTACACGGTGAGCAACAGGGTCGCCTACGCCGGGCCCACGGCGCCGCACATCGACACCTACCTTCACCAGGCGCTCGCCTCCGAGCTCCTCACCCGAGGACCCGTCTCGTGGCCGACGGTGGCCGGCGAGGACCTCGGCTACCACTGGTTCACGCACGCGTGGCTCGCCCAGGTGTCCGCCGCCTCGGGGGTCGAGCTGGATGCGGTCCTGACGCGCGTCATGCCCGCGCTGATGCCGATGGCGGTCGTGCTCGCCGTGGCCGTCGCCGGCTTGCGGCTGGGCGGCCGGTCCTGGGTCGGCGCCGCGGCCGCGCTGGTGACGATGTTCGGGGGGCGCTTCAACGCGTTCGAGGTGCCGGACCTCGCCTTCCCCCTCACGCCGTTGTCACCGACGCTGGCCCTCGGCGCTCCCACCCTGCTGCTGCTCGTCACCGTGCTCGCCCTCCGCTGGAGAGGTGAGATGCTCCGCGGCGCCTGGGTGCTCGTGCCCCTGCTCGCCGTCGTGTCCGCGGGCACGAAGGGCTCGACGGCTCCCCTCGTCGTCGCGGGACTGGCCGTGGCGGTGGCCGCGATGGCGCTCTGGAACCGGCGCCTGCTCGTGCCGACCCTCGTCGACCTGCTCGTCGTCGGGGCCGGTCTCGTGTTCGCCCTCATCGTCGTCTTCCACGGCTCGAGCGCCGGCCTGAAGCTCGGGGCGACCGACGCCGCCAAGCAGAGCCTGCTCGCCGGTCTGCTGACGCAGGTGCCTTCGGTCCAGCTGGTCTGGCTCGCGGTCACCCTCGGCGTCGTGAGTGGCATGTCGAGGGCCGCCCTGACGTTCGTGCTGCCCTTCCACGAGGACACCCGCCGCGACCCGCTCACCTGGGTGCTGATCGGGTCGACGTTCGCCGCGGCGTGCGCCGTCGCCCTCTTCTCGCACCCCGGGCGCAGCCAGGGCTACTTCTACCTGACGGCGATCCCCCTGGCGGCGCTCGGTTCGGTGCTCGGCCTGCAACGGCTCGCCCGGTCCCAGGGTGCTCGAGCCGTGGGCCTGGTGGCCGCGGCGGGCATCGTCGGCGGCCTCGCCACGTACGCCGTGCCGACGCTGGTGGCCGGCCACCTGCGCCCGCGCGCCTACTCGCAGGCCTGGGAGACGGTGTGGCTCGCCGCAGGGTGCCTCGCGGCAGTCGCGGTGATCGGCGTCGTGGCTGCGTGGCTGTCGACGCGGCGGCGGCCACGCGAGAACCCACGTCGGCCCGGCGCCGGGGTCGTCGTGCTCGCCTCCGTCGCGGCCTCCCTGCTCGTCGCCGGGTCGACCACGGGCGTGCTCGCCCTCAAGGGAGCGCTCACGCCGGTCCCGACGAAACCCGTCACCCTGAGGTCGCCCAACGCCGTGTCGCAGGGCCAGATCGACGTCGCACGCTACATCCGCGACCACTCGGGCGTCGACGACCTCGTCATGACCAACCGCCACTGCACGGTCCCGCGCCAGCCCTTCGGCGGCTGCGACAGCCGGCGCTGGATCGTCACGGCCTTTAGCGAGCGGCAGGCCCTCGTCGAGGGGTGGACGGCCACCCCCGAGGCCACGCGCGTGGCACCGCACGGCCGTGACTCGATCACGGTCGACTACTGGAAGCCCGACATCCTCCGGCTCAACGACCGGTTCACCCGCACTCCCGACGTGGCCGACCAGAAGGCGCTGTGGGACCTCGGCGTCCGCTGGGTCTACCTCGAGAACACGATGCCCCACGCACAGTCGCTCGCGCCCTACGCCGAGGAGCGCTTCCGCACCGCCGACGCGTCCGCGTGGCAGCTGAGCACGCCCTCGGCGCCCTGACGCCAAGGCGCACCGCCCGCGTACGCGGTCAACCGTCGGCGTCGTGGTCGGCGAGGGCCTGCTGCGCGGCCTCCTCGTCCTTCTCGCGCCGATCGCGTGTGCCGGTGGCCTCGTCGAGCTCGCCGGTGACCTTCTCGAGCCGGGCGCGGGCCGTGGCGAGACGCCGCTCGAGGTCGGCGATGCCCTCGGTCACCTCCTCGTGCCGGGCGGTGAGGACGGCGACCTGCCGGTCGGCCGTCCGCAGCTCCGAGCGCGCCGTCTCGAGCGCCGACTGGAGGCGAGCGCGCTCGGCGGCCCGCTTGGCCCGGCGGCGCTCCTCGAGGTCGACGGCATCTCCCTCGTCGTCGGCCTCGTCGTCCTTCGCGCCGGCGCCGCCACGGACGACCGACAGCGACGGGCGGCCGGCTCCACCGTCGTCGCCCCCGAGGGCGACGACGTCCTCGACGTCGACGGACCCGAAGCCCGAGTAGCTGAGTGAGCGCACGAGCGAGCCGGTGAGCACCGAGGCCTCGGCGTCCTCGTCGGCGATCAGGGCGGTGAGGGTGTCGCGCACCTCCTGGGCCACCCCGGCGCCGAGCTTCTGCCCCGCCTGCGCCGACTCCTCCGCGACCCGGTCGGCGAGCGCGTCGACCCGCCGCGAGCGCTCGCGACCGAGGAGTCGCAGCTGGTCAGCGTCGAGGGTGCGCTGCGCCTCGCGGAGCAGGTCGGCGAACGCACGGAAGTCCTCGAGCTCGTCGGCGTGCTCGCGCACGAAGTGGTTGACGGCCCACGCCGCCACCGTCGGCTTGCGAAGCGCGCCGATCGCCGCGGCGAGGTCCTTGTCGCCTGCCTTCTTCGCCTCGGCCACCAGCTCGGAACGCAACGGTGTGAAGCGGGCCGGCGGGGCGGCATACAGCTGCTCGACGGCGGCGCGCAGGTGCAGGATCACGGATGCATCCTCCCGCAAACCCGCTGGTGCCGTGAGTCCCAGCCGGGCAGTCTGGTCCGGTGATCTGGATCTGTGCGACGTGTGCCGTGGAGACCGACGACCTGGCGGAGCCGCCCGCCGAGTGCGAGGTGTGCGAGGACGACCGGCAGTGGGTGCCGGCCACCGGCCAGCGGTGGACGACCCTCGACGAGCTGCGCGACGCAGGGACCCGCGTCGTCGTCGAGCCCGTGGAGGAGGACCTGTGGGGGCTGCACGCCGATCCCTCGGTCGGCATCGGCCAGCAGACGATGGTGGTTCGCACCCCGGAGGGTGTGCTGCTGTTCGACTGCGTCGGCTACCTCGACGACGCCGCGGTGGAGGTCGTGCGGTCCCTGGGGCCGACGCTGGCCGTCGCCGCGAGCCACCCCCACATGTACGGCGTGCAGACCGAGTGGGCCCGGGCCCTCGGGGATGTGCCGGTTCTCCTGGCCGAGCGCGACGCGGAGTGGGTGCGGCGGAAGGACCCGCTCGTCGAGCTCTACGACGAGTTCCGCGAGGTGGCCCCGGGGCTGACGCTGCACCGGGTGGGCGGGCACTTCCGCGGCCAGGCCGTCGTCGAGTGGCGGGCAGGCGCCGAAGGACGCGGCGTGCTGCTCGCGGGCGACGCCGTCTTCCCCAACCCCGACCGGAGGTCGGTCAGCTTCCTCCGCAGCTACCCCAACCGGATCCCCTTGTCGGGCAATGTGGTCCAGCGCATCGCCGGGCAGCTCGAAGGGCTGCACTACGACCGGCTGTACAACAACTTCGGCGCGGTCGTGCCGCGCGATGCCAAGGCCGTGGTCCGGTTCTCCGCCGACCGGCACGCGGCCTGGACCCGCGGCGACTTCGACCACCTCACCTGACCGCGCGCCCTGACGCGTCGCCCGGTTCCCGGCCCACGTGCCAGAGCACGTGGGAGTGGGTAGGTGCAGAGGCGACGGCGTCGTCCGGCGCCGTCTGAATCAGCTAGAGGAGCAGCCATGAGCGACAACCCGCTGGACCCGCTGAGCGACGACCCGACGACCGAGGGGCCGGCTGACGGCGGCGCCGACGCGCAGACCCACGACGGTGGCGCCGACGGCGGCGCCGACTCGTCCTCCGACACCGAAGGCCCGGCCGACGGCGGTGCCGACACGGAGAGCCACGACGGCGGTGCCGACGGCGGGGCCTGATGGCCGCTGGCACGACCAGCCGGGTGTCCGCCGCTCACGGTGGACACCCGGCCCTCTCGCGCCTCGTCGCCGTCGACCCCGAGACGTTCGCCGGCGAGCACTGGTCACGCAGGCCGCTCGTGACGACGGCCGCGGACCTCCCCGGCGGCCTGACCGGCCTCTTCGACGAAGACGCCGTCGACGAGCTCGTCTCGCGCCGCGGGCTGCGCGCCCCCTTCCTCCGGGTCGCGCGTGACGGCCGGACGCTCGGCGACCGCGAGTTCACACAGGGCGGTGGCGTCGGGGCCACCGTCACCGACCAGGTCAGCGACGACAAGCTGCTCCGCCTCTTCGGCGACGGCTCGACCATCGTCCTGCAGGGCCTGCACCGCACCTGGGGCCCGCTCATCGACTTCACCCAGCAGCTGGCCGAGGACCTCGGCCACCCGGTGCAGGCCAACGCGTACGTCACCCCGAGCCAGAGCACCGGCTTCAGCGACCACTACGACGTGCACGACGTCTTCGTGCTGCAGGTGGCGGGCGAGAAGCGCTGGCGGGTCAGGGCACCCGTGCACCCCGCTCCCCTGCGCGACGAGCCGTGGACCGACCACCGCGCTGCCGTCGAGGAGGCGGCCCGGGCCGAGCCCGAGCTCGAGCTCACCCTTCGCCCGGGCGACGTGCTCTACCTTCCGCGCGGCTGGATCCACTCCGCCACGGCGCTCGGCGGCGTGAGCACCCACCTCACCCTGGGCGTCCACGTCTGGACGCGGCGCCACCTCGCCGACGAGCTCGTGGGCCTCGCCCTGGCGTCGGCCAGCCGCGACGAGCGGGTTCGCGCCTCCCTCGACATCACCCCGTCGGGCTTCGACCGCGACTCCCTCGCGGCCGACATCGACATCGTGCGCGAGAGCCTCATCCGTGGGCTCGGGTCGGTCGACGCGGGCGCCGTCGTCGACGCGCTCGAGGCGCGGGTCCGTGTGGCCCAGCGACCCGCACCGATCCGACCCCTCGCCCAGGTCGCCGCGGCCGACACGCTCACCCCCGCGACGGGACTGCGGCTGCGCGCGCACGTCGACGCCCGGCTCATCCCCGACCCGCAGGGCTCCGTCACCCTGCGCAGCCGGCTCGGGGACCGGCCGGTCGCCCCGCACGACGTCGGGACCTTCGTCGCCCTCGTGGGCGGCGGGGTGCTGCGGGCCGACATGGTGAGGATGGAGCTCGCGCGACAGCTCCTGCGCGAGGGCTTCCTGGTGCTCGCCGACCCCACCTGACCTCAACCGTCGAGAGGTCACTCCCGGTCAGCGGGTCACTGCCGCCGTGAGGGCGGCGCGGGCGCCGACGAGGGACGGGCCGTACCACGTGAGGAGTCGGCCGCTCACGAGAGCCGTGTGCGCTCGTGAGAACGCCTCGGGGCCGTCGTCTGCGGTGAAGACGTAGGGCTCGTCGGGGAGCAGGACGGTGACGCCCTCGCGGTCGAGGTCGCCCAGGTCGACGTGCGGGTAGCGCTCGGGCGCCTCGGCGAGCACGTTGCGCCAGCCGAGCCGGGCCACCACGTCGCCGGTGAACGTGTCGCGCCCGACCGCCATCCACGGGTCGCGCCAGATCGCCACCGCCACCTCGAGCGCCGGCTCGGGCAGCGGCCCCGTCCATTCGTCGCGCGCGGCTGCGAGCCAGCCGGGCGTGCCGAGCTCGAGCACCTCCACGAAGAGCCGCTCGAGCGAGTCGAGCGCGGCCGGCACCGTCTCGATGTCGGTCACCCACACGGGTGTGCCGTCAGCCCGCAGCCGCCGCACGTCGAGCTCGCGGTTCTCCTCCTTGTTCGCCACGACGAGGTCCGGCGCGAGCGCGCTGACCGCCCGGAGGTCGGGGTTCTTCGTCCCGCGGACGCGTTGCACCCCAAGGTCGCTCGGGTGCGTGCACCAGTCCGTCGCACCGACCAGCCGCTCGGGACAGGTCGATGCCAGGGCCTCGGTGATCGACGGAACCAGTGACACGACCCGACGCGGTGGCGTGGGGAACGAGACGGCATACGCGAGGTCGTCGGACAGGGTCACGGACGGCACGAGCTGGCCTCTCGACGGGTGAGTCAGACGTTGCGGCGGTACTGGCCGCCGACCTCGAAGAAGGCCTCGGTGACCTGCTGGAGCGAGCAGACGCGAGCCGCGCGCATCAGCACCTCGAAGACGTTGCCGCCCTCGATCGCGACCGTCCGGAGCTCCTCGAGCGCAGCCTTCGCCTCGACCTCGTGCTCCGAACGGAACGCGCGGACGCGCGAGAGCTGGCTCTGCTTCTCGTCCTCGGTGCCGCGGGCGAGGACGACCTTGCGCGGCTCCTCGCCCTCGTGCGGGTTGCGGAAGGTGTTGACCCCGATGATCGGCAGGCTGCCGTCGTGCTTGCGGTGCTCGTAGAGCATCGACTCGTCCTGGATGCGGCCGCGCTGGTAGCCCGTCTCCATGGCGCCGAGCACACCACCACGCTCGGTGATGCGGTCGAACTCCTTGAGCACGGCCGCCTCGACGAGGTCGGTGAGCTCGTCGATGACGAACGAGCCCTGGAGCGGGTTCTCGTTCATCGCGAGGCCCCACTCGCGGTTGATGATGAGCTGGATCGCGAGCGCACGACGCACCGACTCCTCGGACGGCGTGGTGACAGCCTCGTCGAAAGCATTGGTGTGCAAGGAGTTCGCGTTGTCGTAGATAGCGATGAGCGCCTGCAGCGTCGTGCGGATGTCGTTGAAGTCCATCTCCTGCGCGTGCAGCGACCGACCCGACGTCTGGACGTGGTACTTCAGCTTCTGGCTGCGGTCGTTGGCGCCGTACTTCTCCTTCATCGCGACCGCCCAGATGCGTCGGGCGACGCGGCCGAGCACGGAGTACTCGGGATCCATACCGTTGCTGAAGAAGAACGACAGGTTGGGCGCGAAGTCGTCGATCCTCATGCCGCGCGCGAGGTAGCTCTCGACGTAGGTGAAGCCGTTGGCGAGGGTGAACGCGAGCTGGCTGATGGGGTTCGCCCCGGCCTCGGCGATGTGGTAGCCGGAGATCGACACGGAGTAGAAGTTGCGCACCTTCCGCTCGATGAACCACTCCTGGATGTCGGCCATCATCTTCAGGCTGAACTCGGTGCTGAAGATGCAGGTGTTCTGGCCCTGGTCCTCCTTGAGGATGTCGGCCTGCACCGTGCCGCGCACGTTCGCGAGGGCGTATGCCGTGAGCTCGGCCCGCTCGTCGTCGCCGGGCTCGCGCCCCTCCCGCTCTCGGAAGGCGTCGACCTGCTGGTCGATGGCCGTGTTGAGGAAGAAGGCGAGGATCGTCGGTGCAGGGCCGTTGATCGTCATCGACACCGACGTGGTCGGCGAGACGAGGTCGAAGCCGTCGTAGAGGGCCTTCATGTCGTCGAGCGTCGCGATGGAGACGCCGGACGTGCCGACCTTGCCGTAGACGTCGGGGCGCGGGTCGGGGTCGCGGCCGTACAGCGTCACCGAGTCGAACGCCGTCGACAGCCGGGTGGCCGGCTGCCCCTCGGAGAGCAGCTTGAAGCGCCGGTTGGTGCGGAACGGGTCGCCCTCGCCGGCGAACATGCGCGCCGGGTCCTCGCCCTCGCGCTTGAACGGGAAGACGCCGGCGGTGAAGGGGTAGTAGCCGGGGAGGTTCTCGCGGCGCAGGAAGCTGACGAGCTCGCCGTGGTCGCGATAGCGAGGCAGCGCTACGCGCGGGATCTTGTTGCCCGACAGGGACTCTCGCGTGAGGGCGTTGCGGATCTCCTTGTCGCGGATGGTGACGACCTGCTCGTCGCCGGAGTAGGACTCGACGACCGACGGCCACGCCGCGAGGGCCTCGCCCACCTCTGCCGGCACGTCCTTGCGGGCACCCTCGAGCAGCGCCTCCACACCGTCGGCGCCCGAGCCCGCCTCGGCCAGCTCGTCGCGTACGGCCTCGAGGCGCTGGACGCGGCTGGCAGCGTCGGCGTACGTCCGGGTCTTGTCGTGGTAGCCGCGGACGGTGTCGCTGATCTCGGCGAGGTAGCGCACCCGGGCGGCGGGCACGATGGTCGCGATGCGAGTGGACTGCTTGGTCGCGACGCGCGGGAGCACACCCTCCTCGACCGGCATCCCCTTGTCGGAGAGGAGCGTTCGCAGCTCCTGGTAGAGCGCGGTGACGCCGTCGTCGTTGAACGTCGCGGCGCTCGTGCCGAAGACGGGCATGTCGGCGGGGCTCTTGCCGAAGGCCTCACGGTTGCGCACCATCTGGCGCCCCACGTCGCGCAGGGCGTCCCGGGCACCGCGACGCTCGAACTTGTTGATGGCGACGACGTCGGCCTGGTCGAGCATGTCGATCTTCTCGAGCTGGCTGCTGGCGCCGAACTCGGGTGTCATGACGTAGAGCGAGATGTCGGAGTAGCGCACGACGGCGGCGTCGCCCTGGCCGATGCCCGGCGTCTCGAGAATGACGAGGTCGAAGCCGGCGGCTCGCACGACGTCGAGCACGTCGTCGAGGTGTGCCGGCACCTGGGACTCGCCACGGGTGGCGAGGCTGCGGAAGAAGACGCGGTCGCCGTCGAGCGAGCTCATGCGGATGCGGTCGCCGAGCAGGGCGCCGCCCCCACGGGAGCGGGTGGGGTCGATGGCGAGAACCGCGACGCGCAGCTTGTCCTGCTGGTCGAGGCGCAGACGTCGGACGATCTCGTCGGTGAGGCTCGACTTGCCGGAGCCACCGGTGCCGGTGATGCCGAGCACCGGCACGCGTCGCCGACCGGCCGCGTCGCGGATGCCCGTCAGGGTGGCCTCGTCGAGCTCGCCCTCCTGGGCGCCCGTGATGGCGCGCGCCACGGCCGAGCGGTCTCCGGCGAGGAGCGCCTCGAGCGAGGGCGAGCCGATCTCCCACGGGTCGAAGTCGCAGTCGGCGACGACCCGGTTGATCATGCCGGCGAGGCCGAGCCGCTGGCCGTCCTCGGGGCTGAAGATCGTGACGCCCGAGTCGCGCAGGCGCGCGATCTCGTCGGGCACGATGACGCCGCCGCCACCACCGACGACGCGGATGTGGCCGGCGCCGTTCTCCTTGAGCAGCTGCACGAGGTACTCGAAGTACTCGACGTGGCCACCCTGGTAGGAGCTGACCGCGACGCCCTGCACGTCCTCCTCGATCGCCGCGTCGACGACCTCCTGGACGGAGCGGTTGTGCCCGAGGTGGATCACCTCGGCACCCTGCGTCTGCATGATGCGCCGCATGATGTTGATCGACGCGTCGTGCCCGTCGAAGAGGCTGCTCGCCGTGACGAGGCGGACGTGGTGGGAGGGCTGGTGGAGATCGCGCTTCGCTGCGTCGGACATGACAAAAATACTAGGACTTCCTACTAATGGACGTCAATGCGTCGTCGCCCTACGATGGCGCCATGAGCACGAACACCTCGGGAGCCCAGGCAGCGCCGGCCACACCCGCGGCACCGACGGCACCCTCGGTGCAGGGCGTGGCCGCCGGCGCGGGGCTCGGCTTCGACCCGATCGCCCGGGCTCGCGAGCAGTGGGTGGAGCAGGGCTGGGACACTGCGGCCGACGGCATGGCCGCGATCACCTCGCTGATGCGCGCGCACCAGATCGTGCTCGCGCGGGTCGAGGCGACCCTCAAGCCGCTCGGCGTGACCTTCGCCCGCTACGAGGTGCTCATGCTGCTGTGGTTCAGCAAGCGCGGGTCGCTGCCGATGAAGGTCATCGGCAGCCGCCTGCAGGTGCACCCGACGAGCGTGACGAACGCCGTCGACCGGCTCGAGGACGCCGGGCTCGTCACGCGGTCGACGCACCCCGACGACCGCCGCGCCATGCTCGTCGCGCTGACCCCGTCCGGCCGAGAGCTCGCCGAGCGCGCGACGAAGGCCCTCAACACCGAGGTCTTCGAGCAGCCCGACCTCGAGGCGGGCGACGTGCACGCCCTGGTGGACGTGCTGACCCGTCTACGCCGGGGCGCCGGCGACTTCTGAGCCCGGCATCGCGCCACGCCCGGCTCGTTGCCCGGACCTGCAGCGCCCGCGCGCCGATCTCGGCAGACTGGGCCCATGGCCGATGCTCCTCCCCCACCCGCCGACCACCTCGACCACCTGGACTGGCTCGACGAGCAGCGACGACTCATGCGCGCCCTCGTTCGGCGCGCGCAGAACCCGGCGGGCGGTTTCGGCTGGCTGACCGACGACGGGGGCCTCGACCCCGACAAGGGCGTCGAGCTGTGGATCACGGCACGGATGACCCACGTGGCCGCGCTCGCGGTGCTCGAGGGCGACATCGCCGGCGCCGACCTC
This sequence comes from Terrabacter terrigena, assembly GCF_042676085.1. Taxonomy (NCBI): domain Bacteria; kingdom Bacillati; phylum Actinomycetota; class Actinomycetes; order Micrococcales; family Intrasporangiaceae; genus Terrabacter; species Terrabacter terrigena. The sequence continues at coordinate 742,082 of NZ_JBHTKH010000001.1, forward strand.
GTCGACCACGGTGTCGCGGCGTTTGCCCCCGGCGGGCTGCTCCACGACGCGGAGCACGGCGGGTGGTTCGCCTCCGTCCACCCCGACGGCTCCCCCGACATCTCCGACAAGCGCGCCTACGAGCACGCCTTCGTCGTGCTGGCCGCGACGAGCGCCTCGGCGGCGCGGCGCCCCGGCGCGGACGACCTGCTCGACACCGCCCTGCAGACCTTCGAGCAGCGCTTCTGGCGCGAGTCCGAGGGCCTCGCCGTCGACGTCTGGGACCGCACGTGGACCGAGCTCGAGGACTACCGCGGAGTCAACGCCAACATGCACTCCCTCGAGGCCCTGCTCGCTGCCTGGGACGTCACGCGTGACCCGCGGTGGCTCGGGCACGCGCTTCGCATCACCGAGCGCGTGGTGCACGGCTTCGCCCGGTCGTGGAACTACCGCCTGCCCGAGCACTTCGACTCCGGCTGGCAGCCGCGCCCCGACTACAACCGCGAGCGCGCCACCGACAAGTTCCGGCCGTTCGGCGTCACGCCGGGCCACCTGCTCGAGTGGGCCCGGCTGGCGCTGCACCTGCGCCGCGCGCTCGGGGCCGAGGCGCCCCCGTGGCTGCTCGACGACGCCCGCTCGCTCTTCGACGTCGCCGTGCACGATGGCTGGCACGTCGACGGCAACGAGGGGTTCGTCTACACCACCGACTTCGAGGGCCGACCGGTCGTGCGCGACCGTCTGCACTGGGTCGTCGCCGAGGCCATCGGGGCGGCTCGCACGCTCGACCTGGCGACGGGCGACCCGACGTATGCCGCGTGGTACGACCGCTGGTGGCAGCACGCCCAGCGCCGGTTCGTCGACGCCGAGCACGGGTCGTGGCGGCACGAGCTCTCACCCGAGCTGGCACCGTCGAGCGTCGTCTGGCAAGGACGCCCGGACGTCTACCACGCCTACCAGGCGTGCCTCGTGGGCGCGCTCGGCGAGATCACCTCGTTCGCAGGCGCCCTCCGCGAAGGGGTGCTGCGCTGACACTCAGCCGATGACGCGGTCGAGCCACGCATTGCCGAAGACGCGGTCGGGGTCGACCCGGTCACGCAGCGCGCGGAAGTCGGCCATCCGCGGGTAGAGCGGGGCGATCACGTCGGCCTCCGCGACGAAGCACTTGCCCCAATGGGGCCGGGCGCCGAGCGGCAGGAGGGCGTCCTCGATCGCGGGCAGGACGGCATACACCCTCTGCTCGTCACGCAGCCAGGTGAAGTGCACGCCGAGGACGTCGTGCCCGTAGCTGCTGCTCAGCCAGTGCTGGTCGGCGGCGACCGTGCGCAGCTCGCACACCTGCAGCACGGGCGCCATCCGTGGGCCGAGTGCGCGCAGCCGCTCGATCGCGGTCAAGGCGTCGGCCCGGGGCAGGAGGTACTCGCTCTGCAGCTCTTCGCCCCGGCTCGGGGTGAACTCCATCCGGAAGTGCGGCAGCCGCTCGAGCCACGGCCCGAACACGCCACCCTGCTCGGTGACCGACCCGGTGGGGGCGCCCTCGAGCATGTGCAGCGTGCGGGTGGCCGGGAGCGCGCCGTGCAGGTGGACCGGCGCCTCGTCGACCCGGCTCTTGCGCCACACCTGCTCGATGCCCGCGTCGGCCCAACGGGTGAAGAGGCTGACGCTGTACGCGCTGCGCGTGATCGCATCGACGTTCTCGGCGAGCGCGTCCCAGCCGAGCCCCGTGTAGACGTCCTGGCGCACGTCGTAGGTCGGCTCGATGTCGAGAGTCAGCGCGGTGACGACGCCGAGGGCGCCGAGCGACACGATGCTGCCCTCGAAGTCGGCGTCACCCCGGCTCACGGTGCGCAGCCCGCCGTCCGGCCCGACGAAGTCGACGGACGCGACAGCCGCTGCGAGAGAGCCGTTCTCGACACCGGACCCGTGGGTTCCGGTCGCGACCGCGCCGGCCACCGAGATGTGCGGCAGCGACGCGAGGTTGCCCAGCGCCCAGCCCGCCGCCTGCAGCTGCGTGGCGACGTCACCGTATGCCGCCCGGCCCGTCACGCGGGCCGTTCGGCTCGCGGGGTCGACGTCGACGGTGGTCGGCAGCTCCGCCAGGGACACGAGCACCCCGTCGTCGGCGTCCGTGATGTCGGTGATGTCGGTGAACGAGTGGCGCGAGCCCAGGGCGCGCACCCTCGGCGCCGCCGCCACGACGTCCTGCAGGTGCTCCACCGAGCGCACTCGCTCGATGCGCGCACGGTAGGTGTGGTTGCCGGCCCAGTTCTTCTCCGTCAGGACGTCCGTCATGCGCCCAGTCTGGCAAGGCCGTTCACCGGGCACCACGGATGCACGCCGCGGCTGCAGCGACCGGGCGCCCGCCGCGCGCCGCGGTCAGTGACGGCGTCGGCGCGTGCGGTCCTGGTGCAGCTCGGGGTGGACGTCCTCGGGCAGCTCTTCGGGCAAGGCCCCCTCGCCAGGGGTGGCAACCCCCCAGCCCTCGGGGCTGATCGTGTCGACCGGCGGGTTGCCGACGAGGTGTGAACGCTCGGCACCCTCGGGGTGGTCACGGCGGTCCTGCTCCGTGCGGTCGCGGTGCGAGTTCATGGAGTCCATCGTGTCGCCTCCGCGCCGGGAGCTCCTCGGCTCGACCATGACGAAGCCGATGACGAGGATGACGATGACACCGAACAGGACGAAGATTCCTACGCGATCACCCATGGCACCTCCCGGGACGAGCCGTCACTCCAGACGGTACTCCCGTCGGGGCGTCTCCGACCTCGAAAGACGCACGGCGTAGGTCGGCGTCGGTCGGCGTCAGTCGGCGTCCTTCGAGCGCCCCGCCCGGACGCGGGCCTCCCGCTCGCGGACGAGACGGGCCTTGGGGTCGTTGCCCTCTCCGAGCTGGGCCGGCCCGAAGAGCGTGAGCCCGATCATCCGCAGGCGGTAGCCGATGCGGTATCCGACGGAGAGTCCCTTTGACCTCGAGCGCGCCACGTGCAGCCTCCATAGTTAGTGTGCTAACTGTTAGTGTACAGGCAATCAGCAGCCATCCGACGACGAGGCGAGATGACCCCCGACACTTCCACGGTGAACGACCGCGCTGCGGGCGCGGCATCCGACGACCTCCTGCGCCTGGACCAGCAGGTGTGCTTCGCGCTCGCGGTCGCCGCTCGCAACGTCATCGGCCTCTACCGGCCGGTGCTCGAGCCGCTCGGCCTCACCCATCCCCAGTACCTCGTCATGCTCGCCCTGTGGGAACGGTCGCCGCTGACGCTTCGTGAGATCGGCCACCTGCTCAGCCTCGAGCCGGCCACGCTCTCACCGCTGCTGAAGCGGCTCGAGTCCGCCGGGCTCGTCACCCGCGACCGCCACCCCGACGACGACCGGGCGCTCGCGATCACGCTGACCGAGCGCGGACGGCAGCTGCGCACCAAGGCCCTCCAGGTGCCGCCGCAGATCGTCGAGACGCTGGGCATGGAGCTCGACGAGCTCAAGTCCCTGCACCAGGCGCTGTCGCGCGTCATCACCGCGACCAGTCCTGGCCGCTGACGAGGGGATCGCCCGGCCGGACGACGGCGTGGCCCCGCCGGATTCCGGCAGGGCCAGGCAGGGTCCACAGGTGGGCCCGACCGCTGTCGACCGATTCGGACCGGAGGTCAGGCGGCCTCGACCTGGTGGTCGACGAGGGCGCCGAGCGCGTCGCGCAGGCGCCCGAAGACCTGCGGGTCACCGAGCACGTCGGTGTCGATGGTCGACTGCGACACGACCACCTGGTCGAGCACGACGGCGCCGGCGATGCCGGCCGAGCGCCGCGCGTCCTCGTGTGCCCACTTGCCGCCGTAGGGCGTGGGCGTCGCGCCGATGACGGCGAAGGGCTTGCCCGAGATGGCGCCCTGGCCGAACGGCCGTGAGAGCCAGTCGATGGCGTTGTTGAGCACGGCGGGCATCGTGCCGTTGTACTCGGGCGTGACGACGAGCACGCGGTCGGCACCGGCCACGGCGGAACGCAGCTCGACGGCGGGGGCGGGGGCCGCGTCACCGTCGATGTCCTCGTTGTAGAACGGCAGCGCCGCGAGACCGTCGACGATCTGCACCTCGACACCGGACGGCGCCTGGTCGCGCAGGCTCTCGGCGATGCGCCGGTTGACGGACTCGGCACGAAGGCTGCCGACGAGGACGGCGACGCGAGTGGGGGTGGAGGGGCTGGGGGCAGCAGTAGTCATGGCGGACTAAACGGACCATGGTCCGGTTCTATTCCGCGGGATGGCGGCGGCCTTCACACCTAGGATCACGACCGTGTCCACGGAGCCGTCGGTCGAGCGCACCCTCTTCGACCTGCACGCCCGCCCGGAGCGCCGCGACGCGGCCCGCAACCGCGAGCTGCTCCTCGACGCCGCCCACCGCCTCGTAGACCGTGACGGAGTCGAGTCCGTGACGATGGACGCCGTGGCGGCCGAGGCCGGTGTCGGCAAGGGCACGGTGTTCCGGCGCTTCGGCAGCAGGGCCGGCCTGATGACCGCCCTGCTCGACCACACGGAGGCACGCTGGCAGGGCCAGGTGATCTCGGGCCCTCCCCCGCTCGGCCCCGGGGCCCCTCCCCTCGAGCGGCTCCTCGCTTTCGGGGCCTCACGCCTCGACCGCACCGTCGCCAGCGCCGACCTCATGGTCGCCGCGGCGGGCCACCACGGGCGGTCGGGGCCCGCCGTCGCGTTCTGGACCGTGCACGTGCGCCACCTGCTCACCGAGCTCGGGGTGACCGGCGACCTCCCCCTCCTCGCCATGGCGCTGCTCGCGCCGCTCGATGTGTCCATCGTGCGCCAGCAGCTGGACAGCGGCGTGGGCCGCGAACGCATCCTGGCGGCCTGGGCCGACCTCGTCGAGCGCGTCGTCGCGGGCTGCTGACCCTGCGGGTGGGGTCTCTAGACCCCACCGGTCGGCGCGGCACCACCGGTCGGCGCGGCACCACCGGTCGGCGCGGCACCACCGGTCGGACTCTGCGATGCGGCTGCTGCGCCCAGGTCGTCGAGGTTCAGCGAGTGCCGCGGCTCGGAGTCGACGACGAGCCGCTCGGTCACTTCCAGGCGCTCGTCGACGGCCAGCAGCACCCCGGGCTCGACCAGCCGCCACCGGTCGTCGTCGTCGAGGCGCTCGCTCGCCACGACGACACTGGCGGCATCGGACAGGTCGTGGGAGACGACCCGCGTGCCGGCGCTGGAACGGTGGTCGAGCCGGCCACGGGTCTCATGGCGCTCGAGCACCCACAGCGCGTGCGTGGCGGGGTAGCGCACCGCCCACAGGCGGTGGGGCGTCGTCAGGACGACGTTGACGGCATACACGGGCAGCTCGGCTGCGACCCAGCGCAGGGCGGCGGTGAGGCCCTGACCCACGTCGCCGTGGGCGGCTGCGGTCTCACGGGTGACGAGGGCGAAGAGCCGCTCGGAGTCGGTCTCGCCACGGACGCGGCCCAGGTCGTCGCCGAGGTGGCTCTCGAGCACGTCCATGCCCTCCACGACCCCGTTGTGCGCGAAGAGCCGACCCTCCATCTCGAAGGGATGGGTGTTCTCGAGACGAACCGCGGCGCCCGACGAGTGGCGGACGTGGGCCAGGAACGTCGCGCTCGTGCGGTCCCGCGCCTCGCCGGTGAAGTCGGCATCGTCGTATGCCGCGAGCGCCTGCTTCTCGACGACGGGTCGCCCGCGCTCGTCGAAGGTCCCGAGACCCGTTCCGTCGGGGTTCGCACGGGACTGCGTGGTCAGGCTGTCGGGGGCATCGAGCAGCCAGAAGGTCGCGCGGACACGGGTGTGCCCAGCGGTCAGGCCGAAGAGGCGGCACACGGCGGGCTCCCGCTCACCGGCTCTCGAAGGCCTCGCGCGACTTGGCGATCGCGAAGCCCCAGCCCTGGGCGAGCGTCGGCTTCGGCGGCACGGCCACCTCGTCGGGGTTGGTCACGACGTCGAGCAGCACCGGGCCGACCGCGGCGAGCGCCCACGCGACCGCCTCGTCGAGGTCACCGGCGTCGGTGACCCGCCGGGCGGTGAGGCCCATCGCCGTGGCGACGGCGGCGAGGTCCGGGTTGTCCAGCTCGGTGCCGAACTCCGGCAGACCGCCCTGCTCCTGCTCGAGCTTGACCATGCCGAGCCGCCCGTTGTCGAACACGACGACCTTGACAGGCAGGTCGTGGGTCACGGCGGTGCGCAGGTCTCCGAGCAGCATCATGAGCCCGCCGTCGCCGGAGAAGGACACGACGGGGCGGGTCCGGTCGAGAGCCTGCGCCCCGAGCGCCATGGGCAGGGCGTTGGCCATCGAGCCCAGGTTGTACGAGCCGACGAGCCGACGTGTGCCGCGCATCGTGACGAACCGGGAGAGCCACGCCGTCGACATGCCCGTGTCGCTCGTGAAGATCGTCGAGTCGGGTGCCAGCCGGTCGACGGCCGCAGCCAGGGCCTCCGGGCGGATCCGCTCGTCGGGGTTGTCGAACACGGCCCGGGCCCGCCCGAGCAGTGAGGCGTCGTGGTGCGGGTCGAGCAACGCCTGCTGGCCGTCGTGCCAGCTGCGGTACGCGTCCACGGCCTTGTCGAGGTGGGTGCGGTCAGCGCGCCTGGCCAGCTGTGGAAGGAGCGCGTCGAGGGTCGCCTCGGCATCACCCACGAGCGCGTGGGCGACCGGCGTGCGACGACCGATGTGCTCGCCGCGGGTGTCGAGCTGCACCACCGTCTTCCCCTTCGGGTACCAGTCGCGGTAGGGGAAGTCGGTGCCGACGAGGACGAGCACGTCGCAGGCGTCCATCGCCTTCGCCGCGGCCGGGTTTCCGATGAGCCCCGACTGGCCCACCTCGAACGGGTTGTCGTGCTCCAGGCCCTCCTTCGCCTTGAGGGTCAGCACCATCGGCGCCCCGAGCAGGTCGGCCAGCTCGAGCACCTGGTCCCGGGCGGTCCGGGCCCCGCACCCCACGAGGAGCGTGACGGCCTCGTCACCGCCGAGCAGCTCCGCCACCCGGCGGACCGCGTCGGCCGGGGCCGCGGCGGCCGCAGGCGACGGCGCGAACACCGGTGTCGTCGTGTGCTTCGGCACGTCCAGGTCACCCACGTCGCCGGGGACGGTGAGCACCGCGACCCCGCGCTGCGCGTACGCGGCGTTGACCGCCTGCTCGAGCAGGTGCGGCAGCTGGGCCGGCGCGCTCAGCGTGTGCGCCCAGACGGCGACGTCGGCGAAGAGGGTGTCGTTGTCGACCTCCTGGAAGAAGTCGGTGCCGATCTCGGCGCTCGGCACCTGGCCGCAGATGGCGAGGACCGGCGCATGCGACTTCTTCGCGTCGTAGAGACCGTTGAGCAGGTGGATCGAGCCGGGTCCGACCGTGCCCATGCACACGCCGACGGTGCCGGTGAGCTGTGCCTGCGCACTCACGGCGAAGGCCGCGGCCTCCTCGTGGCGGACCCCGACCCACTCGACCCGGTCGTCCCGGCGGATGGCGTCGGTGAAGGGGTTCAGCGCATCACCCACGACGCCCCAGACCTGCCGCACCCCGGAGTCCGCGAGGGCGGTGACGATGTGTTCGGCGACTGTGGTCATGGCGGTCCGTCCTCAGAGGTGGCGTGGGGAGGCATGGGGAGCGAAGCGGTCGGCCGAGGCGACATCCCAGTCGGCGGCCCACTCCGAGGGTGGTTCGGCGAGCAGCTCTCCCGGCTCGAGCCACTCGTAGAGCTCGGCGTAGGAGAGGGTCATCGTCGCGGAGACGTTGCGGCGCAGGTGGTGCGGGTTCAGCTGCGCCGGGTCGGTGACGCCCATCGCAGCCATGATCTTCATGGCCGACTCCACCGTGGCCTGCTGGTAGCGCTGCACGCGGACGCTCTTGTCGCCCACGTCGAGCGCCCTCGCGCGGCGCGCGTTCTGGGTCGCGACGCCGCTCGGGCACTTGTCGGTGTGGCAGCGCTGGGCCTGGATGCAGCCCGCGGCCATCATCATGGCCCGGGCCGCGTTCGTGTAGTCGGCGCCCTGGACGATGCGCTTGACGATGTCGTTGCCGGCGGCGACCTTGCCGCTCGCGCCGATGCGGATGCGGTCGCGCAGGCCGACCCCCACGAGGGCGTTGTGAAGGGTCATGAGGCCGTGGGTCAACGGCATACCGACGTGGTCCTCGAACTCGAGGGGCGCGGCCCCGGTGCCACCCTCGGAGCCGTCGACGACGATGAAGTCGGGCGTCGCGCCCACCTCGAGCATGGCCTTGCAGATCGAGAGCACGTCGACGCGCGAGCCGACGCAGAGCTTGAACCCGGTGGGCTTGCCGCCGGCGAGCTCGCGCATCCGACCGATGAACTCGACGAGCTCGACGGGAGTGCTGAACACCCGGTGCGACGACGGGCTCACGCACTTCTCGCCCTGGGGCACCTCACGGATGTCGGCGATCTCCTTGGTGACCTTCGCGCCCGGCAGGACGCCGCCGATGCCGGGCTTCGCGCCCTGGCTGAGCTTGAGCGAGACGCACTTGACTGCGTCGTGGGCGGCCTTGTCGCGGAAGGAGTCCGGGTCGAAATCGCCATCCTTGGTGCGAGCCCCGAAGTAGCCGGTCCCGATCTCCCAGACGATGTCGCCGCCGTTCTCGAGGTGGTACGGCGACAGGCCGCCCTCGCCGGTGTCGTGAGCGAAGCCACCCATCGCGGCTCCCTTGTTCAGGGCGCGGATCGCATTGGCCGACAAGGCTCCGAAGCTCATCGCCGAGACGTTGAGGAGCGCCATGGAGTACGGCCTGGAGCAGTCCGGACCTCCGACCACGACGCGCGCCGGCTGCTCCGGCGGGTCGGCCGGCGCGATCGAGTGGACGAGGTACTCGTAGCCGACCTCGTTGACGTCCAGCTCCGTGCCGTACGGCCGCTCGCCATGGATGCCCTTGGCACGCTCGTAGATGACCGAACGCGTGTCACGGTCGAACGGCCTTCCGTCCCAGTCCCGTTCGATGAAGTACTGCTGGAGCTCGGGGCGGATGCCCTCGAGGAGGTAGCGCATGTGGCCGATGACGGGGTATCGGCGCAGGATCGTGTGCTTCTTCTGCAGCACGTCCCACGTGCCCAGCGCGGCCAGGCCGGCCCCCAGGCTCCCCGCGACCGCACCGAGACCGTTGACGCGCTTGCCACCGAGCATGGGCTCCTCCTCGACCGTCGACGCCACCGGCGGACCCGGACGTGTGCGCGGACCCGCTCCTTGGCGATACCCGCCACCGCACCGGAGCAACCTGAGCATTCCTGCACGCCACCTCGATCACAGGAGACGTCCAGCAACCGTCCAGCCGGGAGCGCGATCCTCTCGCCCATGGGCACCCGACACTCCGGGCGAGCGGCTCCCCACCGGTCCGCACGCCTGCTCACCGGCCTGTATGCGCTCGCCACGCTGGTCTCCCTGCTGCTGACAGTCTTCGCGCGCCGCCGCCCAGGACCGGTTCCCGGCGAGGCTCTCTTCGGCCTGCTCAACCTGCCGGTCGCACGAACATTCGTCTCCGTCGTCGTGCTCGCGCTCGTGACGCGAGCCCTGCTCGGGCGCAAGCGGATAGGCCTGTGGCTCGTGGCCGTCTTCCAGGTGCTCGGCCTCTACGTCGGGGTCGTCGCCCTGGTGCCCGCCGCCCGCCTGCCGCTCGTGCGGATGTGGGAGAGCCGCGGCGACCTCGGCCGCGGTCTGGACATCGCCTCCATCGTCGTCGCGGTCGCCGCCCTGTGGTGGCTGCGCCGCATCCGCGGCGCCTTCACCGGCCGCCTGCAGCGCGGTTCGTGGTGGGTGGCGCTCGGGGTCCTCGCCGTCGGCAGCGGCGTCACGCTCGGCGTCGCCTGGGGCCTGCTCGGCGCGGTCGGTGCACCGCGCTCCGAGGCCGACAACATCGTGGGCACCGTGCTCGCCGCCTTCGGCGGGGTGGTCCGTCGCGGCCTCGTCGGCGTGCCGGAATGGGTCATCGAGGTCGTCGCGGCCTGTGCCGGCCTCACCATCCTCGCGACTGTCGCCCTGTTCCTCGCCTCGGCCCGACCGGGCAGCCAGTGGTCGCCCGACCGTGAGGTCGCGCTGCGTCGTCTCCTCGCGCGGCACGGCGCCCACGACTCCCTCGGCTACTTCGCCACGCGCCGTGACAAGGCCTCCGTCTTCTCACCCGACGGCCGTGCTGCGGTGACCTACCGGGTGCTGGCGGGCGTCTCCCTGGCGTCGTCCGACCCGGTCGGCGACCCCGACAGCTGGCGTGCCGCCATCGAGGCGTGGCGGGCCGAGGCCCGCGAGTTCGGCTGGGTGCCGGCGGTACTCGGCACGAGCGAGCGGGGTGCTCGGGCGTATGCCGCGACCGGCGGGATGCGCGTGCTTCGGCTCGGCGACGAGGCAGTGCTCGACCCGGCCCGGTTCGACCTGCGCCGCGCGTCCCTGTCGCCGGTCCGCCACGCCGTGAGGCGAGCGACCCGGGCCGGGATCACCGTCCAGGTGCGCCGCCAGCGCGACGTCCCGCCGGGCGAGCTCGGCCACGTCGTCGAACGCGTCGACGCCTGGAGGCGCGGTGAGACCGAGCGTGGCTTCTCCATGGCGCTGGGGCGCCAGGGCGACCCCTCCGACGGTGACGTGCTGCTCGTGACCGCGCACGCGGCCGGGCAGGAAGGTCCCGAGCTCGTGGGCGTGCTCGGCCTGGTGCCGTGGGGACGCCGTGGCGTCTCGCTCGACGTCATGCGCCGCTCGCCCGATGCCCCGAACGGCGTCACCGAGCTCATGGTGAGCGAGCTGCTCGACCGCGCCTCCCAGCTCGGGCTGCGGCGGGTCTCGCTCAACTTCTGCATGTTCCGCGCCGTCTTCGAGGATGCCCAGCGCTTCGGTTCGGGGTCGCTCACCCGCGTCGGCGCGTCGGTCCTCGGCCGTCTCGACCGGTTCTGGCAGCTCGAGCGGCTCTACCGTTCCAACGAGAAGTTCGAGCCGACCTGGGAGCCCCGGTTCCTCTGCTACGACGACGCGGTGTCCCTCCCCCAGGTCGTCGTGGCAGCCGCGGTCGTAGAGGGTTTCGTCCCGGGGCCCGGCTCGCGGGGCGCCGGCGTGGAGCTCGACACCGACCACCTCGCCGCGCTCGACGAGCTCGCTGCCACCACGTCACGGCACGACGGGGAGACGCTGGGCCCGCGCCGTACCGACCAGTTCCGGCACCGGGCCGCGACACTCGAACGGATGCGTGTGGCCGGTCTGGACGCGTACCCGGTGGCGGCGACGGCGACCCCCACGACCCCCGTCGGTGCCCTGCCTGCTGACGCGTGGGAGCGACCCACCCGCCTCTCGGTCGTCGGCCGGGTGCGCGACCTGCGCGACCACGGCGGTGTGGCTTTCGCGCGGCTCGTCGAGGGCCACGACGACCTCCAGGTCCTCCTCGACGCGAAGACGCTCGGCCGGCCCTGCCTCGACCAGTTCACCTCAGTGGTCGATGCCGGAGACCTCGTCCGCGTCGACGGGGTCACCGGGCACTCGCGCAACGGCACCGCGAGCCTGATCGCCGACGGGTGGCGCATGGAGGCCAAGTCCCTGCACCCCGTGCCGTTCCGCTCGTTCGACGACCCGACCGCACGGGCCAGGCAACGGTCGACCGACCTGCTCGCGCACCCCGAGGGGATCGACCTGCTCCGCCAGCGTTCGGCCGTGGTCGGCTCGTTGCGTCGAACGCTCACCGACGACGGCTACCTCGAGGTGGAGACCCCGATGCTCCACACCGTGCACGGCGGCGCGACCGCGCGTCCCTTCCGGACGTTCATCAACGCGTACGGGGTCGACCTCTCGCTGCGCATCGCCCCGGAGCTGCACCTCAAACGACTGCTCGTCGCGGGGCTCGGCCCCGTCTTCGAGCTGGGACGCAACTTCCGCAACGAAGGGGCCGACGCCACGCACAACCCCGAGTTCACCTCGCTCGAGGTGTACCGGCCACACGCCGACTACGTGACGATGCGCCACCTCACCGAGCGGCTCGTCAAGGACGCCGCGCGCGCCCTCCACGGCCGCGAGGCGCTGCCCCTGCCCGGGCCCGACGAGCTGCGCACCGGCCTCGCCGACGTCGAGCTCGTCGACGTCAGCGAGCCCTGGCCGGTGGTGCCGGTGCTGACCGCGGTGTCGCAGTTCCTCGGGCAGCGCGTGTCGCTGGACACCGACATGGACGTCCTCCTCCGGCTCGCCGACACCCACGGCGTCGAGGTGCGACCCGACATGGGCGCCGGTGCGGTGATCGAGGAGCTCTACGCCGGGCTCGTCGAGCCACGTACGGCGCGGCCGACCTTCTACACGGACTTCCCGGTCGAGACCTCGCCACTCGCCCACCCGCATCGCTGCGAGCCCGGGCTCGCCGAGCGCTGGGACCTCGTCGTCGCGGGCATGGAGGTCGGCACGGCCTACAGCGAGCTGACCGACCCCGTCGACCAGCGGGCCCGGCTGACCGAGCAGTCGCTCAAGGCAGGAGCGGGCGACCCCGAGGCGATGGAGGTGGACGAGGACTTCCTGCTCGCGCTCGAGCTCGGGATGCCCCCGAGCGGCGGCCTCGGCATCGGCGTCGACCGGCTCGTCATGCTGCTCACCAACACCCCGATCCGCTCGGTCCTCACCTTCCCGTTCGTCCGTCCCCTCGCGGACCGGCCCACTCGGCCCGCTCGGCCCCCTCGAGCCGACCGGCCCTCTCGAACTGACCGACGCGACCGGTCTGACGCGCCTGACAACCGTCGGAGCCATACATGGAGCTGACCGACACCAGCCTCGTCGTCCTCCTCGGTGTCGTCGCCGCCGGCGTCTTCGGGGCCGTCGTCGCCGGGGTGCCCCGGGGAGGCCCGCGTCCGCTCCGGCTCGCGCTGCGCGCCGGACAGGTGCTGCTGCTCAACCTGCTGGTCGTCGCCCTGTGCGGTGCGGCGCTCAACGACCAGTACTTCTTCTACTCGAGCTGGGGCGACCTCTTCGGGTCGCGCTCGCCCTCCGTCGAGGTGCACCACGGCGGCACGGCGCGCGAGGCCGTCGTCGCGAACGTGCGGGGGCCGGGGCTTCGCGGCCTGACGACGCCGGCGATCCTGCCGCCGCTGCCGCAGCCCGGCTCCCGGCTCCAGACCTACACCGTGGTCGCCGGGCGCTCGCACGCGGAGGGCCAGGTGTACGTCTACCTGCCCGCCGGCTACGACCCGCGCTCGAGCCGAACCTACCCGGTCGTCGTGGGGCTGCACGGGTTCCCCAGCGGCCCCAAGAGCTTCCTGCGACTCGACTTCCTCAGCGACATCGACACCCTGACGGCCGAGCACCGGCTGGCACCGTCGATCGTCGTCGTGCCCCGCATCGACACGCCCGCCGGCCTCGACACCGAGTGCGTCAACGGGGCGCCGGGCCAGCCACAGACCGACACGTGGCTCTCCCGCGACATCCCGGCGTGGACGGTCCAGCACTTTCGGGCCGACCGGACGCGGACGGGCTGGGCGACGGTGGGCTACTCGTACGGGGCCTGGTGCGCGGCCTCCGTCTCGATGCGCCACCCGGACGTCTTCGGGGCCGCCGTCGTGCTCCTCGGCTACTTCCGACCCGACTTCTCCCGCACCTACGACCCCCTCACGAGCCGCACCATGCGCGACTACGACCTCGTGGCGATGGCACGGAACGCTCCCCCTCCCCTGTCGATGTGGGTGCTCACCTCCCGCGAGGACAGCCTCTCCTTCCCGAGCACGTCGAGCTTCCTCAGCGCGGCGCACGCCCCCCTCGACGTGGCCGGCACCGTGCTCGCGCACGGCGGCCACCGCGACGGCGTGTTCACCCCGTACATCCCCGCTGCCCTCGCGTGGCTGGGCCAGACGCTGCCGGGCTTCCGTGCCTGACCAGGGTTCCCGTATGCCGTCAGGCGCGGACGGCGGCCCGGCGGAGCACAGTGACCCGCAGGCGGCAGGTGGACCCCACCCCCACCACGTCGTCGCCGCGGTGCTGGGCCTCGCGGTGCTCGCCCTGCTGGTGGTCACCGGCGTCGTCCCCGTGACGTCGTCCGCCCTCGGCGGGCTCGGGGGCGTGCTTACCGCCACCAGTGGGGCCGGTGGATCGGGCGCGACCGGCGGGACGGCATACGCGAGGCCGCACTCGTCGACGCCGAAGGGGCCGCTGACGGTCGTGGGACTCGGCGACTCCGTGCCGTCGGCCGACACCTGTGGGTGCACCGGCTACGTCGAGCAGGTGGGCAGCCAGCTCGAGCGCCTGACGCAGCGACCCTGGGTGGTGCACAACGACGCGACCGGCGGCTGGACGACCACCGACGTCGCCGACGACCTGCTGAACTCGCCGACGCGGCAGCACCTCGCGGACGCCGACCTCGTCGTCGTGGAGGTCGGCGCCAACGACTTCGACCTCGGGAGCGTGGCCGACACGTCGTGCCTGCCCGCGACCACGTCAGGCTGCTGGTCTGCCACGATCGCCGGTCTGCGCGACGGGCTGACGCGGATCATCAACGACATCAAGCTGATCGACACACGCCCCGACCTGCGCATCGCCGTGCTCGGCTACTGGAACGTGACAGTCGACGGTGCCGTCGGGCGTGCCCTCGGGTCGGACTTCGTCCTGGGCAGCGACGCACTGACCCGTCTCGTCAACACGACCGTCGCACAGGTGGCGGCCGGCACCGGCGCGGTCTACGTCGACGCCTACACGCCGCTCAAGGGCGAGTCGGGCGACCGCGACCCGACCGGGGACCTGCTCGGGGACGGCGACCACCCGAACGCGAGTGGCCACACGCTCCTGCGGACCGCCGTGCTCGACGGGCTGGAGGACGACGGAGCGATCGCGGCATGGCGCCGCATTCCGGACTGACACCTCTTCACCGACCCCTGTCCATACCCGTTTCGTCGGGAACGTAACTCGCACAGGCACACTCGTCGGCGACCCGTTGACGACCGGGCCACTGTGCGGTTGCGTTGGTGGGCATGACCGTCATCGGATTCCACTGCTCGCACGAGCAGATCGACCCGGCACGGCTCCTGCGCGACGTCCAGGCGGCCGAGGCCGCGGGCTTCACCGCGGGCATGTCGTCGGACCACCTCTCGCCATGGAGCAGCCGGCAGGGCGAGTCCGGGTACGCGTGGAGCTGGCTGGGCGCGGCCCTGGCCACGACCTCGCTGCCCTTCGGGGTGGTGACGGCGCCCGGGCAGCGCTACCACCCGGCGATCGTCGCCCAGTCGATCGCGACGCTCGGCCAGATGTTCCCCGGCCGCTTCTGGGCTGCGCTCGGGTCGGGCGAGGCGTCCAACGAACGGGTCACCGGTGGGGTCTGGCCCCGCAAGGAGGTGCGCGACGCCCGGCTGGTCGAGTGCGTCGGCGTCATCCGCAGGCTCCTGCACGGCGAGGAGGTGAGCCACGACGGGCTCGTCACGGTCAACCGTGCTCGCCTGTGGACCCGTGCGGACCCGGTGCCCGACCTCGTCGGACCCGCCGTCACCCCCGAGACCGCGGCGCGGCACGCCGCCTGGGCGGACGGGCTCGTGACGGTCAACCAGCCCGCCGACACGTTGCGTCGGGTGCTCGCGGCCTACCGGGACGCCGGTGGGCGGGGTCCCGCGCGCCTCCAGATCCACCTCAGCTGGGCGGACACGGAGGACGAGGCGCTCTCGATCGCCCACGACCAGTGGCGCAGCAACGTGCTCGGCCCACCCGTCGCGTGGGACACCGAGAGCGTCGAGGCGTTCGACCTCATCGGTGAGACCGTCTCGCCCGAGCGGGTGTGTGACTCGGTGCTCGTCTCCGCCGACCTGGGTCGACACGCGCAGCGCCTGCAGGAGTACGTCGAGATGGGTTGGGACGAGCTCTACCTCCACTTCGTCGGCAAGGACCAGGCGCCGTTCATCGACGCCTTCGGACAACACGTGCTTCCCCAGCTGTCGCCGACCACGCCTGAGCCGCAACGGGACCTGCAGCCGTCAACGCAAGGAGCGAGCCGATGAGGATCAGCGACACCGGCGACGTCTGGTGGAAGAACGCCGTCCTCTACTGTGCCGACGTCGAGACGTTCCACGACTCGGACGGCGACGGCGTGGGTGACCTGCGCGGCATGACCGACCACATCGAGTACCTCGCCGACCTCGGCATCACGTGCCTGTGGCTCATGCCGTTCTACCCGACCGCCCGCAAGGACGACGGCTACGACATCACCGACTTCTTCGGCGTCGACCCGAAGCTCGGGACGCTGGGCGACTTCGTCGAGCTGGTCCGCACGGCACGGGCCCAC
This sequence comes from Terrabacter terrigena, assembly GCF_042676085.1. Classification (NCBI taxonomy): domain Bacteria; kingdom Bacillati; phylum Actinomycetota; class Actinomycetes; order Micrococcales; family Intrasporangiaceae; genus Terrabacter; species Terrabacter terrigena. The sequence goes on from NZ_JBHTKH010000001.1 coordinate 758,256, forward strand.
GGCATCCGCGTCATCGTGGACTTCGTCATGAACCACACGTCCGACAAGCACCCGTGGTTCAAGTCGGCCCGCCGGAGCCGCGACGACCCCTACCGCGACTACTACGTCTGGAGCCGCACCAAGCCGCGGTCGAGCAAGAAGGACGTCGTCTTCCCTGACCAGGAGGACAGCATCTGGCAACGCGACGAGAAGACCGGCGACTACTACCTCCACCACTTCTACAAGCACCAGCCCGACCTCAACATCGCCAATCCCGCGGTGCAGGAAGAGATCTCGCGCACCCTGGGCTTCTGGCTCGAGCTCGGGGTGTCCGGCTTCCGCGTGGACGCGGTGCCGTTCCTCTTCGCGCGCGACGGGGTCCCCGGCGTCGACGACGCCGAGGAGGACGCCTTCAACCCCGACCGGTACCTCGGTGACGTCCGATCCTTCGTGACGAGGAGGGTCGGTGACGCCGTGCTGCTCGGCGAGGTGAACCTGCCCTACCCCGACCAGCGCCGCTTCTTCGGCGGCGACGACGGCGACGGGCTCAACATGCAGTTCGACTTCATCGGGATGCAGCGGCTCTACCTGTCACTCGCACGCGGCGAGGCGGCTCCGCTGGCGGACGCGCTTCGCGAGCGTCCGGCCCTCGACGTGACGAGCCAGTGGGCCAACTTCGTGCGCAACCACGACGAACTGACCCTCGACAAGCTCACCGTGCCCGAGCGTCGTGAGGTCTTCGCGGCCTTCGGGCCGGATCCCGACATGCAGCTGTACGACCGCGGGCTGCGCCGCCGCCTCCCCCCGATGGTCGGCGGCGACGAGCGCCGCCTCCGGCTCGTCTACTCCCTGATGTTCTCGCTGCCCGGCACGCCCGTGCTCTTCTACGGCGAGGAGATCGGGATGGGCGAGAACCTCGACATCCCCGGCCGGCTCGCGGTCCGCAGCCCGATGCAGTGGACCGAGGGCGAGGGTGGCGGCTTCTCGTCCGCGCCGCGCCGCCGACTCACGAGGCCCATGCCCGACGGCCTCTTCGGGCCCCAGCACGTCAACGTCGCCGACCAGCGCCGCGACCCGGACTCGCTGTGGTGGTTCATCCGCGGGCTCGTGCGCCGGTACCGCCAGCTGCCGCAGAGCGGCTGGGCCTCCGTCGAGGTGCTCGACCACCCTGTCGCCTCGACCCTGGCCCACGTGAGTCGCACCGACGACTGGGCCATGGTCGGGCTCCACAACTTCGGCCCTGACGGTGCGATGGTCCCCCTGACGCTGCCCGACGTCCCGCCGGGAGCCCGACTGCTCGACCTGCTCGACGAGCGCCGGGAGACCGACGTCGGGCCCGGCGGGGGCGTCGAGGTCGACATCGAGCCCTACGGCTACCGGTGGCTGCTCGTCGTTCCCGAGGGCGAGGACCCCGGGATCTGAGGGCGACACCGGGCCGCTGCGGGGACCAGCCGGCGGACGCCCGGTGGTCGCCCGGCCGGGACGGGTAGGTGCATCGGGTCACCACTTCGAGGAGCCCAGCGTGTTGCCCGTGTCGTCGCCATGTCGATCAACCTGATCTACCTCATCGCCGGCGCGGCGATGTTCCTCGCAGCCGTGCTCCCGATCGTGCTCGACCGGTATGCCGTCTCGGCGGCCATGGTGCTGCTCGTCCTCGGCATGGGCATCGGACTGCTGCCGCTGCCCGAGGGGATGCGCCTCGACCCCCTCGTCATCCGGCCCCAGGTGGAGCGCATCACGGAGTTCACCATCCTCGTGGCGCTCATGGGCGTCGGCCTCGCGATCGACCGCTCGTTCGCATGGCGGCAGCGTTCGGCGTGGGCGTCGTGGTCGTCGACCTGGCGCCTGCTCGCCGTGGCCATGCCCCTGACCATCGCGTCCGTCGCGCTGCTGGGCTGGGGCCTGGGCGTCGCCCCGGCCGCGGCGCTGCTGCTCGGGGCGGCGCTCTCGCCCACCGACCCGGTGCTGGCGAGCGACGTCCAGGTGGAGGGCCCACGGGTCGAGGTGCCCGACGAGCACGACGATGACGATGGCGACGGCGAGGCACTCGGCGAGCCCGTCGACGAGAAGGACGACGTCCGCTTCGCCCTCACCTCCGAGGCCGGGCTCAACGACGGGCTGGCGTTCCCGTTCGTCACGGCAGGCATCCTGCTCGCATCCGCCGGGAGCGCCGGCTCGTGGTGGGTGGGCTGGCTCGCCTGGGACCTCGTCGGCAAAGTGGCGATCGGCGTCGTCGTGGGAGTCGCCGTCGGCTGGGGGCTGGCCCGCGTAGCGTTCCGCTCGCCGCGACGGTCGCTGAGGCTCGCCGAGCAGGGCGAGCCGCTGCTCGCCCTGGCCGCGCTCGTCATGACCTACGGGGTGAGCCAGCTCGTCGGGGGCTACGGCTTCGTCTCGGTCTTCGCCTGCGGCCTGACCTTGCGCGCGGCCGAGCGCAACCACCACTACCACCGCTCCATGCACGAGGTCGTCCAGCGCCTCGAGCGGCTGCTGACCCTCATCATCCTGCTCATGCTCGGCATGGCCATGACCAAGGGAGTGCTCAACGAGCTCGACTGGCGCGGTGTCCTCATCGCCCTGTCGCTCGTCTTCGTGCTCCGGCCGCTCGCCGGGTGGGTCAGCCTGCGCGTGCGGGCTCGTGGCGACGACCTCCCGGGCGGGCTGAGCCGACACGAGGCCCTCGCGACGGCCTTCTTCGGAGTGCGTGGCGTGGGCTCGCTCTACTACCTCGCGTTCGCGGCCGGCGAGCACTCGTTCGCAGAGGAACGGTGGCTGTGGTCGACCACCGCGTTCACCATCCTCGTCTCGGTCATGGTCCACGGCGCCCTCGCGACCCCCGTGATGCGCCACCTCGACCGGCACCGGGAGTCCGTCGCTGCCTGACCCGCGTGACCCGCGTGGCCGGCGTGCCGAGCGGGCGCGAGACCACCGCGCTGTAACGATCCGGCGCTCGGGGCGATGATATGGCTGAGGCGGCACCCGATCCCCCGAGCGGGTGCCGCCTCGTGCTGCGTCCGGACACCGGCCCGGAGCCGGGTGGAAGCCCCCTCTCGAGTGGTCACCGGGCGCCTCCGGTCCCCTAGGCTGGTTGCCCACCTTGTCGCGGTCGAGCCCTGGCCGGCGACGGGGATCTCGTAGGAGTCAGCAGATGAAGCCACACGAGGCAGCCGACGGCGCCCGTGGGTCCACCGTCGGTGCACCGCCCGACGCCGGGGTCACCACGCCGCCCATGCGGCATGCGGTCACTGGTGATGACGGCGACGTGCCCGCGCGCGTCGACGCCGTCACGACGACCCCCGGCGCCTCACCCCTCACGCCCGTCGAGGCGTACCTCCTCGAGGCCCTGGAGCGGCTGGACAGTGCCGAGACCAAGGCCAACCAGCTCTCGGCCGCCCTCGAGCACAGCCGCGAGATCGGCGCCGCCGTCGGTGTTCTCATGGCCCTGCGCAAGCTGACCCGCGAACAGGCCTTCGACGTGCTGCGCCGCGCGAGCATGGCCCAGAACGTCAAGGTCCACGTCCTGGCGGCCCGCGTGGTCGAGACCGGGTCCACCGACTTCGACTGACGCCGGCTTGCCGGCCCGCCGGTCGTCGAGGGCGTCGTCAGGCGGCGAGGGCGAGCGCGAGGGCGCGTTCGAGCGGGCTGAGCTCGTCGGCAGGACGGCCGCGCAGGTGCGGTGCGGTCACGTCGGGGTCGTGTTCGTGCTGGTCGGGGGGCTCGTCCTGGTCGTGCAGCAGCCCGGGGACCAGGGGTGGGGCGTGGGAGGCGTAGGCATGCCCGGTCGGGGTGGTCGTGACGACGGTGTGCGGTGCGCCGGGCTGCTGCGTCGGGTCGCCCCTGTCGGTGGGGGCGGTGAGGGTGACGGCGCGGAAGCCGGGGTGCTGCTTGGTCAGGTTGCACCGCACGCACAGGCCCTGCCCGTTGCTCTCGTTGGTGGGGCCGCCGTCGGCGTGGTCACGCACGTGGTCGACGTGCCGGGCCGGGGCATCGCAGCACGGGGTGCGGCAGGTGCCGGCGTCGCGGGTCAGGATGAAGCGGCGCAGCCCGCCGTCGAAGGGGCGGCGGGTCGAGTCCATCGCGACCAGCGCTCCGGTGGCTGGGTGGGTGTACAGCCGACGCAGCCACACCATCGCCTCGGCACCCGCACCGTCTCCCGCACCGGCGACCGGCCCCGCACCGTCCACCGCACGGGAGGTGCCTCGGGCGGTGAGCAGGTCGCGGGCCCAGGCGGCCGGGACGGTGCCGTAGCCGGTCAGCTGTGCCGGGGTGTCATCGCCTGCGAGCAGGGCACGGTCGGTCATCATGAGCTGCACCTCTACCGGCACCGCGGCGGCGCCGGCCTGCCCGATGACCGAGGTGACGAGGGTGTCGGCCATCACCGGCCCCTTGCCGCGGCCGTCACCGGCCGCGCAGGCCGTGTCGGCCACCGCGACCAGCGACGGCCCTCACCTGGCGCGCCAGCTCGCGGTCGCCCCACCCGGCGACCTGCTCGCGCCGGCCACCGACGACCTCGGCGTCGACCAAGGCGCGCTGCTCTCCGGTCAGGGTCGCGGTCTCTCGGAGGATGATCTGCGCGCGCCACTCGTTCAGCTCATCGCCGGTGAGCGCGGCCATCGTGTGCGGCAGCTCGTCCCTCAACGCCAAGTCGAGCCGCACGTGACCGGCGCCCTGCACCGGCGACTCCAGCCACGCCCGCGCCACCTGCTCCTCCGCCGACGCCGCCACCACCGTCGCTTCGATCAGTGTTCGACTCTAGGTGCGACCGCCGACAGCCGGGCGAATTCCTCCACAGCCACCGGCCACGCAGACCAGCAGGAGAGATCCGCCCCGTCGAGGAGGATCGCTCGCGTCCCGTTCGTCAGCCGACGCTCCCGACGGCTGCCCTCACATCTCCTCGTGCACGTCGGGGTCGCCGCCGAAGAGCCGGCCGTCCTCGCGTCCGAGAGACGAGATCGCTGCCATCTCGGCGTCGTCCAGCTCGAAGCCGAACACGTCGAGGTTGGCCCGCTGGCGCTCGGGGTCGGCCGACTTGGGCAACGGCAGCGCGCCGAGCTGCACCTGCCACCTGAGGATCGCCTGGGCCGGGCTGACGCCGTGAGCCTCCGCGGCCGCTGCGACGGGGTCGGCTCCGAACGGCGCGTTGCGCTTGCCGAGCGGGCTCCAGCTCTCGGTGCGCACGCCGAGCCGCTCGTGGACGGCCCGCAGCTGCTCCTGCGGGAAGAGCGGGTGCAGCTCCACCTGGTTGACGACGGGCACGACCCCGGTGGCGTCGATGATCTCGGTCAGGTGCTCCTCGGTGAAGTTGCTGACGCCCACGGAACGCACGAGCCCGCGCTCGCGGCACTCGACCAGGGCGCGGTAGGCGTCGACGTAGAGCCCGACGCTCGGGTTGGGCCAGTGGATGAGCGCCACGTCGAGCTGCTCGATGCCGAGCCGCTCGAGGGTGCCCTCGACCGATGCGACCGCCTTGTCAAACGCGTGGTCGCGACCCGGGACCTTGCTCTGCACGACCAGGTCCTCGCGAGCGACACCAGACCGTCTCATGGCCTCGCCGACCTCGGTCTCGTTGCCGTAGTTGACCGCGGTGTCGAGCAGCCGGTAGCCGGCTTCCACGGCCGACACCATCGCGCGTATGCCGTCCTCACCCGTGAGCGGGTAGGTGCCGAACCCGATCGCTGGGATCGTCGTGCCGTCGTTGAGGGTGTGGGTGGGAACCGTCGTCATGCCGTCAACCTACGGCCGGCCCCGCGGCACGCGCGAGGGCCGTCCCACGCCGCCGACCCCGCACGCGCAACACCGACCGGCCCCGGGCACCCAGGCGACGACCTGCGGGACGGGCCCACCGAAGGGGCCTCGCGGATGTCAGGCAACGGGGCCGATTGGGATGACGCAGACTGATTGAATAAGGTAAGGCGAACCTAAGCGACAAACGTCGGCCGTCGACGCGACCGACACCCCCGAGACCGGGCGTCCGTGTCGGCGCCGCCCCGCGCGCCACGGCCTCGGCGACCCGATGGAGGACCCGTGACCACCCGACGCACCGTGCTCGTCGCAGGACTGAGCGCCGCCGCCACGCTGGCCCTGTCCGCCTGCGGCGGCAGCCTCGAGGCGGGCGACGAGCTCGACCCGGGCAAGCTGACGATCTACAGCGCCCAGCACGAGAACCTCACCGACGCCTGGGCCAAGGCGTTCCAGGAGAAGACCGGCACACAGGTCCAGATCCGCTACGGCGGAGACTCGGCCATGGCCGCCCAGCTCGTCCAGGAGGGCACCCGCTCCCCCGCCGACGTGTTCCTCACCGAGAACTCGCCGGCCATGACGACCGTCCAGAACGCCAGCCTGCTGGCGCCCGTCACGCCCACGACGCTGGCCCAGGTCGGCAAGGAGTACGCCCCGTCGACGGGCAAGTGGGTCGGCATCGCGGCCCGTTCGACCGTGCTCGTCTACAACCCGAGCAAGATCTCCGAGGCCGAGCTGCCGAAGTCGATCATGGACCTCCAGAAGCCGGAGTGGTCGGGTCGCTGGGGCGCCGCCGCCGGCGGCGCGGACTTCCAGGCGATCGTGTCGGCCATCGCCGCCCTCCAGGGCAAGGAGAAGACGGCGGCCTGGCTCAAGGGGCTCAAGGACGGCGCGAAGATCTACAACAACAACATCGCCGTGATGAAGGCCGTCAACGCCGGCGAGGTGCCGGTCGGCATCATGTACCACTACTACTGGTACCGCGACCAGGCCCTCAGCAAGGACGGCAGCGGCAACACGAAGCTGCACTACTTCAAGAACCAGGACCCTGGCGCCTTCGTCAGCCTGTCGGGCGGCGGCGTGCTCGCGTCGAGCAAGCACGCGGCGGACGCGCAGAAGTTCCTCGCCTTCGTCACGAGCAAGGAGGGTCAGGGCATCCTCGCGTCGAGCGACGCCAAGGAGTACGCCGTCGGCGCAGGCGTCGAGTCCGACCCGGCGCTGCCCAAGCTCGCCTCGCTCGAGGCGCCGCCGGTCGACCCCTACACCCTCAACGGTCCCGAGGTCATCACCCTCATGACCGAGGCAGGCATCCTCTGACGTGACGGCCAACGTGCTCGGACGCATCGCCACCGGCTCACCCGGTCGCCCGTGGCGATCGGGCTCCGTGGCGACCCGGCTCGTGGCCGGGCTGGTCGCCCTCGTCTGCTGCACACCGCTCGTCGTCATCGTCACCAAGGCGCTCGCCGTCGGGCCCGAGCGGGCCGGTCGGCTGCTGTGGCGCCCCCGGGTGGGCGAGCTGCTCGGCAACACCCTGTCGCTGGTGGTGCTGACGGTCTCGATCACCGTCGTCCTCGGAGTGGCGGCGGCCTGGCTCGTCGAGCGCACCGACCTCCCGCTCGCCGGCCTGTGGCGGGTCGTGCTCGTGTGCCCGCTCGCCGTCCCGGCGTTCGTCAACGCGTACGCGTGGGTGTCGATCCGCCCCGACCTCAACGGACTCTCGGGCGCCGTGCTCGTCACGTCGCTCTCGTACTTCCCGTTCGTCTTCCTGCCGGTCGCCGCGGTGCTGCGTGGCCTCGACCGCAGCCTCGAGGACACCGCTCGCTCACTCGGGCTCGGCCCGTGGCGCGCCTTCCTGCGCGCCACGCTCCCCCAGCTGCGCCCGGCTCTCATGGGCGGCGCGCTGCTCGTCGCGCTGCACCTGCTCGCGGAGTTCGGCGTGCTCGCGCTCGTGCGCTTCCCGACGTTCACGACGGCGATCCTCGACCAGTACCAGGTGGCCTTCGACGACGCGGCAGGCAGCGTGCTGGCCTCGGCGCTGCTCGCGCTCTGTCTCGCCTTCCTCACCGTCGACCTGGTGAGCCGCGGACGCGCCCGCCACGCCCGTCTCGGCCGCGGCACCCCGCAGAGGCCCACCCCGGTGCGGCTCGGACGCGTGACCCCGGTGGCCCTGTCCGGCATCGGCGTCCTGGTGCTGCTGGCCATCGCGGTCCCGGTCGGCAGCATCGGCCGCTGGCTCGCCATGGGCGCCGACTCGCTGTCGGCAGGAGACCTGCTCGGGCCGGTCTGGAGCACCCTGCGGCTCGCGGCCACCGCGGCGGTGCTGACGACGGTGGCCGCGTTCCCCGTGGCCTGGCTCGTGGTGCGGGCGACCGACCGACGCGACCGGTGGGTGGCCGTCGCCGTCGAGCGCTCCACCTACCTCGCCTCGTCGCTGCCGGGCGTCGTCGTCGCCCTCGCCCTCGTCGGGCTGGCCGTGCGCTACCTGCCGGCCGTCTACCAGACCTCGGTGCTGCTGGTCCTGGCGTACGGCATCCTCTTCGTCCCACGCGCCATGGTCTCCATCCGCGCGGCCCTCGCCCATCTGCCTCCCGAGCTGGGCGACGCGGCCCGGGCCCTCGGTGACAGCCCGGCGCGCGCCTTCGTCCGGGTCCAGCTCCCGCTCGTGCTGCGGGGCACGCTGGCCGGCTTCGCCCTCGTCTTCATCGCGGTCTCGACGGAGCTGACCGCGACCCTGCTGCTCGCGCCCACCGGCACGCGCACCCTGGCCACGGCCTTCTGGGCCGCCAGCGAGTCGCTCGACTACGCCGCCGCCGCTCCGTATGCCGCCGCCCTCGTCATCCTGTCGGCGCCGGTGACCTATCTGCTCATGCGACGAACGGAGGAGGTGACCGCGACGTGAGCGAGGTCCGCATCGCCGATGTCACGGCATCCCACAACGGCCAGCCCGTCCTGCGGGGCATCGACCTGCACGTGCCGGAAGGCTCGACGACCGTCATCCTCGGGCCCTCCGGCTGCGGCAAGACCACCCTCCTGAGGGTCATCGCCGGCTTCCAGGCCCCCGACGGCGGGTCGGTCGCGCTCGGTGACGACGTCGTCGTCGGTCCCGGGGTGTGGCGCGCGCCGGAGCGCCGGGGCGTCGGCTACGTCGCGCAGGAGGGCAACCTCTTCCCGCACCTGAGCGTGGGCGCGAACGTCGTCTACGGCCTCGACCGGGCCGCCCGTCGCGACACGGGCCGCCTCGGCGAGCTGCTCCGTCTCGTCGGCCTCGACGTCGGCCTGGCCGACCGGCGACCCGACCAGCTGTCGGGCGGCCAGCAGCAGCGCGTGGCGCTCGCCCGGGCCCTGGCCCGCCGGCCCAAGGTGCTGCTGCTCGACGAGCCCTTCTCGTCCCTCGACGCGGCGCTGCGCACCTCGACGCGCGAGGCCGTCGCCGACGTGTTGCGCCGGGAGGGAGTCACGGCCATCCTCGTCACCCACGACCAGTCCGAGGCGCTGTCGATGGCCGACCAGGTCGCGATCATGCACGACGGGCACTTCTCGCAGGTCGGCTCGCCCGCCGAGGTCTACGACCGACCCACCGACACGCGGTCGGCCGGGTTCCTCGGCGACGCCGTGACGCTCACCGGTCGTGCTGACGCCGGCACCGTCCGCCACGCGCTCGGCGTGATCTCGGTCGAGCACGTGCCCGACGGACCCGTCGACGTGCTGCTGCGGCCCGAGCAGATCGCGCTCGTGGCGCAGGGCTCCGGCCGACCCGCCACCGTGCTGTCCTCGACCTACTTCGGCCACGACGCCCTCGTCGCGCTCGACCTCGGCATCGACCCCTGCGACGGGGAGGCCGCGGTCGTGCGGGCCCGCGTGCGCGGCCAGGACGTGCCGCCCGACGGCACGGTCGTCAGCCTCCAGCTGCTCGGCGAGCCGCTCGTCTTCCCGCACGCGGGTGGTGCGGCGGTCGGCTGACCGGCTCCTCGCACCGATCCGTCGCACCCGCATCCGGGCACTGGTCCCTTCGCCCGCTGCGGGAGGACGAGCAGCTGCTCTTCGCTCGGGCGGCGGGCACTCGTCTTCGACCGGTCGCGCATGGGCGGCCTGTGCGACCGCACCATCGCCTCGCTCGTCCGCAGCCTCGCGTCGGAGACGGAGCAGTGCCTGGCCGGGGGATGCCGTCCCCTCCGGGTCTCGACCAGCCCCGACCCGCGTCCCCGCCGGTCGGTGCGAATGCCGCCCGACCCGGCGAGGACGCTCGAACCGCCTACGCGCGACGGAGCGGCCAGAGGGTGGGTCGCGGGTCGAAGCGCGTGGCCAGACGCTGCAGGGCGACGGCAGCGAGCAACAGCCCGAAGTCTCGCAGCGCGACGTCGTAGAAGCCGGGGATCAGGAGCAGGTTGACGATGATGCCGGCGAGCCAGACGGCCACGACGAGTGCACCCAGCCGCGGGTGCAGCAGCACGACGATGCCGGCGACGACCTCGATGACGCCGACGGCGTACATGGCCTGGTGTGGCGTCACCGGCAGCGGGTTCGACAGCACCGGGGCGAGGTACTGGTCCCACCGGACCATCAGGTTGGGGAACTTGTCGAGCCCGAACACGATCGGTGCGACCGTGAACGCAGTGCGCAGAACCGCGTACGCCTGGTACGTCGCGTCGCTGCGCGCTGCGGATGTCGAGGCCCCTGCGGGGCTGAGGGTCGTGGCCATGCTGACCTCCAAAATCGGTCTCCCGGTTGTCCTCCCGAGGCTGCGGCCCGTGACGTGCGCAGGCAGCGGTGGGAGGCTTGCACCGTGTTTGCGGCGCGACGAGGCAGCTGTCTTACCGACGGGGGTGGACGCCCGGTCCTGCGCCACACCCTCGGGCACCAGGTGGGTAAGACCGGACCCGTCGTCGTCAGCCAACGACGCATGACCGTCCAGCAGACCAGCCACACGGTGCCGTGCCGCTCAGCGGGCCCACCCCTCGACGTCGTCGAGTGGCGCGTGTGTCGGCTTCGTGAGGTCGGCTTCCCGGTCGCGCTCGCCGAGGCGCTGGCCCGCCAGCGAGTCGACCTCCACGCGCTGCTCCAGCTCGTCGACGCGGGCTGCCCACCCGAGCTCGCCGCCCGCATCCTCTCCCCCGTCGACGACCCCCGGGCGACCCGGTGACCGCCCTGAGCCGGGACGACCTCCCCCTCCCCGGCAGCGGACCGGGCACGACGACCCGCCCGGCCCCGTCGGGCGGGCTCGCCGGGCCCACGAACCACGGCTCGGGTGCTTCCACGCCGCGGCACGAGCCCGTCGACTGGGTCCCGGCGCTCTCGACCCCCGGCCCGGAGCAGCAAGAGGCCCAGCGTCAGCTGCACCAGCTGATGGTCCGCGCGGCCGCCCACCAGGTGTGGCGGATGCGAGCCGCCCTGCCCGACGACTCACCCGCTTCCGTCGAGGTCATCGTGCAGCAGGCCGCCGACGAGGCCATGACCGCCCTGCTCGCCAAGCTGCACACCTTCGAGGGCCGAAGCCGCTTCACGACGTGGGCCTTCAAGTTCGCCATCCTGCAGGCGTCCTCCGACGTGCGTCGCCTCCAGTGGCGCCGTCGCGAGGTCGAGCTGCGCGACCTCGACCTCGGCACGATCCCGGCAGCGGACCACGACAGCGCCGAGCACTCCGCCGAAGGCTCGGACCTGGCGAACGCCCTCGCCCGCGCGATGGCCACCGTCCTGACGCCCTACCAACGCCGCATCGCCGTGGCCCTTCTCGTCGACGAGGTGCCCATCGACGTGCTCGCCGAGCGGCTCGGCACCAACCGGGGCGCCCTCTACAAGACCCTGCACGAGGCCCGCCGCCGGCTCCGCGCCGAGCTGACCGTCCGCGGCTACCTGTCCCCCACCGGAGGCGCCCGATGACCGACACCCCACGCGACCGTCCCCCTGAGCCGGCGCTGTCGGCGCGCGCCGTCGACGCGCTGCTCGTCGACACGACGCCGTGGCTCTCGTGCGACGAGTGCTTCGAGCGGATGGACCTCCACGTCGAGGCCCTGCTGGCCGACCCGCACCACCGCGACGACGCCATGGACCACCACCTGCAGGGCTGCGCGGCGTGCGCCGACGAGGCGCGCTCGCTCCTCGACCTGCTGCGCTCCGGAACCCTCTGAGACGCAAGCAGATCGGCGCCAGACGGGGGTCAGTCGTCGGACACGTCGAGCGGCCACGGGCCGCCGTGGACGAGCCATCGAAGCTCGCTGCGGTGCTGGAGGCCGAGCTTGCCGAGGGCCGAGGAGACGTGCGTCTTCACCGTGGCCGTGCCGATGTCGAGGGCGCGCGCGATGCCGGCGTTGCCCGGGTCGCCCGTGCGGCTCGTGACGAGTGCGACGACGTCGCGCTCGCGCGGTGAGAGGCCCTCGAGCGGGTCGGTACGCACCCCGCCGATGCCGTCGGCGGAGGCGTGCCGGCCCACCCTCGTGATGATGCCCGCCTGTACCTCGAAGCAGCGCCGGCTCAGGGCTGCGAGCCGCTGTTCGAGCGTGCCGTCGTGCGCGAGCTCCTCGAGGTGGAGGCGTACGTCGTCGATCTCGGCTGCCACCCCGGTCAGCGCGGCAGACGTGCGGTTGACCGCCATGAGGGCTCCCGCGCGACCGTCGTCCTCGAGCTCGGGGTAGACGAGGCTGAGGTTGAGCCGCCGACCCGGGTCGACGGACTGCAAACGGTCGAGCACGAGGCCGGCGAGCCAGGTCATGGCGGTCACGATCTCGTCGGTGAAGACCGACGGCGTGTCGCTCAGGGCGCCGATGATGCCGACGAGGCCCTCGTCGTCGATCATCGGCACGACGACGGCGTCGGCCGACAGCTCGTCGTCGCCGAACCGGACGCCCCGGTTCAGGAGGGCGCCGCCGTCGTCGCTGAAGCGGTAGGGCTTGTGCGAGGCGGCGATCCAGGCCACGACACCACCCGGGCCGTACGTCAGGCTCCCGGTCTCGAGGTAGCGCCCGTTGCTGAAGAGGTAGGGGTAGGAGATCCGTCGGTCGCGGTCCTTGACGAGCGCGATGTAGAAGTCGTCGACGGGTGCGATGGCGGATGCGGCCGCACGACAGGCCTCGTAGACGCTGAAGATGTCACCCCGCTCGACCTCGTTCATCTTCAGGTCGGCATGGCGCAACGCGCGCACGACCGGGTCGCTGAGCGGCACGGTCACTCCCTCCCGTCACGAGCGCCGGCTGCGCCACCGCCGAGGGCACGGCCCCGGGCCTGCCGCGAGCCGCGCAGGCGTGCCCACGGTAGCCCGCCGCGCGGCCTGGCGCTCGTCGTTCCGCTCACCCGACGTCCCCCCGAGGCGGATCCCCTCATTCCCCCACCGGCTGATCCTCCGCCACGAGCGGATGGGTGATGCTTTCCCTGCCGGTCGAACGGTCCGCAGGACTCGACGACCGGGCGGAGGGTCACGGGTCGCACCGGGGGGAGCGACCCACGGCGTCCGGCGCAGGGGATCTGGCGCCGTCGGTGACCGTCACTCCGCCCAGGAGTCGAGCCACCCGTGGTTCAGCCCGGCCCCCGGCGTTCGTGGAGGGGCGCGGGGGGCCGGGCTCCCGACCCGGCACCCGACCGGACCTCGCGAGCAGATGCCGCCGTGTCCAGCCGGTGCAGCTGGCGCGCCATCGCCGCCGAGATCGGCTGTCCGGTCGCGATCTCCACGAAGAGCCACTGCCCCGCGGGGTTGACCTCGAGGAAGACGTAGTCGCCGTCGGGGGCGAGGCGCAGGTCGACGGCCCCGTAGAGCAGGCCGAAGTGGTCCATCAACCGGTGCAGCCTCCCGACCAGCCCGTGTGGCAGCTCGTGGGGGTGGATCGGCGCGTTGCCGCAGTCCATGCGGAAGTCGAACTCGTACGCCGTGTCGATCGCCCGGATCTCTGCGGCGTGCACCTCGCGCCCGACGATCGTCACGCGGATGTCGATGCCGCCGGGCACCAGCTCCTGGAAGATCACCGGCGCGAAACGGAGGTGGTCGAGGTTGTCCAGGTCGGCCCGCTCGACGAGACGCGTCTCGGCCCACGCCTCCTCGCTCCCGCCGAACGGCTTGTAGATCGCCCCGCCGGGCTCCGACTCCAGGAAGGCTCGGGCGTCGAGCGGACTCGTCGTCGCGCACGTGCGTGGGATGCGCAGGCCGATGCCGGCGGCGACCTTGAGCTGCCAGAGCTTCCGTGAGGCTGCCAGGTCGCGCTCCGGGTCGTTGACCCAGGTCGCATCGGTGCACGACCAGAGGCCGCGCACGGCCGCGTCGACCTCGCCGTAGGCGAACTGCCGGTCGGTGGCGCCGCGCAGCTCGTCGTGCAGCACGTGCGCCTGCGGTCGCCGCCACCAGACGGTCCGGAGGTCGGCGAGGTCCACCGCGGCACCCGTCGTGGACCACGTCGCCCGCCAGGGCTCGTCGCTCGTGTGCCAGCTCGTGACGGACCCGCTCGCCGGCACGGTCGCCGTGTCGAGGATCGTCGCGTCGCTGCCCAGCCGCCCCAGCTCGCTGAGGACGTGGCTCGCGTGGACGTCGTCCACGCTGCTGATGATGCCGATCATGTCTCCCCCTGGGGCGCTGTCCGGTGGTGCGCGGGAGGGGTCGTATGCCGCCGGGCCGAGCCGGCGGCACACGCCCCCGTCGGTGACGTGCTGGGTCAGGCCCGGCCGAAGGTCTCGGCGTAGTCGGAGTACACGTGCGCGTACTCCTCCTGCAGCGACGCCAGCTGCTGGCTCGCCGCCTCGATGGCCTGCTCGTACTGCGCGAGCAGCGCCTCGGCGGACGCCCGGTCGTTGTCGTGGGCGCCGTCGGCCGCCGCGGCCTCCCCGACGTCGAAGCGGTGACCACCCTGCAGTGCGAACGGCCGCAACGGCTGGACGCCCGGCCCCACGAGCACGCCGGGGTCGGGGTTGACGACGGGTCCGAGCCCGCCGGGGTCGATGGTCTCGCGGATCGTGTCCTCACCCGGGCCGGAGCCGCCGCCGAAGTCGGCCCACGGCTTGGTGACGACCTGGTCGGCCACCGGGCTCGTGTCCCGCCAGGCGAGGGTCGCCACCTGGTCGCGCCAGAAGTTGGTCGTGATGTTGTCGCGCCACGAGATCGTCACGTCGTCGAAGCGCGAGATCGTCACGACGGAGTCCGAGCGGACGTTCGTGACGATCGTGTCGGCGAGCGTGTTGGTGCCGAGGCTCTGCAGGGTCGGCGACAGCGCGCGGATCGTGGCCATCGGGACACCGAAGTTCGAGCCCGTGCCGGCTGAGTTGCAGCCGCCGTTGGTGTGCACCCCCACGACGGTCCCGGCCGGCCCGAGGATGCCCGAGCCGGAGTTGCCGCCGAGCGTGTCGATGTCGTTGTACGAGAGCTGTCCGCCTCCGAGGGCGGTCGCGGGGCCTGCCTCGATGCGCTTCGGCCGACCTGCCGGGTGGCCGATAATCGCGAGCATCGCGCCGACGGCGACGTCGGCCGTCGCGACCGTGCTCCAGCCGAACGTGTCGCCGGGACGTCCGCCGATGCGGCACAGCGCCATGTCCACGCCACCGAGGCGGTACTCCAGCAGCTGGGTGATCGGGAAGCGCGCCTCAGTGCGGAGCGTCCCCGCGCTGTCCACCTGGTAGTTGAAGTTGAGGTGCATGTTCGTGGCGATCTCCTGGGGGGAGATCGTCGCCGCGGAACCGTTGACGCGCGGGCGGGTCCACCCGTTGCCTGTCTGGTCGAAGAGGTGCCCGCACGTGAGGAACAGGTCGGGGCCGATCATCGTGCCGGACCCCCAGCGGGCGCCGTTGACGTCGCCGGGGTTGGTGTAGACGGAGGCCAGGTTGTCGTTCCACTGCACCTGCGCGACGGCGGACTGGTGCGCGTCGACGAAGGCCCGGGTGACCCCGAGCGTGCCGTCGTACTGCTCGACGGGCTGGCTGTCGTCGGTGGTGCCGCAGATGCTCTCGAGGATCTCGCGGTAGTCGTCGCCGTCGAGGCCCTCCTCACCGTCGAGCCCCCGCAACGACCCGGGCAGCAGGTCGTCGGGAGCGACGAACAGGGCGTCGAAGACACGTGGGTCGAGACGGCTCGCGCCGCCCTTCCCGTCGCGCTTCGACCCCCGCGAGGCTGCGGCCCGGGCCGCGGACTTCGTGCTGGACGCACGGTTCTTGGTCGGCATGACTTCCCCCAATGCTGATCTGACCCGGACGGCGCCCGGGAGATACAACACGGTGGTGGGGGCGATCAGTGCTGATACACGCTCCGCGCCCTCGCCCGCCGAACAGGCGTACGGGCTACTTCGGCGCCTCGCCGGCGGTCAGCTGCTGGGAGAGGTAGGCGGCGGCACCGAGACGGCCGAAGGCGTCGACCTGGGTCTCGAACCAGTCCGCATGCCGCTCCTCGTCGCGGACCATCTCCTCGAAGACGCTGGCCGTGCCGTGGTCGCCGAGCTCGTGGCACTCCTTCGCCGAGGCGTTGAACTGGGCGACGGCGGCCTTCTCGCTCTCGAGGCCGAGGCCGAGCATCTCCTCCGGCGTCTGACCGATGTGGATCGCGCCGAGCTTCTGCACGTTGGGATGGCCGTCGAACATGAGGATGCGGTTGATCAGGTCGTCGGCATCGCGCATCTCGTCGATGGAGAGGTCGTAGAAGACCTTGCCGAGCTTGGGGAAACCCCAGTTGTCGAGCATGCGGGCGTGCAGGAAGTACGTGTTCGTGACCGTCAGCTCGAAGGTCAGGGCGTCGTTGAGGAGCTCTGTGACGCGTGGGCTAGCTGGCTGCACCTTCAACCTCCAGGAATGTGTCGCGCTGAGTGCCCTCATGCTGGCAGATGACCCGCCTCACCGAGAAGACGCACGAGCCACAGTCCTGGCCGGCTCCCGTCATCTGGCACACGTACGCGAGGTTCGACGCCCCGGCGTCGACGGCGCGCACGACGTCGTCGTCGCTCACGACCGCGCACTGACAGATGATCACATCGCTAAGGTAAGGCTTACCTCAACGCGTTGTCGAGCCGGGCCCATCCGTCGGACCCCTCGCTGCCAGGCTTCAGAGCCAGGGTGTGGCCGCCTGCGAGGCGAGGCGCACGGGCGTGTTGGCGGCTCCGAAGCCGCGGTAGCCGCCGCGACGCTCGAGCAGCTCGACGTAGAAGCGGCCGGCGACGAGCGGGGTGTAGAGGTGGAACAGCTCACCGCCCTGGTCGTCGCGGTCGTAGAGCACGCCGAGCCGGCGCAGGCTCCCGAGCAGCGCGGGGTCCGTGTCGAGCCGTGCAGCGAGGTCGTCGTAGTAGGCCTCGGGCACAGGCATGAGCGGCGCCCCCGACCGCCGCAGGGTCTCCGCGCGCTCCAGCAGGTCGGTGCACGCGTACGCCAGCTGGTTGACCCCCGTCCACGTGGGCGACCCGGGCGCCCGCACCGCGATGTTGAGCACGACCCGCAGCGACCCCTCGTCCGGTTGGAGCACGCGGCTGCGCAGCCGCCCGGCTGGGTCCATGAACTCGCTGACGGGGCCCGGCCGCAGCCCGAGCAGCGTGCGGTGGAAGGAGACCTCGGCGTCGGACCGGTCCGTGTCGATCGCGAAACCGATGTGGTCGAGCGCGCCCCAGCCGTCGCGGTCGGGCGAGGAGACCGAGCGGTCGTCCAGCGGTGGCCCGTCGAGGTGCACCTCCACGCCGGCCGGGCTACGGGTCGCCAGGACGCGCCGGTCGCCGTCCGTCGCCTCGACGACCGGCCAGTGCAGCGACTGGGCCCGGGCCGGGAGGTCGGAGTCGGCGTCGCCGCGGACGCCGATCGCGGCGACGTGCGGCCGCTGCGCCGCAGCCGAGCGGCGCAGCTCCAGGTCGGAGCGGGCGTCGAGGACGACGACCGCCGCACGGTTGCGCAGGACCGTGCGGCCCGGCGAGCCGCCCGAGGCGGCGGCGCTGTCGCGCTCCTGCGTGGTGAAACCGAGACTCGTGAAGAAGCGGTGCGTTCGCGAGTCGCCCGGAGCCACCGCAAGCTCGACGACGTCGATAGTGGGCGCTACCGGCGCCGGGGGTGGGTCGAACAGCTCGACGCGAGGACGGCGCGGGCGGTCGGCGGTGGGCCCCACCTGCGTCTCGTCCCACCTGCGGCGCAGCTGCTCCTCGAGGTGCAGCAGCGACCGCATCGCGTCGCGCGCGGTGTCACGCGGGTCGGCCTCGCGCACGATGTCGCTGAAGACCTCGAGCGACAGGGGACCCCGGTAGCCCGCCTCGATGCAGGCGCCGACGACACCCTCGACGTCGAGGACGCCCTGCCCCGGGAAGCACCGGTGGTGGCGGCTCCACTCGAGGACGTCCATGCTCAACCCGTGCGCGTCGGCGATCTGGACGAAGGCGATCCGCTCTCCGGCGAGTCCGTCGAACGCCTCGGGGCCGTCGCCGCGCGCCAGCAGGTGGAAGGTGTCGACCGCGACGCCGACGTTGGCGAGGTCGACCTTCTCGACGACGCCCCGCGCCTGGCCGAACCGGTTGACATGGGTGCCCCAGGCCAACGCCTCGTAGGCCAGGGTGAAGCCGTGCTCGGCGGCTGCGGCTCCGACCGTGCCGAGCTGCTCGGCCGTCAGGTCTGGGTCGTCGACGGACGCCGGGTGCACGGCCGAGCAGACGAGGGCCCGGGTCGCGCCGAGCCGCTCCATGAGCTCGAACTTGGCCCTGGCGAAGCGCAGCCGGTCGGAGAAGACCTCCGGCGTGAGCCCGACGAGGTCACGCAGCGGCTGGAACAGGTCGATGTCGAGGCCCAGGTCGGCGCAGCGCCGGGCGATCTCCTCGGGCCTGGAGGGCGACGAGACGATGTCGGCGTCGAACAGCTCGACCGAGTCGAAGCGGGCGGCGGCGATCGCCTCGAGCTTGACGTCGAGGCTGCCACTGATCGAGACGGTCGCAATTCCCTTGCGCATCGCTGCTCCTCAGCTCGCCGAGGCGGGAACGGTCTCGGGTCCGAGCACCCGCAACCCGGTGAGCCGGGCGAAGTGCTCGGTCATCCGCGGCACGTCGGCCGCTTCACCGGTGAAGAGCTCGTATGCCGCCGCGTGCTGGTGGATGGCCATGGCGCCGCCGGTCATCGTGGCGCACCCGATCGCCCGGGCCGCGTGCACGAGCTCGGTCTCGAGCGGGAAGTAGATGATCTCGGCCACCCAGTGGCCGGGCTGCAGCAGGGCCGGGTCGAGCGGCATACCGGGCGAGCTCGTCATCCCGACGGGCGTCGCCTGGATGAGGCCACCGACCTGCCCCAGGGCGGAGGCGACGTCCAGGTGCACCCGGGCGCGACCCGGGCCGACGGCGGCCTCGAGCCGGTCGACGACGGCCTGGGCCCGCTCGGGCGAGGTGTCGGAGACGAGCAGCCGCCGCACGCCGGCACGCAGGGCCCCGAAGCCGACGGCGACACCGGCCCCGCCTGCCCCGAGCAGGAGGGCGTCCTGCCCGGCGGCCTGCGGCAGCGTCGTGGAGAGAGCGGAGGCGAAGCCGACCCAGTCCGTGTTGTGCCCGGTCGTGCGGCCGTTTCGGATCACGATCGTGTTGACCGCGCCCATGGCGGCTGCCTCGGGCGACACCTCGTCGACGAGGTCGAGCACGACGTTCTTGAACGGGTGGGTCACGTTGAGGCCGTCGAAGCCCAGCCGGACCGCCCAGCGCAGCACGTCCACGGCATCGTCAGGCCCGAGCCCGAGCTCGGCCGCGTCGACGAGGCGGTAGGCCAGCGAGTAGCCCGCAGCCGCTCCTTCGCCCTCCTGGAGCGGTGCGGCCAGTGAGCTGCCGATGTGCTCTCCGAGGAGCCCGATGGCGAAGGACCTCCGGTGCTGCTGCGACGTCATGATCTCTACTCTCTCCCTCTACCTCGTGGCTTCTCTGCTCTTACCTGGACGCCTCGCGGGTGACGGCCGTGGTTCGGACGGGTGACGACGCCCGGACGGTGCGACGACCGAGCTCTTCGGTGGGCACCTGGTGGGTGCCACGGGGGCCCGTCGCGACCGCGATGGCCGAGATGGCGCAGGCCACGACGGCGAAGCCTGCGACCTTCGGCCACCCGTCGCCGCTGCCGCCGAGGAGCGCGGCGGCGATCGTCGGGGTGAAACCGGCGAGCGCGAAGCCGAACTGCGTGCCGATCGCCATTCCGGACAGACGGACACTCGTGGGGAAGTACTCGGCGTACGTCGAGGGCCACACGGCGTTGGTCGCGCTGTAGACGATGCCGGCGAGCAGGACGCCGACGATGGCGGTGAGCGCCTGGTTGCCGCTCGCGATGACGGCGACGTATGCCGCGGCGAGCACCGCGGAGCCCGCCAGGCCCCCGAGGAAGACGGGCTTGCGGCCCACCCGGTCGGAGACGCTGCCCCAGAACGGGATGACGGCGATGGCCACGAGGTTCGAGATGATCGCAACCCACAGCATGAAGGTGGAGCTGAAGCCGACGCCGTAGGTGTCCTTCGTCGCGAAGGCGAGGGCGAAGACGGTGTAGAGCGTGTTCACCATGGCGACGAAGGCCGCGAACATGACCCGCAGCACGGCCCGCCAGTGGTCGCGGAGCAGGACCGAGAGCGGGGTGCGCGGCACGGCTTGCGACTCGACCTCGGACTCGAACGCCGGCGTCTCGTCGAGGGTGCGGCGGATGACGAAGCCGACGACGACCACCACCGCGCTGAGGAAGAACGGGATGCGCCAGCCCCACGACAACAGCTGGTCCTCGGACAGGAGCGCCGCGAGCGGGAGGAAGATCGCCGGGGCGAGCACCTGGCCGCCCTGCGTGCCGCTCAGGGTCCAGCTGGTGAAGAAGCCACGGCGGTGGTCGGGTGCGTGCTCGAACGACATCGAGTTGGCCCCGGCCTGCTCGCCCGCCGCCGACAGGCCCTGCAGCAGTCGCAGGACCACCAGCAGGACCGGCGCGAGCATGCCGATGCTCTGGTAGGTGGGCAGGCAGCCGACGAGGAAGGTCGAGACCCCCATGAGCAGCAGCGTGAAGATGAGCACCTTCTTGCGGCCGAGCTTGTCACCGATGTGGCCCAGCAGGAACGAGCCGACCGGGCGTGCGACGTAGCCGACGCCGAAGGTGGCGAGCGAGGCGACCGTGGCGGCAGCCGGGTTGCCCTCGGGGAAGAAGATCTTGGGGAAGATCAGCGATGCGGCCGTGCCGTAGATGACGAAGTCGTAGTACTCCAGCGCGCTGCCGACCCAGGCGGCGATGGCGGCCTTCTTGGGCGTGCGCGTCGTCACGTGCGAGGGGGCGCCGGGCCCTGCGGGCGTGGCGTCGGGCGTGGGCTCGGGGGCTCCCGGGCTGGGGACTGGCGTCATTGTCGATCCTCCTGTGCCTGGCCACCTCGTCCGGCCCGAGACGGGCTGCTGTGCTGGCGGACGAGAACGGCGTTGTTCCTTGGTGGTTGGCCCTCGGAGAGGTGCGGAGACTCCTCCACGGGCTCTTGGGCTGTCTCGACGGTAGAGACGCCTTGCAACCAGTGGCAAACGTTTGCCAAAATTTGCCACATGCCGTCCGCGAGACGTCCCCACGCCGTCACCATCACCGACGTCGCCCGCGAGGCCGGGGTGGCCGTCTCCACCGTGTCGCGCGCCCTGACGAACCCGGACCGCGTCAACGTCGTGACCCGCGAGCACGTGCAGCAGGTCGCGGCCCGCCTCGGCTACCGCGCGAGCCCGGCCGCCCGCGCGCTGGGCACCGGTCGCACCGCCACCCTGGCCCTCGTCCTGCCCGACATCACGAACCCGTACTTCGCCGGGCTGATCCGGGGTGCGGAGCGACAGGCGGAGGCGACCGGACACATCCTCGTCATCGGCGACAGCGAGGAGAACGCCCGCGCCGAGGCCCGCATGGTCGAGCGCCTCGCCCCGGGGGTCGACGGCTTCCTGCTCGGCTCGAGCCGCCTCACCGACGCGCGGATCCTGCAGTTCGATGCCGCGATGCCCGTCGTCCTGGTCAACCGGCGCGTGCCCGCCGTGACGAGCGTCAGCCCCGACCAGCAGGGCGGCACGCGCCAGATCGTCGAGCACCTCGTGGCGCTCGGGCACCGCCGGGCCATCTTCCTCGCGGGACCGCCCGAGTCGTGGCTCGGCCGGCAGCGATGGGCCGGAATCTCCTCTGCCGCAAAGAAACACGGCTTGAAGGTGAAGCGGCTCGGCCCCTACCACCCGTCGGTCGAGGGGGGCCTGCTGGCCGGCGAGGCCGCGCTCGCTGACGGCGCCACCGCCGTCATCGCGCACAACGACCTGATGGCCATCGGGGCCCTCAAGCGGATGAAGGCCCGGGGCGTCTCCGTGCCGGGCGACGTCAGCATCGTCGGTTTCGACGACATCTTCGGCGCCGACTTCTGCGACCCTCCGCTCACCACCCTGAGCGACCGCACCGAGCAGGCGGGGCGCTCGGCGGTCGACCTGCTCGTGGCGCTCGTGCGCGAGCAGGCGCGGCTCGAGCACGACGCGCCCGCCGACATCGTGGCCCCGACGCAGCTCGTCGTCCGCGGCTCGACCGGTCCGGCCCCCGCGCCACCTCTGCCGACGACGCCGGGCTCATCGTGACCCCACCAGCCCCCCGCCCGACCCGAACGAAGGACCGACAGTCATGACCGCACCGCAGCGCATCGCCGTGCTCAACGGACCCAACCTCAACCTGCTCGGCGAGCGCCAGCCGGAGGTCTACGGCCACGAGACGCTCGACGACGTCAGGGCGCTGTGCCGGCGCGGCGCAGACGCGGCCGGCCTCGAGCTCGACTTCCGACAGAGCAACCACGAGGGCGAGCTCGTCGACGCGATCCAGGAGCTGCGGCACTCCACGGTCGGGCTCGTCGTCAACGCGGCCGCCTACACGCACACGTCCGTGGCGATCCGCGACGCGCTGGCGGTCGTGACGGCCCCCGTCATCGAGGTGCACATCAGCAACGTCCACCGGCGCGAGGCGTTCCGCGGGCACTCCTACCTCTCCGACGTGGTGGACGGCGTCATCGTCGGCTGCGGCACGCAGGGCTACGAGCTCGCGATCGCCCGGCTGGTGCGGCTCGCGGCCGACCGGGCGGCCGACTCCCGGTCCTGACGGGCGGTCAGGCCCGGGCCTGGCGCCTGGTCGCGCCCTGCTGCCCTGGTCAGGCCTGCTCAGAACCTGAGCGAGGAGAGCCCCACCGCTGGGGCTCGTCAGCCATCTCGGGCCGGGCCAGCCGGAGGTCGTCGCCGATCGCGCCGGCGGCGCCGACGAGCAGTCGCGCGAGCTCCTCGTCGGCGAACCTGCCGGACGAGGCACTCGTCGTCGACACGTTGATGGCCGCGATCGCCTCGCCGCGGGGGTTGAAGACCGGCGCGGCGAGCGAGCGCAGACCGATCTCGAGCTCCTGGTCCACCACCGCCCAGCCACGCTCGAGGATGCGGGCCAGCTCGTCGCGCAGCACCGTCGGGTCGGTGACCGTGAGCGGCGTGAGCGGCTCGAGGGTCACGCGCCGAAGGTAGGCATCGAGGGCGACAGGGGGTGCGAAGGCCAGCATGGCGCGGCCCATCGAGGTGGCGTACGCGGGGAACCTCGTGCCGACGCGGATCTCGACGGCCATGATGCGGCGCGCCTGCACACGCGCGACGTAGACGATGTCGTCGCCGTCGAAGACCGACGCCGACGTCGACTCCCCCAGCTGTGCCGTGAGGTTCTTCAGGTGCGGCTCGGCAACATCCGGCAGTCGCAGCGACGAGAGGAACGCGTGGCCGAGCGAGAGCACGCGCGGGGTCAGCGAGAAGAGCTGTCCGTCGCTGCGGACGAAGCCGAGCGACTCGAGCGAGAGCAGGAAGCGACGCGCGCTGGCCCGCGTCTGCCCGGTGCGCCGGGCGACGTCGCTCAGGGTGAGGTCGCGGTGCTCGGCGTCGAACGCGCGGATGACGTCGAGCGTCTTGGCGACCGACCGCACCATCTCACCGCCGGCGGCTGGCTCGGACATGTGCCTCCTCCCGGCTCGACTGTGTCACAGCGCGATTCACGTGAACGCTCAGGCGCGCCGCAGCGGCACGTCGACGAGCGCCTCGAGCTCCTCGAAGGTGACCCCGTGGGTCTCGCGCACCAGGACGCTACCGTCTCCACCCTCGCGGTCGACGAGGAAGACGCCGACGTCGGTGTAGATGCGGCTCACGCAGGCCACGCCGGTCAGGGGGTAGGTGCACGCGTCGACGAGCTTGCTCCGCCCGTCGCGCGTCAGCAGCGTCATCATGACGAAGGTGTCCTTCGCGCCGATGGCGAGGTCCATGGCGCCGCCGACGGCCGGGATGGCGCCGGGCTCACCCGTGTGCCAGTTGGCGAGGTCACCACGGGCCGACACCTGGTAGGCGCCGAGGACGCAGATGTCGAGGTGACCGCCGCGCATCATGGCGAACGAGTCGGCGTGGTGGAAGTACGAGGCGCCGGGCAGCTCGGTCACCGGGATCTTGCCGGCGTTGATGAGGTCGGGGTCGACCTCGTCGCCGTGGGCCTCGGGGCCCATGCCGAGCATGCCGTTCTCGGTGTGCAGGGTGACGCCGCTGTCGGGAGCGAGGTAGTTGGACACCAGCGTCGGCTGGCCGATGCCGAGGTTGACGAAGGCGCCGTCGGGGATGTCGGCGGCGACGAGCGCAGCCAGCTCGGTCTTGCCGAGCCTCGCCGGGCCCTCGGTGAACGTCGACGGGGTCTGCAGCGAGCTCACTGGTCCTCCTCCGGCTGGGGGGTCGAGGCAGTCGGCACGACGACGACGCGGTCGACGAAGATGCCCGGCGTGACGACGACCTCGGGGTCCATGTCGCCTGTCGGGACGACCTCGTGGACCTGGACGATGGTCGTCGTGGCAGCGGTGGCCATGATGGGCCCGAAGTTGCGTGCCGTCTTGCGGTAGGTGAGGTTGCCGACCCCGTCGGCGCGATACGCCTTGACGAGTGCGTAGTCGGCACGGATCGGCAGCTCGAGCACGTAGTGCCGGCCGTCGATCTCGCGCACCTCCTTGCCCTCGGCGAGAGGGGTGCCGTAGCCCGTGGGCGTGAAGAAGGCACCGATGCCGGCCCCGGCGGCCCGGATGCGCTCGGCGAGGTTGCCCTGGGGCACGAGCTCGAGCTCGATCTCACCCGCCCGGTACTTCGCGTCGAACTGGTGGCTGTCGTGCTGTCGGGGGAAGGAGCAGATGACCTTGCGCACGCGTCCGGCGCCGATCAGCGCGGCGAGCCCGATGTCGCCGTTGCCGGCGTTGTTGTTGACGACCGTGAGGTCTCGGGTGCCGCTCTCGACGAGGGCCTCGATGAGCTCGACCGGCTGCCCGGCCGGACCGAAGCCGCCGATGAGCACCGTCGCCCCGTCGGGGATGTCGGCGACCGCGTCGATCGCGCTCTGGGTGATCATGACCATCTGGGTTTCCTTGTGTCCGAGTGCTTTCGCGTATGCCGGGTGGTCAGGAGATGACGCCGGCGCTGACGTTCTCGAGCACGACCGCCAGGCCCTGCCCGACGCCGATGCAGATGCAGGCCACGCCCCAGCGTCCGCCGGTGCGCTGCAGGTCGCGGGCCAGGGTGCCGAGGATGCGGCCACCGGACGCCCCGAGCGGGTGGCCGATGGCGATGGCCCCGCCGTGCCGGTTGACGATCTCGGGGTCGATCGGCCACGCGTCGAGGCAGGCGAGCGACTGCGCGGCGAACGCCTCGTTGAGCTCGACCGCCGACACGTCGGCCCATCCGATACCGGCTCGGGCGAGGGCGGCGTTGGCGGCCTCGACCGGCGCGTAGCCGAAGTACTGGGGCTCGAGGGCGCTGGCGCCGCGCCCGGCGACGCGGGCGAGCGGGTCGAGGCCGATCTCGTCGCGGGCGCCCTCGCTGCCGAGCAGCACCGCGGAGGCACCGTCGTTGAGCGGCGAGGCGTTGCCGGCGGTGACCGTACCGCCCTCCTTGCGGAACGACGTGCGTAGTCCGCCGAGGCGTTCCTCGGTGGTGTCGGGACGGATCGACTCGTCGCGGGCCAGCTCGACGCCGGGCACCGGTACGACGAGGTCGTCGTACCACCCGTCGGCCCACGCCTGGTCGGCCAGGCGGTGCGAGCGGGCGGCGAAGGCGTCCTGCCGCTCACGCGTGACCCCGTGCTTCTCACGCAGCTGCTCGGTCGCCTCACCCAGGGAGACGGTCCACTCGCCGGGCATGGCCGGGTTGACCAGCCGCCAGCCGAGCGTGGTCGAGGCGAGAGCCAGGTCGCCTGCGGGGTAGGGCTTCTCGGTCTTCGGCAGCACCCAGGGTGCGCGGCTCATGGACTCGACGCCGCCGCTGATGACGATGTCGGAGTCACCGGTCTCGATCGAGCGCGAGGCGAGCATCGCCGCGTCGAGGCTCGACCCGCACAGCCGGTTGACGGTCGACCCGGGGATGCTCGTCGGCAGTCCGGCGAGGAGCGTGGCCATGCGCGCGACGTTGCGGTTCTCCTCGCCGGCGCCGTTCGCGTTGCCGAGGACGACCTCGTCGACCTGCTCGCCGAAACCGCCGTCGGCGAGGCCCGGCGCCCGGCTGACGAGCTGCTTGACGACGTGGGCGGCGAGGTCGTCGGGCCGGGTGCCGGCGAGCTGCCCCCCGAAGCGCCCGAACGGGGTGCGGACGGCGTCGTAGACGTATGCGGCGGTGGTCATCACCGGTCTCCTGCTCCTCGACCGCGCTCGCGGTCGGTGTCGATGTGGGTCGCTGGGTCGATGTCTGCGTCGGTGTCTGCGTCGGTGTCTGCGTCGGTGCCTGCGTCGGTGCCTGCCCCCGCTTCGCTCTGCTCGTACTGCGCCAGCTCGTGCTCCGCGATCGCGAAGGCGTGGTTGGCCGCGGGGACGCCGAGGTAGATCGCGGCCTGCAGCAGCACCTCCTGGATCTCGTCGACGGAGAGGCCGTTGCGACGGGCCGCACGCACGTGCAGGGCGAACTCGTCCCAGTGGTCGCGGGCGACGAGGGCGGTCAGCGTGATCGCGCTGCGCGTGCGGCGGTCGAGTGTGGGTCGCGTCCAGATCTCGCCCCAGGCGTAGCGGGTGATGAGGTCCTGGAAGGGCTCGGTGAAGGCCGAGGTGCGGGCCTGCGCCCGGTCGACGTGCGCGTCGGACAGCACCTGGCGCCGCACGACCATGCCCTCGGCGTGCGCCTGGCCTGCGGTGCGGGCGCGGTCGTCGGCGTTCATGACCGACCCCGTTGCGCGAGCTGGCCCCGGACGAGACCCCGGAGGAAGTCGGTGAGCGCGTGCGCGGTGGCCGCCGGCTGCTCTGCAGGTGGGAGGTGCGCAACGCCGGCAATGACCTCGGACGCGCCGCCCGAGCGGTGCGCCACGAGCTCGGCCAGGGCGGGCGGTGCGACCTCGTCGAGCGCTCCGGCCAGGGCGAGGACCGGAACGTCCACGCGGCCGAGGTCGTCACGCACGTCGTAGGCGGCGAGGGCCTCGCAGCACCGCGCGTAGCTGGCGCTGTCGGCGTCCTGCAGCGACGCGAGCAGCTGGGCCGCCCGGGCCGGCTCGCGCTCGATGAAGCCGGGCGCGAACCACCGTCTGGCCGATCCCTCGACCATCACGGGCGTGCCTGCCCGGCGGACGAGGTCGGCCCTCTCGTGCCAGCCGTCGGGCTCACCGATCTTCGCGCCGGAGGCGATGCTGACCACGCCCTCGAAGGCGTCGGCATGGCCGATCGCGAGCGCGAGCGACACGGCCCCACCGAGGGACACACCGGCATACGCGACCGGGGCGACGGAGGCGGAGCGCAGGCCCTCGGTCGCCTCGACGACGGCGGTCGCGAGGTCCTGCACGCTGAAGGGGTGGTCGTACGGTGCGCTGGCGCCGTGGCCGGGGAGGTCCCAGCCGACGACGGCCAGGTCGGCCGGCAGCTCGCCGACGCAGGCCGCCCACAACGGGGCCACAGCCGTGCCGAGCGAGGGCCCGACGACGAGGAGGCCGGTCGGCTGCTCGGGCCGACGCAGGTGCGTCAGGGTGATCGGGACGGTCATGCGGCTCCCCCGCGGTCGGTGCTGACATGGGCGTGCGTGTCGCCGCGGCCCCGGTGGTGGTCCACGGCCCGGTCGACGAGGTCGGCGGCGGCACCGAGGTAGTGCGTGGGGTCGAGCAGGTCGGCGATGGCGGCGTCGGGCAGGACCTGCTCGGGCAGGTGGGCCCGCAGAAGTGGGATGAGGTGCTTCGCCCGCGCGCCGCCGACGAGGGCCGGTCGCAGGGCCGTCACGGCCGACTCCCCCTCGGGCAGGCGCGCGACCTCGCGAAGGAGCCTCTCGGCGACGAGTGCCGGCCCGACCGCGTCGACGTTGCGACGCATGGCATCGGCGTCGACCTCGAGTCCGGAGAGCAGCTCACGGGTCTGGGAGGCGGCGACGACGACACGGCGGAGCAGGCGCAGCACCGCACCCCACTCGGCGTGCCAGGCGCCGTCGGGTCGCTCGTCGACGGCGAGGCCGGCGGCGCTGTGGAGCGTGGCTCCGAGGTGGGGCGCCTCGATGGCGACGCCCCTGACGAGCACCGACAGGACGGGGTTGCGCTTCTGGGGCAGGGTCGAGGATCCCCCGCGACCATCGCCGGACGGCTCGTGCACCTCGGCGATCTCGGCTCGGGAGAGCGTGACCACGTCGGTGGCCACCTTGCCCATGGCGTCGGCCGCGCGCACGAGGCAGTCGCCGACTCTCGTCATCGGGCCGCGGTCGGTGTGCCAGGGGCGTCCCGGGTCGGTGAGACGGAGCTCGTCGGCCAGCAGGGCCGCCGCCTGGGCGGACCGGCCGGGAACGAGGGCGTCGACGGCCGCGAGCGTGCCCGCGGCACCGCCGCACTGGACCGGCAGCGCCCGCCGGACCCGGGCGAGCTCGTCGATGACGTCGTCGAGCGCACCGAGCCAGCCGGCAGCCTTGAGCCCGAAGGTCGTCGGCAGCGCTGGCTGCCCGAGGGTGCGGGCGACCTGAACGGTGTCGCGATGCTCGACGGCGAGCCGCGCCGCGGCGTCGGCGGCCCCCTGCAGCTGCTCCGACAGCTCCTTGCCCGCCCGGGCGACGAGCAGCATGACTGCGGTGTCGACGACGTCCTGGCTCGTGAGGCCGCGGTGGATCGCGGCTGCGGCATCGCTCGAGGCGCTGTCGGTGGCGCCGACGACGACGTCGGAGTGGTCGTGCCTCGGGCCCGACTGCACCCGCACGCGTTCGCGCAAGGATGCGAGCATCGGGATGACGGGGTTGCCGCCACCCTCGGCCTGGGCACCGATCTGCTCGGCGTCGTGCTCACCGGCGACGCACGCCGCGGCCACGACGTCCACGACCGCGTCGGTGACGACACCGAGACGGCGCTGGACGCGGACCCACGCCGCCTCGACGTCGAGCATGGCCTGGAGCACGGCGCGGTCGTCGGTGAGGCCGGCGGCGCGGGGCGCACCCGGCTCGAGCAGGGCGCTCACACCTCGTGCCTCGGGTAGCGCAGGAAGACGGTCTCGCCGTCGCCCTGCAGCCGCACGTCGAAGCGCAGCGACCCGTCGCTCTCTCGCGAGGCCACGAGGGTGGCACGCTCGGCCGGGTCGAGCGACGAGAGCAGGGTGTCCGACTCGAGCGCCGACGCCGGCTCGGGGAGGTAGACGCGGGTGAACAGCCGGTTGAGCAGGCCGCGGGCGAAGACCGTCATCGCGATGAACGGCGCCGCTCCCTCTGATGTGGCGCCCGGCTCGACGGTGATGAAGGAGTAGCCGCCGTCGCGCCAGGTCTGGGTGCGGCCGAAGCCGGTGAAGACACCCAGGTCGCGGCGCAGCGAGCCGTGCACTCGCACGATCCGGCCCTCGGCGTCGGGCTGCCAGATCTCGAGGAGCGCGTCGGGCACCGGGGCTCCGTTGCCGTCGGTGACGGTGCCGTGCAGTCGCACCGAACCCGGCGTGCCGGGGGGGACGAGGTGCTCGCCGTCGGCGAAGGGCAGGGCGTAGTGGTAGAAGGGCCCCACCGTCTGGCCGGGCGTGGGCGCCAGGGCCGGCGCGGCCGCATACTGCGGGTTCGCCTGCGCGTCAGGCATGCTCGCCCTCCTCCATCGGGGTCGCGTGGGTGCCGGTGAGCACGATGTCCCAGCGGTAGCCGAGCAGCCACTCGTGCTCGGACGTGTCGTGGTCGTAGGCGGCGACGAGCCGGTCGCGCGCCGGCTGGTTGGTGATCGCCTGGTAGATCGGGTCGAGCGCGAAGAGCGGGTCGCCGGGGAAGTACATCTGCGTGACGAGCCGCTGCGTGAACTCGGTGCCGAAGAGCGAGAAGTGCACGTGCGCGGGACGCCAGGCGTTGCGGTGGTTGCGCCACGGGTAGGGGCCGGGCTTGATCGTCACGAACGAGTAGGAGCCGTCGTCGCCGGTGAGGGCGCGGCCCACGCCGGTGAAGTTCGGGTCCACCGGCGCGGGGTGCTGGTCACGCTTGTGGATGTAGCGGCCTGCCGCGTTGGCCTGCCAGACCTCGACGAGCTGCCCGCGGACCGGCCGCCCGTCGCCGTCGAGCACCCGACCGGCGATGCGGATGCGCTCACCGATCGGCTCGCCGCCGCGCTGGATGGTCAGGTCGGCCTCGAGCGGGTCGACGTCGCGGTGACCGAAGACCGGCGCCACGAGCTCGATGCCCTCCGGGTCGGCGTGCCGCGGCTCCTTCGTCGGGTGGCGCAGCCCGGCGCTGCGGTAGGCCGGGAAGTCGAGGCGCGGCTGGACCCGCGTGACGCCCCGCGACTCGTCGTCGGCGTGCGCGGCCGCGATCTCGGCGCTCACTGCTCCTTGGCTGTCGCGGTCGGGCACTGCCTCACGAGCCTCGAGCTGCTCGATGACCGTCTCGCTCATGTCGACCTCCTCGTCTGCGTGGCCCGACAATAGCAGTGTGTGCGCATTCTGCACAAGCGTTCGCTATGCGAACATCAGACGCCGACGGAGTCGACGACCTCCCCCTGCGGCACGCGATGGACGTGCGTCGACGCCGGCAGCCCGGGGGCCAGCCCGAGCTGGACGCGGAAGCGGGCCGCCCCGGGCACCGCGAGCCCGACCGTCCAGCAGCCGTCGTCGGCATGGTGCTCCTCGTCGGTGAGCGAGAGGGCGCGCGGGTCGACGTCGAGGTAGGCGTGGGCGACCGCCGAGGTCGCAGCGCTGAGAGCATCGGCGCGGTCGGGCACGGGCGAGTCCGGGGCGAAGCGGCCGACCATCCTCGAGAACGCCTCGGCCATCACCGGGGTCAGGTCGGGTGCGGGCGCGCCGTCCGGCGGCGGGCTGCCGACACCGAGCAGCACCGACAGCCGGGCCTCCCCGAGCCCGTCACGGTCGGCCCGATGCACCCGTGCTACCTCGACGACCCAGGGCAGCGCCCCGTCCGACGAGTCGAGCACGGGCTCGAGGCACTCGAGGTAGGGCACCTCGTCGAACCGACTGCCCGCCACGGCCTCGGTGGTGGGGACGAGGTCGAGCAGGTAGACGTCGTGGGGCACGTCGTCGAGCGAACGCGCGCACGCCACCACGATGCGCAGCCCGTCGACTCTTCCCTTGCGCAGCGCGGAGATCATGGCCCCACACTTCTCCACTCGGGTCGCCGCGGCAACGCCTCGGCGCCCCACCCGTCGGGCTACGCGCCGACGGACCTGAGGCCGCCGGCATACCGGCGGTCGAGCTCGCGCGTGATGCGGCGCTCGCGACGCTGCAGCTCCGCCCGGCGGTGCATCTGCCCCGGGATCGGGCGGTAGCCGTTCGACGCCGCGTCGCGGTCGATCATGTCCTGCAACCGGACGAGCTCCGCGATCAGCTCGCGGATCGTCATCGACTCCAGGAGCGGAGCCTCCCTATCGAGCGGGTGCAGCTCAACAGTCATGACCGGACCTCCTCGTCGCCACGACGCCCTCGGCCTACCCATTCTCGGGCCGGCAGGCGAGCCGCGCAATGCCGACGGAGGCCGTTCTCGGCCGCAGCCCTCAGGGCCGCGGCAGCACGGTGAGGACCCGCTCGACGTGGTCCCGGAACTCCTGCATGAAGCCCGACAGGAAGTCGGCGGTCGACTCGTCGGTCACCTCGCCGTCGTCCGTGATGAGGCCCGGCCGCAGGGTCACGTACGCCTCGGGTGCCGTCATCTGCCGGGCGTTGCAGAAGCTGAGCACACCGCGCAGGCTCTGCTGCGCCAACGCCGTGCCGATCTGGCCCGGCGAAGCCCCGATGACCGCGGCCGGGATGTGGTCGAAGGAGTTCTGGCCCCACGGGCGGGAGGCCCAGTCGATGGCGTTCTTCAGGGCGCCGGGGATCGAGCGGTTGTACTCCGGGGTGACGAAGAGGACGGCCTGCGAACGGGCGATGGCCTCCTTGAGGGCTTGCGGCTCCGCGGGGTAGTCGGCGTCGAAGTCCGGGCTGTAGAGCGGCAGGTTGCCGATCGGGATCTCGGTGAAGCTCAGGTCCTTCGGTGCGAGACGGATGAGCGCGCGGCTTAGCGTCCGGTTGAGCGACGTCGATGACAGGCTGCCGACGAAGTAGCCGACCTCGTACGTGGGCATGCGTCCTCCTGGTGGGTTGGTGTGGGTATGCCGCACAGGCCCTGACCGCCTGGACCTACCCCTCCCGAGGGTGCCAGACCTCCGGCCGCGGCGACACCGTCAACGGGTCGCGGCGTGCTGCCGCGGGAATCTCCGAAAGGACCACGGCGCCCGGTGCGTCGGCGTAGCGACGAGAGCTGGGCACGACCTCGCCGGTCGGTCCGCCGGTCAGGTCCCGCCCGTGATCTTGCGATCCCTGGCGAAGGAGAAGCCATGTCCCAGACCTCCCGTCGATCGTTCCTCGCCGTGGCCGGCGCAGGGGCAGCCGTCACTGCCGTCGCCGGCCCGGCAACCGCGCCCGCAACCGCGCCCGCGACCGCGACCGCGACGCGCGCGGACGTCCCGCTGGTGGCCCACGTCCGCGACGCGAAGGTCGGCACCGTCGCGCTCTACTCCGGCGACGAGGAGGTGGTCGTCACCGACCACGACCTGGTGCGCAGGCTCAATCGGGCAGCGGGGCGATGAGGATGTCGTCGCACCGCGAAACCCCTGAGATCTCGAAGGACCCCGTCGCCGACAACACCGACGTCTACGCCTTCGTCAGTCCCGGCCGGCCCGGCCCGGTCACCCTCGCAGCGAACTTCATCCCGTTCCAGAACCCGCAGGGCGGCCCGAACTTCTACGAGTTCGGCGACGACGTGCTGTATGCCATCCACGTGGCCAGCCGTGGCGACGCCCAGCCCGACGTCACCTACGAGTTCCGTTTCACCACAAAGGTTCTCAGCGACGAGACCTTCCTCTACAACACCGGCCCGCTCACCGCGATCGACGACCCCGACTGGAACCGGCCCCAGTTCTACTCGGTGACCCGCGTCGCGCGTGGCAGGAGGCCTCGGCTGCTCGCCTCGGGCCTGGCCTGCCCACCGGTCAACATCGGACCTCGCAGCACCCCGAACTACGGTGCGACGTTCACGAACGCTGCCGTCCACCCGATCCGCGGCGGCCGCACGGTGTTCGCGGGCCAGCGGGGCGACGCCTTCTTCGTCGACCTCGGTAGCGTCTTCGACCTCGGGGCCCTGCGGCCGTTCCAGAACCTGCATCTCATCCCGCTCCCTGCCGCACCCGGGGTGAACGGCCTGCAGGGCCTCAACGTGCACACCATCGCCCTCCAGGTGCCGATCTCCGACGTCAGCCGGCTCGGCGACGTGCCCACCGACGTGATGCAGCCGTCCGCGGTCATCGGCGTCTGGGCCACCGCCAGCCGGCAGAAGGCGAGGCTGTTCGACCCAGACCTCGGCCGGGCCGTCGGGCACGGACCGTTCAGCCAGGTCTCGAGACTGGGCAACCCCCTCTTCAACGAGGTCATCACGCCCATGTTCGACAAGGACCGCTGGAACGCCCTCCCGCCGGCAGACGACAGCCAGTTCGCCAAGTACGTCGCCCATCCTGAGCTCGCGCGGCTGCTACCCGTGCTCTACCCCGGCGTCTTCCCGAGGCTCGCCGCCTACACGGCCGCGCGCGCCGACCTGCTCGCGATCCTGCTCACCGGCATCCCCGCCGGCGTGGTGCCCGGGTTCCAGAACTTCACCGGCCCCAGGCAGGCGGACCTGCTGCGGCTCAACCTCGCCGTCCCGCCGAGCAGCAGTCCGAACCCGATCGGGCTGGTCGCTGGCGACCCGGCCGGCTTCCCCAACGGGCGCCGGCTCGCCGACAACGTGGTGGCCATCGAGCTGCGCGCGGTTGCCGGTGCGACGATCCCGCTGGTCGACCCGGCGTTCACCCAGATGCTGCGGCCGCGCTGCTCCAGGACGGCACCTGAACACGAATCTCCCTCTGCTGCTCACGTTCCCGTACCTTCCGAACCCGGCCGGCGGCTTCCAGAGCACTCCGGGGACCCCGGCCGCCTGACATGCCCACCGCCGAGAACCCGTATGCCGGTCAGGGGCCGGTCCTGCTCGACATCGGTGACGACGTCGGAGCGCTCGTCGTCCGGATGCCGCCCGACACCGAGGGACTCGAGGTGGAGATCCGGCCTGCGGGCACGACACGAGGCGGCGCGCCACACCACGGACCCCACTCCCACCACCCCCACGTGGCGGTGGTGGGCCGTCCGGGCAAGGAGGGCCTCACATACACCCTCGTCTACCCGGCCGTCGAGCAGGGCGACCACGAGCTGGTGGCGCTGCCCGACGGCCCTGTCGTCATGACGGTGAGGGTCGAGGGCGGCCAGGTCGCCCGGGCAACCTGGCCCTGGGCGACCTGACCCGCCCTCGGCCGCGGCTCCGGCCCGTCACATCCCGGGGATCTCCATGAACCGCTGTGTCGAGATCGTCCCGCCCGCCGCCGTGTGCGGGTGTCCCTCGAGGAAGCCGTCGAGCTGCTCCTTGGAGTCAGCGTCGATGACCGAGTAGCCGGACACCTGGACGTCGGCGTCGCCGTCGTTCTCGAGCGGCGAGCCCATGTCGACGAGACGGTCCCCGACCCGCTCGCCCCAGGCCATCCAGCCCTGCATGCCTTCCCCCGCCTGCTCGGGGGGGTCTGCGCCATCTGGTCCCTCATGGCGCTGGTGGTGTTGTAGAAAGCTATGTACTTCGACACGACCACTCCTTTGTCGGGGCGGACCGACAGCGAGTCGCCACCGGCCCACACCGATCCTCCTCCGCGAGTGCGGGATCCACTGCCGAATGGGGTTGATGAGCTGCGCGGCGCCACGCTCTCGGACGTGCGACCCCCGGCGACCTAGAGGCAGCTGCCCCCGGGCAGGTCGACGACGGTCGTTGCACCCGAGCTGACGGTGACGGCTGCGCTCGGCCACGAACCCGCCCGGACGGCATACGTGCCCGGCGGGAGGGCCAGGCGGTACGCATGTGCCGCCGACGTGGCGGGCACCCTGACCGTCGCCGCGGTGCGGCCATGCTGGCTCGCCACGACCACGAGGGTGGGCGTGAGGTTCGTGTCCGGGCCCGGGCCGTGGCAGAGCGGCACCAGACCGGTGACGACACCGGGAACCGCAGGGGTGGCGGGCGAGCGAGCGTCGGACACGCCATGGGTCAGGCCCCAGGCCGTCACCGCGCCCACGGCAAGTGCGACGGTCGCGAAGGCGGTCGGCCGGCGGCGGCGCCGACCAACCGGCCTCGTCTCCGACACCTCGGACGCGGCTGGCCGCTCCACCTGAAGGCGCACCTCCGACATGGGTTCAGCGTAGGCGGGCCGCGCCCAGGGGGTGCTCCTGTCAGCCACACGCGGCCCGGAGGGCGACCCCGTCGTCACACACTTGGTTGACACATCAACCACTGTCTGCAATATTCATTGAAGCATCAACTAACTATCTGCTTTCATGGGAGGACGACGTGGCACGCATCAGCATCATCGGCACCGGCAACATGGGTCAGGCCATCGCGGGAGTCTTCGGCAAGGGCGGGCACTCCGTGCAGCTGCTCGGCCAGAGTGACGCCGCGACCGCGGTCAACGGCGACATCGTCGTACTGGCGGTCCCCTACGCCGCCGTCGCCTCGATCGTCGCCGAGCGTCGCGACAGCCTCGCCGGCAAGACGGTCGTCGACATCACCAACCCGGTGAACTTCGAGACATTCGACTCGCTCGTCGTCCCCGCCGACGGCTCGGCCGCGGCGGAGATCAGCAAGCTGCTGCCCGAGTCCAAGGTCGTCAAGGCCTTCAACACGACCTTCGCCGGCACCCTGGCGTCGGGCGTGGCCGGCCCCAACACGACGACGGTGCTCCTCGCGGGGGATGACGCCGACGCGAAGGCGGAGCTCGCCGGCGCGATCGCAGCCGGCGGCCTCAAGGCCCTCGACGCCGGCTCGCTGGCCCGCGCCCGCGAGCTCGAGGCCCTCGGCTTCCTGCAGATCAGCCTCGCCGCCGGCGAGAAGATCTCGTGGACGGGCGGATTCGGCGTCGTCGCCTGATCACCACACCTGATCCCCCGCCTGACCCCTCGCTCGGCCTGACGGCCGGTCACCGGTTGCCTATCGGTGGCCGGCCGTGAACCGTCGCCACCACGCAAACCATGCGAATTCTCCTGTGCCTCAATGGGATTCAACCAGGACATTCATTCCATACCGAACGGACATTCCTGCGTCGAACCCTCTTTTGCGGCGAAGCGCTACGGATCGGTCGGAGCCCTGGGGTGTCCAAGGAATGCACAAGGTGGTCGGCCGATCTTGTAGATGCTCGAGAAGGAGGGCACCTGGCCCTTCCTCTATGGCTCGCAGGAGGGGATCACAGTGCGACCAACCCGATCAACGTCCAAGCCCACGGCAGCCCGGCGGGGGGTCCGTGCAACCGTGGGTGCAACCGCCGCGCTGGGACTGGCCTTCGGCCCGATCCTGGCCCTCGCCGGCTCGGCCTCTGCGGCCGTGCCGACGTTCCCGAACAACATCGCGGTCTTCCCCGACCGCGACTTCGTCTCGATCGAGGGTTACGCCGAGCACGCCGGCGAGACGGCGACCATCAAGGTCACCCGCCCCGGTGTGGGCGTCGTCGGCTCGGCGACCGGACTCGTCTCCGGCACCGATGTCGCCTTCGAGGTGAACCACCCGGGCGGCGTGTGCTGGGGCAACGGGACAGGCCTCAACGTCACGCCCGACATCATCGCGGGCGACAAGGTGTCGATCACCTTCCCTGACGGCTCCTCCGACGACACGACGACGTCGTCGTCGACCGTCACCCACGACATGGTGCAGAACGGCAC
This sequence comes from Terrabacter terrigena, assembly GCF_042676085.1. Lineage (NCBI taxonomy): Bacteria > Bacillati > Actinomycetota > Actinomycetes > Micrococcales > Intrasporangiaceae > Terrabacter > Terrabacter terrigena. The sequence continues at coordinate 795,082 of NZ_JBHTKH010000001.1, forward strand.
CACGATCACAGTGGACGGGACCTTCAACGAGGACCCGACCAGTGCCCTGCCGGTCGTGAACCGCGACTTCCTCGAGCAGCGCATCATCCAGCCCGACCTCGTGCCCATCATCGGCAAGCGGGACATCCGAGCCGTGCCAGGGCCACTCACGCCGGCCCCCAAGGGTGGATACAGCTCGATGCTGCAGTTCCCCTCGACCGGTCATTTCAGGGCCACCTACGTCTTCGACACCCAGGAGGCCGCCGACGTCGCCGCCGCCGCCGACCTCGGCGAGCGCGCCATGAACTGGGAGGTCCAGGACGCTGACGGCAACCGCCAGGGCCTGACCATCGCCGAGTTCGGCGAGCCCGGGGGCCCAGGCATGGGCGGTTGCCCCGCCGGCCCGGCAGACCAGACCGCCCCGGCCGGGACGGCTTCGGTTGTGCGCACGGGCGCGACGGCGCTCGTCAAGTGGACCGCGGTCTCCGCCGTCCCGACGGCCGACCCGGTCACCGGGTACAGCGTCGAGGCGATCACCGCTCCCGACGTGACCACAGGCGCGCAGAGCACCTCTGGCGTGCGACTCGGCGTCAGCGCGACGCAGACGACGCTCACGGGTCTCGACACGACCAAGACGTACAGCTTCGAGGTGCGGTCGATGGCCGGCGCGAAGCTCAGCATCCCGTTCCGGATGGGCGCCACCGACACCGTCGCCCCGACCCTGTCGGTCACGCCCCAGGGTGGGATTCCGACCGCTCCCGTCCAGGCCAACTCGGTCTCCGTCTCCAGCAACGGTCAGGTCTTCTTCACCACCGACGGTTCGCCGGTCGTGTCGGCCGGGCTGCCCTCGGACAGCGCTCAGCTGCTCACGGGCACGTCCATCCCGGTGACGGCTCCGGTCACGCTCCACATCGTCGCGTTCGACCAGGTGGGCAACATCTCCTCGGTGTTCGAGGGCAGCTTCAGCCCGGTCACGGCCGTGGCACCCCCGGTTCCCACCGGTCTGGCCGGAACGCCCACTCAGAACTCGGTGGCCCTGACGTGGAACCCCGCACCCACGGGCGCCACGGTGACCGGGTGGCAGGTCAGCGTCTACAACGGCGCAGGTGCCAAACTGGCGACGCAGCCGCCGGTGACCACGGTTCCCCGCCAGACGATCACGGGTCTCACGGCCAACACGGCATACCAGTTCTCCGTCAAGGCGCTCAACGCCGGCGCGGTGAGCCTCGACACGACCCTCGTCTCGGTGAGGACCCAGGTCGCCACCGACCGCATCACGATCTCCACGGCGAAGTGGAAGGTGGGTGACTTCAAGGTCGTCGGCACCGGTGACCAGGTCGGCGCGACGGTCAGGCTGTACCGCGTGAACGCCGACAGCTCGATCGGCACGGAGATCAGCGGATCCGCGACTGCGGTCGTCGCCGCGGCCCCGCCCGGCATCGGCGACTGGACGGTCCGCATGCGGGCCAACGCGCCGGGAACCAACCCGGGCCGCGTCATCGCCAAGTCGGACCGGGGCGGCCAGACCGCACCGTTCACCGTCTCGAACGGCTGAGCCTCCCCCGGCCACGAGACAGCACGCCACGAGCCCCCGCGCCAGCGGGGGCTCGTGGCGTGTCCGGATCGCCCCGGTTCATACGCCTTTGAATCACGAAATCAGTTGGGCTAGCACGATATTCGCCACTACGTATGGAAAACAGGAGCCCAAAACTAGGGGTCCTCCTTCGCTCCCATTCCGCCTCGGGCCGGCGCGAGCTCCCGCAACATGTGTGCAAGGGGATCAGCAATGGGGGGGATCAGCATGAAGGATGTAGTCGGCGTACCGATGGTGCGGTTGTGTGGCGGGCTCGTGGTGGGACACGGGCCGGGCGCGTTGGGTCCGAGGGACCTGGGGGGTGCGAAGGCGCGGCACGTGTTGCTGGCGCTGCTGCTCGAGGGCGGCGACCCGGTCTCGAAGGGTCGCATCATCGAGTACCTGTGGGGCGACACGCCCCCGGCGGGGGCGCTGGGCACGCTGGAGGCGTACGTGAGCCTGCTGCGCAAGCGGCTCGCCGGAGCGCCGGGCACCGAGGGCGCGGCCGTGGGGGTGGCGCCGATCGTGACCGTTCCGGGCGGCTACCGGTGGGACATGTCGAGCCTGTCGGTCGACGTCATCGAGTTCGCGCGGCTGACGGCGCGGGCGCAGGAGCTGGCGGGTGAGCCGCAGGCTGCGGTCGCGGTGTACGCCCGGGCCTTGGCGTTGGTGGCGCGGCCGCTGGTGCCGGACGAGGCGGACCTTCCGTGGCTGCAGGAGGCGGTGCAGGCGCACGAGGCGCGGGTGCTGCGGGCGCTGGCGGATGGGGCGCGGGCAGCCTTGGAGGCCGGTGACCTGTCCCGGGCGCAGGGCTGGGCGCGGGACGCGATCGAGCGCGACCGGCTGCTGGAGTCGGCGTGGCTGGTGCTGCTGGAGACGTTGGAGCGCCGGGGTGAGCACGCGGATGCGGTGCGCGAATACGAGACGTGCCGCACGGTGTTCGCGGCTGAGCTGGGTTGCGACCCGGGTCCGCGGCTGCGGGCGGTGTTCCGTCGGCTGCTTGCGGCGACCTCGGAGCAGGACGACCGGCTGCGTGACCTGGTGGCCGCGGTCGTCCGCCTGCACCACGTGCTCGACACGTCGACGTCGCAACGGCAGACAGCGGCACAGTCTGACGAGCAGCGTTCTGCCCCAACAGAGCCCGGCGCGCTGCAGGAGGACTGCAGTCGTCTCATGGCCCTGATCAGGGCGGCCGACGCACGAGCACGCGCGTTGGCCGGTCAGGCGACGGCGATGGCCGCCACGGCGACCGGCTGACCGCATCGACGTCCGGAGGGGCCTGCCCGCGGCAGGCCCCTCCGGCGCGCAACGGCCGGAACGCGCGGCGCGCGCATGTCGCGGCGGCGACCGTCGACGGGCCTGGCTGTACGAGCTCACCTGGCCGGCGCCCCGGGACGGGCGGAGCCTTCGGCGCCTGCCACGGCCTCGACGTGCCGCCCGGCGCCCATCCCGAGCGCTGTCGCGGGAGGTCTGGGACCACCCACCCCGGCGTGCTAGACCTGAGCCCGTGAACGTCGGGTCTCCGACGTCGAGAGGCAGATGCCGAGAGAGGCCGCGTCATGATCGAGATCCTCCATCCCGGCACGCTGCCGCGCGCCCGGGCCACCGGCGCCCTGGTGGCCGACATCCTGCAGTCGATGCGCACGCGAGCGGTGCCGGGCACGAACCTGCTCGACATTGACCGGTGGACGAGGACGATGATCGACGAGGCCGGCGCCGAGTCCTGCTACGTCGACTACGCGCCGTCCTTCGGGCGAGGACCGTTCGGCCACCACATCTGCACGTCCGTCAACGACGCCGTGCTGCACGGGCTCCCCCACGACCGCGTCCTCGCCGACGGCGACCTGCTCTCGCTCGACCTCGCGGTGTCGCTCGACGGAGTCGTCGCCGACTCGGCCATCAGCTTCGTCGTGGGCGATGCCCGGCCACCGGAGAGCGTCGCGCTGGTCGAGGCCACCGAGCGTGCGCTGGCTGCGGCCATTGCCGTCGCGGGGCCCGGCACACGCATCGGAGACCTCTCCCACGCCATCGGCACGGTGCTCGAGGGCGCGGGATACGCCGTCAACACCCAGTTCGGAGGCCACGGCGTCGGCTCGACGATGCACCAGGACCCGCACGTGCCCAACAACGGTCGCCCGGGTCGCGGCTACACCCTGCGCCCGGGGCTCCTCCTCGCCCTCGAGCCCTGGGTGATGGCCGACACGGCCGAGCTCGTCAGCGACGCCGACGGTTGGACGCTGCGCAGCGCCACCGGCTGCCGCACGGCCCACAGCGAGCACACGATCGCCGTCACCGAGGAGGGGGTGGAGGTTCTCACCGCTCCCTCGACGTGACGCAGACCGGCACCGGACGAAGGAGTAGGGCGCCAGGGTGCCGTCCCGGGTCCTCTCGCGCTGAACGTCCCGTTCCGAGGATCGATGGCCCATGTCGCTGTGGCCGGCGGGATGCGCCTCGCACCTCGTGCCCAGGTCTCTCGGCCCGCGTGCTCAGGTGTCGGCCGACGACCGCTCCACCGCGGCCAGCTCCTTCGGGATGCGTTGCGAGAGGTCTCGTGCGAGGAATCCGGGCATCTCCTCGTCGAGCACCTCGCCCGCGCGCCCGTGTGTCCAGGTGCCCCAGACGGCGGCCTGCTCGGGTGGCGCGCCGCGGGCCATGAGGCCGGCGACGACGCCGGCCTTGACGTCGCCGGAACCAGCGGTGGCCAGACCCGGCGAGCCGCCCTCGTGGCGCCACGACCGGCCCAGCGGCGTGACGACGCACGACACCTCTGCCCCGCTGAGCACGACGGCACACGTCGCGTCGGCGAGCCTCCGGGCAGCGTCCCCGGGGTCCTCCGCGACCTCGGCCTCGGTCACCTGAAGCGTCTCGGCGAGCTCGGTCGCGTTGGGTGTCAAGAGGACTCGGCCCTCGAGGTGTCGCACGCCGTCGAGGTTGCCGGTGAGGTACGCAGTGCCCAGCGCGTCGATGACGACGGTGGTGTCGAGCCTCGGCACCACCCTCTCGAGGAGCAGCCTCGCGCACTCGGGGTCGCCGAGACCGGGTCCGAGCAGGACCACGTCGACGCCCTCGGCCAGCTGCAGGATGCGGTCGGCCGCAGCCACCGCGAGGTCGCCCGAGCCGAGCACGGGCAGCGCCTCGACGTACGCCTCGGGCACGGCCACCGACAACGCGGGGGCCGCGTCCGCTGCCGTCGCGACCTGCACCTTGCCTGCCCCGACCCGTAGGGCCGACTCGGCGGCGAGGACGACGGCCCCGGGGGTCTGGCGCGAGCCGCCGACGACGAGCACCGTTCCCCGGTCGGTCTTGTCACCGTCGGACGACGGCAGCGGCCACCCTCGCAGCAGGTCGATGTCGACGGCGTGTGGGGCGTCCTGAGACATCCCGTCACCCCGCCTCGGGTCGTGCCGACTCGTGCGTCTCGTCGGCCTCGGAGGCCGCGAGGTGCGAGGTGTCGGCGAAGGAGACGAGCTCGAGTGCGCCTCCGGCGTCGCGGCGGTAGCGCGTCAGGGAGCAGTTCCCCAACGGCTCGTCCCGGTCCAGCTCCAGCAGCCGCTTCTCGTCGAGGCCCTCGACCACGAGCCGGAAGCTCATGATCACGGCCTGGTGGGTGAAGACCCAGACGCGGCGACCGGCGTGCATCGACGCCAGGTCGACGAGGACGTGCCGCACCCTGAGGGCCACGTCGGTCCAGCTCTCCCCGCCCGGAGGGCGGTAGTAGAACTTGCCGAGCCGTGCGCGTCGCTCGGCCTCCTCGGGGTAGGCCTCGCGGATGCCCGCCCCGGTGAGCCCGTCGAACACCCCGAGGTCGCGTTCGCGCAGCCGTTCGTCGAGCGTGACGCCCAGCTCGAGCCGCTGCGTCACCACGTGCGCCGTCTCCGCGGCGCGGGCGTACGGCGAGCTGAGCACCACCTCCGGCTGCTCGTTCGGACCCAGTCCGGCGATGGTCCGGCCCAGCACGTCGGCCTGTTGTCTGCCCTGCTCCGACAGCGGCGTGTCCGGGTCACGGGTCTCGAGCTCGAGGCGACCCAGGCCCCGCCGTCGGGCCTCCGCGTCCGCCACGTTGCCCACGCTCTCGCCGTGTCGCACGAGCACGAGCTCCTCGACGTGGGTGGATGCTGGCTCGCGACTCGGTTCGATCGACACTGGGCCTCCTGCGTTCTCGTCCGTACCGACGCAGATACCCACGGTCGGGCCCGAGCGAACAGGGCTGCCTTGCTAGCAGCACGCGACCGCGGCCGGGAGGGCCTCGGCCGGGGTCGCGCTGCCGCAACAGGAGGGCGCGTCGGTAGAGGCCCTGGAGCTCGCGCTGTCGCCAAGCACCGTGTAGACCTCCCAGCGCTCGCCGTCGGGACTGCCCTCGACCCAGAACTTGTCCTGCTCGGCGTAGCAGCACGTCGTGCCGCGCTCGTCGATCGTTGCCAGACCCCGCTGCGCGAGGCGCGTCTGCTCTGCATCGACCGTGTCGACGTCGCCGACCTCGACACCCAGGTGGTTGAGACTGCCGCCCCGCCCGGGCTGCTCGATGAGGACGAGCTTGAGCGGTGGCTCGGTGACGGCGAAGTTGGCGTAGCCGGGGCGCACCTTCGCGGGTTCGGTGTCGAACACTGCCGAGTAGAAGGCGATCGAGGCCTGCAGGTCGTCGACGTTGAGGGCGAGCTGGATGCGGTTCATGGTGGGTCCTCTCGCAAATATCGATGATGGTCGATGTATGGTGAGGCGAGGTTGCACCCGAACATCGACATCTGTCAATATCGATACGTGTCGAACCCTTCGATGTTGACCCTCACCCCCGTCGAGGCGGTGGCCTGCTGCTCACCCCTGAGCCGCGAGCCGCTGAGCCGGGCGGCAGCAGAGCGGATCGCGCCACTGCTCAAGGCGCTCGCCGACCCCGTACGCCTGCGCCTCCTGTCGCTCGTTGCCTCGCACGAGGGTGGCGAGGCCTGCGTCTGTGACCTCAACGACGCGTTCGAGCTGTCGCAACCGACGATCAGCCACCACCTCAAGGTCCTGCACGAGGCCGGCCTGCTCGAGCGCGAGAAGCGGGGCGTGTGGGTCTACTACCGGTCCAGCCCGGCAGCGATGTCCTCCCTGGCGACGCTCATCTCCGGCACCGCCTCGTGAGGCTGCGCCAGAAGGCCGCAGCCGAGCTCGTCGGGACCGCCTTCCTCGTCGCCACCGTCATCGGCTCCGGCATCGCGGCGAGCCGGCTCTCCGCCGGCAACGTCGGCCTGCAGCTGCTCGAGAGCTCCGTCGCCACCGGCGCCGTCCTGGTGGCGCTCATCCTGGCGCTGCATCCGGTCTCGGCGTCGTTCAACCCGGTCGTCACGGTGCTCGAACGGGTGCTGGGCACGATCAGCACCCGGACGGCTGCCTGGCTCGTCGTGGCCCAGGTCGCCGGCGGCCTGCTGGGCGCAGTGGTCGCCAACCTCATGTTCGACCTGCCGGCCGTCACGGTGTCCCAGCACACCCGCTCCGGCTCCGGACTCTGGCTCGGCGAGGTCGTCGCGACGCTGGGTCTCGTCGTGGTCGTGTTCGGCACGCTGCGCGGTGCCGACGACAGCCGCGTCGCGTACGCCGTCGGTGGCTACATCGCCGCCGCCTACTGGTTCACCAGCTCCACGTCGTTCGCGAACCCGGCCGTCACCGTGGCCCGCACCGTCACCGACACCTTCGCCGGCATCGCGCCCTCCAGCGTCCCGGGTTTCGTGCTCGCCCAGCTGCTCGGTGGCGCGCTCGGACTCGGCGCGGTCGCCCTGCTCCACCCCGTACGCCGCATCGCCCCTCCAGCCCGAAAGGCGCCGTCGTGACCGCCACCGATCCCACCGATGCCACCGATGCCACCGGTCCCACCGCTGCCGCTGGCGAGGACGAGCAGCCGACCGGCCGCCCCACCGTCCTCTTCGTCTGCGTGCACAATGCGGGCCGCTCGCAGATGGCCGCCGGCTACCTCCAGCACCTCGCGGGCGACCGCATCCAGGTGCTCTCCGCCGGCTCCGCCCCAGCCGACCAGGTCAACCCCGTGGCGGTGCAGGCCATGGCCGAGGAGGGCATCGACATCACCGCCGAGGCACCCAAGCAGCTGACCGACGCGGCCGTGCGCGAGGCCGACGTCGTCGTGACGATGGGCTGCGGTGACGCCTGCCCCTTCTACCCCGGAAAGCGTTACGAGGACTGGGTGCTCGACGACCCGGCAGGCCAGGGGCTGGAGCAGGTCCGGCCGATCCGCAACGAGATCCGCGGACGCGTGCAAGCGCTCATCGGCGAGCTCTCGGACCGCTGACCCGGTCGGGCGTGACCGCGCGGGGTCACGTCCACCGCACCTGAGTCGATGACGTCGAGGGCCACCCCGTGCAGCTTCCGGATGGTGCTCTGGCTGGCGATACGCAGCACAGCTCGCCGAGCCGGCGGTCGCCTGGTGCCGGGTGGTCGTCCGGCGGCTGCTCAGGCCTGGGACGGATGCGCCGCGAGCGGCGTCACCTCGATGGTCATGTACGGGAAGAGCGGCAGGCCCCAGAGGATGTCGTGAAGACGCTCGTTCGACGACACGTCGAAGACGCTGATGTTGGAGTACCGGCCGACGACGCGCCAGATGTGTCGCCACTCGCCTGCGCGCTGCAGCTGCTGGGAGTAGGCCTTCTCCCGCGCGACCGTCTCCTCCCGCACGGCGGGGTCGAGGTCGCGCGGGATGTCCACGTCCATGCGGACTGCGAAGAGCATCAGCCGCGCGCCGGGTCCAGCACGAAGCCGTAGTCCACGGCGACCGCACCGTCGCCCTGCGGGCGGGGGTCGAGCACCAGCTCGGGCTTGACCGCCGAGGCGATGTCGTCGTCGTTGTGCTCGTCGCCGGGGAAGTAGAGCTGGGCCGTGAGCTGCTCGTGCCCCGGAGCCGAGACCTTGACGTGCAGGTGGGCGGGACGCCAGGCGTGCCAGCCCGCCGCCGCGATGAGCTTGCCGCACGCCCCGTCGGTCGGGATCTGGTAGGGCGCGGGCTGGATGGTCCGGATCTCGAAGACGCCGTCGGGACCGACCGTGAACGAGCCGCGGAGGTTCCACTCGGGGATGCCCGGGGCGAACTGCGAGTAGAAGCCGTCGTTGTCGGCGTGCCACAGCTCGATGGTGGCTCCGTCGAGCGGGGTCCCGTCGGTGGAGGTGACGGTGCCGGTCCAGGTGAGGGCAGTGCCCTCCTCGCCCTCGCGGGTCGGCACGGAACCGCGGGCCCCCTGCTCGGGTGCCCCGGGCACGTAGTAGGGGCCCTCGATGGTGCCCTTGCTGCCCTCGCGGTGGTCGGTGGCGACCTCCTCCACGACGTGCTCGACCCAGACGTCGAGGAAGAGCGGCCACTCGCCGTCCTTGCCGACCTGGATGAGCCACGCCTTGAGCGCGTTGTACTCGTCGTAGGTCACCTTCTCGCGCCGGATGGTCTCGTGGATCGCGTCGAGAACGGACCGCGCGAGCAGGTCGACCCGCTCCGGAGGCGTGTCCTTGACGGCGGCGTAGGCGGACTTGTCGTTGGCGAAGCGCTCCGTGGCGGCGTTGCCAGAGGCCGCGGCGGTCGCGACCTCGCCGTTGAGGTGCAGATCGGTGGTCATGGTCGGTCCTTCTTCGTGGTGGGTCTCCGGTGATGCTCCGGACTGGTGGTGGCGACGTCGGTCGCGTCGCCTCGCGTCATGACAGTGGTGTCACGACGCGTCGACGCGGTAGCGCCGAAGCTTCTCCTCGTCGATCTCGACGCCGAGACCGGCGCCGGGGCGCACGGCGAGCTCGCCGCCCACGATGCACAGGGGCTCGGTCAGCAGGTCGTCGCTCAGGTCAAGGAAGTTGGACAGCTCGCCCGCCTGCATCGTGGTGCGGCGGTGCGCGGCACCGAACGCCACGGTGCACACCGACCCCAGCTGTCCGTCGATCTGGTTGCCCATGACGACCTCGAGCCCGAGTCCCTCGGCCAGGTGCAGCACCCGCTGCGAGCCGGTGAACCCGGTGCGAGCGGTCTTGATGGAAAGGGCGTTCGCCGATCCACCCAGAACCTCGCGGGTCACCTCGGCGGGAGTCGTGGCCGACTCGTCGGCGATGAACGGGACGTCGAGCTGACCGACGAGCCAGCGGCGGCCGACGACGTCGTCGGCGGGGTTGAGCTCCTCGGCGAAGGCGAGGTCGAGATCCGACATCTGCCGCATGGCTCGCGCCGACTCGGAGGCCGACCAGCCACGGTTGCCATCGACGTAGAGCACGACGTCAGGCCCCATCGCCTCGCGCAGGGCCCGCACGACGTCGACGTCGAGAGAGACCGGCCGGCGGCCCACCTTCACCTTGAAGGTGGTTATGCCGTGCTGGGCGCGCACGCGCTGGGCCTCGTCGACCATCGCCGAGGGTTGGTCGAAGCCGAGCATGTGCGAGACGCGCATGCGGTTGCCGTAGCCGCCGAGCAGCTCGGTCACCGAGAGCCCGACCGTCCTGCCCAGGGCGTCCCAGACGGCCATGTCGAGGGCCGCCTTCGCGGTCGGGTTGCCGACGGTGCGGTCGAGACGGGCCCACATCCGCTCTCGCTCGGTGAGCGAGAGGCCGACGACCTGCGGGGCGAAGATCGTCTCGATCACGGCCACGATCCCGCGCTGGGTCTCCCCGTAGGTGAACGGGCGCGGCGGTGCCTCCGCGATTCCGACGAGGCCGTCGTCCGTGCGGACACGCACGAGCACGTGCTCGGCGTGGTGCACCTCGCCGCTGGCGAACTTCAAGGGCTTGACGTATGGGATCCGAAACGGGATCGCTTCTACGGCAACGATCTTCACGGTGCGTCCTTTGCTGCGGGGGGTGCGGTGGGGAGCGACGCATCGTCGAAGAAGCCATGGGTGCGCAGGACGTCGAGGGCGCTGTCGACGAGCGGGGACGGGTCGAGGGCGAGCCAGGCGAGCGACAGGTCGATGCTGGGTGCGTCGTGCACCTCGCGGAAGACGACACCGGCGAGCTGCATGCTGCGCACCGACTCGGGCACCAGCGCGACACCCAGCCCGGCGGCCACGAGCGCGAGCAGGGCGGCGGTCCCGGGCGCGCGGTGGGCCACGACCGGGGCGAAGCCCGCACGCCGGCAGCTGGCCATCGCCGCCTCGTTGACTGCCGACCCGGCGTCGGCGTAGACGACGAACTCGTCCACCGCGACGTCGGCGACCTCCAGCCCCGGCTCGGGCACGAGCCGGTGGTCGGCCGGCAGCGCCAGCACGAGCTGCTCCTGGAGGAGGTGACGTGTCTCGATGCCGGGTGCGGCGACCGGGCCGCGCAGCACCCCGAGGTCGAGCCGCCCGTCGAGCAGCCGCTCCACCTGGGCCGGCGTCAGCAGGTCGGCCTGGACCTCGAGCGCGACGTCGGGCAGCTCGGTGCGCAGCAGCCTCGACAGCCCGGCCAGCTGGGTGAAGGCGCTGGTGCCGGTGAAGCCGACGCGCAGCAGGCCGCGACGGCCGCCGGCGATGCCCCGCACGGCGGAGACCGCGGAGTCGAGCTCGTGGAGCACGCGGCGTACCTCCTGGTGGAAGAACTCGCCTGCAGCGGTGAGACGGACCTGGCGCGTCGTGCGCTCGAGCAGCACGACCCCGAGCTCTGTCTCGAGGCGGCGCACGGCCTGGGACACGGCCGGCTGGGCGATGTGCAGGCGCTCGGCAGCCTGCCCGAAGTGGCACGTCTGCGCCACGACGTCGAAGTAGCGGAGCTGTCTCAGGTCCATGGTTCACCTCCGTCCGGGGATGCCGTTCACGCTAGAACGACTGGATCCAGAAACACAAAGACCAAGATCTGCCGTACTGATAACGCTCATTGATCAATCATGCCCTCACCCAGCACTAGGCATTTGCCTCGTGCACCCTCCGACGGGGCCGTGGTGGAGTTCCGGGAACCCCAACGCAAGGACGCCTGGAGGAGTCATGACCGAGACGCTCGACCGGGTCGGCGCGAAGCTGGCCGACGCCGTGGTGGAGGAGCCGGACACCGGCACCTACCGCGCCAACCGCCGCATCTTCACCGACGAGGAGCTCTTCGAGCTCGAGATGACGCACATCTTCGAGGGCAACTGGGTCTACCTCGCCCACGAGAGCCAGGTCGCCTCCCCCGGTGACTACCTCACGACGCACATGGGCCGCCAGCCGGTCGTCATCACCCGCGACAAGGACGGCGAGCTGCACCTGCTCGTCAACGCCTGTGCGCACCGCGGGGCGATGATCTGCCGCCGCAAGACCGACAACCGCACGACGCTGACCTGCCCCTTCCACGGCTGGACGTTCCGCAACGACGGCACACTGCTCAAGGTCAAGGACCCCGAGGGGGCCGGCTACCCGGACTCCTTCGGCACCAACGGCTCCCACGACATGACGAAGGTGGCCCGCTTCGACAGCTACCGCGGGTTCCTCTTCGGCAGCCTCAACCCCGACGTCGTGCCCCTGCGCGACCACCTCGGCGACACGACGACCGTCATCGACATGCTCGTCGACCAGTCCCCGGAAGGCCTCGAGGTGCTGCGCGGGTCGTCGACCTACACCTACGACGGCAACTGGAAGGTGCAGGCCGAGAACGGCGCCGACGGCTACCACGTGACGGCCACCCACTGGAACTACGCCGCCACGACGTCGCGACGAGACACCGGTGAGTCGGCGAACAGCACCAAGACGCTTGACGCGGGCAGCTGGGGCAAGTCCGGCGGCGGCTACTGGTCCTACCCCAACGGCCACCTGTGCCTCTGGACCTGGGCCGGCAACCCGCAGGACCGGCCGTTGTGGGATCGCCTCGACGACCTCAAGGAGCGCTTCGGCGACGCCAAGGGCGAGTTCATGGTCAAGGGGTCACGCAACCTCTGCCTCTACCCGAACGTCTACCTGATGGACCAGTTCTCGACGCAGATCCGGCACTTCCGGCCGATCGCGCCCGACCAGACCGAGGTCACCATCTACTGCATCGCGCCCAAGGGTGAGAGCCCCGAGTCGAGGGCGTGGCGGATACGGCAGTACGAGGACTTCTTCAACGCCTCGGGCATGGCCACCCCCGACGACCTCGAGGAGTTCCGCTCCTGCCAGCTGACGTTCCGGGCCACCGCGGCCCCGTGGAACGACATGAGCCGCGGCGCCCAGCACTGGCTCGACGGCCCCGACGAGGTGGCACTGTCGCTGGGCATGACCGACGTCGTCTCCGCCGGCGTCAAGAACGAGGACGAGGGCCTCTACCCGGTGCAGCACCGCTACTGGCGCGACACGATGCGGGCCGCGATGGACAAGGAGCAGACCCGGGCCGAGCAGGACGCGGCCGCCGAGGCGTCGCGGAGGAAGCACTCATGACCGTCACCGAACAGCAAGGCACACGCGAGAAGCTGGTCACGCAGAACCACATCGAACAGTTCCTCTACCGCGAGGCCCGCCACCTCGACGACCGCGAGTTCGAGAAGTGGCTCGGCTGCTACGCCGACGACTGCGTCTACTGGATGCCGGCCTGGACCGACGACGACGACCTCGTCGAGGACCCGCAGCGCGACATCTCGCTCATCTACTACGCCAACAAGGGCGGCCTCGAGGACCGGGTGTTCCGCATCCGCACCGAGCGCAGCTCGGCGACCTCGCTCCCCGAGCCGCGCACCAGCCACAACATCAGCAACGTCGAGGTCATCGAGCGACGTGGCGACCTCGTCGACGTGCGCTTCAACTGGCACACGATGTACTTCCGCTACAAGACGGTCGACCCGTACTACGGCACGTCGTTCTACACGATCGACTTCTCGGGCGACACGCCCCTCATCCGCCGCAAGACCGTGGTGCTGAAGAACGACTACATCCACCACGTGGTCGACATCTACCACTTCTGAGCGGGGAACCATGACTGTCAACGACATCGACGTCGCGAAGCACCAGGTCGCCCTGTCCTTCGAGGACGGCGTGACGCGGTTCGTCACCTGCCGCGAGGACCAGACCGTCGCCGACGCCTCGTACCGCCAGCGCATCAACATCCCGCTCGACTGCCGCGACGGTGCCTGCGGCACCTGCAAGGCCTTCTGCGAGTCGGGACAGTACGACGGCGGGACGTACATCGACGACGCCCTCAGCCAGGACGAGGCCGACCGCGGGTTCGTGCTGCCGTGCAGCATGCGGCCGCGCTCGGACCTCGTGCTGCAGGTGGCGAGCACCTCGGAGGTCGCCAGGACCAGGGCGACGACGTATGCCGGCACCCTCGTCGGTCTCGAACGCCTGTCGCGCACGACGGTGGAGGTCGCCGTCGAGATCGCGAACCGGGGCGAGCTCGCCTTCCTGCCGGGGCAGTACGTCAACATCGCCGTTCCCGGCACCGACGTCAGCCGCTCGTACTCTTTCAGCAACGCCCCGCACGAGGAGCGCCTCACCTTCCTCGTGAAGCTGACGCCGGGCGGCGCGATGTCGACATACCTCGACGAGCGCGCCGCTGTCGGTGACGCGGTCAGCTTCACCGGGCCGCACGGGTCGTTCTTCCTGCGCGAGACCGAGCGGCCGGTGCTGCTGCTCGCAGGCGGCACCGGGCTCGCTCCGGTCCTGTCGATGCTGCGCACCCTGAGCGCGGCCTCGAGCGAACGGCACGCCCACCTCGTCTACGGCGTCAGCACCGACGAGGACCTCGTGGCCCTCGACCAGGTCGAGCGCGCCGCCGAGGGACTGCCCAACCTCACCTGGGACCACTGCGTCTCCGACCCCGACAGCTCGGCGGCGAACAAGGGCTACGTCACGAGCCTCATCGGCCCGGAGCACCTCCACGACGGCGACGTCGCCATCTACCTCTGCGGGCCGCCACCGATGGTCGAGGCGGTGCGCACCCACGTGTTCGAGGGGGGCACCGAGCCGACCGGCTTCTACTACGAGAAGTTCGCCCTCGCCTCCGCGTCCACCCCGGCCCGGGCCGAGCCGTCCGGGGCGCCCGGAAAGAGCCACGCGCAGCCGGGAGAGCAGGAGCCGCACCGCGATCCGGAGGAGCTGCTGCCGACGCGCGAGGCACGAGCCATCGCCGGCCAGGGCGTCCTCCCCGCGGCGGACATCGCCCCGTGGACGGGCCCCTTCCCGACACCGGACGATGGCGCCTCCGTGCGCCGCATCGCCAAGCAGGTCCTCTTCTCGGCAGCGGGCGCCACCGACGCGGTGCCCGACACGTCGTCCGACGCGGCGTCCGACGCGGGGTCCGACACGGCGTCCGACGGCTACCAGATCGGCGAGGAGCACCCGGACGTGCAGTCCTCGGACGCCGTGTTCGAGGCCCGACAGGCGCTCGAGCTCGGCGCGCTGGAGCTGACGATCGGACGGCTCGGCTCGCAGCAGCTCGCCGGCTACCGGCTGCTCGCCGAGTCGACGCTGCCCTACGTGCAGGGCGACCGCTTCGTCGACGCCCACGCGTACACCGAGGCGAACGCCGCCTTCCACGACTACCTCTTCGCGCAGACCCGCAACGCCCACCTGCTGCAGGCGTACCAGGCGCTGGGCGTCAAGGGTCGGATGGAGGAGGCCCTGCGCACCGCCACCTGGTGCCACCCGCGCTGCGCGACCGACCACGTCGAGATCGTCGAAGCCTTCGAGGCCGCCGACCGCGAGCGCGCCCGAGGACTCATCGCGGCGCACGCGGAGCGCTCCAAGCTCACGATGCGTCGCGCGATGGCCGGACCCACCCGCACCACCCGACCGGCACACATCTCCCCCGGACGCTTCGACGACACCGTCGTCGTCGTCACCGGCGCTGCCCAGGGGATCGGCGC
Organism: Terrabacter terrigena; assembly: GCF_042676085.1. Classification (NCBI taxonomy): domain Bacteria; kingdom Bacillati; phylum Actinomycetota; class Actinomycetes; order Micrococcales; family Intrasporangiaceae; genus Terrabacter; species Terrabacter terrigena. The sequence goes on from NZ_JBHTKH010000001.1 coordinate 810,366, forward strand.
GCAGGTGGCCCGTCGCATCGGCGCCGAAGGTGGGCTGCTCGTCCTCGCGGACCGGTCGGAGCTGGTCGCCGAGGTGGCGGACGAGCTGCGGGCCGACGGACACGACGCCCTGGCGGTCACCTGCGACCTCGAGACCTGGGAGGGCAGTGAGGAGCTGACGCGCCGCGCCATCGACCGCTTCGGCCGGGTCGACGTGCTCGTCAACAACGTCGGCGGTGCGATCAACTTCAAGCCGTTCACCGAGTTCACCGAGACCGAGATCCGCGCCGAGCTCGAGCGCTCGCTCGTGACGACGCTCTTCACGACACGGGCCGTCCTGCCGTGGATGGTGGCCGCCCAGCGAGGCGTCATCGTCAACGTCTCGTCGGCGGCGACGCGCGGGATCCACCGCATTCCCTACTCCGCGGCCAAGGGCGCGGTCAACGCCGTGACCGCGTCGCTCGCGATGGAGTACGCCGAGCACGGAATCAGGGTGGTCGCGACGGCGCCCGGTGGCACCGAGGCCCCGCCGCGCCGCATCCTGCGGGGCACTCCCGCGGCCCGCAACGAGCAGGAGCGGGGGTGGTTCGACGCCCACATCGAGCAGACGCTCGGCTCGTCGCTCATGGGTCGCTACGGGACCCTGGACGAGCAGGCCGCGGCGATCACGTTCCTCGCCTCCGACGAGGCGTCCTACATCACCGGGACGGTGCTCCCCGTGGCGGGCGGCGACATGGGCTGAGCGGTGACGCGTCCCGCTCGGCGCTCGCCCACGCCGCCGGGAGCGGCGGACCGGGCCTACCGTGGCCGTGTGACGCCCACAAAGCTGCTGCCGACGCGCCGACGGGAGGTCGATGCGCTCGTCGAACGTGTCGGCGCACCGGCGCCTGCCACTTCGACGCTCGTCGTCGTGACCGCCCCGGCGGGTGGAGGCCTCACCACCTTCCTGCGCGCCTTCACGGACGAGTGCGGAGAGGACAGCCGCGTGCCCGCGTCCAGGGTGCAGCGACTCCTCGGGCTTCCTTGGGAGAGAGCGCAACCGGGTGCAGCATTGCGTTCCCTGCTGCCTGCGCGCGACCGGAGCGAGTCCGTCTTCTCACCGCTCTCTGCAGCAGAGGACATGCTGGCTGAGGTCACGGTCGGGGCCGAAGGCTGGGACCTCGTCGTCGTCCTCGAGGACGCGCACCACACCGACACCTCCTCCGTCCAGTCGCTCGTCAGCCTCACCCGTCGGCCGGGGGCCGCGCGGGTGCTCGTCGTGCTCGGGTGGTGCGACGAGAACGTCGGGGTGCCCGCCCGCGGAGACGACACGGCATACGGCCTCGGCGACGGGCTGCTGCACGACATGGTCCTCGCTGCCGCCGACCACGTCGTCCGGCTCGCTCCACTGGCCTTCGACGACGTCACGCCACTCGCGGAGCGGCGAGGGCTGAACCTGCCTGCGCTGCAGGTGGAGCGGCTGCTGCGCCACTGCGGCGGCCGAGTCCGCAATGTCGTCGAGATGCTCGACGTGGTGGCCCCGAGGGACTGGGAGGCGCCCTTGCTCGTGCTCCCGGCTCCGCCGACGGCGGCCCGGGCGGTCCGGGCCGCCGTGACGTCTCTGGGCGACGACGCACGCCGTCTGGTCCAGTCGGTCGCGGTGCTCGAGCTCGGCGACCGTCAGGCCCACGGCGTGGAGGTGAGCCAGGCCGCCGAGGTGGCAGCCGTGGGCGCGGCCACGCTCGCCGTCCGTGAGTGCGTGCGCGAGGGTCTGCTCCGCCAGCTCGACGAGCTCGGCTGCTCGGTGCGGTTGGAGGACCCGGTCTCGCGCCGCGCCGTCCTCGATGCGATCGAGCCCGGCGACCGCGCCGCGTTGCACCTGCGTGCGGCCGCTGTGGTCCCGGACCCGGCGGTCGCGCTTCGACACACGTGGTTCGCCGACCCCCGGCCCGACGCGGCGTTGGCCACGCGGCTGGAGGTCGAGGCCACGCGCAAGGCGACGGACGGCGCCTGGGCGGCCGCCGCGGACCTGTTGCTCGTCGCGGCTCGCGCGAGCGCCGACCGCGACCTGTCGGGGGCGCGTCTCGTCGCGGCCGTCGACGCCCTCGTCGGGGCCGGCGACGTGCCCCGGGCCGCGCGCTTCCTCGCCGAGGTCGAGACGCTGCGCGAGACCCCGCAGCGCGACGCGGCCCTCGGCTACCTCGCAGTCGTGCGAGGCCGACCGGCGGAGGCGGAGCACAAGCTCCGTCGCGCCTGGGACCTCGTCAACGAGCGGCGCGACCCCACAACGGCGGCCGTCGTGGCCCAGCGCCACGTGCTGCACGCCCTGGCTCGCTGTCGTGCCCTCGACGTCGTCGAGTGGGCTGACCGCGCCGCGGCGGTGGCGCCCGGAACGCCGGCTGCCATGGAGGCGGCGGCGATCCGCGGACTGGGCGTCGCTGCGGGTGGTGACGTGGCCACCGCCCTGGCGGAGTACGAGTACCTGCTCGCTCGCCTGCCCGAGGGGCTGGTGGCACAACGCGTCGTGATGGCCTCGGGGTGGCTCCACCTCGTTGCCGACGACCCCGACTCGGCCGTCGAGGAGCTCGAGAGGGCCGCAGCGAGCGACCCCGGCGGGGGGTCGCTGCGGATCTCGCTGTGGGCCTGGGCCTGGCTCGCCCGGGCCCAGTTCGCCACCGGTGACTGGACGGCCGCCGTAGCCACTGCGTCGAACGGCGCCGACCTGGCCCGTCGCTCCGGCACCCAGCTGCTCGTCCCGCTCATGGAGTGGACCCGCACGCAGGTGTACGCCCTGCGCGGTGACTGGGCTGCTGCCGAGCACAGCGCCTGCGCCGGAGAGGCGGGCACGCGCGGCTACGCGGTCATGCGCGTCCCCGCCGCCCTGGGCTGCGCCGCGCTGAGCGAGGCCCGTGCCGACTACGCGGGCGTCGTACGCGCCCTGACGCCCCTGACCCAGCCGTGGGCCCGGGGCTGGATCGACGCCCCCGGGTTCTGGCCGTGGGCCGACGTCCACGCCAACGCCCTCGTGCTGGTCGGACGGTCCGAGGACGCGGACGCCTTCCTGCGCCTGCACGAGGAACGAGCCGCGGCCGCCGCCCACGACTCGGCCTCGGCACGGCTTGCCTGCGCCCGTGGACGCTGGCACGGCAGCCGGGGCGACCTCGATGCCGCGCGAGAGTGCTTCGAGCGCGCGCTTGCCCTCCTGGCCCCCCTGCCGCTGGCGTACGACCGCGCCCGTGTCCACTTCTCCTACGGGCAGACCCTGCGCCGAGCGGGTCGACGTGCCGAGGCCGACGTGGTTCTCGCGACCGCACGCGAGGAGTACCTCGCCCTCGGCGCCGCGACCTACGTGGCCCGCTGCGACCGCGAGCTCGCTGCCGGCGGCGTCCACGTCGTGCGGCAGCACCGCGAGCACGACGAGCTGACGACGCAGGAGGAGGTCGTCGCATCGCTCGTGGCGAGCGGGCGCACCAACAAGGAGGTGGCCGCCGAGCTGTTCCTGTCGGCCAAGACGGTGCAGTACCACCTGACACGGATCTACGCGAAGCTCGGCGTGCGGTCGCGGTCGGAGCTCGCCGCGCTCCGGTCGCAGCCTGCCCCGCAGACCGAGGCGCGGGAACCAGGACCCTCCACATGAACCGGACCTCGAGGACGCGGTCGACCGTCGGCATCGTCGGCGGCGGCCCCGCCGGTCTGATGCTGTCGCACCTGCTGCACCGGGCCGGGATCGACTCGGTCACCGTCGACAACCGCACGCGCGCCGAGATCGAGCAGACGGTGCGTGCCGGCATCCTCGAGTCGGACAGCGTGCGCCTTCTCGTCGACACGGGTGTGTCCGACCGCGTCCTGCGTGAGGGCCACCCACACGACGGGATCGAGCTGCGCTTCGGGGGCGTCGGTCACCGGATCGACTTCAAGGGGCTCGTCGGCGAGTCGACCTGGCTCTACCCACAGACCGACGTCTTCATCGACCTGGCGGCCGCACGGCAACGCGCCGGCGCGGACGTGCGGTTCGGCGTCAGGGGGACCCGCGTCGAGGACCTCCTCGGCGAGCGGCCCCGCATCTGCTTCACCGACTCCTCCGGTGCGGAGCAGGTCGTCGAGTGCGACTACCTCGTGGGCGCGGACGGCTCGCGCAGCACGTGCCGCCACGAGATCCCGGAGGCCCAACGGCGGCAGTTCTCGCGCGAGTACCCCTTCGCCTGGTTCGGCATCCTCTGCGAGGCGCCGCACAGCGCCCCCGAGCTCGTCTACGCGCACTCCGACCGTGGCTTCGCCCTCATCAGCCAGCGCTCGGAGACCGTGCAGCGGATGTACTTCCAGTGCGACCCCGACGAGGACGTCGATGCGTGGAGCGACGACCGCATCTGGCAGGAGCTGCAGGCCCGGGTGAGCGGGCCCGACGGCTTCAGCCTGAAGGAAGGGGCGATCACCGACAGGACGGTGCTGCGCTTCCGCAGCTTCGTGTGCGAGCCGATGCGCCACGGCAACATGCTGCTCGCCGGCGACGCAGCGCACACGGTGCCGCCCACCGGGGCCAAGGGACTCAACCTCGCTCTCGCCGACGCCACGGTGCTCGCCGAGGTGCTCGAGCGGGCCGTGCGGACGGGCGACAAGGACGTGCTCGACACCTACAGCCCCCGGGCCCAGTCACGGGTCTGGAAGGCCCAGCACTTCTCCTACTGGATGACGAGCATGCTGCACACCATCCCGGGGGCCACGGACTTCGACCGCCGCCGACAGCTCGGCGAGCTGTCCATGGTCACCGGTTCGGAGGCCGGCTCGCGTTTCCTGGCCGAGGCCTACACGGGGTGGCCGCAGACTGCGTCCCGTCGCGGCTGAGGGACATCACCGCGGTCTCACAGAGCCGGCTCTCCCAGTCGGCTCAGGGCGGCGACGACCAGGGCCGAGGTGCCGGTGTCGAGAGTGGGCTGGATGAGCGGCGCGAAGAACGGCGAGTGGTTCGGCGGCGCCTCGACGCCGGGCGCGAATCCGCCGATGCCCCAGTAGCAGTACGGGATCCCGAACGCCTCGGGCACCCGGCTGAAGTCCTCGCTCGCCGTCACCCTCCCGAGGTCGACGACGCGCTCGTCGCCGAAGTGGTCGCGGAACGCTCGGGTGACCGCCTCAGCGACGTCGGCATCGTTGTCGGTCAGCGGGTACTCGTCGTAGTGGTCGAACGTCGGCGGCTGGGGCGAGCCGGCGGCCTCGCACTCGGCCCTGACGATGCGCTCGATCGCAGCCAGCACCTGGCTCCTCACGGCGTCGTCGTAGGTGCGGACGTTGACGAGCAGCACGGCGCGGTCGGCGATGACGTTGCTCTTCGTGCCCGCGACACTGCTGCCCACCGTCACCACGGCGAACTCCCCGGGCTTCGTCTCGCGGGCCACGATCGTCTGCAGCCGCAGCACGACCGACGCTGCCAGCACGACCGGGTCGACGCTGAGGTGCGGCATGGAACCGTGAGATCCCTTGCCGAACAACGTGATCCGGATGCTGTCTCCGGCCGAGAGAACGGGGCCGACCTGGGTGCCGACCGCGCCCGACCGGAGTCCCAGCACGTGCTGCGCGAAGGCGACCTCGGGTCGTGGGATCGCATCGACCAAACCCGCGTCGAGCATCGACTGCGCGCCTGCGGCCGTCTCCTCCGCCGGCTGGAAGACGGCGACGAACGTCCCGCCCCATTCCGACACACCCCGTGCGAGCAGCTCGGCGGCGCCGAGCAGGCACGTGACGTGGACGTCGTGGCCGCAGGCGTGCGAGATGCCCACGACGGCACCGGTCTCGTCGGTGGAGGTCTCGCCGGACGCGTACGGCAGGTCGGTGAGCTCCGTGACGGGAAGGGCGTCCATGTCGGCTCGGGCCAGGACGACGGGTCCGGGACCGTTGTCGAGGACCCCCACGACCGCCCCACCGAGGTGCTGGACGGCATACCCCATCTGGCCGAGGCGCTCGGCGACGTTCGCGGCCGTGCGGACCTCCTGCCCGCTCAGCTCGGGGTGCGCGTGCAGGTCGCGGTAGAAGTCCTCCTGCCACTCCCGCGTCTGCGACAGGCCTTGCAGCACGGTCTCGTCTCGACTCATCGGACCTCCCGGGTCGCTCGGCCCTGCCGTCAGGTGACCTGACTCAGGCTACGCACCGTTGCCGACCGTCGGGGGGCGTGCCGCAGCAGCTCGCCGAGGAGGCTCCGAAGGCGAGCACGGCGAACGGTCGGCTGCGGTCAGCCGCGGCCGAGGAGGCGGGAGAAGAAGGACCGGGCGGCGGGCGCGCGAGTGTCGGCGTGGCCGGGGCAACGGTCGCCGGGCGCGACGCGGGCCATGACCTGGTCGACGTGCTGGCCGCAGCCGGCCCACGTCGTCTTGCCGCAGGTGGAACAGGTGGCGGGACGGCACATGGAGCTCTCCTGAGGGTTGGATACCCCTGCGGGTATCACTGTCGGAGTCGAGGGTACCGGTCGGGGTCACGTCCCGCCGACTCGTCATACGCTCGCCCGGACGACCCTGTCGATCTCGCCTGCCCCCGTTCGTGTAGGAGGTGTCGACGCGGCCGTGGACCAGCCCGGACCGCCAGCAACCGAAGGAGCAGACATGGCCGAGTACCTCCTGTACTTCAACCAGCAGTGGGTGGGCGACCACTCGGAGGAGTGGTTCCGCGGACGAGGGCCCCTGGCCATGGGAGTCGTGAACGACATGAGGGCGGCCGGGGTGTACGTCTTCGCCGGAGGTCTCGAGGAGGAGGACGGCCCGGTCTACGCCGCGGACCCGAACGGCAGCTCCGACGCAGGCGTGATGGTCACCGACGGTCCGTACGTCGAGACCAAGGAGTGGCTGGGCGGGTTCGCCGTCGTGGACGTGCCCGACGACGAGACGGCCAAGATGTGGGCCGCCAGGATCGCCGAGGCCTGCGGCTGGCCACACGAGGTCCGGCGTTTCAAGCCGCAGCCCAGGGTCGGCTAGACCCGCTGCCCGCTCGGGGCAGGCGGGCACGGCGCAGGTGCGTCCCACGGGACGGCGTCGACGGCATGCAGCGGCATACCGCTGAGCGCTACTTCCACGAGCGCGACGAATGTACATTCGTTACTGAATTCCCAAGGCCCAGAGGGACGGTTGGAGGTCGCGCCGTGGCACGAGGCCGTCCCACCCCACTCCGGGCGCCGGCGAACCGCGCGAGCCGTGGGCGAACGCGCCCCACCGTGCGAGAATCTGCCGCGACCCGTCCCGCGACTCCGGAGGCATGATGGTCAACCCGCTGGAGGCCGGCGACGCGGCTGCGACCGCCTTCGCCACGTCCGAGGACACCCGGCTCATGACGAAGATCGCCCGGATGTACCACGAGCAGGGCGTCCGACAGCCGGAGATCGCCAAGCGGCTCAACATCTCGCAGCCGCGGGTCTCCCGCCTGCTCAAGAAGGCCGTCGCCACCGGCATCGTGCGCACGACGGTCGTGGCCCCACGCGGCGTCTTCGCCGAGGTGGAGGACGAGATCGAGCAGCAGTACGGCCTGCTCGAGGTGGTCGTCGCCGACACCGGCGAGGAGGACGACGAGTTCGTCATCGCCCCGGCGCTCGGGGCCGCCGCCGCGTTCTACCTCGAGACGACGCTGGCCGGTGGCGACCGCATCGGCGTCTCCTCGTGGAGCTCCACCCTCCTGGCGACGGTCGACTCCATGCGGCCGCGCACGAGCCACGAGTGCGAGTCGGTGGTGCAGGTGCTCGGCGGCCTCGGCCAGCCCTCCGCCCAGGCCAGGGCGACCCACCTGGTGGGTCGGCTCGTGCAGGTCACGGGCGCCCAGGCGACGTACCTGCCCGCACCCGGGCTCGTCACCTCGGACGCGACCCGTCGCGCCCTGCTCGAGGAGGCCAGCATCGCGCAGGCGATCGAGGCCTTCCCGAACCTCACGGTCCTGCTGGCCGGTATCGGCAGCCTCCTGCCCTCGGCCCTGCTCCGTGCCAGCGGCAACGCAGTCAGCTCGGAGGACGAGGACCTCCTGCGCCGCGCCGGCGCGGTGGGCGACGTCTGCATGCGCTACTTCGACGGCGAGGGCGCCCCGGTGCAGAGCCACCTCGACGACCGCATCCTCGGCATCGACAGTGCGGCCCTGCTGCGGATCCCCCGCCGCATCGGCGTGGCCGGCGGCCGCCGCAAGCACGAGGCGATCCGGGCGGCCCTGCTCGGCGGATGGATCAACACGCTCGTGACCGACAGCGCGACGGCGGACTACCTCCGCAGCGCGTCGCGCTGACCCTGATGGCGTACGCGCGTACGCCCTCGCGCACGACCGAAGCATCAGCCGGTGGCCGGCTCGCACCCCGCGAGCCGGCCACCTGCGTCCTGGCTCCCGCCCGCCGCCGCCCGCCGTCGCCCGCCCCCGCCGCCGCCCGCCCGTCGTACGTCCGGCGCGGCGGCGGACCGTTGACACCCGGCACGCGCGCCCCCTAATCTGAGGACTTCTTCATTCACTAGCGAATGGATATTCGATGACGAGCTCGGAGGCCCCGCGTCCCGTGCGAGGCGGGGCAACGCGAGGCGGGGCAACGCGAGGCGGGGCGGTGCTTGCCATCGACCAGGGCACGACGAACACCAAGGCCATGCTGGTCGACGCGGCGTCCGGCCTGGTCGTCGCGCAGGCCTCGGCACCGACGAGCATCGGCTTCCCCGCACCCGGGTGGGTCGAGCAGGACGCCGAGTGCCTCTGGACCGCGAGTCTCGCCGCCATCGACGCGTGCCTCGCCCAGCAGCCCGACGCGGAGGTGCTCGGCATCGGCGTCTCGAACCAGCGCGAGACCGTCGTGTGCTGGAGTCGCAGCGAGGGCCGCCCATTGGGCCCGGCCCTCGGCTGGCAGGACGCCCGCACCGCGGCCTGGTGCGCCGACCTCGCGCAACGCCAGCCCACAGCGGCCCGGACCGTGCGGGACCGCACCGGCCTGTCGCTCGACCCCATGTTCTCCGCCCCGAAGTTCCGCAACCTCATCGACGCCGCCGTGGCAGGGGGCGCCGACCCGAGCGACGTCGCGGTCGGCACCGTCGACTCGTGGCTGGTCTGGCGTCTGACCGGTCAGCACGTCACCGAGCCGGGCAACGCCTCTCGCACCCTGCTGCTCGACCTCGCCAGCCTGACGTGGCACGACGAGCTGCTCACGCTCTTCGGCATCGACGCCTCCCACCTGCCCGAGCTGCGGCCGTCCGACGCGACCTTCGGTGTCACCTCGACGCTGCACGGACGGCTGGCCGGCGGCGTCCCCGTTCTCGCGGTGCTCGCCGACTCGCACGCCGCCCTCTACCACCACGGATGCACGACCCCCGGCACCGGAAAGGCCACGTACGGCACCGGAACGTCGGTCATGAGCCCGACCAGCGACCCCGAGCCGGGGCCGCACGGCATCGCCACCACGGTCGCCTGGCACGTCGGTGGCCGGGCAACCTACGCCCGGGAGGGCAACATCGTCGCGTCAGGATCTGCGCTCGACTGGATGGCCGCGACGCTCGGCGTCCCCGAGGGCACCGCCGGCGGCGCGCACCTGACAGCCCTCGCTGCCGAGGTCCCCGACAGCGGTGGGGTCAGCTTCGTGCCCGCGTTCTCCGGGCTCGGGGCACCGTACTGGGACCGTTCGGCGGTCGGTGTCCTCGTCGGCGTCTCGGGCGGAACGACCCGCGGCCACCTCGCCCGCGCCGCTCTCGACGCGGTGGCACACCAGGTCGCCGACGTCGTCGAGGCCATGGAGTCCGACGGCTCGGCGCGCATCGAGACCCTGCACGCCGACGGCGGCGCGACGGCGTCGCAGCTGCTGATGCAGGTCCAGGCGGACCTGCTCGCCCGACCGCTCGAGGTGGCGAGCAGCCCCGCAGCATCGGCCCTCGGCGCCGCCCGCCTGGCCGCGGAGCAGCTGGGCGTCGCAACGCCGCCGGCCGAGCCCGGGCGTCGTGTCACCCCGCACTGCACCGACTCCCCCCAATCGCGCGCCGCCCGGCTCGCCTGGGGCCAAGCCATCGCCCGCTCACGCGGAATGACTGTGTCGCAAACGGATTCGACTTCGAGCGACGAGACCATCGAGAGGAACGACCCATGACCGACTACCCACCCTTCGGAGCGGGCCTGTGGCACTTCGCGTCGTACGTCGACCGGTACGCCACCGACGGCTACGCCCCCGAGGTGAGCACCCTGGAGCAGATCGCACGCGCCGGCTCCGTCGGTGACCTGTCCTACGTCGACGTGCCCTACCCCTTCACCGAGGGCGTCACCGTCGACGACGTCAAGCAGGCCCTGGCCGACAACGGGCTGCAGGCCATCGGTGTCACTCCCGAGATCTACATGCGTCGATTCAGCAAGGGCGCCTTCACCAACCCCGACCCCGAGGTGCGCGCGGCGGCGCTCGCCGCCCTCAACGAGGCCGCCGACGTCGTCCGCACGCTCGAGGCCAAGTACCTCAAGGTGTGGCCGGGCCAGGACGGCTGGGACTACCCGCTGCAGGTCAACCACCACGACCAGTGGGAGCTGGCGGTCTCCGGCATGCGCGAGCTCGCCCAGGCCAACCCCGACATCAAGATCGTCATCGAGTACAAGCCGCGCGAGCCCCGCAACAAGATGTTCTGGGACTCCGCGGCCAAGACCGCCCTCGGCATCAAGGCGATGGGTGTCGACAACGTCGGCGTGCTCCTCGACTTCGGGCACGCCCTCTTCGGCGGCGAGTCCCCCGCTGCCGCAGCGCAGCTCCTCATCGACCACGGACTGCTCTGGGCCATGGACGTCAACGACAACCTGCGCAGCTGGGACGACGACATGGTCGTCGGCACGGTGCATCCGATCGAGCTGTTCGAGTACTTCTACACGCTCAAGGTCAACGGGTGGGAGGGCGTCTGGCAGCTCGACCAGTTCCCCTTCCGCGAGGACACCGTCGAGGCGGCGAAGCTCTCCATCCGCTTCCTCAAGGCGATCTACCGCTCCCTCGAGCAGCTCGACATCGAGGCGCTGCGCGAGGCGCAGTCGCGCCAGGACGCCCTCGGCGCCCAGAGGCTCGTCCAGGACGTGCTCTTCGCGAACATCAGGGGCGAGGAATGACGACGACCGAGGACCTCGTCCCCCACGTCGACGCGCAGGCCGTGCCGCACGACACGCTGACCGTTCTCGGGCGTGTGCCCGCCGACGCGACGCGCGAGCAGGCGGTCGCCCACCTCGTCGAGGCCGCCCGCCTCGTCCGGCGGCGCGACATCGAGATGGTGCGCGCCGCAGGGCTCGGACACATCGGCGGCGAGTTCTCGGTCATAGACGTCCTGGTGACCCTCTACCTGCAGGCCATGAACGTCTCACCCGGCCAGCTCGACGACCCCGAGCGCGACCGCTTCATCCTCTCGAAGGGACATGCGGCCGCAGCGCTCTACACGACCCTCGCCATGGCCGGGTTCCTCGAGCCGTCGCAGCTCGAGACCTTCATGCAACCGCAGTCGCAGCTCAACGGGCACCCAGCCCGCACGAAGATCGCGGCTGTGGAGGCGAGCACCGGCCCGCTCGGGCACGGGCTGCCCATCGCGGTCGGCACGGCGTTCGCCGGCAAGCTCGACGGGTCGGCGCGGCGTACGTTCGTCGTCGTCGGCGACGGTGAGCTGCAGGAGGGCTCGAACTGGGAGGCCCTCATGACGGCGGGCAACCACCGCCTGTCGCACCTGTGCGTCGTCGTCGACCGGAACCGCCTGCAGCAGGGCGCGCGGGTCGCCGACACCAACGACCTCGAGCCGCTCGCCGACAAGCTCGCCGCGTTCGGCCTGGAGGTCGTCGAGGTCGACGGTCACGACCACGGGGCGCTGCTCGACGTCTTCGCCAACGTGCCTGCGGCGTCAGGCAAGCCGACGGCAGTCATCGCGCACACCATGAAGGGCCACCCGATCTCGTTCATGTCCGACAACGTCGCCTGGCACCACAAGGTCCCCTCGGCCGACCAGGTGGCCCAGGCCCTCTCCGAGCTGGAGCAGTCATGACCGCCACCACCGCGCCCGCCACCCCCGTCTCTCTGCACGACTGCCGCGACGCGTGGGTCACCGCCCTCATCGAGCTCGCCGAGGCCGACGACCGCATCGTGGCCGTCGTCAACGACTCGGTCGGCTCGAGCAAGCTCGCCCCGTTCCAGGAGCGGTTCCCCGAGCGGCTCGTCAACGTCGGCATCGCCGAGCAGGACATGGTGGGGGTCGGCGCCGGGCTCGCCAACGGCGGCAAGGTGCCGTTCGTCTCGGCCGCGGCCTGCTTCCTCACGGCCCGGGCGATGGAGCAGATCAAGGTCGACGCGGCGTACTCGCAGCACCACATGGTCCTCATCGGACAGAGCCCGGGCATGGCCTACGGCGAGCTCGGCCCGACCCACCACTCGATCGAGGACCTCGCCTGGCTCCGGTCGATCCCCGGTCTCACGGTCATCGTGCCGACCGACCCGACCGAGACGGCCCAGGCCGTCCGCTGGGCCGCCGGCGCGGGCTCCCCCGTCTTCATCCGGGTCAGCCGGATGGGCGTGCCGGACGTCATGCCCGAGGGCTACCGGTTCGAGCCCGGCCGCGCGGTTCAGCTCCGCGAGGGCAACGACGTCACGGTCGTCGCCACTGGCACGGCCGTCGCTCGCGCGCTTGCCGCCGCGAATCTCCTCGAGGCGCAAGGCGCGAGCGCGCGCGTGCTGGCGATGCCGACGATCAAGCCCCTCGACGGCGAATCTCTGCTGGCAGCCGCCGAGGAGACGGCCGGCATCGTGACCGTCGAGGAGGCCCTCACCTCCGGGCTCGGCGGCGCCGTCGCCGAGTACCTCTCGACACGGCGCCCGACGCTGCTCCGCTTCGTCGGTGTGCCGGACACGTTCGCACCGACGGGCCCGGTCGAGTGGCTGCTCGACCACTTCAGCATCAGCGCCGAGGGCATCACCTCTGCGGCCCGGGAGATCCTCGACCGCCGCTGAGCGCATCGGGGTGCACGTGCGCCCCGAGGAGCCGGGCCGGTGTCCTTCGTCGTGGGGGGCGGGACACCGGTCCGGCTTTCGTATGCCGCCGGGTCGGCCGCCGCCTCGAGGCGTGCGCGGCTGCAGCTCAGCCGCGGCCGACACCCGGCGTCCCGTGAAGACCTGCTCGCGTTCGGTCGCCTCGCCGGGCACGGGGCCGTGCACGACCGTTGCGACACAGACAGATTCCCGACCTCGTCGACGCCCCGCACCCCCGGGCCGAGCCGGTCGCGGGTGACCTGCTGCAGCGCCGCCACAGCGGTGGCCGGGGCCGCCGGGTGCGTCTCGCATTCGACACGTCATCGCAGCCGACGAGGACAGGCTCCGGAGGGTCGCAGACAGAAGCAGGGGCCGTCGCGACGTGCGCGACCGCCCCTGCTCCGGGTGAGTGTTGTCGTCAGCTGGCGACAGCGAAGTTGTTCACCTTGTCGGCGTTGTCCTTGTTGACGAGGACGCAGTCGACCGACTGCTTCTCGGGCTGGGAGGCCTTGCCGCCGCCCTTGATGTACTCGTCGGCCTGCTGGACGGCCATCTCGGCGATCTGGCTGGCCGGCTGGAGCACGGTCGCCTTGATCTTGTTGCCGGTGATCGAGCTGACGACGTCGGGGCTGCCGTCGAACCCGACGACGACGACGTCCTTCTTGCCGGCCGCGTCGAGCGCCGCCTGGGCACCGAGGGCCATCGTGTCGTTGCCGGCGATGATGCCCTTGATGTCGGGGTGCGCCTGCAGGATCGTCTGCGTCTTGGCGAGGGCCTCGGCCTGGTCCCAGTTGGCCGTCTGCTGGGCGACCATCTTCAGGCCGGGGATCTGGTCGAGGATGTCGTGGTAGCCCTTGGAACGGACACCGGCGTTGGTGTCGGTCTCCTTGCCGAGCAGCTCTGCGTAGTTGCCGGTGTTCTTCATCAGCTTGGCGAACTCCTGGCCACCGAGCGAGGCGCCCTGGGCGTTGTTGGAGACGATCTGCGCGACGGCCACACCGGTCTGGTTGATCTCGCGGTCGATGAGGAACGACGGGATGCCTGCGTCCTTGGCCTTCTTGACGGCGGTGACGGTGACGTCGGCGCCGGCGTTGTCGAGGATGATCGCGGCCGCCTTGCGGGAGATCGCGGTGTCGAAGGCCTGGCTCTGCTTGGTCGGGTCGTCGTCGTGGCTGATGACGAGCGTCTCGTAGCCGAGCTCCTTGGCCTTGGCCGCGGCGGCGTCCTGCTCCGCCTTGAAGAAGACGTTGTCGGGCGAGGGCGTGATGACGACGACGAGCTTGGAGCCCGAGCCACCCGCAGCGGCCGCAGCCGAGGAGGTGCTGCCGCTGGTCGAGCCACCGGAGCTGCTTCCGCAGGCGGCGGTGCCGAGGACGAGGGCCGCAGCGGCGACGGGCAGCAGCGCCCGGCTCATGCGTGAGGTGTGACGGAACATGAAGGTCCTTTCGGTGTTGCTGAACTGGTTCACTGCTGGATCGGTGGGCGGTGCGAGATCGTCTGGCGGTCAGCGCCTTCCGAGCCGCACCGGTGCGTGGACGCCGAGCGCGCCCACGCGGTCAGGCCGCTCGCTGTGACAGCGCCGTCTGCAGCCGCTGCTGGGCCTGCTCGAGGACGATGGCGAGGATGATGACGGCGCCCTTGACGACGGACTGCCAGAAGGTGGAGACGCCGACCAGGACGAGGCCGTCGGCGAGGAAGCCGATGACGAAGGCGCCCATGACGGTGCCGACGATGGTGCCGCGTCCGCCGCTGAGGGCGGTGCCGCCGAGGACGGCGGCCGCGATGGCGTTGAGCTCGTAGGTCGTCGCGGTGTCGGGGTAGGCCGCCCCGAGCTCGGACGTGAGCAGCATGCCGGCCAGGGCGGCGCAGGCACCGCTGATGACGTAGACGGCGATGGTGATGCGGGGGACCCGGATACCGGCGAGCACGGCCGCGCGGTCGTTGCCGCCGACGGCGTAAATGCGCCGGCCGAACGGCGTCTTCGTCGTGACGATGACGGCGATGACCGCGACCCCGACCATGATCCAGACCGCGACCGGGATGCCGAGCCAGCTGTCGACGCCGATGACGTGGAATCCCTCGTTGCCGTGCGCCTCGCTGCCGGCGAGGTTGGGGAACGTGCCGCCGTTGCTGCGCAGCTGGGCCGCGCCGCGGGCCACGTAGAGCATCCCGAGGGTGGCGATGAACGGTGCCACCCGGAACTTCGTGATGAGGATGCCGTTGACCCACCCGACGAGGCAGCCGACGAGGATGCCGACGAGGATGACCGCGCCGACCGACAGGTAGAGCACTCCCCCGCCGGGCATCGCGAGGCCCGCGAAGAGCAGGCCCCCGACGATCATGCTCGACAGGCCGGCGATCGAGCCGACGGACAGGTCGATGCCGCCGGTGAGGATGACGAAGGTGACCCCGATGGCGAGGATCGCGTTGATGGCCACGTGCTTGGTCATCACGATGAGGTTGCTCGAGGTGAGGTAGTCCTGCGACATCGTGCCGAAGAGGACGATGAGCAGCACGAGGACCACGAGAGTGCGGCCGCGCAGCAGCAGCAGGCCGACTCGCGCCAACGTGTCACCACGGTGCGCGGGCTCGCTCGGCGGCGTCGGGGGCGACTGGGTCGAGGTGGTGGGCGCAACGTCCGTGTCGCTCATGCGGGGTCCTCCGTGGATGGGGTGGAGAGCAGGTCGGCTCCGGCGGCCGCGGCGGCCAGCACGGCGTCGGAGGCGGAGGCGGAGACGAGCGCCTCCTCGGTGAGGGCGTCGCCGGACAGCTCGGCGGTGATGCGTCCCCGTGCCATGACGAGCACCCGGTCGGCCATCGCCATGACCTCGGCGAGCTCGGACGAGATGAACAGGACGCCGTAGCCGGCCTCGGCGAGCTCGCTCATGATCTCGGCGATCTGGCTCTTGGCACCGACGTCCACACCGCGGGTCGGCTCGTCGAGCAGCATCACGACGGGCTCGGTGAGCAGGGCGCGCGCCAGCACGACCTTCTGCTGGTTGCCGCCGCTCAGCGACGTGACGGGCGCCGCGAGCGCGGAGATCTTGATCGAGAGCTCGCGCACCTTCTCGCCCGCGACGCTGCGCTCGGTCTTCTGGGGCACGAGGCCGCGACGAGCCAGCTTGCCGATCGTCGAGAGCAGCACGTTGTCACCGACGCTCATCGTCTGGACGAGGCCGTCGCGCTGGCGGTCCTCAGGCACGAGGGCGAGGCCGGCTGCCTGACGGGCGAGCACGCTGCTCTCCTTCACGGGCTTGCCCCGGACGGCCACGTGACCGGTCGAGGCGCGGGTACCCATCAGGGCCTCGAACAGCTCGGTCCGTCCGGCCCCCATGAGGCCGTAGATGCCGACGACCTCGCCGGCCCGGACCTGGAGCGAGACGTCCGAGACGAGCTCGCGGGGCGATCCTGGCACCGTCAGCCCGGTGACCTCCAGGAGCACGTCACCGATGTCCCCGGCGGACCGCGAGAAGAGCGCCTCGGGATCCTGGCCCACCATCTGCCGCACGATCCAGGCCGTGTCGGTGCCGGTCATCGGCTCATGGGCCACGAGGGACCCGTCGCGCAGCACCGTGACGTAGTCGCCGATGCGGCGGAACTCGTCGAGCTTGTGCGAGATGTAGATGATCGTCACGTCGTCGCGACGCAGGTCGTCCATGACCTTGAAGAGCACGTCGACCTCGTGGTTGGACAGCGCCGACGTCGGCTCGTCCATGATGAGGATGCGGACGTCCTCCAGCAGCACCCGGGCGATCTCGATGAGCTGCTGCTTGCCGATCGGCAGGTCGCCGACGAGCGTGTCGGGGTCGAGCTCCTGCCCCAGGCGCTGCAGGGCCTCGGTGGCGCGGCGGCGCTGCGCCGCGTGGTCGACGAACCGGCCGCCCCGCCGCAGCTCGCGCCCGGCGAAGAGGTTCTCGGCGATCGACATGTTCGGGAAGAGGCTCAGCTCCTGGTGGATGATGCCGATGCCGTTGGCAATCGCGTCGCGCGGGCTGCCGATGCCGACCGGCTCGTCGTCGAGCAGGATGGTGCCCGAGCTGGGCTGTTCCGCGCCCGCGAGGATCTTCATGAGCGTCGACTTGCCGGCGCCGTTCTCACCCACGAGGACGTTGACCTTGCCGCGGTAGGCCTCGAAGGTGACGCCCTTGAGGGCCCGCACCCCGCCGTACGTCTTCGTGATGTCGAGGGCCCGAAGGACGACCTCGTCGCTGCCGGCCGGCGTCGGCCGCGATGGGGCTTCGGACGCGGTCGTCATGAGCCGACCGCCAGCTGCGTCGGGACGACCAGGACGACGCCGGGGGCCACGAGCGAGAAGGCCCCCGCGAAGGTCACCTTCTTGCCGACGAGGTCCTTGGCCTTGACCTTGGCGAGGACGTCGGCCTTGACCTTGTTGTTGAGCTCGGTCGCGGCGTCCGCGTAGTCGAGCTGGTTGGTGAAGTCACCGAACTTGATGAACTTGACGGCGTCGCGCAGGCCGGTGCCTGCGATGACCGGGCCCGTGACCACCTGGATCTCGGCGGTCTTGCCCGAGATGCCGTCGACCTTGACCGTCACCGGGTGCGTCGGCGAGTCGGCGTCGGCCGCCGTCACGGTGCCGGCTCCCTTGACGAGGAACGCGTACGGGCTCCCGGCGCCGGCCTGGTTGCCGTACTTCTTGCTCGCGGCGCCCTGGTCGGCGTCGAGCGCTGGGATCAGCTCGGCGGCCGGGACGGCGTCCTTCTCGACGGTGGGCAGCACCTTCGAGGTCCAGATGCCGTTGACGTAGGCCTTGGCGTCGAAGGCGACGGACCCACCCGCGCCGGCCGACTTCTCCTGGCCGGCCGGGACGTAGGTGTACACGCCGGGCACGCGCGAGCAGGCACCGACGGAACCGCCGACGACGAGGGCGGTCGCGAGGGCCAACGCAGCACGGGCTTTGCTGCCAGATTGAATAGCCATTCGCCATTGAACGAACATACGATGATGATGCCCAGCCGTCGCCGCCGTGTCAACGACTTGGCGAATACCCGGCCCCCATGTCGCAAGCCGTCGGCGCCGACGTGCGCACCTCCGGCCGGCTCATGGCGGCAGGCCTCAGCGGGTCACCGGGTGGGCGGCCGGTCTCTGAAGCGCTCATCCCGGACCGGCGGCACACGTCTTGGCGAGGTACTCGTCGCCGCCCTCGAGCCCACGGCCGCCGCGAGGCGCTGGCGCTCAGCGCCCGCCTCTGCCTCCGCTCGACAGCGCCGCGCCTCCGAGGGCGACAGCCGCGGACGCGAGGGCGGGCGGCGCATACTCCCGTCTCCAGGCCGCAAGGGCGAGCATCGACAGGGCGTGGGCGGCGTCGACGGCGGCGGCCGGGCGCCGCACCGCCCGAGGTGCCACGAGCTCGGCGAGACCCTGTGCCAGGTGACGCAGCCCGAGCACCTGCGTGACGAGCTGCTCGTCCTGGGTGCAGCCGCGGCCTGCAACCCGCTGCCACACGTCGTCGGGGTAGGCGAAGAGCACTGCACCCCAAGCGATCCCGATGGTCCCCGCGAACCGCGCTCGCGCGTGGCCCTTCACCGCCGACGCCTCACGGCCGCAAGGGCCAGTCCGGCGACCGCGACTCCGGCGGCACCGGCGACCTGCGGGTAGCGGTGCGCCAGCCACTGCTGTCGGCTCGTCGGCTTCGAGCGGCTGCCGAAGACCCCGTGGGCCCCGAAGTCACGGCCGTCCGCGCCGTCGGCCGGCTCCCAGAGGTTCACCGGCTGGTCGTCGGGACGCGGCTCGCTCGTCTGCTGGGCGTCGAAGCCGGTTCGCGCCAGGTAGCGGTCGAGCAGCCCGGGCACGACGGCATTGGCCATGAGCGTGGCGACGGTCGTCCCGCCGACCCAGTACTCCCGCCTGCGCGGGTGCTCGGCGGCGAAGACGACGGCCCGGGCCGCGACCTCCGGCTGGTAGATGGGTGGGACCGGCTGCGCGTGACGGGGCAGGCGCGAGAGCACCCAGGAGAACTGCGGCGTGTTGAGCGCCGGCATCTGCACCATGGTGACGTGCACGTTGCTGCGCTCGTGCAGCAGCTCCACCCGCAGCGCCTCGTGGAAGCCCTGGATGGCGTGCTTGGCACCGCAGTAGGCCGTCTGCAGCGGTATGCCGCGGTAGGCGAGCGCGGAGCCGACCTGCACGATCGTCCCGGAGTCCCGCTTCCGCATCTTCTGCAGCACGGCCCGGGTCGCGTAGACGTAACCGAGGTAGCTCACCTCCGTGACGCGGCGGAACTCCTCGGGCGCGATGTCGTCGAACCGGGCGAAGACGGAGGTGAAGGCGTTGTTGACCCACACCTCGATCGGTCCCAGCTGCGACTCGATGCGCTCGACCGCCGACTCGACCGCGCCGGCGTCGGCGACGTCGACCGGCACCACGAGGGCCCGGCGGCCCTCGGCACGCACCTCGGCCGCGGCTGCCTCGAGGCCCTGCTCACCCCGGGCGAGCAGAGCGACGTCGCTCCCGCGTCGCGCGAACTCGCGAGCGACGGCCCGGCCGATGCCTCCGCTCGCCCCGGTGACGGCGACGACCTTCGTCATGTGTCCTCCTCGGCGCCCTGTCCGTGACATCCGCACGAGGCCAGGCGCACTGAGGCACCCGCGGGGTGTTGGTCCGTCGGCGACAAGGGCCCCATACCCCGTTTCCCTCGTCAGGTTCAGCGGTGGCTGAACCTGCCGGTCGCGCTCGACACACACCCGCACGCGGCTGCTGCGCGCCTGGCGGTGTCGGCGGCGAGGTCCTCGACCTGGGTCTGCGACTCCCGCTCGGCCAGCACCCTGTCGCCGTACGCCTGCACCTCCGCGGCGATGGGGGCGTCGTCCCAGCCCAGCAGGGATGCCACGATCGTTCAGCGAGCGAGCGGGTGCACGGTCACGTCGTCGGCCCGGATGTGCAGCCACTCTCCGCTCGGCCGGGACACCAGGCCGAGCAGGCCACTGCTGCAGGAGATCTCGACGGTCTGGGCGTCCAGGATCACGCGGACCTGGCCGCCGTCGAACGGCATCTCGTGGACCTGCCCGGCAGCGCGCGCCCGGAGCACCTCACCACCGGCGCTGACCTCGAGCACCAGCTCGCCCGCGCTCGTCACCATCAGGGTCGCACCCTCGCGCGGTGACCACTCGATGTCTGCCGCCGAGCCCGGCACGACACCATCTGCGACGGCGGGCGCCCGGTAGCGCTCCAGGTCCGGGTGCGGCGCGGCGACGAGCCGGTCACGCTCGACACCCAGGACGTACGGCACGCTGTGCGCACCGGCCCATCCCGCCTCGAGGTCCTCGACGCCGCGCATCCAGAACAACAGACAGGGGCGGCCCTGCCCGTCCCGGAAGAACGAGGGCGCGTAGTAGCTCGGTCCGTAGCTGAGCCGCCCCCACGCCGTGGCGTCGAACCGGCCGCTCGCGTAGCCGCCCAGGGCGTACGCGGCGTAGTGCAGCACGTCCTGGTCCCACACCGAGGACACCATCGCGTGGACGCCGTCGACCTCGATCACCTGCGGGCACTCCCACAGCGACCCGAGCCACACCGGGTCCCGCTCGGCGGTCGACCGCGCCAGGGCGACCCCGTCGTAGGTCCACGTGTCGAGGTCTGCCGAGCGGTAGCCCAGCGCCATCGCCGTGCCGTCCGCGCCGGCCGCCCCGACGAACATCCGCCAGCCCTCGCCCTCGCGCACCACGAACGGGTCGCGGTACGCGAGGAGCTCCAGACCCGCAGGCGCCTCCACGACCACCGGCCCCTTGCGCCACGACACCCACCCGGGGTCCGAGGGCGTCGCGACCCGCACGCGACCGATCGCGAAGTCGGCCGCCGTGGTGGCCGTGTAGAAGGCCCGCGCCTGCCCGTCGTCGCCCTGCACGAGCGAACCCGTCCAGATGCCGTCGTCGCCCTCACCCGGCGCGATCGCCACCGGCAGCTCCGCCAAGGACACCAGGTCCGGACCGGTCGCGTGACCCCAGCGACACCCCGGCGCCCACACCGTGCTGTCGGGCACGAACTGGAAGAACACGTCATAGCCGCCGTCGCGGGCCGTGATGCCGTGCGGGTCGTTGATCCAGCCCTGCCGGGCGGTGAAGTGGAACGCCGGCCTCATCGCTGCTCCTTCTGAGAAATTCTGCTAAACCGCTTGATCAAGCCTAACCGGCTGTGTACCTTCTGCTTAAGCGTTTGAGCAGAGAGGCTCCCCGTGTCGTACTCCGCATTCTTCCAACCGTCGCCCGCCGCCGTCGGCGACGTCATCCCCGTCGAGCTGGACGGCGTGTTCTGGCTCTTCTACCTCCTCGAGCGTCGGGAGGACCCCAAGCCGGGGACGCCGTGGGCGCTCGTGCGCACCAAGGACTTCGTCCGCTTCGACGACGTCGGCGTCGCCTTCGACCATGGCGACGACTCAGCACCGGACTTCAACGTCTACACCGGCAGCGTCGTGCGCGACGACAGCGGCGCCGTCCACCTCTACTACACCGGGCAGAACCCGAACCGGCTCGGCGTCGACGGCCAGCCGCTGCAGGTCGTCCGTCGGGCCTCCAGCGGTGACGGCATGGCCACCTGGGTCCGCGACCAGGAGTGGAAGCTGCCCGCCCCACAGGGGCACGTTCCCGGCGACTGGCGCGACCCCTTCGTCCTGCGCGACCCACGCGACGGCCGGTGGCGGATGCTCGTCGCAGGCCGTCGCGACGACGCCCCCGAGCGCCGCAGCGGCGTGATCGCGCAGCTGACGTCCACCGACCTCGACACCTGGACGCACGCCGAGCCGTTCTGGGCTCCCGAGCGCTACCTCATGATGGAGTGCCCCGACGTCTTCGCGTGGGGCGACTGGTGGTACCTCGTCTACTCCGAGTTCACCGACTCCTTCACGACGCGCTACCGCATGTCCCGCAGCCTCGACGGCCCGTGGCTCGTCCCCGACCACGACACCATCGACGGGCGCGCCTTCTACGCGGCCAAGTCGGCGGACCGCGACGGCCGGCGGTTCTTCTTCGGCTGGATCGCCAGCAAGGAGGATGCCCGGGACGACGGGGCCTGGCTCTGGGCCGGCACCCTGTCGACGCTCGAGGCCCGGCAGCACGACGACGGCACCCTCGCCTTCGGCCTGCCGCGCGAGCTCCTGACGAGCTTCGACCAGGTCGTCGACGCCGGCCTTGACGTCTCGCCCGGCACCCGCCTGCACGCCCCGGACGGGCGTCAGGCCATCGCCTCAGGCGGACACCTGCCGCAGTGCGTCCTCGTGACCGCCGTGTTCGACGTGTCACCGGGAACGACCGAGGTCGGCCTCGTGCTTCGCGCGAGCGACGACGGCGAGGAGGGCTACGTCGTGCGCCTCGAGCCCCGTCGCCACCGCATGGTCCTCGACCGCTGGCCTCGCGCCGTGACCGGCCCTGCCCAGTGGCAGGTCTCCGGCGACGTGCCCTTCGAGCTCGAACGACCGGCTGACCTGCCGCCCGGCGAGCACACCCTCGAGGTCCTGCTCGACGGCGACGCCATGGTGGCCGTCCTCGACGGCGAGGTCGCCCTCAGCGCACGCTGCTACGACCGCCCCTCCGGTGGCCTCGCCGTCTTCGTCGGCGAGGGCAGCACCGAGATCCGTTCCCTGACCGTCCGCGAACGCTCCGACACCTGAGCGTCCGTCGGCCCGCACCATTTCCCCCCTCCACCCAACCCCTCGCCACATCCCTCCGACCCATCCGCTCCGACACCCGAGGAGAGCAGTTCAATGAGGAACTCCATCAAGGCGCTGACGGTGGCCGCCGCCGGCCTCGCCCTCGCGACCGCCGGCTGCGGCGGCGGCTCCGCCGGCAACCCGACGAACGTCAACCCCACCGGTGCGATCAAGCCGCACCCCATCTCGTGGCTGCTGTCGCGACCGGCCAACGGCTCGGTCATCACCACGATGAAGAAGCTGGCCGACGAGTACGCCGCGTCGCACCCCGGCTTCTCGCTCAACCTCATCACGACGCCCGACCGGCCGTCGTACATCCAGAAGTACGAGACGCTCGCGGCGGCGAACAAGCTGCCCGAGCTGTTCGACACCGACGCGACGCCGTTCGCCCAGAAGCTGGCCAAGCAGGGCAAGCTGCTCGACGCCGACAAGCTGCTCAAGGACATCGGGCTCTACGACTCGTTCCGCCCCAACGCCCTGAACTACCAGCGTTTCGACGACGGCTCCCTCTACATGGTGCCGCTGCAGTTCGAGCTCGAGTTCCTCTGGTACAACAAGGCGCTCTTCGACAAGGCGGGAGTCAGCGCCCCCACCTCCCTGGACGACCTTCCCGCCATGTGCACGAAGCTGCGGGCGGCCGGCGTCACGCCCATCGCCCTCAACGGCCAGGACCAGTGGCCGCTCGAGCGGTACGTCTCCTACCAGCCGTTCCGCGTCGCGGGCCCGGACTACGTCAAGAAGCTCAAGGCGGGTGGGGCGAAGTTCTCGGACGCGCCCGGCACCAAGGCAGCCCAGTGGCTCGCCGCTCTCGGCAGCAGCAAGTGCTTCCCCGAGGGCTTCGCGAGCCAGGGCTACGCCGACGCGCAGAACCTCTTCACGTCGGGCAAGGCGGCGATGTACAACATCGGCACCTGGGAGCTCGGCAGCCTCGCGACCGACAAGCTCGATCCCGCGGTCAAGGGCAAGATCGACTTCATGCGCATCCCGGCGGGCAATGGCTCCGCCACCGCGGAGAACGAGTACGTCGCGACGTCCGGCATCGGGATGGCCGTGAGCAGCAAGGGTTTCGACCCGCTCGTCAAGGACTTCCTCAAGTTCGCGCTGACGAAGTACCCGGCGGCATACGCCGCCTCGGGGGCGCTCTCGCCGACGAAGGACGCCACGACGACAGTCCCGGCCGGCGCGACGCCGCTCTACAAGAAGGCGCTCGACGAGGCGTCCGACCTCGGTTCGGCGATCTGCTTCCCCTGGGACACCCAGCTCGACCCGACGACGAACACGAGGCTCCAGCAGGAGCAGACCCTTCTCGTCCAGGGCGACATCACGCCTGACGCGTTCATCAAGACCATGGACGACACCCTCACCAAGAACGCACCGAAGTTCTTCGGCTGACCCACCCGCACCGACCGGGGCGGGGCCCGACACGGACAGTTGTCGCAGCCCCGCCCGAGAGGCGAAAAGCCATGCTTCCCAACCGATCCCGGCTCTCGGTGGCCGTCTTCCTCGTGCCGCCGCTGCTCGTCTACGGCATGGCGGTCCTCTTCCCGATCCTGCAGTCGCTGTTCCTCAGCTTCTTCTCCTGGGACGGCATCTCCGACCTCCAGTTCGTCGGCCTCGACAACTACGCCCACATGTTCACCGGTGACGACGTCTTCTGGAGGGCGCTGACCAACGCGCTCGGCTACCTCGCGATCTGCCTGGTGCTCCAGCTCGGCGGCGCCCTCTTCGTGGCGAGCCTCCTGACGACCCTGACCCGCGGCCGCGAGGTCTTCAAGACCCTCTACCTGCTCCCCGCGGTGATCTCGACGGTGGCCATCGCCTACCTCTTCGCCCGGATCTACTCCGTCGAGCCGGTGGGCCTGCTCAACCAGGTGCTCGACGCCGTCGGTCTCGACTCCTGGGCGCGGTCCTGGACCTCCGACGTGCACACCGTCCTCGCGGCCGTCTCGGTTCCCGAGGGCTGGCGCTTCATGGGCCTCTACACGCTGATCATCTACGCGGCACTGCTGGCCGTGCCCCGCGAGCTCGAGGAGGCGGCCCGCATCGACGGCGCCTCCGCGTGGCGCGTCTTCACCCAGATCCGATTCCCCTACATCCGTCCCGTGTGGACGACGACGACGATCATGGCCACGACCTACGGCCTCCGTGGCTTCGACATCCCGTACATCATGACCAACGGCGGCCCCGGCCAGTCCTCCGAGCTGCTGACCACCTACATGTACAAGACCGCCTTCACGAGCACCGACTACGGCTACGCGAGCGCGATCTCCGTGTTCATCGTGGCGGAGTGCCTGCTGGCCGTCGGTGCCATCGCCCTGCTCTACCGCCGGAGGCTCGACTCATGACGCTGCTGACCCGACCCACCACCCCGGCGCCCGCGTCGCCGCCAGACGCCCCGCCGGCGCGTCGCCGCCCCAGAGGTCCGTTGGCCGCCCGCCGGCTCTCGGTCGCCCTCGCCGTCGCCATCGCCGTCGTGCAGGTCTACCCGCTCGTCTGGGTGTTCCTGACGAGCCTGCGACCCGAGGCGGACTTCGCCTCGGGGAACCCCTTCTCCCTGCCCTCCTCCCTCACCTTCGACAACTTCGCCCGCGCGTTCGAGATGGGAGCGCTGGGCACCTACCTGCGCAACAGCCTCGTCGTCACCGCCTGCGCGGACGTCGCGATCGTGGTCCTCGGGATGATGGCGGCATACGCCTTGCAGGTCCTGGGTTTCCGCGGCTCGCGGGTCGTGCGGGCGCTGTTCCTGCTGGGCATCATCGTGCCGGTGCAGATCGCGCTGGTCCCGTTGTTCATCGACTACTCGCGCGTCGGCCTGCTCGACACCTATCAGTCGATGATCATCCCGCTCGCCGGCTTCTCGCTGCCGATGTCGGTCTACCTCTTCTCCTCGTTCTTCGAGTACATCCCGCGCGAGAACTACGAGGCGGCCTCGCTCGACGGCGCCGGGCCGTACCGGGTGTTCTGGTCGATCACCGCGCCGCTGTCGGTCAACACCATCGTCACGGTCGTGCTCGTCAACAGCATCTTCATCTGGAACGACTTCATCTTCGCCAACACCTTCGTGCTGTCCGAGGACCTCAAGACGGTGCCCCTCGGCCTGCAGAACTACATCGGGTCCATGGGCAAGGTCGACTGGACTGCCACCTTCGCCGCCGTGTGTGTCACGATCACCCCGCTCCTGCTCGTGTTCCTCGTCCTCAACAAGGCGATCATCTACGGGCTGGAGAGCGGCGCGACGAAGGGCTGAGCATGGAAACCGGCAAGGGCAAGGACGCAGGGCGGGACACGGGCGGAGTCGGCCGTCGGCTCGTCACCCTGCGCGACGTCGCCAAGGCGGCAGGCGTCTCGACGGCGACCGTCTCCCTGGTCATCAACGACAAGAAGGGCGCCCGCATCGGCGAGGACACCCGCGAGCGCGTGCGGGCGGCGATCCGCCGGCTGGGCTACCGACCCAACGCCCTGGCCAAGACCCTCTCCAGCGGCACGTCCACGTTCATCGGGCTGGTCGCCGACGGGGTCGCCACGACGCCCTTCGCGGGGCAGATCGTGCACGGCGCGCAGGACGAGGCGTGGAAGCAGGGCTACGTCCTGCTCGTCGCCAACACCGAGGGCGACGAGGGGGTCGAGAAGGACGCGATCGCGATGATGCTCGAGCACCAGGTGCGCGGCATCCTCTACTCGACCTGGTACCACCGCCCCGTCGAGGTGCCGCCCTCGCTCGACGAGACCGACTTCGTGCTGGTCAACTGCTTCGGGAGCGACCGCACGGCGACCGCGGTCGTGCCGGACGAGGTGCAGGGCGCGTTCACCGCCACCGAGATGCTGCTGCGCCGGGGGCACGAACGCATCGCGTTCATCAACACGACCACGCCGTCGCCGGCCCGCACCGGCCGGCTCCGCGGCTACCAGGAGGCGCTGAGCGCCCACGCGGTGGTGGCCGACGAGGCCCTCCTCCTCGACGCCCAGCCCGACCAGGAGGGCGGGTATGCCGTCGCCGAGCAGGTGCTGCACACGGGTGCCACCGGCGTGTTCTGCCACAACGACCGGGTCGCCATGGGTCTGCTCGACGCGTTGCGGGAGCGCGGCGTCACGGTCCCCGGCGACATCTCCATCGTCGGCTTCGACAACCAGGAGGTGATCTCGGCCCACACGCGCCCCGCGCTGTCGACCGTCGGACTCCCCCACTACGAGCTGGGGGCCGTGGGCGTCAGGCTGCTGCTCGGCCTCGAGGACACCCCCCGTGACGCGGTCGTACGCGTGAGCTGCCCTGCGGTGGAACGCGACTCGACCGCCGAGCTGCCCCAGCCGAGGATCCCGCAGACCACCCACCCGCGCGGCCGGTAGACCGCCCGGCGGGCGGCGTCCTGCGCCGCCACCGTCGGCGACGACGCGGCGCTGCGCTCCTCCCGGGGCACCCTTCGCGCCGATGCGGTGCTTGGATGGCCACCATGGAGCACGTGGATGCCAGGACCGTGACCGACCCGTCCGAGGCCGGTGCAGCCGTGACCGACCCTCCGGAGCCGGTGGAGCACGAGCCGGCGGAGATCAGCTACTCCGAGCACTTCTTCGCCGCTCGCCCACAGCTGCTGCGGCCACGAGCGCGCCTGCGTGGCCAGGGCGCCCCGGAGCCCGGCGAACGCGTCGGTGAACCCGTCGGCAGCAACCCTGCCTACGTCGCGTGGCTCCGGCGCGAGTCGATGCTTGCCGACGCCAACGCGATCGCCACCCAGTTCTCCGGCCAGGGCTCCATGTGGCAGAACCCCTTCGCCCGGCCCAACCCCGTCGCAGCCGTGGAGGCCGCGCCCGTGTGGTTCACGGCATACCCGATCTCCATGGTGACCAAGGCCGATGCGTCGTTCCTCGGGACCCTGGCCGACCCGGACCTCTGGGCAGCGTTCGCCCGGATCGGCATCCGTGCCGTCCACACCGGCCCCGTCAAGCGGGCCGGAGGGCTGTCGGGGTGGGACCCGACGCCCAGCGTGGACGGGCACTTCGACCGCATCTCGACCCAGATCGACGCCGCGTTCGGCACCGAGGACGAGTACCGCACCATGTGCGACGTGGCCGCGGCGCACGGCGGCACGATCATCGACGACATCGTCCCCGGCCACACCGGCAAGGGCCCCGACTTCCGCCTCGCCGAGATGAACGTCGGCGACTACCCGGGCATCTTCCACATGGTCCAGATCGACCCCACCGACTGGCACCTGCTGCCCGAGGTGCGCCCCGGCCACGACTCCGCCAACCTCGACGTCGCGGCGGAGGCCGCCCTCGAGAAGGCCGGCTACATCATCGGTCGGCTGCAGCGCGTGATCTTCCACGCCCCCGGCGTCAAGGAGACCAACTGGTCCGCGACCGGCGAGGTCGTCGGCGAGGACGGCGTCGTCCGCCGCTGGGTGTACCTGCACTACTTCAAGGAGGGCCAGCCGTCGATCAACTGGCTCGACCCGACCTTCGCCGGGATGCGCCTGGTGATCGGCGACGCGCTGCACTCCATGGGCGACCTCGGCTCCGGAGGACTGCGGCTCGACGCCAACGGCTTCCTCGGCGTCGAGAAGTCCAGCGAGGGCGAGGCCGCGTGGTCCGAGGGCCACCCGCTGTCCGAGGCCGCCAACCAGCTCATCGGCTCGATGGTCCGGAAGGTGGGCGGCTTCAGCTTCCAGGAGCTGAACCTGACCGTCGACGACATCCGCATCACCGCCGAAGCCGGTGCCGACCTGTCCTACGACTTCGTCAACCGGCCCGCCTACCACCACGCGCTCGCCACGGCCGACACCGAGTTCCTGCGGCTGACCCTCAACATCTCGCTCGAGTCCGGCGTGCATCCGATCTCCCTCGTCCACGCCCTGCAGAACCACGACGAGCTCACCTACGAGCTCGTCCACTTCGAGACCCTGCACCGGGACGACCTGTTCACCTTCCACGGCGTCGAGGTCACGGGGGCGGCCCTGGCTGCACACGTGCGGAGCCAGCTGGTCGACCACCTCACCGGCGAGGCGGGGCCGTACAACGCGATCTTCACCACCAACGGGATCGCCTCGACCACGGCGACCGTCATCGCCGCGGCGCTCGGCTACCGGGAGCTCGACGCCGTCGACGGACTCGACATCGACAACATCCGTCAGGCACACCTGCTGCTGGCGATGTTCAACGCGCTGCAGCCGGGCGTGTTCGCCCTGTCCGGGTGGGACCTCGTCGGCCTCACCACGGTCGACCGCGAGGAGATCGGTCACCTCCTCGCCACGGGTGACACCCGGTGGCTGCACCGCGGCGCCTACGACCTCATGGACTACCGTCCGGACCTGTCACACTCCGCGTCGGGCATGCCGCGAGGCCGGTCGCTCTACGGACCGCTGACGGCGCAGCTGGACGACCCGGACTCGTTCGCGTCGCGACTCACCCACATCCTTCGGGTGCGTGAGGCCTCGGGGATCGCCACCGCCACGCAGGTCGAGGTGCCCGCGTGCAGCCACCCGGGCGTGCTCGTCATGGTTCACGACGACCTGCCTGAGGTGCTGCGACAGGCCACGGTGCTCAACTTCAGCGCCGACCCGGTCGACGTCCGCGTCTCCAGCACGCACTTCACGCCCGGCTGGTCGGTCGTCGACCAGCTCACCGGCGACGCCGTCGGCGCGGTCGACGAGCTCCACGGCGTCGACCTGACGCTCGAGGCGCACCAGGGCCGCTTCCTCACGTTCGGCGACCCCGGGGACTGAGCGCTCGGCAGGGAGCCGGCTCGAAGGCAGGCTCGCCGGTGCAGCCGGAGCCGAGCCCTGACCGGCAGCCGGTCAGGGCTCGGGCTCTCGGCACACATCGCTTCAGCCTGCCTGGAGCTCGTCCTTCACCGGCTGGCGCAGCTCCGCAGGCGGCTTGCAGCCTCGAGAGCAGGACACCTGCGGCGCGCCGTCGACCTCGAGGATCTCCCACTCGGTGCCGTTGACGATCGGCTGTGCCTGCACCTGCACGACGCCACCGCACCCCGGTGTCGGGCAGGGGATCTCGATCGTGTCCATGTCCCGTCAGCCGCGGAGCTGTGCCAGAGCGCGTTCCTTGGCAGCGGTGAACTGCTCGCCGAGCTCGCCGAGCTGCTGGTTGCTCGCTGCCTCGGAGAAGGCCGGGAGGATCTCCTGCTCCTCTTCCTCGACGTGGTGACGCACCTCGCCGATCATGGCCGCGATGAGGCCGTCGACGCCTGGGGCCTCGGGGTCCGAGCCCAACAGCTTCTCGAGGGTGGCCGCGACGTGCTGGTGCTCCGCGAGACCGTCGTCGACGTCCTCCTTCTCGTCGGGGACCGTGGACTTGATCGCCGGGTAGACCACCTGCTCCTC
Organism: Terrabacter terrigena; assembly: GCF_042676085.1. Classification (NCBI taxonomy): domain Bacteria; kingdom Bacillati; phylum Actinomycetota; class Actinomycetes; order Micrococcales; family Intrasporangiaceae; genus Terrabacter; species Terrabacter terrigena. Next base: position 840,253 of record NZ_JBHTKH010000001.1, read on the forward strand.
TGCCTCGGAGTGCGGGACGAGCAGCTCCTGGACCTGTTGCAACAGGCCTCGGATCTCGCTCGGTTCGGCGCCTTCGAGCTTCTTGAAGACGGACTCGAGCTTGGCGTGGTCGTCCTTGATCAGAGTGATGACACCAGACACGGGAAGCCTTTCGACGAGGTCAGTCCCCGGATGCGAGGACCTTCTGGGCGGCCCGTCTGCTCAGGGCCACCGATCTCGACGTACCCAACGGGGTCGTTGCCTCCATCACCGGCCCGACGGGTCGGCAGCACGGAGCGTGGTGGTGCACTCTCCACGCGCACCACCACGGGCCGCCCGCAGATCGAGGACCTCGTGGTCCGGGCGGCCCTACACGATCTCCCAGCCGAACATCATGGCGTGGTCCTCGTGCGCCAGGTTGTGGCAGTGCGCCACGTAGGGTCCGTGGAAGTCGCGGAACCCGCGGTAGACCACGACCGACTCGTCCGGATCCAGCGCCACGAGGTCCTCACGCGAGACGTCGTCAGGATGCCCGTTCTCTGCGGTCAGCGACACGTCCTTCCCGTTGCGGATCAGGGTGCGGTGCTCCTCCATGTGCAGGTGGAAGGGATGGACCCAACCACCTCCGCCGTTGCGGATCTCCCACAGGTTGAAGGAGTTCATCGGGGGCTGCGCCTTCGGCGTCTTGCCTGCGGGGTTCCTCAGGCCGGTCGCGACGGTGGCGGGCTCGAACGGCTTGCCGTTGATGAGCCACTCGACGTCGGCGCCGGCACTGCCGCGCTTGACCTCGAAGATGAGCCGGTTGTCCATCAGCGTGCGCCAGTTGCTCGGCAGCGGTGGCAGGGCCCGCATGAGCCGGTTCGGCGGTGGGATGACGCTGTAGTCCGGCGCGGCGTCGCCGATGACGAACTTCAGCATCGGCACCTTGTAGTTCGGGTCGGGTGAGAAGCGCGAGGAGTCCGCCCACTTGCGCCCGTTCGGCATCTTCATCACGTCCGTCAGGTAGACGACGTCGCCCTTGGTCGTCGGCGTGCCGTCGGCGTACTTCGTGAAGTCGATGATGACCTCGCGCCGCTTCGCCGGCCACAGCTCGAACGAGCGGCGCGTGATCGGGAACGGAAGCAGCCCGCCGTCAGAGGCGATCTGCACGAACTTCATGCACTCCTGGCCGTCCGGGATGCGGTACTGACCGTCCAGCTCGTCACCCGAGTAACCCAGCGACACAGCGGACTTCGGCCCCTTGGTCGAGCTCATCAGCTTGAACTCGTAGATGCGCGAGACCGACGCGTCCAGGAACCGGAACCGGTACTTGCGGCGCTTGACGTAGAGCACCGGGTACGCCGTGCCGTTGATCGTGAAGATGTCACCGACGAAGCCGTGCGACGGGAAGTGCTTGAAGAACGTCTTGCCCCACCACTCCGGGTGTGTGGCCGGGTTGTGGGCCAGCGGGAACTCCCCGAGACCGTCGTGCACGTCCTCGTGGGTCGTCACGCCGTCGTCGAGGCGGGTGTCGTAGAACGCCAGCGGGATGTCGTAGTCGACGTCGAAGGACCCGTCCGGGTGGTTGCGCCGGACCCCGGGCAGGCGCAGGCCGTAGCGCTCGTCGCCCATGTCCATGTTGTTCTTCGGGTCGTAGATCGGGTAGAGCCCGACCATGCCCTTGTAGACGTTGGCGCCGGTGTGGTCCATGCGGTGGTCGTGGAACCAGAAGAAGCTCTGCTTCTCGCGGTCGTCGTTACCGGCCGGCCAGTTGAGGTACAGGTTGTCGACCGACATCTGCGGCAGGTAGCCGTGGTGCTGGGGCCCGTACCTCATGGAGTAGTGCGGGTTGCCGTCGCTCTCCGGCGCGGTGTGCCCGTTGTGCAGGTGCGTCAGGAACGACCAGTCGGGACTGCCGAAGTCCTGGCGGTCCAGACCCAGCTCGTTCTCGTCGAGCCGGTTGACGAAACGGACGAGCGCGGGCTTGCCATACTCCGCGTTGATCATCGGGCCCGGGAACGTGCCGTTGAAGCCGTAGATCGTGCTCGGCGGCAGGTCGCGGACCGTGCCGGCGGCGTACGTCTTGCCGGTCGAGTCGAACGAGACGGTCGGCTTCCCGGCGGCGTCGATCGGCAGCACCTTGGAGCTCGTGAACGAGTGCGGGCGCACCATCAGCTCGATCTTGTACACGATCGGGTCCGGGGCGTTGATCGTCTTCGTCCAGATCTGGTGCTGTTCGTTTCCGAGCGAGTTCTGTTGTCCCACACCGGGTCCCGGTGTCTGCGGCCAGATGCTGAACTCCGACAGCGGGATCGGCCGCAGCGCTTGGAGCACGGCCAGCGGATCCTTGAACGGAGACATGATGAGCGGGCTCGTCGGGTACGTCTCGATGTAGAAGAGCAGGTCGCTCAGGGCCGTCGAGGTGCCGGCGAAGGCACCGTCGGCCGTCAGCGGGCCACCCTGTTCCAGTCTCGGAACGGCGAAGACCCTCGTGCCGACCACTGCCGCGCTGAGCCCTCCTGCTGCCCCCAGCCTCAGCAGCGTGCGCCGCTCGACCCCCGGTGGTTCTACGGATGCTTGTCGTGTGTCCATCGCACACATCCCCTCTTGCAACAACCGTGCTTTGAACCTCCCCCACGAACCACGATGAACCCGTGATCGACGGTCTTCGGCGGTTCCGCGAAACTGCTCGTGCGGGACGTCACCATTGCCGGGAGCGCGCGGAATGTCGTCCGAAATGCCCCCGGCCGGCCGAGGGGTATTTCGCACCGAAGGCGCCCGGAGGCGTCCGATCGGGGTGTTCAGGTGGTGGCGCGCTGGTCGAGCCAGTTCTTGCCCAGGCTCGCCATGGCGGAGGCGAACAGGACCGTGAGGATGAAGCCGAGCGAGGTGACGATGCCGATCTCAGGCAGCGGCACGGACCCGATGTGGTCGATGTGCGACCCGTGCAGCGCCTCGATGACGAGCTTGATGCCGATGAACGCGAGGATCGCCGAGAGGCCGATGTTGAGGTAGATGAGGCGCTCGAGCAGTCCACCGACGAGGAAGTAGAGCTGCCGCAGCCCCATCAGCGCGAAGGCGTTGGCCGTGAAGATGACGAACGCGTCCTGCGTGAGGCCGAAGATGGCCGGGATCGAGTCGAGGGCGAAGACGACGTTCGCCAGCGCGATGGCGGAGACGGCGATGACCAGCGGCGTCCAGCGGCGGCGCCCGTCCTCGCGGACCGAGAGCCTGTCGCCGTGGTAGTCCCGGGTCATCGGGAGGAGACGTCGCATCGCCTGCAGGGCCCGGTACTCGCCGAACTCCGGCTCGTCCTGCTCGCGCAGCAGCGTGATGGCCGTGTAGATGAGCAGCATGCCGAAGAGGTAGAAGGTCCACGAGGCGGCCGCGATCAGTGCTGCGCCCGCGAAGATGAACACAGCGCGCAGCACCATCGAGATCACGATGCCCAGGTAGAGGACCTTGTCCTGCGCGAAGGAGGGGACCGCGAACTTCGTCATGATGATGACGAAGACGAAGAGGTTGTCGACCGACAGGCTGTACTCCGTGATGTAGCCGGAGAAGAACTCTGCCCCCGTGCGGCCGCCCACCGTCAGGCTCAGGACGAGACCGAAGGCGATGGCCAGCGACACGTAGAAGGCGACCCACCGCGTCGACTGCCCGAGCGTCACCTCGCCACCTCGACCGGAGATGACACGCAGGTCGACGTAGACGATGACGGCAAGGAGCGCGAGCGTTGCGACCCACGCGAGCACGGGAACGGCACTGATCATCGAAACCTCCGGAGGTAGCTGACAGCTCCGGAGGTCTCCTCCGCCGACCGCGTCGGCCCCGGACACCGGAACAGCAGGGCTGTTCGTGATGACGACGTCCGGATTAGGGAGTACTCCCCTCCACGGGCGCGCACGTTAGCCCTCGCCCGCGTACGCGTGAGCGGCTGTCCACCATGTGGCGTTCGGTCACGAGGCGGCCCCCGGGGGGCAACGGCCGCCGCCCTCCCGTGGGGTGGGCGGCGGCCGCCGCACCCGGCTACACGCGTACGTGCCGGGTCCTCGTCTCCTGGTCGGTCAGGCTCGTGCGTTGCTGGGCCGGGTCCACGGCCCCGTGATCGCGAAGACGTGCCCGGGCGACTGGATGTTGGCGAACAGCACCCGGCCGTCGGCGCTGAAGGCAGGTCCGGTGAACTCGCTGCCGTTGAGGTCGTTGCGTGCGAGCGGGTAGGACTTGCCCTCGTCGGTGACGCCGACGAGGTGCTGCACGCCTTCACCGTCCTCGGCGAGGATGATGCCGCCGTAGGGCGAGAGCGTCATGTTGTCGGGCCCGTCGTAGTTGTCGGTGTCGACGTCGGGATCGGGGTTGACGGCGAAGATCGTCTTGAGCGTGACGGTCTCGGTCTTCGGGTCGTAGAACCACACCTGACCGTCGTGCTCGTTGGTGCTGCCGTCGCTGTTCCTGGCGAAGCTGGCGACGAAGTACGCGCCGCCGTCGCCCCACCAGGCACCCTCGAGCTTGCGGCTGCGGGTGACCTCGTCGTTCGCGAACTGCTTGCGCACGGAGGTGGTTCGCGCGTCGCGGTCGGGCACGGGCTTCCACTCCACCTTGTAGCGGGTGCCGGCCTGGGTCGCGAGGGACAGGTCGGGGATGTGCTGGTCACCGCGGTAGCAGCTCATGGCCTCCAGGCGTCCGGCGGTGTCACCGCCGTCGCCGAGGGCCAGCTGGCGCAGCTCGTCCTTGCCGCCGCTGAAACCGGCCGGCGGCGTCCACCGGTAGTACAGGCCGTTGGGGCCGCCCGCGTCCTCCGTCTCGTAGATGGTGCTGGTGTCGGGGTCGACGGCGACGGCCTCGTGGGAGAAGCGGCCCAGGAACTTCAGCGGCACCGGGCTCTTGCCGACGTTCGCCTCCTGGCTGCTCGGGTCCACCTCGAAGACGTAGCCGTGGTCCTTCAGGTAGCGGCCGCCGGCACGCTGCTCGGTCTCCTCACAGGTCAGCCAGGTGCCCCACGGGGTCTCGCCGCCGGCACAGTTGTTGTGGGTGCCCGCGACGCTCGTGTACTCGCGGACGCGGATTCCTTCCGCATCGACGTCGATGCTGGAGGTGCCGCCGCGGGCGCCCTCGTCGTAGGTGAGTCCAGCCAACGGCGGGACCGGGAAGGGCTCACTGCCGCCGATCTCGTGGTTGTTGACGAGCGTCGATCCGCCCTCGCGGGCGAAGACGCCCGTGCCGTCGGGGTCGCTCGCCGTGGGGATCCCGTCGGCGGTGGGAGTGACGCCGCTCTGCGTGACGATCCGGTAGGAGAAGCCTGCCGGCAGGGAGAGCAGACCCTTGGGGTCAGGGACGAGGGGCCCGTAGCCGACCGACGAGCGCGGCGCAGCGAGGGCGCTTCCGCCTCCGGCGAGGACGTCGATGCTGCCGCTGATCGCGATGCCGAGGCCGGTGGCGGCCGCACCGCCCAGGAAGCCGCGGCGGTTGAGGGAGGAGGTCATGAGGCGCCTTTCAACGGGGTCGATGGTCGGCTCCCAGTTCATGCGGCAACTCCTCACGCCGCGCCAACTCCAGATGGCGGCCGGGTGAACGGTACGGCAGCGCCAGGGTTCCGGCTGTGCTGCTCGGCAGCGACTCAGACCACCTGGAGGACCTTCGCGACACCCCGCCTCACTTGGGCAGGAAGCCCACCTGACACGCGTGGTTGGTTCCCCGGGCGACCGTGATCCTCGACGCGTCGATGCAGCCGGGCTTCGGGGCGAAACCCACGAACTTCGAGCCGGCAGCGGCGGTGGCCGTCAGGCGCACGACAGTGCCGACGGCGAAGAACGCGTTGCACGTGCCCGAACCGCTGCCGTTCGCGATGAGGCAGTCGACACCCGCGGGCTGGGAGACGACACGGCCGGCGCCGGTGCCACCGGGGAACACCGAGACGCTGCCGTTCGCGAAGTGGAAGGCGTCCCAGACGGTGATGATCCCGTGCCGCTCGGTGCTGAAGACGCCTCCGACGGTGCCGATCATGACGGCCGACTGTGCGTTGGTCAGCTGCTGCGTGGTCACCGGGAACGTCGCCCGTGAGGCGCCCGCCGGCACGGTGACCGATGGCGGCACGGTTGCGGCCGCCGGGTTGTCACTGGTCAGGTCGACGACGAACCCACCGGCGGGTGCCGCCGCGGAGAGCGTGACGGTCCCCGTGGCCGGGTCGGGCCCGACGACGTCCGTCGGGCTGACCGTCAGGGCCGACAACGTCGGAGCCGATGACGGAGGAGGCGGGGGTGGGGGTGGCGGCGTCTGGGTCGTGCATCCGGACAGCGTCCTGGTCGCCGACGTCGATCCGTCGCTGACGGTGACGGCGCAGTCGGCCGGCTTCGCGAACGACGAGCTCTCGATCCGGAAGGCACCGGCGGCGTCGGCCCGCCCCGTGAGGGCTCCACCGTTCACCGTCAGCGACGCGTTGGGCAGCGACCCCGAGCCCTCGATGCGGACCTGGGACCCCTGGAGGTCGGCTCTCGTGATGGTGGTCGCGGCGTAGGCCGGCTGGGCGACAGTCACGGTCACGGCGACGACCAGGGCGGCCAGGGCTCCTGCACTACGCGAAGCGCTCATGCTCCGCCTCCTCTGCGGGGGCCGGGGGGCGGGCACGATACCTGCGCGACCCCCACCTCCGATTCTGCGTCTGTCGGTCATACCGGTCAATGTCGTGACGAGTCGCCGAACGTCTCGCTGCGAGTCACGCGCGGCTGCAAGGGGTTCGCGCGGCCGTGTCGTCGTCGGCGCGTCGGTTGCCGTCGGCGGGTCATCCCACGACGCGCGCGAGCTCGACCAGGTCAGCCGCCTCGACGTCAGGCGGCGTGAAGTAGCGCGGGTACCGGGCCCCGTCGCGGTTCAGCCACCCGGTCCGGAGCCCGGCACGAGCAGCCCCGTCGATGTCCCAGGGGTGGACGGCGACGAGCATCGCCTCTGCTGCCGAGACGCCGCAGGCCTCGAGCGCGTACGCGTACGACGCCGGGTGGGGCTTCCACGCCTCGGCGTCCTCCACGCTCAGCAAGGCCTCGAACGAGTCCGTGAGGCCGGCCCTCTCCAGCAAACCCTGCGCAACCGACGTGGACCCGTTGCTGAGCGTGACCAGACGCGCCCCGCCCTCGCTGAGCTGCCGTATGCCGTCGACGACGTCAGGATGCACGCTCAGCGTGCCGAACGTGCCCATCACCTCGGCAACCGCCGCTTCGAGGTCAGGACCGCCGCCCGGCGCGTCGGCTCCGGTCCCGCGCACCTGAGCCAGGCGAACCCTCAGCGCCTCCGAGGCGAGGTCCGCGAACCCGGGGTTGACCCCGGTGGAGGTCAGCGCGAACCCGTCACGCAGGACGGATGCGAACCACGGCTCGACCGCGCTCGAGCCGAGGCCCACCCGGTCGAACGAGTCGGCGAGGGGTGCCATGTCGGACAACGTCTCGTTGACGTCGAAGACCACCACCGTCGGCATGCCTCTCACAGCGCCTTCGACACGTGTCGGTGCAGGCATGTGCTCGTCCCTTCGTCGGATCCGTCCCAGTGGCGACCGGTCGTGACGGCACCGGCCGTGCCAGGTCCATACCCGTCTGCATCGCGGGTGGTCGAAAGTCCTCCCGAGAAAGCAATGGTGCAGAACCCAATCCGCCCGAGGGGGTCACGGCGAACCCCCGCCCGGAGACGGTCGACGACGACCCCCGTCTGAAACAGAGCACGCTGGACGGCTGTGTCTCCTCGTCAAGGAGGAAGAAGCACATGCGCACCACCACTCGAATTGCCGGCGCGAGCATCGCCGCCGCTGCCGCCCTGGCCCTCACGGTCGGACCCGCGTACGCGGCCGACGGCTGGGTCAGCGCCAACCTCAAGCCGGTCCCCGGCAGTGAGGTCGCCGGCTCCGGCACCGCACAGGTGACCGTCACCGGCAACACCATCAAGGTCGAGATGGCCGCGAGCGGACTGCTCCCCGACCAACCCCACGCCGCGCACATCCACTTCGCCGCAGCGGCCCGTCACGAGTGCCCGACGATCAAGGACGACACGAGCGGCGACGGCACCCTCAACACGACCGAGGGCGGCCCGGCATACGGCGACATCGTCGTCTCCCTGACCAAGACCGGAGACACGAGCCCCAAGAGCGGCCTCGCGATCGACCGCTTCAGCACGGCTCCCGGCGGCACGATCAGCTACGAGCGCGGCAGCATCAAGGTCTCCGACGGTGTGGCCGAGGCCATCTCGAGGGGCCAGTCCGTCGTCGTCGTCCACGGCGTCGACCACAACCACGACGGCAAGTACTCCGGTGAGACGAAGAGCGACCTCGACCCGAAGCTTCCGACCGAGGCGACCGACCCGGCGCTCTGCGGCGCGTTGCACGTCGCCCCCGCCGGCGGCATGCACACCGGAGGCGGCCTGAGCGGCACCACGAACACGAACGGCATGCTCCTCGCCGTCGGCGGTGTCGCCCTGGCGGCGGCGGCCGGCTCCGGCGCGTTCGCCGCCCGTCGCTCCACCCGCTCGCGCGGCTGACCGGCCGGTCGGTCCGAGGACGAGCGTCCCATGGGCGAACAGACCAACGACCCCGACCGTATGCCGGCTGCGTCGGGTCGCCGTGTCACCTCCGGTGTCGCGGCGGCCCTGGCGACGACGGTGGTCCTGCTCGTCGTCGGGGTCGTCGCGCTCGTCCTCGGCCTGCGCGGCAGCCCGTACGTGCCGGGTCCGTCGGGGCCGCCGCGGCCGGCGGCGGCTCCGGCCACCCGGACCATCGGCGCGGGTTCACCGACGCCACCCGTCATCTCCACACCGGGAGCCCCGGGAGCTCGGGCGACGTCTGCGGCGCCAGGACCCGGCGGAGCCCCGGTCCTGGCGGCCTCTGCCCCGACGCTGCTCGAGATCCCCTCTGTCGGCGTGCGATCGCGCACGTTCGTCTCCCTGAGCGTCCAGGGTGACGGGACCATCTCGGTGCCCGGGACCGCGCAGGTGGTGGGCCTGTACGACGGTGGCCCGACGCCAGGCCAACTCGGCCCCTCCGTCATCGCCGCGCACGTCGACACCCCGTCGGGCGTGCCCGGGATCTTCTACCGGCTGGGCGCGGTCAGGGCGGGCGACGTCGTCAGGATCTCGCGCCGCGACGGCACACGGCTCGCCTTCACCGTCGACAAGGTGGCCGCCTACGAGAAGTCCCGCTTCCCGACCGACCTCGTCTACAAGAGCGACTTCCGCCGTGCCGAGGTCCGACTCGTGACCTGCGGTGGCCCCACGGACGGCAGGAACGAGTACCGCGACAACGTCATCGTCTTCGGCCACCTCACCAGCGTCGGCAGGACAAGGCCCTGACGGCGCCTCGGCCCACACGCTCCGCCGACCCACGAGACCGGGCACCGGCTGGCTCTTGCGAGGCAACAGCACGAAGAGGACGCTCGTGGCATGGACCCGCAACACGAGGCCGCCGAGATCCAGAACGTGCAACAACGGCTCGCGGAGCGGTTCCCGGACCTCGATCCGGGGGAGGTCCGGAGCGCCGTCACCGAGGTGCACGCCGAGCTCACCGGCAGCATCCGCGACTTCGTCCCGGTCCTGGTCGAGCACGGCGCCAGAGACCGTCTGGCCCGGATCGCTCGATCAGTCGACGACCAGCACTGATGTTCACCGGTCACCCTGGCGACGTCCGGCCCGACTGAGTTCGTCACGTCGGAAGTTGGGCAAGGGTCATCCATGGGTTCCTTGCAGCAGAACGAGACCGAACGCAAGTTCGACGTCGATGAGCACACCGTCTTCCCGAACCTCGCAACGGTCGCCGGGGTGGCCTCTGTCGACCAGCCAGGGCTGTTCGAGCTCAGGGCCGTCTACTTCGACACCCCGCAGCTCGACCTGGCCAGTCGGGGCATCACCCTGCGCCGACGCACCGGTGGCACTGACGAGGGCTGGCACCTCAAGCTGCCGGCCCGCGGCGACACCAGGACCGAGGTGCGCGAGCCGTTGAGCACTTCCGACGATGCCGTTCCCACTGAGCTGCTGGCACGCGTACGCGCGATCGTCCGCGAGCGCCCCCTGGTCCCCGTCGCCGTCGTGAGCACCACGCGTCGCGAGTACGCCGTGCGCGACGACGAGGGAGTCGTCCTCGTCCGCGTGTGCGATGACGCCGTTCGTGGTCGTCGCCTTCGCGACGACCACGAACGTGCCTGGAGGGAGTGGGAGGTCGAGCTCGACGCCGGCACCGCATCGGTCCTGGACACCGTGGCCGACGCCCTGCTCGCGTCAGGCGCATCCCCCGCCTCCGCGGCGTCCAAGCTGCGCCGCACCCTGGGCAGGATCCCGACTGCGGACACGGCTGAGCTACCGAGCGAGCAGCTCGGGAAGGGCACCGCCGGCCGCCTGCTGACGGCGCATCTCGCGGCACACGTGGCCCGGCTGCACGAGCACGAAGCCGGGCTGCGGGCCGGCCATCCGGAGGGGGTCCACCGGCTGCGCATCGCCGCCCGACGTCTCCGGTCGTCGCTCAGCACCTTCCGGCCGATCCTCGACCGGGCCGCCACCGATCCGGTGCAGGCTGAGCTGCGTTGGCTGGGAGCCGTTCTCGCGCCGGCCCGGGACGCGCAGGTGCTGCGCGAGCACCTGCTCACCGTCGCCGCGTCCGAGCCGGCAGAGCTGGTCATCGGACCCGTGACCCAGCAGATCGACGACCGCCTCAGGGCCGACCACGCGGCCGGGATGGAGGCCGCCCGCGGCGCTCTCGACGGCGACCGCTACCTCCGCCTGCTCGCCACGCTCGACGACCTCGTCGCCAGTCCCCCGCTGAGGGCTGAGGCCGACGGGCCTGCCACCGAGGTGCTGCCGCACCTGCTCGCGCGCGACCTGAAGCGTCTCGGCCGTGCGGTGCGCGCCATCACGGCTGCGCCGCAGGGAGGTGAACGAGACGAGGCGCTGCACGAAGCCCGGAAGAAGTCCAAGCGCATGCGGTACGCCGCCGAGGCCGCCGCGCCGGCCCTCGGCAAGCGCGCCCGCTCGCTCGCCGAGGTCAGCAAGCGCGCCCAGAAGCTGCTCGGGGCGCACCAGGACTCGGTGAACGCCCGCGCGCGGCTTCGCGAGCTCGCGGTGCAGGTGCACCTGGACGGCGGCAACAGCTTCACCTTCGGACGGCTTCACGCCCTGGAGCAGGCCCGCGGCGAGCGTGCCGAAGCAGATGTCTCAAAGGTGTGGAAGAAGCTGCACCACAAGGGTTTCCGGAACTGAGTGGCGGACGGACCAGGACGACAGCGGCCCCACGTTTCCGTAGGGCCGCTGCCATCTCCTAGAAGCCGAGCTTGTCGGCCAGTCCCCCGGCTCCCCCGAGGAGGTCCTGCGGGTTGATGCCGAAGCGGCTCAGCAGGTCGGCGTGCTGGTCGGTGTCGACCTGGTCGGGCAGCTCGCCCTCGGCCTGCTGCGCCTGATCATGGTCGCCACGGTTCTTCAGGAGCTCGATGATCTGCTGCTTGTCGATCTGCATGGTGTCCTCCTTCTGTCGCGATGGAGGATGCACTGGTCCTTCGCTGGACCGGCACATCCGCCGGGATTAGGTCAGTGGCGGGGGTCGTAGCCGCCGTCGACCTCGGTCGCCCGGGTGGCGCCGCCGGTCATCCGGGTGTCTCCGTCGAGCGGGCGGTCGTGGTAGAAGTCGGCGTTCGCCTGCGCCTGCACCGACGCCGGCACCTCCTCGCCCACCTGCACCGGCTCCGAGCCCTTGCCCGCGTGCTGCGACTGGTCGAAGCGCGCCTTGGCCGCACGGGCCTGGTCCTTGGCCGACGGCGCCGACTGGACCTGAGCCTTGATGCGTCCGGTCTCCTGCGACATCGTCTCGAGGTACTGCTCCCAACGGGACTGCATCGGTCGCACGAGTCCTCCGCCGACGCCGACGATGAGGATGCCGGCGATCGTGGCGAGCACCGCGATCAGCACGGGAGTGGTGACCGTGGTGGCGATGCCGACCTGGTTGAGCGCGGCGATGATGCCCAGGCCGAGGATGAAGACGCTGGCGATGTTGGCCAGGACCTTCACGTAGGACAGGCCGCCGAGGGTGTTGCTGATGAGCTCACGCACCGCGGCCGCGATGGCGGCGGCAACCACGATGATGATGATCGCCACGATCGCCTTCGGCAGGAAGGCGATGACTCCGGTGATCAGGTCACTGATCGGGTTGGGGCCGAACACGCCGAACGCCAGCTGCAGCACGAAGAGCAGCAGGGCGTAGTAGACGAGCTTCCCGACGATCCCGGATGCGTCGTACTGGCTCTTGGCGAGGGCCTTCTTCACACCGCCGCGCTCGACGGCGCGGTCGAAGCCGACTCGTTCGAGGACCTTGTCGACAGCCTTGCCGATGGCCTTGGCGACGAACCAGCCGATCAGGAGGATCAGCAGGAATGCGATGAACTTGGGGACGAAAAGCGCGACCGATCTCCAGAGATCAGTTGCCGCAGCACTCAAGTTGTCAGTCATGGAAAGGACTCCCTTACGTTGTAAGTCGTTCGGGACTTCCCTTACCCGCCACCACCGTCTGGCTCACATCGCCAGCGACTTTCTGCTTCGGCCGGACGCCCGGTGGACGCGTCAGGCGCACCCCTACCCGTTCCGAGCGGCCCTGTCCCGCGATCGTCGACTCCCCCGACACCGTCGCGACCAAACTGTCCCGGGGGCGGTCACCCGTTTCAGGCGCCCGCGGGTCGCCCACGTCGTCGATGAGGTAGACAGGGAGCACAGGCACGAAGGGAGAGGGCCATCACGTCATCAGAGAGGGCCGCTGGAGCAGGGCAACCAGCATCCCGGCCTCCCTTGACCCGCGCCCGGATCGTCGAGACGGCGACGAGACTGATCGACACCGAGGGCGTGGCCGCCCTGACGATGCGCCGCCTGGGCGCCGCCCTCGACGTCGAGGCCATGTCGCTGTACCGCTATGTCAACGGCCGCGAGGACCTGCTCGAAGCTGTCGTCGACGCGTTGGTGGACTCGATCGAGATCCCGGCGGCCTCGGACCTGCAGCCCGTCGACGGCTGGCAGGCGTTCCTCCAGGTTCTCGCGCACAACGTCCGGCAGGTGGCCATCGAGCACCCCGCCGCCTTTCCCCTCATTGCGACGCGCCACCCGGCGGCGCCGTGGCTCCGCCCGCCGTTGCGCAGTCTCCGGATGGTCGAGGCGTTTCTCACCGGGCTCGAGGCGCGCGGGTTCTCGCAGAGACAGGCAGTCGGGGCCTACCGCTCGTTCACCAGCTTCCTCCTGGGGCACCTGCTGCTCGAGGCCGCCATGCAGGGGGCGCCGCTGGCTCCTGCGGAGGAGCCCTTGGACGAGGGGGACGCACACGTGCCCAACCGCGATGCCGAGCTGGATGTGCGCGAGTTCCCGACCGTTGCGCGGCTACGCCGGCCGCTCGCCGAGGACCACACCGACGAGGAGTTCGAGACGGCGCTCGAGCACCTGCTGGTGCGGCTGGACCTCGAGAACGCGCAGTAGCGGCTGTCCAGCGACATCGGGGCGGCCCCCTGTGAGCAGCGCGGTGACGGGCCTCCACGTGGGCCACAGCGCGCTCCGGCACTCGGCGCCACAGCTCCGCACGCCGCGCCGTGGCAGCGCTGGCATGGGCGGTATGCGAGTCGGCGCCGGCACCGCCGGGGCTGGCACGGCGGCCCGGACGGGAATGCCCTCGAGACGCAGGGGTTTCCCGACGCACCCAAGCAGCAGGGCTTTCCCTCAGCCGTGCTGCGGGTCGGCCACACGTACGTGCGCACCCCGATCTGGCGCCTTGGCCGCGAGGTCTGAGTCCCTGATCACATCCACCAGGATCGCGCGCAGGAGTGGATGGCCCGGAGGAGGAAACTCCTCGAGGCTGAACCATCCGATGTCGTGATGTTCCTCGGGAGCGACGTTCGCCGGCGTTCCGTGCCAGTCACGCACAGCCACGCGCTCAGGATGGCCGGTTCGTCTGGAGGTCCTGCGTCGTCGCCGCCGAGCGCTACCGCCGTGACCTCGCCAGGCTCACCCGCGAGCAGAAGCAGCGCGACTCGATCCTTCCCCGCGACCGGTGAGGCGCCCCTCAGGCTCGGGTCGGACGTGTCCCTCGTCCGGCGGACGTCGCGGTGCGCGTCAGGCGGAGGGCTTCTCGACGACCCGCCCCGAGTCGGGGTCGTAGCCGGCCGCGATCTCGGACAGCACCTGCTGGAAAGCCATCTCGGTGGCCGCGCGCACGCGGTCGAGCCGATGCGCGACGAGCACCCGCCGGTGCGGTGCGGTGTCGCCGAGTGACACGATGCGCACGTTCGGGTGCTTGTTGACGACCGCAGTGCGGGGTGCGAGCGCGATGCCCAGCCCGACGCTCACCATGGCCTGCGCCTCCTGGTAGTCATTGGCCTGGAAGGCGATCTGCGGCTCGAACCCGGCTGCCAGTGCGCTGCGGCTCAGCACCTCCACGACCGGGTGGTCGTCCGAGCGGATGATCCAGCGCTCGTCCGCCAAGGCGTCCATGGCGACCTGGCGGCGCCGGGCCAGAGGGTGGTCGGTGGCGACCACGAGGACCGTCGGGTCGATGAACAGGGTCGTCAGCGAGAGCTGGTCCGCCTGGATGCGGCCCCACTCGTAGTCCCACAGCATCGAGAGCCCGACCAGCCCCTCCTCGAGCATCTCGATGAGCTCGGCTTCGCGCGCACTGCGGATGTTGAGCTGGATCGACGGGTAGAGCTGACGGAAGCGCTTGACGGCCAACGGCAGGAAGCTGCTGCCGACCGTGGGAAACGTCCCGAGCTCGAGGCTCCCGCGGCGTAGTCCCGCGATGTCACGCAGGTCGTTCTCGGCGGCGGCCATCTGGCGAAACAGCTTGCGGGCGTGGACGGCCAGGACGTGTCCGGCCTCCGTGGGCACCATTCCGCGGGCGTGGCGCTGGAGCAGGGGCATCCCGACCTCGAGCTCGAGCCGGCGCAGCTGCTGCGAGACGGCCGAGGGCGTGTACGTCATGGCATCGGCCGCCGCTGTCACCGACCCGTGCTCCACGACCTTGAGAAGCACCTCGAGACGCCGGATGTCCAACACGAAGCCGCTCCTTAAGTGTTCCTACAGGTCATGTAAGCGAGGTTCCCGGGGACTGAACCGTGGGGCGTCGAGCGCCCTGCCAGCACGTCACCACCCAACCCGTCGACCACGTGTCAGGTGCGGATGACGTCAGTGGGGATCAGCATGCCCTGACGTTTTAACCAACAGTACAGCCCCGTGCAGAAATGCGTGCTGGTGCTTCAGTGGTGCGGCCAGCAGTCTGGAGAAGTCAGTCACTGCCGAACCCGTGGAGTTCCCATGAGCGCCGTTCCGGCCACCTGGATGCGCGGAGGCACCAGCAAGTGCTGGGTCTTCCGCCGCGCCGACCTCGACGTCCCCGGACGCACCCTCGACGCCACGCTCCTGGACCTCTTCGGCAGCCCCGACCCGCGGCAGATCGACGGCGTCGGCGGGGCGACGTCCACGACGAGCAAGGCCGTGATCCTCAGCCCGTCGCGTCGCCCGGACATCGACGTCGAGTACACCTTCGCCCAGGTCGGCATCGACGAGGCCAAGGTGGACTGGGGCAGCAACTGCGGCAACTGCTCGGCCGTCGTCGCGCCGTTCGCCGTGCGCGAGGGCTGGGTCACCCCCAGCGGCGAGCACACCAGGGTCCGCGTGCTCAACACCAACACCGGCCAGGTGATGGTCCAGGACGTACGCACCCGCGACGGCCTGCTCGACGAGACGCCCACCACGACGATCCCCGGCGTGACCGTCCCGGGCCCCCGAGTCGATCTCGGGTTCGTCTCCCCCGCCGGCCGGAGCACGGGCTCCCTCTTCCCCACCGGGTCACCTGTCGACGCCCTCACGGCACGAGGCGTACGCGTGGAGGCCAGTCTCGTGGATGCCGGCGCGCCCGTCGTCATCGTGGACGCCACCGCTCTCGACCTCACCGCTCGCGAGACCCCGGCGCAGCTCGACGCGCAGCTCGACCTGCTCGCGTCCCTGGACGCGATCCGGCGGGCCGGCGCGGTCGCCATGGGACTGGCCGACGCGCCGGATCTGGCCGAGCGGGCCGTCCCCAAGCTGGCCCTCGTTGCTGCGCCCGACGCCGCAGAACGCTCCGGGGGCGCCGACCTGGTGGTCCGGATGCTGTCGATGGGCAGGGTCCACCCCGCGTTGCCGATCACCGGCAGCGTCGCCCTCACCCTCGCCGCCCGCGAGGCGGGCACCGTCGTCTCCCGGCTCCTGGGAGGTACGCCGGTCGACGCCGACGAGTTCACCATGCTGACGCCGGCCGGCCCGGTCACCACCACCTACTCACTCGAGGCGGGCGAGCCGGTCGTCGCCGCCGTCCGCACCTATCGCCGCCTCGTCGAGGGCTCCATCGAGCTGCCCACCGCGGCCGCCGCGTCGCCAGAGCCACTGCGCGTCATCGCCTGACCGGGCCGTCGCCCCGCACCACCACGACACGAACAGACCCCAGCAGGTCCCGATGCCTGCACCGCCGGCCGAAATCAGGCCAGCAGACCGTTCCGGCACAGCGCCGTCCGAGAGAAGGTCATACCAATGAACCGTTCCACCCGCCCGCGGCTCCCCTGGTCGAAGGGGGCCGCACCAACCCCGACACCGTCACCGACCTCGGGACCCGACTCCGGCCCCCGTGCCGGGACGACTCGCGTCGCGGAGCCCGACGCCACCCCCGAGCGTGACGACGACGTGCCGTCCACCGACGACGACGAGACCGGCGACGACCTTCCCCTGCCGAGCCGCCGCACCGCCCTCGGCGTCATGGGAGGGTTCGCCGTCCTCGCCGCCGCCGGCACACTGCTCGGCAGCGACCTGCTCCATCCGCCGGCGTCGACCGCCGACGGCGACTACGCGGGCGAGACCGTCGAGCTGCTCATCCCCCTCGCCGAAGGCGGCGGAACGGACACCTGGGCACGCTTCGTGGGCACCCAGCTGACACACGCCATCCCGGGCTCGCCGGGCTTCGCTCCCACGAACGAGTCCGGCGGCGAGGGCATCACCGGCACCAACCACTTCGTCAGCTCAGCGCGCGCCGACGGGACCGAGCTGCTCGTGAGCACCGCGACCACCGTCGTCCCGTGGCTGCTCAAGCGGCAGGCCGTCCGCTACGACTTCACGAGGCTCGTGCCCGTCCTCGCCAACGGCACCGGTGCCGTCGTCTATGCCCGAACCGCGGCCGGCGTGTCGGGCCTGAAGGACGTCGTCGACCGCCCGTCCCCACTGAAGTTCGGCGGCATCGCGGCCACCGGTCTCGACCTGACGACCCTGCTCGCCTTCGACCTGCTCGAGATGGACGTCAGCGCGATCTTCGGCTTCGAGGGCCGCGGCCCGGTCAACCTCGCGCTCCAGCGCGGCGAGATCGACATCGACTACCAGACCACGTCGGCCTACCCGTCAGCGGTGAAGACCCTCCTGGAGGAGAAGAGCGCCGTGGCGCTCTTCTCCCTCGGCCAGCTCGACGAGAACCGCAACGTTGTTCGTGACCCGAACTTCACGGACCTGCCGACCGTCGTCGAGGCCTACGAGACGCTCCACGGGAAGGCACCTTCGGGGCCCAAGCTCGACGCGTACAAGACCGTGCTCGGCGTCACCTACACGTACCAGAAGGGTCTCTGGGTGCCGCCCGAGACACCGCCCGAGGCGATCGAGCTGCTGCGCACCACGGCAGAGAAGCTCGGCGCGTCGGCTGCTTTCAAGAAGGCAGCGAAGAAGGTCCTCGGCGGCTACCCGCTCGATGCGGGGGCCGACCTCCGGAAGCGCATCGAGACGGCATACGCCGTCAGCCCCGAGGTCCGCGAGCACGTCGTGCAGCTGCTCACCTCCACCTACAACGTCAAGATCGATTGAGGCCGTCATGTTCGACTCAGCGTTGAGTGCCCTCCAGTCCCTGGCCCAGCCGTCACTGCTCCTCATGCTGCTCATCGGAGTGGCCGCCGGCCTGGTCATGGGGCTCATCCCCGGCCTCGGCGGCACGGGCGCGGTCGCCATCCTGCTCCCGGTCACCTTCGGCATGGAGCCCGCCCAGGCGTTCGCCCTGCTCATCGGGGCACTGGCCGTCGTCCACACGTCCGACACCGTCTCCGCCGTCCTCCTCGGCGCGCCGGGATCGGCGTCCGCGAGCGTCACGATGCTCGACGGCTACGCCATGGCCAGGAGAGGACAGGCCAAACGCGCCCTCTCGCTGGCGTTCCTCTCGTCGATGGCCGGCGGCATCATCGGCGCCCTCGGGCTCACCCTCGCCATCCCGCTCGCAAGACCGCTCGTGCTCTCGTTCGCGAGCCCCGAGCTGTTCATGCTGACCGTGCTCGGCGTGTCCCTCGCCGCCGTCCTGTCCCGCGGCAACGTCGTCAAGGGCGTGCTCTGCGGCCTCCTCGGCCTCCTGCTCGGCATGGTCGGCACCTCGCCCACCACCGCCGAGGAGCGGTTCACCGGCGGCAGCCTCTTCCTCGGCGACGGCCTCTCCCTCGTCGCGGTCGCCCTCGGCATCTTCGGGCTGGCCGAGATCGCCACCCGCGTCGGCCAGCGACGCACCAGCCGTAACCTCATCACCCTCGGCGGTGGGTGGGGCGCCGGCATACGCGAATGGCTCACGCACTGGACGCAGGTCGTCCGCGGGTCGCTCATCGGCATCTGGGCCGGGGTGCTGCCCGGCGTCGGCGCCACCGCCGGCACGTGGCTCGCCTACGGCCAGGCTGTCGCCACCGCGAAGGACAAGCGCAAGTTCGGCAAGGGCGACCCTCGCGGCATCGTCGGCCCGGAGAGCGCCAACAACTCCGTCGAGGCCGGCGACCTCATCCCCACGCTGCTCTTCGGCATCCCCGGGGGTGTCCCCTCCGCGATGCTGCTCGGGATGCTGCTCACCTACGGCATCCAGCCGGGGCCGTCCATCGTCACCGAGCATCTCGACCTGATGTACCTCATCATCTGGTGCTTCGCGATCGCCAGCGTCGTCGGCGCCTTCCTCTGCTTCCTCGGTACGCCGACACTGGCCAGGCTGACGAAGGTGCCGTTCGCGGTGCTCGGCCCGGGGCTGCTCGTCGTCATGCTGCTCGGCGCCTTCCAGGGCGAGGCGCAGATCGGCGACCTCTGGGTGATGATCCTGCTCGGGGTGATCGGCTGGGTGCTCAAGGCCACCGACTCGCCCCGCGCCCCCTTCCTGATCGGCTTCGTCCTCGCGATCCCGATGGAGCGCTACTACTACCTGACCGAGTCACTCAACAACGGTCTCGGCTGGATGGCGCGACCGTGGGTCATCGTGTTCCTGGCCGTGCTCGTCGGACCCGCCCTCTGGGCGGTCGTCAAGCTGGTGCGGAGGCGACGCAACCTCGCGTCCGACGACGGCCACGCCGCGGCCGCCCAGCTCATGCACTCCGACGACGAGGCAGAGACCGATGGGCTGCTGAAGAACTCCCCCTGGTCGCTGGCGGTGGCAGTCGGCGCCCTCGTCGTGTTCGCCGGCGCCCTCTGGGCGAGCAGCAGCTTCTCACCCGAGGCCGCGCTGCTGCCCCGTCTCGTGTCGGTCGCGGGTCTCGCCGTCGGCCTCGTGCTGCTGGTGCAGGAGCTGCGTCACCGTCGGACGTGGGTGCGCTGGGGTCGCCAGGAGTCACTGACGATCAACACCGCGTTGCGCACCTTCGCCGTCATGATCGCCTTCCTTGCTCTCGTGATGCTCGTCGGGTACCTCGCCGCCGTGCTCGTGTTCGTCCCGGCATACCTGCTGTTCATCGCCCGAGCACGCACGCGCACGACCATCATCTACACGCTCGTGCTCGGCGGGGCGCTCATCGCGCTCCCCTCCCTCATCCCGGTCGCCCTGCCAACCGGGCTGCTCGGATGAGGCACGGCACGCTGCTCGTCCAGACCTCCCAGAGCCAGCAATGGCCCGCGACCGCCACCAGGAGAACCGCATGACCATCATCGCCGTCCACTCCGCGACGGAGCCCGGACGGGCCGTGCTGGCCCACGCCGGCCGGGAGGCACTCCTGACCGGGGACGACATCGTCGTGGTCTCCGCCGACTCCCGGCACCGGCCACCCACCGTCGACGAGATCCTCGGCGACCTCGGCGAGACCGCCGAACGGCTCGACGCCGCCGGCCTGACCGTCAGCCTCGGCCACTCCCCGCTGCCCGACTCCAGCGACGCCGTCGTGCAGGTCGCGCAGCAGCACGACGCCCGCCTCATCGTCCTCGGGCTGCGTCACCGCTCGCCCGTCGGCAAGCTCATCCTCGGGAGCACCGCCCAGCGCATCCTGCTCGAGGCCACCTGCCCGGTGCTCGCCGTCAAGGCCTGACCGGATCGGGCAGGTCGAGGTGCATCGGGCGAACAGCGGCATCCCGGGTGTAGCCCCCTCCACGAGGCGACGCCCGGGACACCGACGGCACCGTACCCACTGGCGCATGTCCCGTACGTCAGGACGCACGCCCACCGCACGGGCCAGCAGTCACGAGCCGAACTCCGGGCACATCGCGTCGAGTCGTCACCGATCGAGAGCGGTGGAGGAAGTCGACACCGCCGCCCCTGCTGGTTGAAGGGCGACGCTGCCGCAGCCTTCAAGTACCCAGACCTCAGCGGACCACGCGGACCACGCACCGCCAGTGAAGTGCCCCGCCCTGGAGCTGTGGGCAGGATCGCTCACTTCTGCACGTCGAGCGCTACGCCGGCGTTCCCGAGCTCCCGGACTCGCTCGCGGAGTGACTCGCGGCTGTCGGCAGGCACCCCTGCTCGATGACGTCGAGGGCGAGGGCGCTCAGCTTGCGGTTCTGGTTCTGGCTGGCCGTGCGCAGCATCTCGAAGGCCGCGTCCCGGCTGACCTTGTGCATGGCCATCAGGACTCCCATGGCCGCCCCGATGTCGCGGCTGTGCACGAGCGCCGTCTCGAGGTGGTGGACCTTCTGCTGCGACCGCTCCAGGGCGTGCCGCAGCTGGTCCAGCTCGTCCTGGTCGGGGGTGATGAGTACGAGAGCAGAACTTCGTCCCATGACTGCGCCTTCGGGGTTGAGGAGCGGGCGACGGCACGTGTCTGGACCCCGGATGCTCCAACACCCCATCGTATTCGGGTTCGGCTGCGCGCAGGGCCTTGCGAGTGACGCGGTCGGCGCGAGCTCAGGTGCCGTCGCCGGCCTGCTGAGGCCGGTCGGTACACCTAGCCCCGGCGCTTCGCCGCGGACGCTCGGCGAGTGTCGGACGTCATGGTGTGCTCCTCCAGCCATTGCATGAACAGCATGAGAGCGAAACCGATCAGCGGGGCGGTCAACGTCAGGACGATCATCGAAAAGCTCCATCGCGCGTCGTACCAGAGCATCCGCCCCGAAAGATGTCTGACAGTCCTTGTTGTGTCGACGTACCCCATCCCGCCCTCGTCAACCACCGCACGGAACGGGGCAAGCCCCTCATGGGGACGCCCCCTGTGGCGCCTGCCCGTGGATGCGTACCTGTCCGGCAAGCAGTGCGACCGTGCGGTCTCGAGCTAGCTTTGGTCGGGCCATCCGACCGCAACGGTGGGTACCCGCGCGGTCTCGGGTCGGCCCGCTCCAGGGCAGGGAGAAGGGAGCCGAGCATCACCGATGATGCTGACGCCACACGGTCTTCCGTGTGTTCAGTGCTGAGCGATGATCGGGCAGTTGACGATGAAACCGCTCGCACCCCACGGTCCTGAAGGAAAGGCAGTGACAAGACCTGCCTTGGCCAGGTCGGCGATCCGTGTGAACTCGGTCTGCAGGGTCGGAGTCTGACCGGGTGCCCAGGTCGTCAGGTGCACGTCCCACAGCGGGCTGTAGCGTCCTTGGTTCGGCGTCCACGCCAGCACGTTCAGCGGTGAACCCTCACCCAGCAGGGCCGAGTTCAGGCCCTGACGGTCGGGGTCGCCCACGCCCGTCCTGCCGTTCGTGAACGCCGCCAGGCTTGCCCGTGCCGAGTCGGTGCCGTCGCCATCGGCGAACGGTGCGGCGTTCAGGGCCGGCGCGAAGGTCACGTCCTCGATGGCGGCAGCGCCCGCGTCACTGGAGTCGGTCGAGGCGTAGACGACGGCGTTGCCCCGCGCGAAGCCGTCGGTGAGCTCGTACCGGACCGTGCGCCCGGCAACGTCCAGGACGGTCACCTTGTCGGCACGCCCAGTCGAGTTCGCCAGCTGCGGGGCGTTGAGGACAGCCCCGTCCGGCAGCTCGACGAGCGGGCTGTACCCGGGCTCGCCGACCGCTCCGGGCGCAGCAGCCGCGGGTGGGAACCCACTCGGACCGGGCGCGACGACGTGCTGGGGGCCGAAGTCGACCGTGGCAGGGAAGACGACTGTGCCGTCGCGGTCGACCGTGACCTTCTGCACCGCGTCAGTTCCGAGTGCGTTCCTGAGCTTCTGGGAGACCGAGGCACGCCAGGTCGCGGCGTGGGCCGAGTCGGAGGCCTCGGTGACGACGAACCACACGGTCTGGTCACCGGAACGGCCGCGATGCAACGGAAGAGTGACGGTGTGGTCAGCGTTCACGGTCGCACTGGGCACGAACACCTTGGCGGAGTCACCCGTCGCCGCGCCAGCAGTGGCAAGGCCGATCCCACCGGTCAGCACGACCGCGGTGAGAGCGCCGAGGAGGGGAGGTACGCGCATGATGGTCCTTCCTGAGGGGAGGCGCGGAAGGCGCCCACCCACCAGAGAAGCACCACGCCACCGAACGCGTCCACGCTTCGAGCCACCTCCGCCCGCAGGTGCCCGAGTTGCCGCCGTGCGTCCTCGACGATGTCCTTGGCGGTGTCCTCGAGCTGGCGACCTCCGGCCGTCGAGTCAGCGCCGTAGAGCTCGGCTCGGACCGCTCTTGCCGTCGCGGATCGCCTTCTGCAGGCGCAGGTCGTCCCGCAGCATCGGCGGCAGCGGCAGACCACGTCTGACGAGCTCGGCGGCGTACCTCTCCATGGATTGGAGCAGCACGCCACGTGCAGCCAGCAACAGCGCCGGATCGACCTTCCCGGTTCGTTGGGCGTGCACGTCATCACGAGCAGCGCGGACACGCGACAGGAGTTCGGTCAGCTGCACTCGAGGGGGCGTCGGAACGGGCCGATCGCCGGGCATCGACACTCCGATCTGTCGTCGCAAGGAGCGCCGACCACATCCCAGAGTACGCCCGGTGGGCCTCGTCCCGATCGACGGGTTTCCGTCTGGCAGGTCGGGGAGGTTGCCACACCCCCGTGACTCGCGTGGGGTGACGAGCGGCGGCTGCGCTTCCCGGGAAGGGGTGGCTCCCAAGGGTCGGTCCGTCCTCGGGGACACGTCATGACCCGTTCTGTTGCTCCAGCTCGTCGACGATGAACTTGGCCAGGGCCAGGACGTGGATGCCGGCTCGTGCCGCCGATTGGACGAGCCTTTCTCTGGCAGCGTCGGGCGCAAGCCCGTACCGAGCGACGAACACCCCGACCGCCATCTCCACCAGCGTCACGTCCGCGATACGACCCGGTGCCTTCGCCGCCTCGAGTCGTGTCGCGAACGACAAGTCAGCGTTCGCAACCGCACCCGGGGCCCATGCCCCGAAGACGTTGGCGACGGCTTGGTGGCGTCCACGGAAGGTGTCCTGGCGACTTCCGTACACGTTGACTCCGGCGATGACGTTCCCACCTCGGATGATCGGCAGTGACAGTGTGCTGAGCACTCCCTTTGCCGCACCCGCCCGGCCGAAGAGCACCCACGACTGCTCGTCGAGTGGATCCTCACGACCGAACTCGAGCGGCTTGCCTTCGCTCAGGGCGTCCTCGCACGGACCGCCGCCGAGGTACTGAACCGCATCGAGGAGGCGGAGGGACGGCTGCGAGGAGACGAATGTCAGGGTGATGCCCTCGGCAAAGACTCCAAGGCTGAAACCAATGGCGGTGGGGGCTGCTGCTGTCAGGTCGGTGCCCGCTCGGCGCATGTCGTCCGCCAAGTAGGAATCCTCGGTCCCCAGTAGCTGCAACGCGGCCTCTGTTTCCGGAACTGGCTCCACGAGTACACCTCTCGCCTCAGACTCAACGTCGAGGTCCCACTGACGTCCCATCGTTGTCGAGGGTTGCACGCAGGAGTCGCATGGGTACGGTAAGGGGACCCTCGTGTCGGATCCGTACCCACCCCGAGAGTGACGTGTCAGTCGGCCGCCGCTGACAACTGTGCGCACGCCGCCGAGCCAGGTCCGGAGGAGACGGAGTCCCGCAGATGGAAGACACGAGAAGAAGCCCCAGGACGAACTCAGAGCTGACCGAACATCTGAGTCGCGTGGCGCAGGACTTCCAGAGCCTGGGCCAGCAGCTCTCCCGGTCGACCCAGTCGAATGCGTTCGAAGCGGTCACGAGGCTGGCCGCTGAGCGCATTCCCGCTGCCAGGACCGTGAGCATCACCACGTACAAGCATGACCGCTTCATGACGGCCGCCGCCACGGATGACGTGGCGCGGCAAGCGGACGCCATCCAGTACAGCTTGGGGTCCGGACCGTGCATCGACGCGATCGTTGACGACACCGTGTACCAGCCGAAGGACCTCGCTGCGGACGACCGCTGGCCTGAGTACGGGCAGCGCGTCGTGTCAGAACTCGGGCTGCGCAGCATGCTGTCGTATCGAATGCATCTGGACCTGGCCGGCGTCATCGCCGGCCTCAACCTGTACGCCGAGGAGGACAACGCCTTCGACGACCGCGACCTCGCGGAGGGCCTGCTGCTCGTCACACACGCAGCGCAGGCGGTCACCGCCGCCCACCTCCGCGACAAGGCAGACAACCTGGAACGCGCCCTGGCAACCAACCGCGACATCGGAACGGCGATCGGGGTACTGATGGCCCAGCACCGGCTCACCAGAGAACAGTCCTTCGACCTGCTTCGGATCGCCAGTCAGAACACCAACCGCAAACTGAACGAGGTGGCTCTGGACGTCATCGACACCGGGGCGGTCGACATCACCCCGCACAGCCGCAAGTGATGCAGACCAGCGATCCCCGGTAGGTGAGCTCGCCACTCGAGTCTTCAGGCTTGGGTCAGGCGCAGTGCCGGGTGTTCCGAAGCGGTGCGCGCTGGGCGAGACAGACCCGGCCCGCGTGAACCCGTACGCCGTCGAGGCGTAGGCGTCGCGCTACGTGATGAGCGTCAGGCGCAAGAAGGAACACGCGGGCCGGGCAGCCTTGAGAACGGAAAGCGATGTAGAGCTGCTCTCAGGACACCACCGCCTCACTGACTCGGCTTGGGGACCGAGACGGGATCTCGTGGCCGCGCCGACGACCGCTCAGACCCTGCTCGGTCACTCCGTCTTCGTACTGCGCTCCTACCGGCATCCGCGAACCGCGAACGCCAAGGATCTCTGTCAGGTGCAATAGATTTGTTGTAGCACGCGTGGCATGCTGAAGCAAGAGGGACAACACGGCCCCGAGGATGGTGGATGCCATCAGATTGGAGGCTTTCCGATGACGGCACAGCGCCCTGACCCCCGTGTCGACGTCGCCGAGGCAGACCTGCTCGAGCAGGAGACGCCCGTGGCGCCTCTCGAGACCGACGAGGGCGTCGCCGAGGCGAGGTCCCTTCCCGCCCCAGGCACCGACTCCGCGGACGTGGTGGATCGTCTTGAACAGCTTCAGGACGTGGCCGACGCGGACGACGAGGAGTACCCGCACGAGGTCTAGCTCGTCACCGAAGGGTGGCAGGTAGGGGCCGTGACCCGCGCGTCGCGGGGCTACCCCTCACCGCCTTGGTCCGCGTCGTCGTCACTGTCGTGGCGCTCGTCCTCCAGCGCCTGCACGAGAAGGTGGGCCCGCTCATCGCGACCCAGTGTGTCCGTGTCCTCGTGGCCGTGCATCGCCTGCGCGAGAGCCCACTCCGGCAGGTCGAGGTCAGGTCCCTCAGCTGCTGAGCCCATCGCTGCCATCCGTTCCGTCGCGGCCCCTACACGGTCTCGACCGAGTGGCAGGCGAGCGACACCTCCCCAGTGTGCGCCTCCGTGGCAACGCGGTACAACGACGACTGGTCCACGGGTATGAGCCGTCGGGGCGGGAAGCGGCCGACCCGCACCGACAGGTAACACGGGGAAGTAGGGTTGGGCTGTCTCGCACACCGGAACTGTCTCGGACCGCGAGGGAGCCGAGGTCTCGAATGTCCACCGATCCGTTCGAGGGGCTCACTCCTGCAAGCGGTTCGTGGGCTGTTGTGGGAGACGCTGCGTCGTGCACGACTGACGACCTGGGGCTGCCCCCCATCGCCGCCAGTCGCAGACCGGGCGACTCGACCGACGAGTCCAGCTGGGGATGCCTGGCGTGGTCCGGATCAAGCCTCCCCGTCACGGAAGGTCATTCACTGACGGTGCGAACGAGGGTCAAGACATGATGCGCCGCCTGATCGTGCTGGACCTCTTCTCCGGGCCCGGTTGGCGCGACGCATCGAACATGGTCGGGCACGTTCCGCCCGGTGACGCCGGAGCATGGCTGTTCATCCAGGCAGACCGCATCGAAGTCGTGGCCGGTGAGCCCGACGACGCGCAGCTGCTACGGGATGCAGACGACGGGGGGCCGTCCTTCTACTGCCGTGCCTGGCGCACCACCTCGGGGCCCGACCGACCGACGGTCCACACCGTGGCCTCGGGCGACGCCGACCTCTACGAGGAGGTCCTGTTGAGCGTCGGTTTCCGGACCGGAGAGCCGGAGGGGATCCGGCTGGAGCAGGATGAGTCCGGCGCCTTCTGGGGCTACTACGCCTGAGGGCGCGACAACCCCCTACTCCTCGCCACCTGCTCCTGACCTACTACTCCTGGGACACCGACCTACTCCTGGGACAGCGGCCGGAACCAGGCCGCGGCCTCCGGCGACAGCAGGCTGGTGGTCGTTCCGGCGGAAACCCGCCCGGGCTCGCTGTTCAGGATGAGTCGCCCCGGGATCGGTGCTGGGCGCGAGGAGAAGTTGATCAGGCAGTGCCATTCGTCGGATCGCGCGAAGCGCAGGACCTGAGGGTCGCCGGTGTCGATCCACGAGAAGTGTTCGCAGTCCGCGAGGTCGCGGCGTAGGGCAATCGCTCGACGGTAGAGCTCGAGCGAGCTGTCGAGGTGGCCGCTCTGGGACGAGGCGGCGTAGTCGGTGAACCACGGGGGTTGCGGTAGCCAGGACCCGTTGCCCCCGAAGCCGAACGAGCTGCCGTCCGGGGTCCAGGGCAGAGGGACCCGGCAGCCGTCACGCCCCTTGAGGCGGTGACCCGTGCGTTCGTAGACCGGGTCCTGCAGGGCGTCGGCGGGCAGGTCAGCGACCTCGAGCAGTCCCAGCTCCTCGCCCTGGTAGAGGTATGCGGATCCCGGCAGGGCGAGCATCATGACGGTGGCCGCACGCGCCCGACCGCCGCGGTGACCGGGTTCAGGGGGAAGTGCGGCGTCGGCGCAGCACGTCAGCGACCCCGGGGCACCCGCCGCTCCGACCTGAGCGAACCGTCTCGAACCCGAGCCGGGGTGTGAGGGCGTCCCGGTCGCGGCCAAGCCCCTGCGCGGGACCTCGGACGACGACCGGGACGCTGTGAGCGACGTACCCGCAGCCCGGGGTGCTGACACCGCACCGGGCGCTTCTGCCGCGAGGCGGGAGCGCTGGACGCGGACACGACGCGACCTCAACGACCTCCTCAACGACTTGATCAATGACCTCGTCGCTGACGAGGCCGCCGTGTCGTCGTGAATCTGCGGATCGAGCTCCGAAGCCGTGCCCGAAGAGCAGCAGCGAGCAGGGCGAGGGCGCTCGGCGGACGAGCACCGACCTCCGGTTCTGCGCCAGCAGCCGCTTGGTCGATGGCGCGCGCGAAGTCCTCGAACATGCGCGTGCTCACGTCACCAGCGAGCGAGCGGCCAAACCCTGCGATGCGGCCGGTCAGGAACACCTTTGCGTCTGCGTGCAGCGAGGTGCCTGCTTCTGATGCTGTGGCGACCATGACGATCCCGGCCTGCGCGCTGCCGCCCCCAGTGTCCTTGCCCTGGGCGTTGAGGACGATGCGGTGGGGCTGCTGCTCGAGCACCTGCGCCACCCCTTGGAAGGAGAGACGCACCGGCCCGAGTGCGATGCGGGCACGTCCGCGGTACCAGCCATCACCCAGCTCATCCGTGAGCTCGGCGCCCGGGAGGCACCGGGCAAGCAGCCGCACGTCATCAGATGGGGACTGGCGTGGGCCAGCCGCTCGTGCGCGCCCTAGCGGAGCCCCGGAGCGTGGTGTGCGACGATCCCGGTGAGCCCCTCTGCTGATGTAGGTGCGGTCACCCAGCGAGATGGAATCTGCTGGCACAGCGCAGGATTGCATGTTCTCGTCCGGCCGCCGAAGACTGTCGAGAGTGACTGAGCCGACGGGGTGCCGTGAAGTCTGACGTACTAGAGGAACGGTGTGCACATGCGGCATATCGGGCACACTGAGCCCATGATCTTCTGCAATAGGCTTCCGTGCGCTAGTTGCGCGAGATGACCGCGGGCGAATTGGATGCTGGGCGAGAAGTCGAGCGCCGGATCTTGGTGGTCGACGATGACGAGCTCATTCGTGAAGTGGCGCAGATGAGTCTGGAGGTCATCGGCGGCTGGAGGGTGACGACGGCCGGAGGTGGTCAGGAGGCCATAGATCGGGCCCGCGCGGATCTGCCCGATGCAATCGTCATGGACGTGATGATGCCCGGCATGGACGGTCCAACCGCGGCCGTGGCTCTGCGCGCTGACCCGGCCACGGCCGGGATCCCCATTGTGTTGCTGACGGCCAAGGTGCAATCGATCCGCGATGGTGCCTTGGCCGGTCTTCCCGTCGAGGGTGTGCTCGGCAAGCCGTTTGACCCGATGCTGCTGCCCGGCGAGCTGTCAGCGATCCTGGGCTGGTCCTGATGATCCCCAGCCAAGGTGGAGCCCGCGATCGCGAGGCGACCGGAGTCGGGGGCGCCGGCGGCGAGTCATCCGAGTCCGGCCCCGTGGACTCGGCGATGGCTGGCTTCCGCGAACGTGCCAGGGTCTCCAACCTCGCCAGGACGGAGGCCATTGCTGAGGCACTTGAGGCAATGTGCGACGGAACGCTGCCAGACGAGGTGCGTTTGCGGGGGCGGGCCGCCGCGCACACGGTGGCGGGTTCGGCTGGGACGTTCGGGTTCCACGAAGCTAGTGAGCAGGCCCGCGCCATCGAGGCTCTCCTGGACGACGTCGGTGCGCGCGCGGACCTGGCGAGCGGTGCCCACCGTGGGCTTGCGCAGCTGGCTCTTCTGCGTCAAGACCTGGGCGACCCGTCCATTGCGGAAGGACACTCGGCTGGTGACGGATCCACCCGGCGAAGCGGGGACCAGCCGTGCCCATGACTCGCGGCGCGAGTGGCAGGACGTTGCGTCGCGGCCTGGTTCTCGCGGCCATCGTCGCCGTGGTGCTGCCGTTGCTGGTGGTGACCGTCGCCCTCGCCGGCTTCGCTGACGTCCGGCAGGCCCAGGGGAAAGCGATATCCGTACTGACTGCCCAACAGTTTCAGCAAGATGCGGACATGATGCATGACGCCATCCACGCGGACGTGCTTGCCGCTGCCGTCAACAGCCGGACGGGTGGGGAGGCCGGCCCCACGCTCGACCAGCGGGTGGACGCGCATGTCGCCCAGCTCAGGACGGACCTGACCAAGCTCGAGGGTTTCGACCTTCCGCCGGGCTTGGCCGCGGACGTCAGACAGCTTCGACCCCGGCTGGAGTCCTATGCTGACGAGGCCGCGGCTCTTGCCGATCTGGCACTGCGGAGTCCCGCCACGGCGCGCGCCCGACTGGGCGAGTTCGAGGCGGACTTTCGGGCACTGGAGCAGCCCCAGGCATCCCTGACGAGCAGGCTGGCCGAGGCGGCCGGGGCGGAGACGGAGGCAGCCGACAGCCGCCAGACCCAGGCCGTTTTCTGGACCGCCGCGGCAGCTACCGGCATGTTGCTGGCCATGCTGGTGCTCGCCTATTTCCTCCATCGGCTGGGCGTGGGCAACGAGGCCCTTCTGTTGCGTTTGCGCGAGCACAGCGAGCGGCTGGCGCGCAGCAACGACGAGCTCCGATCTGCACAGCAGATGGCCCGGGTGGGCAGCTGGCGGTGGGAGGCCGCTTCGGGGGCCTCCGAGTGGAGCGAGGAGCTCTACCGCATTCTGGGGTTGCAGCCCAACATGGCCGGAGACCATGCAGAACTGTTTGCCGGTCGGGTGCACCCCGATGACCTGCGTCAGGTCGAGCGGGAGCGGCGTGCGGCAGCCGACTCCGGGGGCGACATTCGGTCCGAGTACCGGATCGTGCGGCCCGACGGGGTAGTGCGTGAGGTGGTGGGGCTCGGCACGGCCGTTCGTGACGAGCAGGGCGCGGTGGTGCGTCTGGTCGGAACGATCCAGGACGTCACCGAGCAGCGGGCTCTCGAGAGGATGAAGGACGAGTTCGTCGCGGTCATCAGCCACGAGCTACGCACTCCGCTCACATCGATCAGGGGCGCCCTCGGGCTCATCGCAGGCGGAGCGGCCGGAGCCCTGCCGGCCAAGGCACAGCGGATGGCCGACATCGCCCTGCACAGCAGCCAGCGACTCGTGCGCCTGGTCAACGACATCCTCGATGTGGAGAAGATGGCTGCAGGCAAGCTGGAGCTCGACCTTGACTTGGTGCCCGCGGCCGAGCTGGTCGACGGCGCCATCGAGGAGATGCGGGCCATGGCCGATCTTGCCGACGTGACCATCGCCGCCCTCCCTATGGACGCGGTCGTGCTCGCGGACCGAGATCGCGTCGCGCAGGTGTTGACCAACCTGCTCAGCAACGCCGTGAAGTTCTCCCCTCCCGGCGGGGCTGTCCTCGTGTCAGCGGGTCCCTCGGATACGAGCGGCATGGCGCAGTTCATGATCACCGACCAAGGCGCGGGAATCCCGGCAGACCAGCTCGAGAAGGTGTTTGACCGGTTCACGCAAGCCGACGGGACGGATACCCGGGCCAAAGGGGGCACGGGCCTGGGGCTTCCCATCTGCCGCGGCATCGTTGATCTCCACGGCGGCACCATCCGGGCCACGAGCGACCCCGGCCGGGGTACAACGTTCACTTTCACCCTGCCCATGGCACCCCACTCGGGTGACCACGCCGCGTCAGGGCCACTCCCGGTCGGCGCAGTCCTCATCTGTGACGACGACCCCGACGTGGTGGAGGTCCTAGCCGCGATGCTCGAGGCGCACGGCTACTCCACCTTGCGCGCCCACAGCGGCGCCGAGGCCTTGACGCTCGCCGTCGACCAAGCCCCCAGCCTGGTGCTCATGGATCTGCGCATGCCGGGGATGTCCGGCTGGGAGACCATAGCGGGCCTGCGCGCCAACCCGGCCACCGCCGAGATCCCGATCATCATCTTGAGCGCTCTCGCTCCCGATGACATGGACGTGCCGGCCGCCTCGTCCTGGTTGACCAAACCAGTCGACCAACACGACCTGTTGGCCTCGCTCCGGCGGGCGCTCGGCGCCGACCAGACCACCAGCGTTCTGGTGGTGGAGGACGATGAGGAACTGGGCGAGGTTCTCAGGACGTTCTTCATCGATCATGGCGTACGGGCCAGGGTCGCCCACACCGGGGCACAGGCCCTGTCCATGTGCCGCGAAGTCCGTCCCGATATTCTCGTCCTGGACCTGGGCCTGCCCGATATCGACGGATATGCCGTCGTAGAGGCGATGCGCCAGGACGAGCGTCTGCGGTCGCTGCCGCTGCTCGTGTACACCGGCTCCCTGCTCACGGCATCCGACCGACATCGTCTGGTGCTGGGCGAGACTCGGTTCGCGACCAAGGCGGGTGAGTCGTCGACCGAGTTCGCGGCACAAATGATCAGCCTTCTGCGCAAGGTGACCTCCCGCCCCTGACCGAACGCGAACGCGAACGGCGCAGCAAAGCGCAACTCGCTTCTACCTGTCCCGCACGATGATGACGTTGCGGGTTGGTCCAACCCTGCAATGACCGATGGGGCGGGGCTCCGGCCAGCACTTCTGGGTTGGCCCAAGCCGCGCACGCCATCCCGCTGGCTGCTCGCCTGTGATCTTCATCGATGTGAGAGGCCTGTCACCTCGGGGCATCTTGAGGCCAAGGCCTCCTCACGGCCGTGTTCACACCCCGGGGCAAAGAGGACTCGAAACCGACCGTGCGGACCGCATAGGGGCGGGCGTCGAAGGTGCTGAAGCGTTCGCGAAACTCGGTTGCTCGCCCTGGCCAGAGCAGGGCCTGTCGTCCGTTGCGGGGGTCGACGTACCAGTTAGAGCAGCCGCTCGTCCATGGCTTTCCGCGGCTTCGATCGGCGATCTCGAGCGCAAGGGCCCGTTCTGCCTCGCTGGAGACCTCGAGGATCATGCCGGACTCAGTGTGGCGCAGGGCTCCGAGGAGATAGTCGATCTGTGTCTCGATCATCACCACAGCGGAGTTGTGGCTGAGGCTCGCGTTCGGGCCGTCGAGGATGTACATGTTGGGGAAGCCGTGGACCGCGGTGGAGGCGTAAGCCTGCATGCCGTCGGCCCAGTGCTCCTCAAGCGTGCGACCTGTGCGGCCGCGGACGAGGCCGGCATACGGCTGGCGAGTGGTGTGGAAGCCCGTCGCAAGGATCACGACGTCAACCTCAAACCGATTCTGCTCACTGTGGACTGCTTCGGGATCAAACCGGACCAGGGCCCCCGTGATGGTGACGTGTGGTAGCGAAGCAGTGCGGTAGAAGTCGTTGGAAAAGAGCACGCGCTTGCAGCCGAAATCGTGGTCTGGGGTGAGCCGCTCTCGCAAACCCGCGTCGGGGACCTGGTGGGCTAGATGCTGCAAGGCCCGCGACCGGGCTTGGAGCCGAGCGCCCAGGTCGCCGACCCGGGCGTCGTAGAGCCGTTCCGCGTCGGCGAAGAGGTCGGCGCGCAAGGCGACGAGATCGTCGGGGTGCTCCGCGAAGCGGGCGCGGGCCTGCGGGCTGTACGGTTCATCCTCGCGCGGCAGGATGTACGGCGCGCTGCGTTGCATCATCACGACAGACCGCGCGCGCCGGGCCACCTCTGGGAGGAGCTGGATCGCGGAGGCGCCGGTCCCGACGACGGCAACACGGGCACCGTCGAGCCCCACGGAGTGGTCCCACGCGGACGAATGGAAGGTTGGTCCTGCGAACTGGCCAGGCACCTCAGGCACGCGCGGCGCCGTGAGCCGTCCGGCGGCAAGGACGAGCACCTCGGCGCTCACAGGTCCAGCGGAGGTCGTCAGCTGCCATCCGCAGCCGTCCCATCTGGCCGCTTCCAGGTTCGTGTCGAGGCGAAGGTAACGACGGATGGGGTCTGCGGCGCGTTCGAGATAGTCGCGGATCTCGACGCCTGGCGCGAACCGCCGGGAGAACGAGGGGTTAGGCAGGAAGGAGAAACAGTAGAGGTGCGCGGGGACGTCGCAGGCGACTCCGGGATAGGTGTTGTCCCGCCAAGTGCCGCCCACGGCAGACGCTCGCTCGATGATGACGAACGAGTCCTCCCCCTCGGCCTTGAGGCGCAGGGCGGCGCCCAGCCCGGCGAAGCCGGCGCCGACAATCGCGACTCGGACTTTCATCTGGACGTCCTCACCGGTAGATCTTCATCGGGTTGAGGTGCCGTAGGTCGTCGTGCGCAGCCGAAGTGTACGGCCGAGGGAACGGGCGAGCTGGCGGGCCGTTTCGACGGTCAGTTCACGGCCGAACTCGGCACCAGCCTGCGGCAAGACGCGACCGTCAAGCAGGGTGCCGCCGAGGTCATCGGCCCCCGACCGCAGTGCGGCGGCAGCGCCTGCGAGACCCAAACGCGTCCACGGGGCCTGGTGGTGGTTGATGCTGCCGTGCAGCATGAGACGCGCCACAGCGTGCACGGCGCGTGCCTCGTCCATATCCGGCGTCGTGCCGGGCAGGGGCATCGGGATGAACTCAGTAAAACCGCCAGTCTCGGCTTGGATCGTGCGCAGCCGTCGTAGGTGCATCACTCGGTGCTCGTGTGTCTCGCCGTGGCCGTAGAACATCACCGAGGTCGACCGCAGCCCCGCCGCGTGCGCGGCCCTGATGCAGGCGAGCCATTTGGGGACCGCCAAGTCGCTGGGGAACGTCCGTGCCCGATAGACCTCGTCGAGGATCTTGACGCCTGTGCCGGGCACGGTGTCGACGCCGGCCGCTGCGAGGCTTTGGAGGTGTTCGTCGAGGTTGCGTCCGGTACGGCGCGCCCCGTCGACCACGTCGGCTGGCCGGAACGCGTGCAGGTGGATCCCAGGGGCGCCTCGTTTTACGGCGGAGGCGACCTGCTCATAGATGTCGTCGGGCGAGTCGGCGGGCGCCACGCCCTGAATGCATATCTCGGTGGCGCCGAGATCCCATGCGTCGGCGGCGGCCCGCTCGACCACCTCCGGGTCGGAGCAGAGGTCAGAGCCCAGGTTGCGGTTCACGACGAGGCTCGCTGTTGCGCCCACGACCGACCGTCGCAGCTCGTCCGCGATGGCCGAGAGCCGGTCGAGCTCGCCGCCGCGCGCTCTCAGAAGCTGGACGCAGTCCGCGTCGGTGAGGCTCGACGGGTCCGTAGCGGCTCGGCGCAAGAGATCGGCGCTGGCGGCTCTCCTCGGCGGATCCACCGGGTGCGGCAGACGTGTCCCGGAGGTGTGGCTTGCGGCGAGCACCGGACCATGGAGTCCGGCGTCGATCCATCGGTTGCGGTCATCCACGTATGGCTGGTGGACGGTGAGGCGCGGGCGCAACCTGAAACCAGCCCTACGCGTGATCCCCTCCAACTCGTCGAGGCCCGGCCACGGCCGTTCCGGATTGACGTGGTCGGCCGTCAACGGGCTGACGCCTCCCCAGTCGTCGACTCCGGCTGCGAGCAGCCCCATCAAATCGGACGGCTGGCTCAGGTTCGGCGGCGCCTGGATGCGCATGTCAGGGCCGAGCACGACGCGTGCGGTGGCCAGCGCCGCGTGGTACTCCTCCAGCCCGGCGTCTGCCACGCCCACCATCGCGGTTGCGGGCTTGGCGCGGAAGTTCTGGATGATGACCTCTTGGACGTGCCCGTGCCGCTCGTGCACCTCGCGCAGCGCGATGAGCGACTCTGCCCGGTCCTCGAGCGACTCCCCGATGCCGATGAGCAGCCCCGTTGTGAAGGGTACCTGGGCCCGACCAGCGTCCTCCAGCACCGCCAGGCGAACCTGCGGGTCCTTGTCCGGGGAGCCATAATGCGCTCCACCGGTCTGCTCGAAGATCGCGCGCGAGGTCGTCTCGAGCATCATCCCCATGGAGGGTGCGGTCGGGCGCAGGGCCTGCAGTTCAGCGAGACTGAGCACACCGGGGTTGAGGTGCGGCAGCAGTCCGGTCTCGGCGGTGATCCGCCGGGCAAGGTGAGCCACATATTCCAGGGTCGATGCGAAGCCGTGCTCTTCCAACCAGCTACGAGCCACCGGCCAGCGCTCCTCGGGACGGTCCCCCAAGGTGAGCAGCGCTTCCTTGCAGCCCAACCGAGCGCCTTGCTGCGCGACCGCCAGGACCTGCTCCTCCGAGAGATAGGGAGACAGGCCCTTCGTGGCGAGCTTGGCGGGGGTGTCGACGAACGTGCAGTAGCGGCAACGGTCCCGGCAAAGCGTCGTCACCGGGACGAAAACCTTGGGCGAGTAGGTGATGACACCGGGACGCCCGGCCCGCTCGAGCCCGATGTCACGGAGACGTCCCGCTTGCGCCATCAGCGCCGCGAGTGAGTCACCACTCGCGGACAACATCTCGACCAGCTCAGCGACAACTTGACGCACAGAATCTCCAGTTCATTTGAACGACCCAAGACCACGCCGAGTCCGGTCCCCGAGTGCCGCCGCACGCAGCCCTGGCGCCACGCCCGCCACGCGTCATCGCCGTCACAGTCGCACGGCGGAACGCCAACCAACCATACGGTGCAGTGTGACCGCAGTCGCCAGCAGCGAAATTGCGGACGCACCGAGACAGCCACTGCACGATCTCTCTTGCCTCGGCGACCTGGGCACGCAGCCAGCAGAGGCTCCCAGCCCTCGTCATCGTGACGCAGGCACCGTGTTTCGTCACCGCACGATTCGTTCGATCTCACCTCAGCGGATGGTCGTCAGCCCACGGCCATGGCGCCAAGCACGCGGCGCCCCCGGCCGAAGCCTCGATCTCCAGCAGGCGATTCCACTTGGTGGTGCGCTCTGAACGCATCGTCGAGCCCACCTTGATCTG
Organism: Terrabacter terrigena; assembly: GCF_042676085.1. NCBI lineage: Bacteria > Bacillati > Actinomycetota > Actinomycetes > Micrococcales > Intrasporangiaceae > Terrabacter > Terrabacter terrigena. The sequence goes on from NZ_JBHTKH010000001.1 coordinate 876,352, forward strand.
CCCGGCGTCGAGGCCTACCGCGAGATCCGAGAGCCAGTGGTCCTCGGTGTCGCCGGAACGTGCGCTGACGACCGTCGCGTAACCCTGGCGTTGCGCGAGCTCCAGCACCCGTCGCGCCCTGCTGAACGTGCCCGCCTGGTTGGGCTTGACCAAGACTGCATTGGCCACAGACGTCTGGAACCCGCGCTCGAGCCGCGCGGCATTCGTGGCAAAGAGGTCATCGCCCACGATCTGGCAATCCGTCCCCAAGAGGCTCGTCGCGGCCGCCCAGCCGTGCCACTCGTCCTCGGCAAGGACGTCTTCCAGCGAGACAACAGGGTAGGCGTCGCACCAGCTCAGCAACCTCCGCAGCCACGCACGTTCGTCTAGCCGCTCGCCCTCGAGCTCGAGGTGGTACGCCTCGCCATCCCACAGTTGGTTCGCGGCGATGTCCACGGCCAGGCTCACGTCGGCGCCAGGGGCCAGACCTGCTCGGTGAATCCCGTCAACGACAGCCGCCAGTGCCGCCTCGTTGTCGGGCAGCGCCGCCGCGAGGCCGCCTTCGTCGGCCACCAGCGCAGTGGCGTGACCGCGCTCGCGGAGCACCTCCGCAGTCCCCGCCCGGACCCGGGAGACCCACTCAAGCGCCTGGGTGAAGGTGGTCGCGCCCACCGGGACGGCCAAGATGTCCTGGACGTCCAAGGCCCTGCCTGCATGGGCGCCTCCGGAGATGATGTTGACCATCGGCATCGGCAGCCGCGGGCGGTTCCCGCCGAGAAGGCGCCAGAGCGGCATACGAGCCGCATCTGCTCCCGCCAAGGCGGCGGCGAGCGAGATGGCGAGCACAGCGTTGGCTCCGACCCCGCCCAGGAGCGGGTCCGCGTCCATCCTCTCGAGCGCGGCGTCCACCGCCGCCGTGTCCCGAGCGTCGAGCCCCATCACGGCATCTCTCAGGACAGCCTCGACGTTCGCCACCGCCCGTCGCACGCCGAACCCGTCGTATCGCTCGTCACCATCGCGGAGCTCGCGTGCCTCGTGGCTTCCGGTCGACGCCCCGGACGGTGCCAGTGCCCGGCCATGGGCACCGTTCGCGAGGCTGACGACGCAACCCACGGTGGGACGGCCACGGGAGTCGAGGGCCTCCCAGGCCGTGACCCTGCTGATCGTGGCCCCGGTCATGAGACCAGCACGTTCCGGAGCTCGAACAACCCTTCAAGCTCGTCGCGGGGCTCCCGCAGAAGGGCGACGCCGAGTGCAAGGCTGTGCGCCTTCTCCTTTGCGCTGAGGTACTCGGCCGGCGACCGGCCGACGACCCTGGCGACGAGTAGCGCCCCCACGTGCGACAGCATCGAGCTCATCCGGGGCGAGAGGCCAGATTCCGCCGAGCCGCCGTCGGAACTGACCTCCCGGGCGTATGCCCCGAGGAACTCTCGCAGGCAGTTGTCGTAGCGCGGCGCCCAAGCCGGGCGGTGGATCGCCTTGAGCGTGAGGTGGGAGGCCATGAACGCCAGGTCGAAGACAGGGTGTCCATGGTGGGCCACCTCGAAGTCGATGACCCACAGAGGCAGCTCCTCCTCCGGAGGACCCACGAGGACGTTCTTGGGCGAGAAGTCACCATGCACCAAGCACAGCCGCCGTGTCGAAAGCTCCTCGGCCAAGGCCAGGATCTGGGCCGACAGCTCCGGCCTCCTCCGTGCCGCCGTGCGGTAGTAGGGCTCTAGCCTCAAGACGTCGAACGAGGACTGGCCGTGGACTTCGGCTGGCAGCTCTGCGCGGAGCGTCAGCCGCTGCCACCGACCCAGCACCTCGCCAAGCTGCCCGCCCACGGGCGGGTTGACGTCACCATGCAGGAGCTGCGTCTTCCAGTCCCGCCACTGCCCCGGAGCGCCCTCGATGACGATGACGTTGTTGGCCCGGTCCCGATGCACGACCCCCGGTACCCGGCTCGGCGTCAGGCACCGGACGTGGTCGAGCGCAGCCGCTTCGGCGATCACCCTCTCCCGCGGCGCATGCCACTCGTCTCGCACGCGCAGCCTGCCGAGTGACTGCTTCACCACGACGCGGCGGTGGCCGTCATCGACAGCCAGCACGACGTTGCTCACTCCGCCACTCAGCGCCGACGCCGTCACGGAGTGCCCGGCGAGCAGGCCCCTGTCCTGGACGTACGCAACGACGGACTGCTCGTCGAGCAGGCCTTCGACGACCTGGTGGTTCATGTCTCCTCCTGAGTAGGGCGGCAGGCGGCGGTCAGTACGTGGCCCTGCCGCCGGAGAGGTCGAACGTGAACCCGGTGGTGAAGCTGCACTCCGGCGACACCATCCAAGCGAGCATCTGGGCCGCCTCGAGAACGCTGCCCATGCGCCGCATCGGGATCTTGTCGGTCATGTACCGCAAGGTCTCCTCCGGCTGGGTGTCGAGGAACGCCGTGCGGATGACCGCCGGCGCCAGGGCGTTGATCGTGATGCCGTCCTCGGCGTACTCCTTGCCCTGCGCCTTGACCATGCCGATGATGGCGGCCTTGGTGGAGGAGTAGGCGACCATCCCCGGGTTGCCCTCCTTGCCGGCGATGGAGGCGACGTGGGCGATGCGCCCGTAACCATGCTTCAGCATGTAGGGCACCGCGCACTGGGTGACCACGAGCGCACCCCGGAGGTTGATCGCGACCACGTGGTCGAAGTCGGGCAAGGACACCTCATGGCTGCGCAGCCCCAAGGGCCCGGTGACGCCCGCACAGTTGACGACCGCGTGGACCTGACGGAGGTGCTCCTCCGCTGCAGCGAAGGCCTCCGCCACCGAGGCAGCGTCCGTCACGTCCGCATGCCATCCCCACGCCCGACCGCCTTCGGCGACGGCGCTGGACGCCGTGCGGTCGGCAGCAGCGGCGTCGCGGTCGACACAGACGACCGACGCGCCACGCCGTGCGAGGAGCAGCGCGCACGCCTCGCCGATGCCGGACCCGGCGCCCACCACGACCACGCCCTGTCCGGCTACTGCCGGGGCAGATGTCTCGACCCTCATGCGAGTCCTCCCGCCGGCTCAGGTTGAGGCAGGCGCGCGGCGTCGTCGGCGCGGCTGACGACGTAGCCGCGGAACGCGTGGCACTGCCCGCCGAGTCCGTCGATCCCGAGCTCGACGACATCGCCGTCGCGCACGAACCGCGGCGGTGTGAAACCGGACCCGACACCGGGCGGCGTCCCCGTGTTGATGATGTCGCCGGGGCGGAGCACCATGAACTGGCTGATGTACCAGATGAGGTGCTCGACGCCGAAGATCATGTCGGCAGTCGTCGAGTCCTGGCGCAGCTCGCCGTTGACGCGCAGGTGCAGCCGCAGGTCCTGCGGGTCGGGCACCTCGTCGGCGGTGACCAGCCAGGGGCCCAACGGGCTGAACGTCTCGCAGTTCTTCCCCTTGTCCCACTGGCCACCCCGCTCCATCTGGAACTCACGTTCCGAGACGTCGTTACTGACGACGAACCCCGCGACGTGGCTCAGCGCTTGCGCGGGACTGTCGAGGTAGCGGGTCTGGACGCCGATGACGACGCCGAGCTCGACCTCGTAGTCCGTCTTCTCGCTGCCGCGCGGGATGCGGACCGTGTCGTTCGGCCCGACGACGGTGTCGCCCGCCTTGAGGAACAGGATGGGCTCCGACGGCACCGGCAGGCCTGCCTCCCGAGCGTGCTCGCGGTAGTTGAGGCCGACACAGACGATCTTTCCTACGCCGTGGACGGGGGCAGCGATTCGCAGGTTGCCGTGCTCGAGCCGAGGCAGCTCCGGCCCGCGCTCCTCGAGCCGCTGCGCGAGCGGCCGCAGCATCTCCGGGTGAAGGGTCTGCGGGACGATGTCGGGAACCAGCTCACTGATGTCGACGAGGCTCCCGTCGGGAAGCAGGGCGGCCGGCCGCTCCGCACCGGGGGCGCCCACTCGCAGCAGCTTCATCGCGCTCCTCCCGCACTCTCGACCGCGCGCCGGGCGCGGTCCGCGAGCCCGGACAGGTCCTCGGCAGAGGACACCAGACCGGAGCCGAGGGCCACGGCGACGGCGCCCGCACCGAGGAAGTCGGCCACCGACGTCACGTCGATCCCGCCGGTCGGCACGAAAGCCACCTCCGGCAGTGGACCGCGAAGGGCCTTGAGATACTCGACCCCTCCCGGTCCCGCCGGGAAGAGCTTGACCATGGCTGCGCCGGCCTCGACGGCCCGACGCACCTCCGTGGCGGTGAAGGCGCCGGGGAGCGAGAGCATCCCTCGCCGAACCGTGGCCTCGATGACGTCGACGTTCACGTCCGGAGAGACGATGAACTGCGCTCCCGCGTCGGCCGCCTCCTCCACCTCACGGACCGACAGAACGGTCCCCGCACCGATGACGGCACGCTCACCGACCACCGCACGGGCGGCCGTCACCGCCCGGAGGGCGTTCTCGGTGGTCAGCGTGAACTCCATCGCGGTGACCCCGCTGCTGACAAGGGTCTCGGTGATGGCGGTGGCCGCGACCTCGCTCAGGCGGGGCAGTCGCACGATGGCTACGATCCGCCCGGCGCGGATGGCCCGCTCAGCCTGGTCCGCTCGCTCCGCCGGCCTGACGGTCATGCATTCCTCCATTGAGAGACGGCCTCCACGAGGCGCTGCGTGCCGGTGCGGAGCTGATCCAGATCGGTCGCCAGCGACAGACGGACCACGCCGGCACCCGCGGGGCCGAACGTCAGGCCCGGCGCCACCGCGACGCCCTTCTCGGCCACCAGCCGCCGCGCAAACGCGTAGGAGTCCGAAGACGCGGCCGAGATGTCGGCGAGGATGTAGAAGGCACCCTTCGGCTCGTTGATGAGCAGACCACCGGAGCGCAACAGGTCGACAACCACGTCACGGCGGGCGCGATACGACGCGGTCATCTCGCGCACGCACGACTGGTCCCCCTCCAAGGCTGCTTGGCCGGCCTTCTGCGTGACGGACGTGGCGCAGCTGACGACCGGCTCCTGCACCTTGGCGACCAGATCTATGAGCGAGCTCTCACCGGCGACGTAACCCATCCGCCAGCCGGTCATGGCATAGCTCTTCGACATGCTGAACACGCTGAGGACTCGGCCGTCGTGCTCAAGAGAACCGGGGCTGACATGCTCCCCCTCGAAGACGATCTGCTCGTAGCACTCGTCGGAGATGAGGTAGAGGTCGTGGCGACGCGCGATGTCCACGAGCTCCTCGATCACCCAACGCGGGAAGACCGCTCCTGTGGGGTTGCCGGGCGAGTTGATGATGAGCACCTTGGCGCCCGGCTCCGCCGCGAGAGCGTCGAGCCGCTCGAGATCGGGGATGTAGCCCTCGTCGGGCAACAGCGGGTACCGCGAGACCTGGGCGCTCAGCGTGTCGGCCATCATCTCGTAGTTGGGCCAGCCGGGGTCGGGCAGCAGGATGGCGTCACCCGGAGACACGAGGGCCACCAGACTCTCGAAGAGCGCGTTCACCGCGCCACAGCTGATGACGACGTCGTCTGCAGCAACGTCTATCGCGTTGTCCCGCTTCAACTTCGCGGTGATGCTCTCGCGGACCTCCAGCAGGCCCTTGTTCGCGGTGTACGTGGTGTAGCCCTGTGTCGCGGCCGCGCAGGCAGCCTCGACGATGTGAGTGGGCGTCGCGAAGTCGGGTTGGCCCACCTCGAGGTGGAGCACGTCGGAGCGCTGCGCCGCGAGGTCCATGATCTCGCGGATGCCCGAGCGCTTCATGTCTCGGATGCGTGGTGCCGGCACGGCCATGGTTTCTCCTACTGCACTGAGGACGTCTGGTGGGCGGTGACCTGGGGTAGCACGTGACGAGCCAGCAGGTCGATGGTGTGGTCGGCATGTTCGGCGGGAGTCGGAAAGAGCGCCACCTGGTCGGAACCGGCGTCGATCAGCCGCTCGATCTTGCGGGCGCACTCGTCGGGGTCGCCGGCCACCGCGAGGTCCTCCACCCAGGCGTCGGGCATGTCGGCCAGCACCTTCTGCAGGCCACCTGCCTCGATCATCGCGACGAGCTGGTCGTTGATGCCGTATGCCGCGGTGATGGCGTTCGGGCCTCCGGCCGCCAGGTAGAAGGCGACTGCCGCCCGGGCGCGCTGTCTGGCGAGGGCGCCGTCCTCGTCGACCGCGCAGAGCGCGAAGGTCGTGACCCGATGGTCCTGCGACCTGCGTCCACTCGTGGCCACACCCTTGCCGATCTGGTCGCGTGCCCACCTGACGTAGCCCGTGCCGGCCAGGACCGACAGCAGGGTGCCGTCGGCGATGGCGCCCGAGAGCTGCAACATCTTCGGGCCCGCCACCCCGAGCTGCAGCGGGACCGGCTCGGTCACCGGATAGACCAGCTCGACACCGTTGAACGTGAACAGGCCGGAGGACTCGTCGAGCCTGCCGCCTTGGAGCAGGGTACGCAGCGCAGAGACGCACTCGCGCACGGCGCGGAGGGGAGACGAGGGCTGCAGGCCCATCTGCTCGAGCCAGACCGGGACGCCCAGCCCGACCGCAGGCATCAGCCGGCCTGGGAACGCCCTCGCGAGCGTGGCGATCTCCATGGCCAGCACGGCGGGGTGCCTGGTGACGGCGGAGACCACGCCGAGCCCCACGGGGATCGAGCTGCTCGCGCCGAGCGCCAGGGCCGCGCCGGAGATCCCACCCGTGAAGAAGCAGTCCTCCGACAACCACACCTCGCTGAAGCCTTGCTGCTCCGCTGAGGCGACCATGCCGCGCAACCGCTCGGGCGGGATCTCGCTGCCGAGCACGAGCCCTACGTGACCGCTGTTCATGATGTGCTCCTGGAGTCGTCGGCAGCTGCGAGCGACCGGTCCGCCGGCCGGTAGGGCGGTAGGTAGCGGTACACCTGCCGGGTGTCGTTGTTCTCGTGGAGGGCGACGACCAGGCCGTCACGGACCCTCACGACGTCCACGCCGTGGTTCGACCACGGGTGGCCGTCGGCTGTCACTGCGGTCTCCTCCCAGATGCCCGCACCCCACTCCCCGTCCACGAGGACCTCACCCAAGGTGAAGCGCACGTCGGTGAGCAGGCCGCCCGCGAACTCGAAGAACGCGTTCGCAGCGACCTTGCCCCGCACCTCGGCCTGGCCGAGGAACCGGACCTCGACGTCGTCGTGCATCACGGCGAGCATCCCGTCCTTGTCGCCGGCGAGGAACGCGGCATACATGGCCTCGATGACCTCCTGAGTCGTCCTCATGAGCTGTGTGCCTCCAGGGGTGGGTGGACGTCGAGGTAGCTCTCGAGCAGTCGTTCGGGGCTCTGGCCCGCGGGGACGGCTTCCCAGTCCCCGGACGTGGTGACGGCCCGGGCCCCGAGAAGGGCGCCGAGGCGGACACCGTCAAGCAACGGCCAGTCGCGCAGGAGTCCCGTCACCACCCCCGCGGCGAAGGCGTCGCCCGCGCCGACAGGGTCGACCACTCTCGCAACCGGAAACGGCGCCACCGGCGTGGCCCTTCCACGCTCGTAGAGGACGGCGCCCTGGGAGCCCGCCTTGACGATCACCGCTCGCAGGCCGTCGGCGCACAGTGCCTCCGCCGCCTGCTGCACCGCAAGGCCCGGGGCGAGCACAGCCATCTCGTCGTCGCCGGCGATCAGCACGTGGACGCTGGCCCGGATCCGAGCGAAGTCGTCGCGTGCTCGTTCGCCGTCCCACACGCCAGGGCGGATGTTGGGGTCGAAGACCACGGTCGATCCCGCCGCCGCGAAGTGTTCCACCGCGTTGCGGACCACGGCCGACAGTCCCTCGGGACGTCCGAGTCCGAGCGACAGCCCGCTGACGACGAGGACTCCGGGCGTCCCGATGCCCTCCAGACGCGCGGCTGCAGCGGTGAGCCGGGACGCTGCCGAGCCGCCTCGGTAGTAGTAGACCCGGCGCAGGCCGTCGTCGAACCGCTCCTTGAAGAACACCCCCGTGGGCGCCGCGGCGTCGGTCTGGACGAAGCTGGCGTCCACTCCCTGATCCTCGAGCGTGCGTCGCACGAGCCGACCCACCGGGTCGTCCCCCACCGCCGACACCAGGGCGGCCCGGTGGCCCAGCCGCGCGGCCGCGATCAGGACGTTCGTCTCGGCCCCGGCCACCCGCAGCGTGAAGTGCTCGGCGTCCTCCAGCGGACCGGGCCGGTCCGGGTCCAGCATCCCCATGACCTCGCCGATGCCCAAGACCTCTGGCGGCCCCGCCGCGGCGTGCGCGCTCATCCGCTCACTGCTGCCTGCGTAGCCGGCGCCGCCGTGCGGGTCGAGTCGAGACGTCCCGCCGCCCTGGCGCGGATGCGCACCGCGTCGCCCGGCAGGTAGGCGAGCTGGATCTCCTCGAGGTCGACGTCGCGCACACTCGAGGGGATGGCGCCACTCTGGACGGCCCGGTCCCTGGCCTCTGTCTGCGCCTCTTCGATGAGGCTCTCGCGGGACCGTCCCTCGGCGCGGAAGATGCGGTCCACCTCACCGCTGACCTCCGCGATCGCGGCTCCGACGGCGTTGGCGACCTCGTGGTGCGGCGGCCGCAGCACCTCCAGGGCGCCCGGCAGGTCCTCGGGCACGAGGAACGAGCCGCCACCGACGGCGATGACGGTCACCGGGTCGGCGGTGGTCCGCATCCGGTCCAGCGCCACGGCCATGAGCTCGGTGGTCGCCGCCGAGACCGACTCGGCCAGCTCGGGAGTCACCTGGGGTGTTGTCGTCTCCCGGTCGTGCAGTCTCAGACCGCGCGCCACGGCGACGTCGGTGAGCGTGAGCGTGTCGCCGCCGAAGCAGAGCGCGCGCCGCGTGATCTCGTAGCCCACGCTGTCGGGTCCGAGGCGCACGGCGGCACCGCCCTGGCCGCCGCGGACGATCGTGCCGCCGCCGAGGGCCACGGACACGAGGTCGGGCATGCGGAAGTTCGTGACGACGCCGCCGACGTCGACGGCGATGCCGGACTCACGCGGAAAACCGGCCACGAGCGCGCCGAGGTCAGCCGTCGTGCCGCCCACGTCGATGACGATCGCGTCGCTGCGGCCGGAGAGCAGCGCTCCGCCGCGGAGGCTGTTGGTCGGGCCCGAGGCGACGGTGAGGACCGGGTACTCCGCGGCCTGGGACAACGACATCAGCGTGCCGTCGTTCTGAGACAGGTAGGTCGCGGCACTGACGCCGGCCGCAGTCAGGGCCTGCACGAAACCGTTGGTCGCGCGCTGGGCCACGCCGGTCAGGGCCGCGTTCATGACGGCCGCGTTCTCCCGCTCGAGCAGGCCGATGGAGCCGATCTCGTGGCTCACCGTGATGGGCAGGTCGAGCATCTCCCGCAGGAGCTCTGCTGCCGCCCGCTCATGGTCCGGGTTGGCCGGCGAGAACACGCTGCTGATGGCCACGGCGTCGACTGCTCCGCCCCAGTCCCTGCCAGCCCGGCGGACCGCCGCCACGTCGAGCGGTGCGATCTCCCTCCCGTCGTAGTGGTGGCCACCACCGACCACGCGGGAGTCGGCCAGCACCACGTCCCGCAGGTCTTCCGGCCAGTCGGCGAGAGGTTCGATCGCCGTGGTGGCGGGTGCGCCGATGCGCAGGACCGCGACCCGGCGCAGGCCGCGTCGCTCGACGATCGCGTTCGTGCACTGGGTGGTCCCGAGCATGGCGAGCGTGACGCTCGCCGGGTCGTGCCCGACGAGGACTGCGTTGAGGGCGTCCACCACACCGGTCTCGATGTCGAGGGTCGTCGGCCGCTTCACCGACGCCAAGATCGTGTTGGCGTCGTCGAGCAGCACCGCATCGGTATTGGTGCCGCCCACGTCGATGCCGATACGAACGGTCACTGTGCGTCCTCCAGCCGGATCGGGTCCATGTCGTAGCCGAAGGCGCGAGGCTCCACGAGCCGCAACGCCTCGGGTCGCCACCACAGTGGCGACGACGGGATGCCGACCACGTGCACCCGCAGCCCGTAACGCATCCCTTCGGTGGTCAGCGGTTGACCGCTGTCCGCCTCCACGAGGCTGATGAGGTCCGGAACGGCAGCGAGGACCTCTCCCCCGGACCGGACGATGAGGTTCTCGTTCTGGAAATCCACCTCGGCGGAGCTGCCACCGTCCTGGTCCAGGCCGGACAGCGAGAGCCGGCCCCGTACGAAGCCGGCCGCAGTCGTGCGCTTCACGTCGACGACCTTGCCGGTGAAAAGGCGCCGCGCACCACACAGCGGCGCGATCGCGGCGATGGCGTCGCGGCCCTCCGTCCGGGCGTCGCGCAGCGCGCGACCGATGCCGACCGCCAGGCTCACGCTGCGCGGGACGGCCCACTCACGCAGGAACGGGCCGTCAACCGCGTAGTGCGCGACGACCGCCGAGCCGCCCATGCCGACGACGACGGAGCGCGCGAGCCGCTCGGCCGACGCGTTGTCCGCCGCGTCCGTCAGCGCGACGACGTTGCGCGACTCGTCGGCCAGCACCAGAGGCCATGCTTGGGCGCCGCCGGCTCCCAAGGTGACCATCTGCACCTCCGGGAACGCCCGGCCCATGCCATCAGCGTCGACGAGCGGCAGGCCGCGACGCGCCGCCAGGACGATGGGAATCGTCGAGTTGATGCCACCGGCCTCGATCGGCATGGTGGCCACCACGGGCTGTCGCACGAGTCGCTCGAAGCCCTCCATCACCAGATCCAGCTCGTGGCCGCCCGGGATCCGCTCGAGGATCACCGTCGGCGCGCCGATCATGGCGACCGGCACTACGACGCCCTCGTCCGGGACATCCTCGGGGGGGATCACGGTCACTGGTCCGTGCTCTCGCACGGCGGCCAAGGCCATCAACGTCCCGACGCGGGGATCGCCACCGCCTCCGGTCCCGAGCAGGGTCGCGCCGAGCGCCAGGTCCCTGATCGCCTGCTCGTCGAGCGTCCGCACCTGCGGTGGGGCTTCAGCGTGCACGGTCATACTGGCTCTCCTGGTTCGTTGAAGCGGCCCAGCTCTCGGCGGGCGCCCGCAGGTGTTCGAGCACCCGCTGCGGCGTCAGGGGCAGCTCTCGGGTGGTCCTCCCGATGGCACGCGTCACCGCGTTCGCGATGGCCGCGCCGGGCAGGATGATCGGTGGCTCACCGACGCCCTTGGCGCCATGGGGGCCATCCTCGGAGGCGTTCTCGACGAGGATGCATTCCAGCGGTGGGGTCTCCATGGCCGTGGGCAGCTTGTAGGTGTCCAACGACTGGTTGCGCACCAGTCCGCGGTCGAGGACCTCCTCCTCGTAGAGCGCCAGACCAAGACCCTGCAGGACGCCGCCCTGGATCTGCCCCTCCACGGCCGGGGGCACGAGGGCCTTGCCCACGTCTTGGGCTGCGACGTAGCGCAGCACCTCGATGCGACCCGTCTCCTCATCGACGGCGACCTCGACGGCGTGACAGTGGAAGCTCGGCGAGTTGAAGGTCGGGTAGAAGTGGTGGGGCCCGACACACGAGGGGTTGTACTCGGTCGGTGGAGCGACGTACCGGGCGGAGGCATGGATCGGCCCACGACGGTTGAGCGCCGACTGAGCCACCGCGGACAGCTGGAGGGTGACCGACGGCAGCCCGCGCACCTGCACGGTGCCGTCGATGAGCTCGAGGTCACCCTCCCCCACCTCCAGCAGCTCCGCCGCCTCGGCGAAGACCTGCGCGCGCACCAGGTCGCAGGCCTCGAGGACGGCGTTCCCGACGTTGAACGTGGTCCTGCTGCCCTGGGCGCCGAAGTCGAAGGCACCGGTGCCCGTGTCACCGGTCGCCGCCAGCCGCACCGACTCGGGACTCACGCCCATGCGTTCTGCGACCAGGTGCACGACACCCGTGGCGAGGGCCCCCGAGCCGATCTCGGTCGCTCCCGTGATCACTGACACCGTGCCGTCGCCCTCGAGCAGGGCGGTCGCCCCTGCGGGGCCGGCTGTCGTGGTCCACCAGCTGCAGGCGAAGCCGACGGCCGTCCCCGGCTCGCGCGGCCTGTCGTACTCGATCGCCTCCAGCGCACGGTCCACGCACTCGGCGATGCTCGGGGAGGTGATCACCTGGCCGTTGAGGGCCACGTCGCCAGGCTGGAAGAAGTGACGCCGGCGCAGCGCGACGGGGTCTTCGCCGAGGTGGCGGGCAATCTCGTCCATGTGCGCCTCGACCGCGAGCACCATCTGCGGGCCGGAAGGGCCGCGGTACGCGCCGGTGGGCTGGGTGTTCGTGTAGACCGACAGGGCGGTGCTGCGAACATTGTCAATGCGGTAAGGCCCGGTCGCCTGCAGCGTCGCCACCGAGGCGATGAAGGGAGTGTCGTGCGCATAGGCGCCCGAGTCGAGCAGACAGGTCACCTCCCTCCCGATGATCCGGCCGGCGGCGTCGACGGCGCTCCGGATCAGGACGACAGAGTTCTCCCGGGGGTTCGCGGATGCCAGCTCCTCGGCTCGCGAGCTCACCATCTTCACTGGTCGCCCGGACTTGCGGGCCAGCAGGGCAGCGAAGTGCTCGAGGGTGACGTCCAGCTTGCCGCCGAAACCGCCGCCGACCGTCGAGGCGCTGATCCGCACGCGTGACTCCGGGACCCCGAGGATCTTGGCCAGTGTGCCGCGCACACCGAACGGGTTCTGCGTGCTCGTCGTGACCTCGTAGCTGCCATCAGGCGCCACGGTGGCCAGGCAGGCGCGCGGTTCGATGTAGCCCTGATGCACGCGTGGCGTGACGTACCGGCCCTCGAGCACGTGGGTAGCCTCGGCGAAGGCTGCGTCCACATCACCGGCGGTCACGACGCTGCGGCCGTTGATGTTGCCATCGCGGTGCGTCTCGAACACCGTCGAGTAGCCCTGGTAGTCCGTGTGCACCAGCGCGCTGCCGTCACCGAGTGCAGCCTCCACGTCGAAGACGCCGGCCTCGGCATCGGCCTCGACGACCACGGCGCCCATGGCGGCGGCGAGGGTCTCGCGGTCCGGGGCAGCGACCACCACGACGGGCTCTGAGGCGAACCGGATGAACGCGCTCGCCAGCGGCGGCTGGTCGTTGACCACCATCCCGTATGCCGGGACCGGCAGGTCCGCCGCCGTGACCACCGTGACGCCGTCCATCGCCTCAGCGGCGCTGGTGTCGACGCGGCGGATCCGTCCGCGCGGGATCCGGGCCCGGACCACGCCGCCCAGAAGCATGTGAGGGGCGTAGAGATCCACGCCGTAGACCGCACGACCGGTGACCTTGCCGCGCGCGTCGCTGCGGTGGAACTTCTCAGCCACGGGAACCTGCCTGTGCGCGCAGGGTGAGAGACTCCACCGCGTCGAGGATCTTGGTATAGCCAGTGCACCGGCAGAGGTTGCCGACCAGGCCGGCCTTGATCTCCTCGCGCGAGGCGTCCGGCTTCTCCTCAAGGAGCGCCCGAGCGGCCAGGATCATCCCGGGCGTACAGATGCCGCACTGAACCGCACCCGCGCGAGCGAACGCTCCTTGCACCTCGTCGAGGTCGTCGCCCGGTCCGGTCAGACCCTGCACGGTGGTGATCTCCCCATCCTCAGCGCGGGCCACCGGCAGCAGGCAGGACAGGACGGGCAAGCCGTCGAGCAGCACCGTGCACGAGCCACAACGCCCTTCTCGGCAGCCGGGCTTGGGCGAGGTGTCACCGACCTCGTCACGCAGCACGTCGACAAGAGGCGTCATGGGTGCGGCCGACACCGGAACGCGGCGGCCGTTGACTCGAAGGTTCATCATGCGAGTGCGTCTCCGACCTGTGGGGTTACAGAAGGGCCCAGGGCCAGGGCCAGCGTGAGGGTGCGACGGACCAGCGGGCCGGCTACCCGGCCGCGGTATTCGGCGGTGGACTCGTCGTCGTCGTGGAAGCGGCGGCCCTTGACGCCGATGACCTCGACGAGTTCGGCCATGGTCTCCGCGCTCGTGTCGGCACCGACCAGGGCGGACTCGATGGCGGGCAACCGGCTCGGACGGTCGTGGAGCGAGCCGACCGCGACCCGGGCCTGCACGATCTCGTCTCCGTCGACCTGCAGGACGGCGCTGACCAGACCGGTGGAAAGGTCCATGCCCCGCCGCGCGAGCTTGATGGTGGCCCCGGTCCAGCCCGCCTCGGAGGCCAGGTCGTGGGTGACACGTGCGATGAGCTGGGAGGTCAGCAGGCCGCGGTCCACGACGTCATGGATGGACAGCCTCTGCCCGTTCGCGAGGTGCACGTGCGCGTCGAGGGCCAGCAGGGCCGGCACCAGGTCGGCCTGCGGGAACCCCGAGGCCAAGTTGCCGCCCAAGGTGGCAAGGCTGCGCACGGCAGGCCCGGCGGTCACGGACGCAGCCATCGTCAACGCCCGTTGCGCACCGGTCCGGGGGCCTCGCTCGATGCGGCGGAGGGTGGCGAGCGCCCCGACGGACCCGTCGGCCACCTCGTCGTGGCCTGCGATGCGGTGCAGGCTGATGAGGTGCTCTGGCATCGGCTCGCCGTGGGCGGCGCGCCACATGAGGTAGGTCGCGCCCCCGGCCACGGCGGAGTTGAGCGGGTGCGCGTCCACGAGAGCAGACGCCTCCTCCCAGGTCGCCGGGGCGTGCACGAGCCCCACCTGTCCGCGTGCGTCGATCTGCGTCATCAATTTCTCCTTGTTGCATCTTTCGCAACGCCGTTGCGCAAACTACCGTGGGTCGCGGCGCAAGGCAACCATCCCTTCCGCCCGTCTCACCTTCGCCCCCGTCCACCAGCCCACGCCACCTTCGGAGGAACAGATGACCAGCACCCATGACCACCAGCGCGCGCTCCTCGCTCGCGCCTTCGAGGAGCTCGTGCATGGCGATGCCGCCGCGCTGGGCGACATCTCGGCACCGGACGTGTCCTGGTGGCTACCCTTGGGAGGACCTGAGCACTGCGGGATCTCCAACGTCGTCCAAGCCCTCGATCGCGCCCTGGCTGGCAAGGAGGTCGCAACGCAGACGGTCGTGTTGGGCGCCGACTCGCGTTCTGCGGTGGTCGAGCAGCTGGTCCGAGTCGCGAAGGGCGTCAGCACTCCGGTGACCTCAGTCCTGACGCTGCGTCACGGTCTCGTCGCGGCCGGCCGGACTTACCTCGACGTCGCGGCCTGGCAGGGCGAGAACACGGACGCGGGTAGCGCCACGGTCATGGACCCCCGGCGTGGCTGACCTCCACGGGGCCGACCAGCCCCTCGCCGGGCACCGGGCTCTCGTGACCGGCTCGTCGCGGAACCTGGGGGCCCAGATCGCGCGGACCTTGGCAGAGCGGGGCGCCGTCGTCGCCGTCACCTACCAGGGCTCGGAGCAGCTCGCGCGCGACCTGGTGGCCGACCTCGCCGACCGCACCGGCAGGGCGCACGTGGCTGTCGAGGGGGACTTCCACCAGGCGGACGCGGTCAGGCGCACGGTCGAGGCGGCGCAGGACGGCCTCGGCGGCCTCGACATCCTCGTGAACAACTTCGGTCCGTTCTCCGCCGTTCCGTTCGCGGACCTGCCTCACGAGACCTGGCAGAGCGTCTGGGCCGGCAACGTCACGGCCGCCTACCTCGCCACCCAGTCGGTCATACCTGGCATGCGCACCGCGGGCTGGGGCCGGATCGTCAACCTGTCCGCAGGTTCGGCCTACTTGCGCAACCACTCCGTGTACGGCCTTGCCAAGCAGGCGGTCATCACGCTCACCGAGGCCCTGGCCCTCGAGCTGGGTCCCGAGATCACGGTGAACGCCGTGGCGCCCGGGCAGGTCGAGGAGAGCGCCGACGACATCGCCGACATCGACCCGACCTTCGTCGAGCGCGCCGTGGCACGCACCCCGGCAGGACGGCTCGTCACTCGTGCCGAGGTCGCAGATGTCGTTGCGCTGCTGTGCACCCCCGCCTTCGACATGCTCACCGGTGCGGTCCTGCCGCTGGACGGCGGGTGGCGGTTCAACCGCTTCTGACGTGCGCTGAGGCATGGCCGGCCCAGCGTCTCGCCTGCCAACGCATCACTTGACACGCCGAGTGAGGACTGAGGTAATCGCGGGACACATTCCGCAACGCTATTGCGCATGATGCAACAGGAGCGACGATGATCTTCTCCCAGAACGCCGGCCCCGAGCAGGTCGTCTTCAGCCAGGACAACAGCTGCGGCCTCAAGGCCATCATCGGCATCTACTCGACGGCGCTCGGCCCGGCATTGGGTGGCACGCGGTTCTATCCCTACGAGACCGAGCAGCAGGCGCTCCAGGACGTCCTGAACCTCTCGCGCGGGATGGCCTACAAGAACGCGCTGGCCGGTCTCGAGCTCGGGGGCGGCAAGGCCGTCATCATCGGTGACCCCCGGACCGACAAGAGCGAGGCGCTGCTGCGGGCCTACGGGCGTGCCGTGGCCTCCTTGTCAGGGCGGTACATCACCGCCTGTGACGTGGGCACGTACGTCGAGGACATGGACGTCGTGGCCCAGGAGTGTGAGTGGGTCACCGGCCGCTCGCGTGCGAACGGTGGTGCGGGTGACTCCTCGGTCCTCACCGCATACGGGGTGTTCCAAGGGATGCGCGCTTCGGCGCAGTGGCTTTGGGGCGCCGACGACCTCGAGGGCCGGCACGTGGGCATCGCCGGAGTCGGCAAGGTCGGTCGGCACCTGACCAAGCACCTGCTCGAGGCCGGGGCGATCGTCACGGTCACGGACATCGACCCGGCCGCGGTCGACCGGCTGCGCGCCGCGTACCCCGAAGTGCAGGTCTCGCGGTCCGTGGAAACCCTCGTGTCCGGCCCCGTGGACGTCTACGCGCCCTGTGCACTCGGTGGCGCGCTCACGTTCGAGAGCGTCGACGCCCTGCGGGCCCAGGTCGTCTGCGGTGCCGCAAACAACCAGCTGGCTCACCCGGCTGTGGCCGAGCTGCTGCGCAACCGGGGCGTCCTCTATGCCCCCGACTACCTCGTCAACGCCGGCGGGGTCATCCAGGTCGAGGACGAGCGGCACGGCTTCGACTTCGAGCGCGCCAAGGCGAAGGTGTCGCAGATCTTCGCCACCGCCCTTTCGGTCTTCGAGCTGGCCGACGAGCAGGGGGTCTCCCCCGCCCTCGCGGCGGACCGACTCGCCGAGGAGAGGATCGCCGGGTCAGCGTCAAGGCACCCCGTCGAGGCCGCCTGACGTGGTCGCGGCAAGGCCGGGGGCACGGTCGTGGTGAGGACCGAGTCAGACGGCATCCCTGTCGGGCTCCACCGACCTGCCCCCGAGGGCGCGGCTGATCTCCCTGGTCGCGTCCAGCAGCAGGGGGACGTGGCGCGCCAGCTGCTCGGCGGAGAGCCGACTGGTGGGGACGGAGATGCTCACCGCCGCGGCCACGGCCCCCCCGGGCCCGAAGACGGGCGCCGCGATGCAGCGGATGGAGTCTTCGTGCTCACGCTCGTCCCAGCCCCACCCCTCCTGCCTGATCTCCTTCGCGGCCTGCAGCATCTCCTCGCGGGAGGTGATGGTGTTGTCCGTGAAGCGCCGCATGTCCATCTGCGGCCAGGACGCCGGGTCCGTGTAGGCGAGCAGCACCTTCCCGACGCCGGTGCAGTAGGCGTCCGCTCGGGCGCCCACCTGCGAGTACATCCGCACCGGGTGGATGCTCTCCACCTTGTCGAGGTAGACAACCTGGGCGCCGTCGCGCAGCGCCAGGTGGATGGTCTCACCGGTCTCCGCGCCCAGTCGCATCAGCTGGGCACGCGCGACCTGTCGGATGTCGAGCTCCTCGAGAAGGGTCTGGCTGAGCTCGACCAGCCGCAGCCCGAGCGTGAACTCGGGCGGGTCTCCACGACGCTGGACGAAGCCGTGCTTCTCGAGAGTCTGGAGCAGCCGCAGCGCGGTCGACTTGTGGATGCCGAACTTGTCGGCCAGTGGACCCAGCCGCTTCGGTCCGTCTCCCAGTTCGGCGAGCAGCAACAATGCACGGTCGAGGCTCTGGGTCACGCTGTACTCACTTCCAGATAATGGTGCTGTGGCGACAAGCATCGCACCGGTCGGGCGAAGCTCGGCGGCATCCGGCGCCGGGTCATCGGCCACTCTGACTCGCGAGCGCCTCCACCGCGAAGCACTCGACGTCGTGTCCCGGCTGCGTGGCCGCGAGCAGCGGCCGCTCGACCCTGCAGCGGTCGTGCACGAGCGGGCACCGATCTTGGAACGAGCATCCCACGGGCAGGTTCGCCGCGCTCGGCGTCTCGCCGGCCAGGCGAGCGCGTGAGCCTCGACGGCGAGGGTCCGGCACGGGCGCTGCCGCCAGGAGGGCACGCGTATACGGGTGTTGTGGCGCCTCGAAGAGCTGCTCGGTATCGGCGATCTCCACGACCCGGCCGAGGTACATCACGGCGACGCGGTGAGCCAGGCGACGCACCGTGACCAGGTCGTGGCTGATGAACAGGTAGCCCACCTGTCGCTCCTGCTGCAGCTCTTTCAGCAGGGCGATGACCCTGGAGCGCACGGACTGGTCGAGGCTCGCAGTCGGCTCGTCCAGCACGACGAGCCGCGGGTCGCAGATCAGGGCTCGGGCGATGGCTACGCGCTGCTGCTGGCCACCGGAAAGTTCTCGTGGACGCCGGTCCCGGTACTCGGGTCCGAGACCAACGGCGCGCAGCGCGCGGTCGACACGGCCCCTGACATCGTCATCGTCCATGAGCAGGCGCACCGGTTCGGCCAGCGTCTGGCCCACGGTGAACCGAGGGTCGAGCGACTGGTCGGGGTGCTGAAAGACCATCTGGATGCTGCGACGCAGGTCGCGGTCGCGGGGGGCATCGCGAACGTCCCGTCCGTGGAGCTCGACGGTGCCGTCGCTAGGCGCAGTGAGGCCGACGACCACCCGCGCCGTGGAGGACTTGCCGCAGCCGGATTCCCCAACGAGGGCCAGGGTCTCGCCGGCCGCGACGTCGAAGCTGACGCCGCGCACAGCCGGCAGCAGGCTCTTGCCCGAGCCGTAGGTCTTTTTCAGATCACGAACGCGCAGCAATGACAACTGGGATCTCCCGTCCGAGGAAGCACGAGTAGTGGTGTCGCTCGCCAGCGGGGAACATCGGGGGAAACTCCTTGCAGGCGTCGAACACATGAGGGCATCGGTGAGCGAACCGACAGCCAGGGAGCGAGAAGTCGACCCCCTTCTCCTCGGCCACGACACCGGCGTCCGCGGTCTGCCCCTGCTCGACAGGCGCCGGCGCCTCAGGAGCCAGCGAGGCGAGCAGGAACTCGCTGTACGGATGCCGGGGACGTTCGAACAGCTCGACCGTCTCGGCGGTCTCCATCACCTGTCCGGCGAACAGGACCGACACGCGGTCGCACATCTCGGCGACTGCAGCGAGATCGTGCGTGATGAACAGCACACTCGAGCCGGTCTCCGCCACGAGGTCGCGCAACAGGTCGAAGATCTGGGCCTGGACCGTCACGTCGAGACCCGTGGTGGGCTCGTCCGCGATGAGGACGCGCGGCTGGAAGGCCAGGGCCATCGCGATGACGGCACGCTGGCACATCCCGCCGGAGAGCTGGTGGGGGTAGGCCTGGGCCACCCGGGCGGCCCCCGGGATGCCGACCCGGCCGAGCAGGCGTAGCGCTTCGGCCTCTGCCTCACGCCGCGGCATCCCTCTGACCGCCGTCAGGACGCGCCGGATCTGAAAGCCGATGCGCAGCGTGGGGTTCAGAGCCGCGCGGGCGTTCTGAAAGATCATGGTGATGTCGCCGGTGCGACGGTGCACCGCACCGCCCGGCCCGGCCAGCAGGGGGGCACCGTCGAGCGTCGCCTCCCCGGCGCGCACCTCCACGGCCGGTGGCAGCAGCCCGAGCAGGGCGAGCGAACCCATCGTCTTGCCCGAGCCGGACTCTCCGACCAGGCCGACGATCTCGCCGCGCTCGAGGGTGAGGTTGAGGTCCCGGACCAGGAGCTCGTCGTGGTGCTTCAGCCCCAGGCTGAGACCGCTCACGGACAGAAGTGTCATCGCCGGCTCCCTTGCACGTCGTCGCCGACCATCTGGAACGCGAGGGCCAGCAACACGATCAGTGCACCAGGAACCAGGGCGGTCCACCAGGCACCCGTCAGCACGTCGTTGGCACCTTCGGCGACCATCACTCCCCACTCGGCGGCCGGTGGTTGGATGCCGACCCCGAGGAACGCGAGACCGGCGACGTCGAGGATCGCCCAACCCGCTACCAGCGTGGCCTGGGTGTAGGCCGGCCCGAGCGCGTTCGGGAGCACGTGCCGCAGGGCGATGCGCCATCGCGGGTTTCCGGAAAGGGCTGCGGCGTCGACGTACTCGCGCTCTCTCTCCGCCAGGGCCTGAGACCTGGTCAGGCGGACGAAGTAGGGCGAGTAGGCGACGGCCACGGCAACGACGACGTTGGGGACGCCGTCGCCCAGGACCGCCACGATGATCAGGGCCAGGACGAACCCCGGGAAGGCGAGGATGACGTCGGTCACCCGCATGATGACCTCGTCGACCCAGCCGCCCGCGTAACCGGCCACCACTCCGATCACCGACCCGACCACAGCGGCGGCCAGGGCGATCACGAGGCCAACGAGCAGGTCCATCCTTGCAGCGACAACCGCCCGGGCAAGCACGTCGCGCCCGAACCGGTCCGTGCCGAGCAGGTGCGTGGCGCCAGGGCCCGTGAGGGCATCGACGGCCGAGGTGCGCAGCGGATCGCCCACGAACGCGGGGCCCACGATCGCCACGACCACGTAGACGAGAAGCAGGAACAACCCCACGGCGGCCATTGGGTGCTTGCGAGGGCTCGCGAGCTCCCGCACGCGTGGCGCCCTGGACCGCAGAACTCGCATCGTGTCGGTGAGTGCCATCAGCTCGACCTCCTGCCAAGACGGATTCGGGGGTCCAAGAGCCCGTAACAGATGTCGATGACCACGTTCAACAGCACGTAGAGCACGCCGACGAAGATGACGAAACCCTGGAGCGCGTCGAGGTCATGGTTCTTGATCGCCTGGTTGGCGTAACGCCCGACACCAGGCCAGGAGAACAGGGTCTCGACGATGATGTTGCCGCCGAGCATGTAGCCGAAGACGATGCCGATGGCGGTGATCACCGGCAACATCGCGTTTCGCAGCCCGTCCCTGAACAGCACCTCCCACCGCGACAGACCCATGGCCCTGGCGGTGCGGACATAGTCCGTTGCAAGGACCTCGGTCATTGAGCCGCGGACCATCTTCAGGATGGGTGCCACCAGGACGATGACCAAGGTGAGCACCGGCAGCATGAGGGCTCGGGCCGCCTGCCAGGCCACATCGGGACGGCCCTCCAGCAGCGCGTCGACCGTGTACATGCCGGTCACGGTCGCCGGTGGATCGACTCCGCTTGGCAGGCGGCCCACTGGGCCCGGGAACCACCTCAGGCGGTAGAAGAGGAAGTAGATGAGGAGAAGCCCCAACCAGAACAGGGCCATCGCCGAGCCGGCGGCGGCGACGAGCCGCACGACGCGGTCGATCCAGCCGCCTTCACGGGATGCCGCCAGAACCCCGATCGGTATTCCGATCAGGCACGCCAGCACCACGGCATACAGGCCGATCTCCAGCGACGCGGGCATCCGGCCCATCAGCTCATACGTAACGGAGCTGCTCGACACGGTCGAGGTCCCGAGATCCCCGCGCAGGACGCCCGCAAGGTAAGTGCCGTACTGCTCGAGGAGAGGGCGGTCCAAGCCGTACTGCGCCCGAACCTGCGCCAGTCTGGCCGGGTCGGCGTAAGGACCGGCTCGCAGCACCGCGGCATCGCCCGGAAGCACGCGCACGAGGAAGAACACGACTGTCACGATGCCGAACAGTGTGATCAAGGTGGTCAGAGTCCGTCTCAGCAAGAACCGATTCATCCGGCTGTCTGCTCCTCAGGAATGGTCAGTGGTAGGAGGCGCGCGGGAGGTGTCCCGCGCGCCTCCCGGCGGCTCAGCCGGTCTTGGACAGGTACTCGAACCGCAGCGTCTGGTCGAACGGCCGCGTCACGCCAGAGACGCCCTTCCGGGTAACCACCAAGTAGTCGGACGAGTAGAGGAACGCCCACGGGGCGTCGTCGATGGCGAGCTTCTGGGCCTGCTTGGACAGGTCGTCCCGCTTGCCGGGGTCCAGCTCGAAGGTGCCCTTCTGGAGCAGGGCGTCGAACGCGGGGTTCGAGTAGTTGGCGTAGTTCGTGAACGCCTTGCTCTTGAGCAGGAAGCCCATCTGGAAGAAGGGGTCCTCACCCCACGAGAACCAGTCGTGCAGGAACATCGGCAGACTGTGCTCGTTGAGGCGCTTGTAGTAGGTGGCGTCCGGCAGCTTTTGGATCTCGACGTCGACGCCGACCTGACGCAGGGCCTCCTGGATGAAGACGGCCGCCTCGGTGTCCTGGGGCTGCGCCTCGCGGACCGCCAGCTGGGTGGTGACGTGAGTCTTACCGGCCTGCTTCAGCAGCTCGCGCGCCTTGGCCGCGTTGGTGTCGTAGTGCCAGTACTGGTCACCGGCGGCCGACCTCATCGCCGGCGGGACCGGTCCCTTGGCCATGGACGCGTAGCCGAACTGCACCTTGTCGATGATGTCCTGGTACGGAACCGCGTAGGAGATGGCTTGGCGAACCAGCTTGTCGTTGAGCGGCGCCACCGTGTTGTTCATGCCGAGGTAGGTGATTCGGCTCGACGGGATGCGATTCACCGTGAGCGAGTCGTCGCTCTTCAGCTGCGAGACGAGGCGAGGCGGCAGGCTGTCTGCGACGTCGATGTCACCACTGCGCAGCAGCAGTGCGCGCTGGTCCGGGTCCGGGACGGACTTGAGGGTGACCCCGCCGTTCTTCAGAGCGGCCGCGTCGTAGTAGCCGGGGTTAGGGGCGAGGACGGCCTGCTGTCCCCGGTTCAACTCCTTGACCTGGTAGGCGCCTGACGCGGTGACGTTGTCCTTGAGCCATGCGGTCGCCCATGGGTCGGCGGCGGTGCTGTGAGCCTTGGCAGCCTTCTGGTTGATCGCTCCGAAGACCTGGAACGTCAGGAAGCGCTCGAAGAGCGGCGACTTGAAGGTGGGCGTCAGCACGAAGGTGTGCGCGTCGGGAGTCTGGATCTGCTCCGGCTTGCTGACGCCGACGAATGGCAGGAGCGCCGCGATGTAGCCCGGACCCAGCATGGCCCGCTTGAACGTGTAGGCAACGTCAGCCGACGTGACGGGTGTGCCATCCGCGAACTTCGCGCCCTTGCGCAGGTGGAACACCGCCCGCTTGCCGTCGGGGGTCACCTCCCAGCGTTCGGCCAGACCCGGCTCCACCTCCGGCTGCCCTTCGAGGACACCGGCCTCGTCTGCGTACTTCTGGCGTAGGAGCGGCTCGTACACGTTGGCGGTGACGACGTATGCCGCATCTGTCCGGAACATGTGCGGGTCGAGAAGGTCCACGTCTGACCCGAGGGCGACGGTCAGCTTGGCGTCCTTGCTGGCGGCGCCGTTGGGTTCAGCGGCCTTCTGCTGGTCCGCGGCTGCAGAGCAGGCGGCGAGGGACACGGCGAGCAGAGCAATGCAGGCGGTGGACCGCAGGGATGGGCGGCTGATCCGTCGGTTCATGTTCACTCCGAATGAGACGTCGATCGTTGCTGATTGTGCAACGTCGTTGTAGCCTCCGCATTCATAGGCGTCTTGTCAATACCTCTCCTCGGTAAATCCCACTCGTTGGATCGCGCCGAAACGAGCCCCCGGAGGCCACCTTGCAGTGGGAAACGCACCGCCCTGGCGTCACCGAGGAAGCAGCGCCCGGTGTCGGCGGGCACCTCCCGACGGCGAGCCGCCTCGTGCGCGGGGCGTGTCCAGTGCTCGAGGTTCCGTTCACCACGGCGGGTGAGATCGACACTTCCTGCTTCGCGCGGCTGGTACGTCACGTGCTGGCCTCCGGCGTGACGGCCGTCATGTTCCCGGGTTTCGCCTCGGAGGTCCTCAAGCTGACGGACGCTGAACGCGAGGAACTGACGCACACGCTGCTGCAGCACACGAAGAACCGAGACGTCGCCGCCATCGTCTCGATCCCCGATCACTCCACGGAGGTGGCCGTCCGCAGGGCGACCGATGCCGCGGCCGCAGGCGCCGACGTCGTCAACATCCTCCCGCCTCACCAGCTCTCCCCTGGGCCGAGCGCCGTGCAAGGGCACCTGGAGGCGGTGCTGGCGGCGGTTGCACCGACTCCGGTGATGGTGCAGTTCGCACCGGCCCAGACCGGTTCGGCCCTTACCGCCGATGACCTCGCGCGGCTGCGCCAACGCTCCCCCAACCTGAAGTTCGTGAAGGTCGAGTCGACACCACCGGGGGCCATGATCACCGCCCTGCGGTCCCGGGCACCGGACGTGGGGACGCTGGTCGGGTACGCGGGACTGCATCTGATGGATGCGTGGCGCCGGGGCGCGGTGGGCGTGCAGCCCGGATGCTCGTTCATCGAGCTCTACCTTCGGGTCTGGGCTCTGCTCGAGGCCGGCGAGGAGGCCGCCGCCGAGCGACTTCACTCGCGGATGCTGCCCTACCTCAGCTATTGGATGCAGGGTGTCGAGATCATCGTTGCTGCGGAGAAGCTGATCTCTGCACGGCGAGGTCTGGTCGACGACCCCTACTGCCGCCGCCCACGACACACTCTGGACACCACCGAGGTCGCGATGGTCGACCGGTTCCTCGACGAGTTCGCGGACCTGCTGCCGGATGTCCGGGCATGAGGCATCGACCCGATTTCCCTTGTCCCGTCTCAGTTTTCGACACGCTCTTGACCCCCGAGCGGCGCGTGGAGCAGCCTGCGCGCCGTGACGCAAGACCTGCGCATCATCCCAACTGCGTGTGCTCGCTGGCCCGGCCAGTGCACACTCGCGTTTCCCGATGCCCGACCCGGGCCCGGGGATTTCTCGTCTCCCCCACGACCTGGAAGGCATCTGACATGCCGGCACCGACCGAGACTCCGAAGCTCCAGCCCGACCTGCTCCTCGAGATCGACGTGCGGAGCGGGGATGCCAGCCTGCTGCGCGTGATCTCGACACTGCACCACCGCCACGCGCGGGTGCAGTCCCTCACCTACGAGGGCAGCGGCGGCCAGATCTCTCACCTGCGCGTGCGGGTGGCGGTCGGGGCACCGCGGCGGGGCCACTTGGTCAGCGCTCTTGACCGCTGTGTCGATGTGGTGCGCGTCCTGCCGGTTCCGACCTTCGAGGGGGCCACGGCATGAGCAGGTCGACCCACGCCATGACGCCGGACGGATCCCTCACCGTCGGGTACGCGGCGATGCTCGAGCAGTTCGACCCGCGCGAGGCCGTGGAGCTGACCGCCTTCGCCGAGGCGAACGGCTTCTCAGGGTGCATGGCGGCCGACCATTTCCAACCCTGGGTGCCTCAGCAGGGCCAGTCCTCCTTCGTGTGGAACGTGTTGGCTGCCGTCGGAGAGCGCACGGTCGGCGACATGGGCCCCGGCGTCACGTGTCCTTCCTTCCGGTTCCACCCCGCGGTCGTCGCGCAGGCGGCGGCCACGCTCGAGGCGATGTACCCGGGTCGCTCGTGGCTGGGCCTCGGGACCGGGGAGGCCTTGAACGAACATGTGGTGCCCGGCTACTGGCCGGAAGCCGGGGAGCGGTCGCGGCGGATGTGGGAAGCCATCGACCTCATGAACAAGCTCTTCGCGGCGTCGATCAAGGGCCGCGACACCAAGTTCTCCGGTGAGTTCTTCAGCATGGAGACGTGCCGCCTCTGGACGATGCCTGAGCAGGCTCCGCCGATCCTCGTTGCCACTGCCGGGCCCATCAACGCCAAGAAAACCGGGATGTATGCGGATGGCATCATCACAGTCGGTGCCCCGCTGGAGAAGATCGCCGCCCTCTTCGCCGAGTTCGAAGAGGGTGCCCGCGAAGCTGGCAAGGACGCGAGCTTGATGCCGCGGATCCTCCAACTCCACCTGTCGTGGGCAGAGACTGATGAAGAGGCCCTGCTGAACGCTATGGCGGAGTGGCCGAACGGTGGGATGAAGTTCCCGAAGGCCGACATCCGCAGCCCTCAGGACTTCGAGCAGATGGCCAAGCTGGTGCGGCCTGAGGATTTCAAGGGCCGCATGGTCATCTCATCCGACCCGGATCTTCACAGGGCCGAGATCCAGCGCTTCGTCGACCTCGGGTTCGACCGGGTGTACCTGCACAATGTCGGGCGCAATCAGCGCGACTGGATCGACGTCTTCGGCCGTGAGGTTCTTCCCAAGCTGTCCCGCTGACGACCTCGCTACACCTGGCGCCTGCACACATCAGCATCGGCCGAACCCACGCCGGAACCTAGGTCCGGCTCCTGATCCAGGACCTCGACATCACCATCATCGACGCGAGCACCGCCGAGATCCTGCGCGACTCGTCCTCGACTGCAGCCGTGACTACCAACCAACCAGGAGCCCCTCAGGCACACCCCCGAAAACCAACAGTGGCCCTACGTTTCCGTAGGCCACTGTCGCCGAAATCTCCTGAGACATCACACAGGTGGCAGGTGAGGGATTCGAACCTTTGAGGTTTTCGCGCCGGATTTACAGTCTGGACAAGGCATTTCGCTGACGTACGGGTTTGCAGCGCACGCCGAACTTCCCCGCGATCTCCCCACGGACGCTCGAGGTCAACCGCCCTGTTCCCCCTCAGCCGGACATCATCTACGGGCCTCCGCCGTCCAGACACGCCGCAGTGGCCAAGAGACCTTGCTGCACTCGGCCTCGTCCGCGACGCGAGCGCACGCACCGCTCAGAAGTCCGTAGGACGCTGATGGTGGGTCGGAGGCTGACCTGCAAGAGCCCAGCTCCCCATGCGCCATCTTGCGGCCCGTGCGACTGGAGGGCAACAACGTCGAGCACGCCATGATTGGCCGCAGTGAGCCCTCGGCCGGCGGCTCAGGTCGTCTTCGCCAGCCCGACCAGCGCCGTCAGCTGCGACGACGATCAGCTGGCCATCGGGCTGTTCCAGGGGGCTCACCCGGCTCCTGGTCCGCATCCCCGCCAACGTCAGCGTCATCGGCTTCGACAACACCCAGATCGCCGACCTCCTCACGCCAGGGCTCACCACCGTGGCCGGCGCTCCGCTCGGCACCTCGCCTCGACGCGGGTGCAGACGCTGACGCCTGAACGACGGAGCGCGCGCGCAGACACCCCCTCCGCGGTCGGCGCGAAGGGGCCGATCTGGCGCACCCGGAGCCCGGCTCGGCGCCCACGGTTCGGCACGCACGCCACAGCATGCCGTCGGGTTACGAGGCCTGTGGACCGGAGACCACGTGAGGCTGGAGTGGCCTGCCGCGCGAGGTGTTCCAGCGCCCGACTGGCACCGCCGGCGTTGTCGGTGATGACGCTCGGCACGTCTGACACCGCTTAGACAGCGACGCCAACGCCTTGGTCTCCCCGGAGCTTGCACCGGAGTCGACGGCGCAGCAGCGCAGCCAGAGCGGGCAAGGCGGGAATGCCCACCGTCGAGAGCACGATCAGCTCCAGGTGGGCGGACACGACGGGGATTGCCCCGAGCCAGTAGCCCCCGCCGAACATCAATGTCGCCCAAGCCGTGGCACCGGCAAGACTGTGGCCGAGGAAACGCCGCAGGTCCATGCCCGTGACGCCGGCCACGACGGGTGTGAGGGTGCGGACCAGGGGCACGAACCGCGACAGGACAACGGCTTTCGCCCCGTGCCGGTCGAACATCGCGCGGGCACTGTCCACCCGCTGGGCGGAGATGAATCGCGATGTGTGCCCATTCTCCAGCCGAGCCCCGAGTCGGCGCCCGACGAGGTAGGCCACGTGGTTTCCTGCGACAGCGGCGAGTATGACGGCTGCCAGGGAAAGCCATACGGGAAGCTGAAGCGCACCGGCGGCGACGAGAACTCCTGCACTGACGAGCAGGGTGTCTGCCGGCAGGAGGAATCCGGCGAGGAGCCCCGTCTCGGCGAAAGCCACTGTCATGAGGAGGAGCAGTGCGAGGGGGCCGAGCGGCGTCAGCAGTGCGAGCAGGAGGCCGTTCACGGAGGCACCTCGGTTTGCGTCAGGGTTCGGGTGGCGTCCGGTCGGTGGCCGGGCGTCGCAGCGCCGATCCCTCACACAACCCTCTTCGTGAGCGCTGTGCCGTCCCCCGTCCGCCCCTGTGCCTCGCCTGTGGTTTTCCGGCCGTGCCCACCACAGCGCGCCCGACAGCCGAGCGGGGAGGCCGGCCTCGGCACCAGATGACCAACGTTGCAGCAGCGGCGGCCGATACCCATAAACGCCTGCCAATCCGTGCACAGCGTCGGCATAGGGGAGCCCGTGAGTCTCTTGGCAACGGTCGACTCCGACCGCCACGAACTGACGATAGGAGTCAGAAATGCGTAACAACAGGGTAGTCACGGGCATCGCGGCGATCGTCGCTGCTGCAGGTCTCATCGGCACGGGCGCAGTCTTGTCGAACGCCGCGTCGACGACACCCACGGCGACGGCGACTTCGCAGAACGGGTCCGCCAACCCCAACAACGACACCCCCGTCACCGGTGACGAGCTGTCCAAGGTCACCTCGGCGGTCAAGGGAAACGACTCGACCGTCACAGTGACGTCCGCCCGCAGGGATCCGGACGGCTCGTACGACGTCTTCGGCACCAAGGCTGGCGCGGACGTCATGCTCGAGGTGTCCAAGGACCTCAAGACCATCACCGCCGGCGGCCACGACGGGGGGCACCACGGCGGAGGCGGCAGCAACGACACCCCCGTCACCGGCGCCGAGCTGTCCAAGGTCACCACGGCAGTCACGGCGAACGACTCGGCGGTCACCGTCGCATCGGTACGCATGGATCCTGACGGTTCGTACGACGTCTTCGGCACCAAGGCTGGCACGAGCGTGCGGCTCGAGGTGAGCAAGGACCTCAAGACCATCACCGCCGACGCGGGTGGCCACCGCGGCTGACCGCGTTCCAAGAGCTCACGAGGCCCTTCGACCCGTCAAAGGTCGAGGGGCCTCATGCGTGCGAAGAGGACCCGACCGGAACACGACCCCCTTGGAGCCGCGCCTCCGGCGAGTCGGCGGGTAGGCCGGGGTGCTCGTCACCGGGGATGCGGGGCTGGAACATCGAGTTGAGCCGGAGCAGGTC